>CAZUMW010000017.1:0-83078 GCA_964621615.1 uncultured Thermodesulfobacteriota bacterium
TGAAAAGCAGCACGCTTCGGTATCGCCCGACAAGAATTTCCATTGAAACCGGAAAAAAAAGGGGGGGGCAAATCTGCCTTTGGCTCATATGCATCTTGCTCTCAAATGTCTTAACCTGTTTCTGAAGCTGCCTGTATATCGCGAGTTTTTTATGAATGCTGACAGTGCTGTATGAGGCAGTATATTGCCGGACAAAAAATTGTCCGGCCTACCGGGGTAAACACGGAAAGCAGTATATAAAACATTCTACGTTTCACTGATTAGAATGTAGAGCAGCCGGGCCACTCAAGCATCAAAATGACAATTGACCAGTACGGCATATGTATATGCACAGAGGACAACAAAGGCATCATGAACGCGCTTGAGAGACCGCACCCTATACGCACCCTGAGTATAAAGAAAGCCCGCAACCTATTGAAATTGCGGGCTAAAATAGAAGGTGGTGGAGATGAAGGGATTCGAACCCTCGGCCTCTACCGTGCGAAGGTAGCGCTCTCCCAACTGAGCTACATCCCCGAATATATGATATATATAAATGCAGGATACTATTTTTTTATTGTAGCAAAAGCGGGCACAGATGACTATAAAAAAGATGTAATCTTACAGGTTATTGCTGCATCACAGCAGCGAGTCATATATTTTCTCAAGCTTTTGTGCCTGGGTTTTTGCGTCGTATTCTTTCTCGATGTGCTCTCTGCCTGAGCGGCCCATGCCCTGCCACTTCTCAGGATGTGACACAAGGTGGTCAAGCCGGTCGGTCAGCGCGTCCACGTCTTTTTCAGGAACCAGCAGGCCGCTTTTACCGTCGATGATAACCTCAGGGATGTCGCAGTGCCAGGTTGAGATGACCGGCATCCCGTAGCCCGACATTTCTATCAGCGTGACCGGCGCCCCGCCCTCGGTTTCGCCGTCTGAGCCGTGTATGCTGTGCGAAAGAAAGATGTCGTGTTTTTTGGCCTCCTCGATAAAAGCCGGATAGTCTTTAAAGCCAAGCATGTTGACTTTGTTTTCTATGCCCCGCCTCCTGATTACCTCCAGAACCTCACGCTTGTATGCCTGCTCGCGCTGGCTGCGTCCGGCATCGCCGATTATGCTCAGCTCTATTTGCGAGCGCTTTTCGGCAACGTTGGCAAACGCCTCCAGGCAGTAGGTCAGGCCCTTTTTGTCCCGAAAGGTGCTGGCAAACAGTATGCGCACCACACCGCTGTCAGAAAGCGAGCGGGGAATAAACGGAATCTGATCAAGATCGACACCCAGGCGCTGGACGATTACTTTTTCCGGCGCGCACCCCAGCGCCACCAGCGTTTTTTTCATGTAATTGCCTTCGGCGCAGAATCGCTCGCATCGTGAAAAAAGCTGTCCGTAGCGCTTTTGCCAGCGCTTCTGCCCGGCCATCATGGATGCATCGTGTCCGTAAAACGTGGTGAGCTGCGGCACGCCGAGCTTTTCCGTGAGCTTTAAATCAAACCAGCCGCGGTTGCCGAAATGGGAATGCACAATGACCGGCTTTCTTTTCTTGAGCAGGCGGTAAAAGCAGGGATAATAGAAATCGGTCCTTTTGGCGAACTCTTTTTGGAAAAAGCGGTTTATTGCAGACAGGTCTGAAATAAAATAGGCGTCGTCCCAGGGGAAAATGTCGGTGTTCTGCTTTTTTGTGGCGACAACCATAGAGTGATATTTTTTCACATGAACCAGCTGGCTGTATATCCAGCTGCCGGTCCGAAACAGATAGGTGTGCACTGAGTGTGCTATTGTTTTTTTTGTTTTCAGTATCATTTTTTTATGCGATAGGTTCGGTTATGAAATTTTGTGTTCGGGAAAATGAAGCTGTCCGGGGGAACGTCGTGCCGGACGATGGAGCCGCCGGTTATTTTGGCATTTTTCCCGATGGTGACGCCCTTTAAAATAATGCAGTGGGGACCGATCATCACATTGTCCTCTATTTTTACACTGCCGAATTCATGGGGCATGATGGGATTGTCTCTGAGGCTTTGATCCTTTTCCATGGCGGCAACATCGGGTGCGTATGAGGTAATGAGCACCGCGTGGCCGATGCTGCAGCGCTTCCCCAGCTCGATGCCGCCGGCGCCGAGCAGCACGGCGTACGGGTCGATGTAGGCCGCATCGCCTATGGTTATGCCGCCCCCGTAGCTGCACCATTGCTCGCCGCCGCACTCAAGCAGCGTTCCCGTACAGATATATACGTCTTTCCCGAGCGTCAGCCGCTCGGGGTGCTTTATGTGAACATCGGGCTCAAGAGTCACAGTTGGATGCTGCATTTCAAAAAGGTACTGCTGCTTCAGTGCGCGGTAGTGCCGCTTCAGTCGTTTTTTACACCATTTGTAAAAGCTTACTTTCTTCATGGCAGGCTCCGCAGATTTTCACTTGTGTCCCGTACGGGGTTGGTTAAAGCGTTTTAGTTCCATGTCTGCCTCTCATCACGGCAGCTTCAGCGAGTAAAATGGTTTTTGTTCAGCGCCGAAAGATTTTTTGAACCGCACGACGCCCTCCTGGCCGCCGCTGGGGCCGAAATCATAATACGAAAACCCTCTCTGTGCAGCATCCTCAATGATCGCCATGTGCAGCATATTGTTCGGATAGCAGGAAAAATAATCACGAAGCGATGCCCCGTGCCAGTATGAAGCGATTTTGTTCCAGTAAAACACAACAACGCCGGCGACAACAGTGTCCTCTATGTCTGCAAGCCACAGCCCGGCGGCATCGCCTGCCATCTTCATGATGTTGACAAAAAGAGACTCCGGATATATTTGCAGGGTTTTATCACCCCAGCGCTCGAGCGTGTCACGGTACAGACCATAATACGCGGAAACATCGGTTTCGTCTGTGCTGCAGCGCACGGTCACGCCTTTTTTGCGGGCCTGCTTCAGATTGCTTTTACCGCCGCGGGACAGCTTGCTGTAGAAATTATCAGCCCCGGAAAGTAAGAGCACCTGCGTGAAGTGCTCATCAGCAGCTGCAGCCTCAGGCAGGGACGCGGGCGAAAAGGGGTTGGTTGTCAGGCGAATGCGCGCGCCGGTGCGTTTCAGATGACCATATATGTTTTCAGCGTGCGCTGCTGATAAAGAATCCTCCTCTGACAGTATGCCTCCGTAGAGCCCGAACACCGATGATTTGAAACGCGCGGTTTTCTTTAAAAACCCTTTTGCGCCTGTTTTAATGAGGGGAACCGCCGCACGGCAGCCGTCATCGAAAACAAACTCGCGCGTGGCGGTTTCATAATCAGGATATGTACGGGTAATAATATCGTGCCACCGGGGAGTATGATAAAAGGTTACTCCCGGGATCTGTTTTGTAAGCTCATCCCAGCAGGATGTCTCAGGCCATGTGAGTATGTCCATAATAATCGATGCTGCAGCTTTCTGTGGCGTTGTATTGTTTGCATCAGCCCTGTTTTTCGCTTCCATGGGCGGCAGGCCACTGTACATAGTACTAAAAAAAGTTCTTCTTTTAAAGAATGAAGATGCTATAATTAACAACTTTTTAACATTACTGCATATTTACCTGTCCGGCATATCGCTATGCGCTCAGAACGGCGGCCGCTTCGCATCCTTCATGTTGCGAGCCACAACAAGATACTGAAAGGCGGATCGGTACAAATGCTTCGCCTTGCGCAGGGGCTGAGCGCACGAGGGCATGCTGTTCACTGTATATTCAATAGAAAAGCAGGCGACCCGGATGCCGGCTCGGGCCTTTTCGCAGACCTGACCTCCGCCGGCATACCCGTTGACAGCATCCCCATGCAGCGGCTTCGTAAGTATATCGGCATGTACCGGTTCCGGCGTTTTGTGGCCGCTGGTCAGTTTGATGTGATCCATACGCACCGCTTCAGGGCGCTGCATTTTGCGGTTCGCTCCCTGCGGGGGCTGCAGGTGCCGGTGCTGCTGGGAAACAAGAAAAACAGCTTTCCGGTGCCGGCGTCATGGGCACGCGTATACGGCAGCCAGAGCGTTTCCGGCATTATCGTGAATGCCGCGCTGCTGCGCGACCAGCTTGTCGAAACCGGACTCGTCGACCCGCAGAAGATTACAATTATTTACAACGGGGTCGATTTGAGCCGGTTTCACACCGGGGTAAGCGGGGTTGCCATCAGAAAGGAGTTCGGCATAGAACCTTCGGCCCCGCTGTTCGGCATGATTGCCAACCTTGCGCGCAAAAAAGGCCATAATGTTTTTTTTGACGCGGCATTTTCAGTGCTGCGTCGCCGGCCCGATGCCGCATTCATGCTGATCGGAGGCGGCGATTACCGCTTCTTTCGTGAGCGCGCGGACAATCACGGCTTTGGGAAAAATTTTATTTTTACCGGCTATCGAAGCGATGTCCCTGAGCTGCTTGCCGCAATGGATTTTTATGTGCTGCCGTCCCGGAAAGGCGAAGGCCTCACCGGCAGCCTGGCCGAAGCAATGGTAATGGGAAAGCCGGTCATTTCGACCGATGTGGCGGGAAACGCCGATTTTGTAAAAGACGGGGATACCGGTCTGCTTGTGCCGCCGCGGGATGCCTCTCAGCTTTCGGCGGCTATGCTTCGCATGCTGGACAATCCGGACGCTGCAGAGCAGATGGGCAGAAAGGCCCGGGATTTTATCTGCGATACGGTAGACAATGAAAAGCGGACCGACAGGTTCGAAGAGCTGTACTGCAATCTTCTTGACGGAAAAGGAAAACTCACGCAATGAGCACAGTACAAAAAGCAATTATTCTCGCAGCCGGGAGAAGCAAGCGCCTCGGGGAGCTTACCCGGTCTTTGCCGAAGTGCCTTCTGCCGGTTGGAGAATCGACGATCATCGATCTCCAGATATCACCTCTGCGGAAAAACGGCATAACCGATATTGTTCTGGTAACAGGGTTCTGCGAGGACAAAATCAAGGCCCATTGCGGCGGCTCAGTGGACTATGTGTCAAACGAGGTTTTTGAGCGCACCAACAGCATCTATTCTCTCTGGCTGGGGCTTAAGCATATCGGTGCGGGGGGTGTGGTGATCTTGAATGCCGATGTGCTGTTTCATCCGGATATACTGTTCCGGCTGCTTCAATCTCCTTATCCCGATGCCCTTGCCGTCAGCCTGGGAGAAAAGCTGGGCGCTGAAGAGATGAAAGTCCAGGTGAACGGTGAAAGGATTGTCGATATAAGCAAAACAATGGATATGCGGGTTGCTGCCGGAGAAAATGTCGGAGTGGTTAAATTTTCAGCCGACGGACGCGCCGTGCTTGCCGGGATGGTAGACAGGCTGGTGTCGGATGGTGTGGTCAATGCATGGGCGCCGCTTGCCTTTCAAAAAATATGTTCCTACCATAGCCTCCATTATGTAAGCACCGGCGGGCTGCCCTGGGTGGAAATAGATTTTCCTGAAGACCTTGAATACGCGCGATCGCACATATATCCCCGCATTGCGGCTGAAACTGCTGAAAATGTTTTTCTGCAGCAGGAACGAGAAGTGCTTTCGGGCGACCGGGTTTTTTATAAGCAGAAAACGGGCAGATCATGAAAACGATACTTTTTTGTGCAACGACGCCGCTCAGCTATGCGATGTTCAAGCCTCTTCACCGCCGGCTCAAAAGCGATCCGCGCATCGATATCTGGTTTACGGCAAACCATAACGCCCGGGCTCTGTATCGGTCGGTGGGCCTGGGTGATGACAAGATCATCAATAAATACTACTCGATGTTCAAAGGCTATGATGTGTGTATCTGCCCGAGCTTTTTTTATGAGCGCAAGAATGCTGCATCCAAGGTGCAGATTTTTCACGGGTGCTCGCTTAAAAACCGGGCGGTTCACAAAAAGGCCCTCGATTACGACAAGCTGTTTCTGATCGGCCCCTACATGCGGGAAAAATTCATGTCGACCTGGGACTTGCCGGAAGATGATCTCCGATTTGAAAACGTCGGCATGCCGAAGCTCGATGCATTTTTTGACGGCACGCTTGACCGCGAGGGCCTGATGAACAGGCTTAGCCTTGATCCTCAGCTGCCAACGGTTATTTACGCGCCGACGCGCACGAGCGTCACCAGCTCATCGCTGCAGATGTACGGGCGCGATATTATAAAAGCAGTGGGGGACATGCCGGTCAACTTCCTGATAAAGCTTCATGACCGCTCATACCGGCAGTGGAAATCGGCAATGAAAGAGGACTGGATGTCCATTTTGTCCTCCTATGAGGGACATCCGCGGATCAGGCCGGTTTTTGATTACGATGTGGTTCCCTATTTATATGTGAGCGATCTGCTGATCAGCGACATCAGCTCGGTGGTTAATGAATACTCGCTGCTTGACCGGCCGATGGTGCTAATCCATGTGCCGCGGCTTATGTCGCATCACGCAAAAATAGAGCGCAAGCGCGGAGTGGCGCAATCCGACCTCGAGCAGTGGGGCCAGTCGGCAGGGCTGGTAGTGAACGACATGGCAGCGCTTCAAAAAACCGTGGAGCGGGGATTGTCCCGCCCCGAGGAAAAAAGCGATATTCGAAAAGAGTTTGCGCAGCGGTTTTTTTTCAATCCGGGCAGCGCTGCGCCGAAAGCTGTTGCAAAAATCTACAGCCTGCTCAGCCTTGATCCTCCGAGCTGATGCCCAGCAGGGCTGCTGCATTTTCTCCGCATATTTTTTGCATGCTTTGCCTGCTCAACCCCGCAGCGTTCATTTCGTCAAAATAGCGTGCCGGCTTTGCCAGCGGGTAATCGCTGCCGAACAGGATGCGCTCCGGCCCCAGGATGGATTCTGCCACTGCATAAATCCGCTCATCATACAAAAACACTGATGCGGCAGTATCAAACCATGTGTTTTGCAGAAGCGGCTTTACGCTTTTTTTCATTAAGGAGTACAAAAACAGCCCGCCGCCCCAGTGGGCAAGAATGATTCTGTTGTTCGGGAAGCTGCCGATAAAGTCATGAATCTCTCTGATGGTCATGTGTGATTTTCCCGGATAATAATGGCCGACCGGCTCGTTGGCGTGCAGCATGATCGGCACGTTGCGCTCGCCTGCTATGGCCGCGACCGGAGAAAAGGCTTTGCACGATTCCGGGGTCAGCCCGGCGATATAAAAGGCGATTTCCCCGATTCCCGCACACCCCGCCTGCAGACAGCGCTCGGCCTCATTCGCAGCGCCTTCATCGATCGGATAAAACGTACAAAAAGGGATAAGCCGGCTTTTATGACGGGCTGCAGCCTCCATCACATAATCATTGTGGCGCTTGTACAGATCGGTGGTGCGCCAGGGAAAGCCGAACACGACACTGGCACTGATTTTCCCCCTGTCCATCGACCGTACCAGCTCCTCTGCAGATATCAGCTTAGCCGTTTTTTTATTGTATAAAAGATTAAAGGCAGGCTCGTTCTCAAAATACGTACCGCGGTCAGCGCATATCTCAGGGGGGAATATATGTGTGTGTGCATCGATTATCATGGCCTTATTTTAACCGAAGGGCTCATGTTTTGCAAGATATTATCATATAAATTATATTTAATATCCAAATATTACATTAATAAATAAATGTTAAGTAATATTGATTAATTATATATCTTCGGCGACGCGGTAGGATGAGGGCGGCATCGGCGGCGGGGGAGAGTAGTGTAAAAAATGCCCGGCAACAAGCGTGCCCAGTATCCCCAGTCCCGCAGCGGCATAAAAAACCGAATTCAGGCCGCTCACATCATGGATGATACCGGTTACGAGAGGGCCGCTTCCCAGGCCAAGGCTCATCGCGACGTTAAACACTGCCATGGTCGAGCCCATGCCGTGGCGCTTACCCTCCTCTACGACAACGGCGGTCGCGGCAGGCAGCGAAACGGCACCAAGAATGCCCATGAGCATGTTGAGCCCCAGCACCTGTAAAAAGGTTTCCGTAAAAGGGAAAAACAGGATTGATGCCGAATAGAACAGATTGCCGGCGATGATCAGGGCCTTCCTGTTCATGGTGTCGGCCAGCTTGCCGCACGGATACTGCAGGAAAGAGGTGGCCAGCACGCCGGCGGATATGATTAAGCCGATATGAAATCCGCTCAGTGAAAGCTTTTTCCCGACATACAAAGGCAGAAATGTCAATACCGCTGCCCGTGCAAAAGAGCTGATGAACCGGTAGCAGATTATGCCCCGTATCTGATCGAACCGGAGAATATGGCCAAATGAGGAGGGCGGCGGCTTTTCGGCGTGCTGGGAGCTTTGAGATGCGGGCAGCCACATCATTACAAAAATAAAGGCCAGGCAGCACAGCGCCCCCATAATGATAAAGGCAGCGTTGACAGAGAAAAAATCCTGAATGACGCCCCCGATAAACGGCCCGAAGCCGAACCCCAGAAACAGCGAGACAGTAAACATTCCCATATAGCTGCCCTCCCTGTCTTTCGGGCATATATCGCCGATGTAGGCCATTGCTATAGGGACGATCATGGCGGAACAGCACCCCTGTACCATGCGCACAAGAAGCAGCGACAGGGCGTCATAGGCGTATATGTACCCCAGGGAGGAAACAGCGTAAATAAACAGGCCGGTTCCGATAAAGCTTTTGCGCCTGCCGGTGTTGTCCGAGCAGCGGCCCACAAGCGGCATGGATACCGACCGGGCTATTGAAAATCCGGCAAAAATAGCACCGAGCCAGAAGCCGTTCGCGCCTATGCTGTCGCTCTGGGCATAGATGGGAAGGATCGGGATAATGATGCCCAGTCCCAGTATGGCCGTGAAAATGGAAAGAAACAGTACCGAAAAGATGCGTATTCTATGTGCAGGGTCCACAGATATATATCTCGAGGGTGTGCTTTTGGTGAATTTTTAGAGGGCTCAGCGCTTTGATGAACGATTTCTTTCTGTAGCAAAGATACGCTTTACGTATTAACATGTTTTTTCAATAGCGTGCAGCCGGGGTTTATTGAGCCCGCCGCTGGCGCATAACTTCAAACATCGCAACCGCGCCCGCAGCAGATGCATTGAGCGACTCAAACGGGGCGGCCATGGGAATGGCCGCAAGGCAGTCGCATTTTTTCTGCACAAGAGGCCGCATTCCTTTGCCCTCGCTTCCGATGACGATAGCTGTATCTCCGGTAAAATCGCACCCAAACAGCGGTGTGTTACCGCCAGGGGCCAGCCCGAATATCCACAGGCCGCTTTGTTTCATCTCGTCGAGCGCCGCTGCTATGTTTGTAACTCTGCACAACGTAATATGTTCGATAGCGCCTGCTGATGCTTTTGCAACTGCGGCGGTCAATCCGGCGGCGCGGTCGCGGGGGAAAATGACCGCGCGGGCGCCGCTGCACACAGCGCTTCGTATAAGGGTGCCGAAATTATGCGGATCCTGAATAGAATCAAGGACCAGAAAAAAGGCGGGGCCCTGTTCATGCTGTGTGATGCTGAGCGCATCGGGAAGCTCTGTCAGCGGAAACTGCTCAACTTCCGCTATGACCCCCTGGTGCATATCCGACCGGGCGCGCTGTGTCAGGCCCTCCGGGCGGTCGTATGAAACAGGTATGTGGTTCTGCCCGGCTGCATCCGCTATTTCTCTCAGCGGGCCTCGTGTATGCCGCTTCGCAAGGATTAGCCGGTGAACCGCTGAGGGCCGTGCGGCAAGTGCCTCGCGGACCGGATTTGTTCCATAAATAAATAATGTCATGAACTGATTCGCTTCACATTATTACCCCGGCATGCTCAGTGTAAATCGCTCAGAATGTCTTCCGCCGCCGCCCGGGGATCAGGTGCCGCAGTTATAGGCCGGCCGATAACCAGATAGTCCGCCCCCGCCTCAAAAGCTGCAGCGGGAGTCATGGTGCGCTTTTGGTCATCAGCCGCGGTGGCGCGCGGCCGTATGCCCGGCGTTACAACAACAAAGTCTTTGCCGCACGCTTTGCGTATCAGCGCGACTTCCCGGGGAGAGGCGACGACGCCGTCCAGGCCCGCCCTCTGCGACAGCTCTGCAAGCCGAACCACTGTGTCCTCCACAGAGCGCTCTATGCCCAGCGCTTTAAGATCCGTTGCGCTCAGGCTGGTGAGAACGGTGACGCCGAGCGCAAGCGGGCGCGAGCCGGACGGCGCTGCATCTTTTAGCACTTCTGCGGACTGCCGCATCATTGATATCCCCCCGAAGGTGTGCATGGTGAACATGAACACCCCGAGCCGGGCAGCCTCCCGCGATGCCTTTGCCACGGTCGCCGGAATGTCGTGATATTTCAGATCGAGAAAAACACGGCCGCCGCGCTCTGTAACGCATCGAACCGCTTCGGGCCCGTAGCGGGTGAAAAGCTGCTTGCCGATTTTAAACGCACTCGCACAATCGCTGAGCTGCTCTGCAAGGGCCCGGGCAGCGCTTAGCTCTTCAACATCAAGAGCGACAATAATGCCGCGGTGTTTATTCATCGCTGTTTTTGAGCACCTGTTCAATATGTCTGTGGTTATTCCTGCACCGCCCGGCAACAATCACGGCCCGGAGCTCTGCTGCCGCTTTTGAAAAATCATCATTGATTATAACGTAATCGTACCAGCGCATATTATGAATTTCCTCTTTAGCCCGGTTCAGCCGCTGTGAGAGCGCCTCGGCTGATTCGGTTCCGCGCTCTGACAGACGCTGTTTAAGCACGGCAAGGGACGGCGGCAGAATCAATATGGTGATTATACGGTCATAATGGTTTTGCAGCTGGCGCGCGCCGCGCTCATCCACATCAAAAAGAATATCGTGGCCCTGATCGAAGTGGCTTTCAATGGTTGACTTTGCCGTTCCGTACATGTTGCCGTATATTTCCGTCCACTCAGCCATTTGACCGTCCCGGATTGCCCGCTCAAATTCCTCTTTGCTTATGAAATAATAATTTTTACCGTTTTGCTCCCCCTGCCGCGGCGATCGGGTGGTGTGTGACACAGACAGATGCAGGTTCGGCACATGCTCGAGCGCGTCGCTGCACAAAGAGGTTTTGCCGGCGCCAGAAGGCGCTGAAATAACAAAAATACGATTTGTCTGAGAGGAGTGAGACTGCATCATGTCTGCGGTAATGCTTTCAGCGCTGCGTTCTTATTGTTTTAACGGGCGCACCGCGGGCGGCCTCTTTGATTGTTCTGCCCGGTGCGGCATCTGATGGTGTTGGGCCCCAATGATATCACATAATATTTTGAATTTGTTCACGGATTTTTTCGAGCTCGTTTTTTATGGAAACAATGCACAGGGAAAGCTCCGAATCGGCGATCTTTGCGCCGATGGTGTTTGACTCCCGATTCATTTCCTGCATTAGAAAATCAATCTTCCGGCCGACCGGATCATCTGTGTCTGTCCACTGCCGGAACTGCTTTATGTGGCTTTTCAGGCGGACGAGCTCTTCCGTTATGTCGCTTTTATCCGCCATGACGGCAATTTCCTGCACAAGCCGGCTTTCATCCAGCTCTATGCCGTCGCACAGCGCACGGATGCGCTCAGTGAATGCCTGCTTTCGCTGCTCGAAAGAGCCCGGTGCCTGCTGCTCGATGCGGCCGACGAGCTCCTCGATGACGCTGATCCGGCTTGAAATGTCTGCTTCCGTTTCCCGGCCTTCTGTATGCTGCATGTCGCGCATCGCCTCAAGCGCACGTGTTAAAGCGGTTTCAATCGCTGACCAGGTTTTTTCGGAGTCGGTCTCCCTGTCTTCCTGCTGGAAAAGCATATCTTTGAATGGGAGCAGTTCGGTCAGAGAGATGTCCCCCTGACATGAAAGCTCTATTTTAAGCTCCTGCAGCAGATGATGGATCTGCCGGGCCAGGGGCTTGTCAACAACCACGTTCTCCCCGGCCTCTCCGGTTCGCTCGACCTGTATCATCACCTCAACTTTTCCGCGCGCGGTAAACGAGGCAACCGTTTTTTTGATGTCGGCTTCGCGAAGGCTGAGCGCTCTGGGCATTCTGACCGACGTGTCAAGAAACCGGTGATTGCACGAGCGTACTTCAGCGGTTATTTTCTCGTCATCGGTGCATGCTTCGCCCTGTCCGTATCCTGTCATGCTGCGCATGGCGTTTCTCCTGTCTATCGGCTTTTGTTGTTCGGGTATATGTAAAAAAATGTTTTTACCATAACGGCTGCAGCATATGCGCCTGTCCAGAAATATCCTGCGCAGAATGCATTACAGCAGGCCGCGCTCGTGCAGCTGCCGGTAATACCGCTCCCGGATGGAGTTTAAAAGCAGGATCATTCCCTCGGAAGCGTAGTCGGGGAAAGACCAGGGAAGCGGTCGGAACGTTTTGCCCTTAAATATCAGCGTCATGTCCGCATATATGCCGTCACGGAGATAAGGCCTGTGCGCAAACGGCTTGCCGGTTGCAAGGATGAAATGGCCCAGTGCGATATAGCCGGGATCAATGTTTACTGTCCGGGTTCCGTCACCGCGTGTATAGTCCTGCTCAATCTCGTTGGCTGTGTGCTTTATATCCGGAAGCGCGTCGGGCGGTACGAGCGTTTTAAAGCCGAGTATGCGGCGGCTAAGGTCTGTGCCCAGCTCAGACTCATAGTAATCAGTAAAATCAAACAACATGTAATCAGTAGCGATATCGGCGGGGCCGAATTCACTCTCGAGCCGTGAGCGCACGGGCTCGGTGTCTGTGTGCTTTTGTGCCAGGATGCTGGTGATAAGCTTTACCGGCTGCGGCTGCTTTGGAGTGCTCACGACGAAGTCGGGCGTTTGCTGTTAAGGATATTTTTAAGCTGCTGTGCCGTGACCGCGGTTGTGCCGATATAGTGGATGACAATGCCCGCAGCCACATTTGCAATGCGCGCCGCCTCGGGCCAGGTGGAGCCGGCGGCTCTGGAAAGGACAAGGGCGCTGATTACCGTATCTCCGGCACCGGTTACATCATAAACCTGTTCGGCTGCGGTCTGAATGAGCTCATCGCCGCCCCGGCGGTCAACGAGCCGCATGCCGCGCTCTCCGAGCTTGAGCAGCACGCATTCGGTGCCCAGGCTTTCCATGATATATCTGGCAACGGACCGCTCGTCGTCCTCGGTGTAAATTTCCTGCCGGGCGAAACCGCTTGCCTCTTTCCGGTTGGGAACCACTATCGTTGCATTGGTGAAGTACTTGAAGTTGACGAATTTAGGGTCAACGGCAACCGTAATGTTTTTTTCCGCGGCGAGCGGCAGCACTGCTTTAATGAGGTCTTCCGTAATAACCCCTTTTTCGTAATCAGAAAAAATAATAGCGTCAAGCTGATCCATGCAGGTGCGGATATAGCGTATCAGCCTGTTGCGGGACCGCGCTGATATGGGCGCCCGATCTTCGCGGTCAAGGCGAATGACCTGCTGATTGTGGGCAATAATGCGTGTTTTATTGATTGTCGGCCGCTTTTTGTCCACGACCAGCCCGCCGGTGGCCATGCCCATATTTTTCAGCCTGTCGTGCACAAAATGACCGTCCCGGTCATCGCCGATAATGCCGCACATGTACACATTCCTGCAGCCGAGCGAAATAAGGTTATTGAACACATTAGCGGCTCCCCCCAGGCGAATGTCCCGATGCTTGCTGTTGAGCAGATTGACGACCGGGATCGGCGCCTCCGGGGAAATGCGGTCTACCGTGCCCTCTATATACTCATCGAGCATAATGTCGCCGATGACCATGATTTTCTGCGAGGGGAACCCCCGAATAAGCCGCTCGAGCTTTTTCCTGTTTATTGTCAACACGATGCTTTCCTTTAATTACCGTTGCGCCGCTGTGTGCGGCGGAACAGGACCCGCTGTCGCGCGAGCGTCTCGTGTGGAGTGAGCCGTCGAATATCCGCGCTGCTCCGCTAATAAACGATAAGAGAAAAAAGATTGTATTCGGTAAGATGCCTTTTGCCGTTCAGCTGTGAAAGCTCTATAAGAAAACAGCACTCGGCAACCGTACCGCCAAGCTGCTCAACCAGCTCGCAGGCGGCTTTCATGGTGCCGCCGGTAGCAAGCAGGTCATCGATAAGCAGAATTTTTTCACCGCCGGTAATCGCGTCCGAATGCACCTCAATTCTGTCGGTGCCGTATTCAAGCTGGTATTCTGCATAGCGCGTCTCTCCCGGCAGCTTTCCCGGCTTGCGCATGGGAATGAACCCTTTATGCATCGTATAGGCCAGCACCGACGCAAGGATAAACCCCCGCGATTCAACGCCGGCGATTTTGTCAAAATCAAGGCCCCGGCAGTGATCGGCGAGCTTGTCGATAGCAAGCTGGAACGTATCGGCGTCTTTAAGCAGTGTGGTTATGTCACGAAAAAGAATTCCTTTTTTGGGGAAATCAGGTATGTTGCGGATTTTGTCCTTCAGGTCCATGAGCGCTCCTTATTACAGTTTTGCATTGGTTACCGCCGTTCTGCAGGGGCAGTCCTCATAATCGATACCGGGAATTGCGGCGCGCAATAAGCCGGTTACCTGCTCGGTATTCTGATTCATTGTTTTCTGTATGAGTTCCCAGGACACGGGCTCCTCTGTTTCGTGCCAGCAGTCATAGTCGGTGCTCATGGCAATCGTTGCATAACAGATTCCCGCCTCCCGGGCCAGAATCACTTCCGGTACGGTGCTCATATTGATAATGTCAGCCCCCCACATCCTGAACATTTTGCTTTCGGCACGCGTAGAAAAGCGGGGCCCCTCGATGGTTATAACCGTTCCTCCGCTGTGGCAGGCAAGGCCTAGGCGCTCGGCTGTTCGTGAGAGCAGATTTCTGAGGCGCTCGCAGAAGGGATCCGCCATAGGAACATGGCATACTTCGTGCCCTTCATAAAAGGTGTATGCGCGCTTCTTTGTCCAGTCGATAAACTGGTCCGGCAGCACCAGATGAGCGGGCCTGATTTCTTCGCGCAGGGATCCCACCGCCGTAACAGCAAAAATATGGGTAACCCCCAGCTCCTTCATCGCCCATATATTGGCCCGGAAATTCACCTCGGACGGAAAGATAATATGGCCCTCCCCGTGCCGGGCGATGACGGCAACCTCTGTGCCTTCAAACGTACCGGTTACCGGCAGAGCCGACGGCGGGCCGTAGGGCGTGTGAACTTTTACTTTTTTGATATTGCTCAGTATCGCAGGGGAGCCGAAGCCGGTTCCTCCTATGATGCCCACTTTTATCATGTGCCGCTCCTTGTGCTGCGTATTCTGGTAAGGGATGATACGCTGCCGCGCGCATGTTATTTAATCAGCAGTGCACGGCAATGTCTGCTGAGCGCCGGGCTTTCGACGATTATAAGCCTGCAGCGCACGCAGCGCAGAATTAAATGGAAATACCATATCAAAAGGAGGAAAAAGGGGCAAGGAGATTATGGCGGCAGAATAAAATCCGGCCCGGGGCGCTTTTAATGAAACACCCGCGTTGCATCGGGGGAAATATATTTTGACATGGTAACCGTATTGCCCTTGTCATTAAAGCTTATATCGTCCATGAGGTAGTTGACGATGAATATGCCGCGCTTTGTGGGAAGAGTTTCCGCCTGTTCGGAAATTTCGTGCAGCAGTGAGGTGTAGTCGAATCCCTCGCCCTGGTCCTCGACACTCACGGTTATCTTTTCATTGTCAAATACAAGCGAGACATTTATCTTTTTTGTTTCGTCAAGATCATTTCCGTGAATCAGCGCATTGTTCAAAAGCTCGTCAACGCATATGGATATGTTGCTGAGGACTGTCTCATCCTCAACGCCGCGCCACTGGCACTCTCTGACGATATACAGCGTGGCTGAGGGAATGAGGTGCGGATAGGAGGGAATCTCCATCTCGGTGGTGTTTCGGATGCCTTCGAGAAGCCGGTGCGTGCCGAGAGAAAACTCCCGCAGGCGCAGCCCGCGCTTGACAATATTTTCGATCTCCTTCATGGTGAAGGGCTTGGTGATAAAATTGTAGGCGCCGTTGCTGAGCGCGTTGACAACATTGCCCACCTCACCGTGTCCTGAAATAACTGCTATCGGTATATTAATGTTGAGCTTCCTGCTTTTTTGTATTAATTCGAACCCGTCCATGTTGGGCATCAGCAAATCGGTAATGATGAGATCGATCTGGCGGGTTTTGAGGTGCTCGAGCGCCTCACAGCCGTCTGCAGCGGTTATGGGGTTCAGCCGCAGCTCGCTGAGCATCTCTGCAAGCGTGCTGAGCACGTCCCGGTCATCGTCAACGACTAACACATTGATTTGCTTCATGTGACCCCCCCATAGGTTGTAAAATATGAAAAAATCAGGATCATTTACGGCCCGGAACCATTCAAAAAGAGCCGATCAGCTGTACATTTTATATAATGCCTGCATAATACGAGTCAAGAAATACTTTTTTTTTCACGCAAAAAGAGATCCGACATTGTGCAAACAGCGAAGGTAAATAAATTTCATTGATTGTGTTTATCCACACTCATAGGGTCGCCAAGGGAAACCGGTCTTTTCGTTCCGGTTCCGGTATATCAATGCCGGAATCAGGAAGGAGCCAGCCCTTCTGTTTCCAGGGCGGCTTTTTGAGGCGATAAGCTTTCCGATGCTCTGAATGCTTGCTAAGCCCATCAGCACCCGACGGCTGGTGTTCGGGGAAGGCATAATATTTCATCTTCGCCTATCACCTTCAGTGGAACAACAGGCCGTGCTGCTATGGCCATTGAAAAGCGGTTGCAGGTGCAAGAATTGGTGAAGAAAAAAAAGGCAGCCGTAATGAGGCTGCCTTAAAATAAGTCGTGGCTCCCCAGCGCGGACTCGAACCACGGACCCGGTGGTTAACAGCCACCTGCTCTGCCGACTGAGCTACTGGGGAACAAATCAAAATTGGTACGCCAAGTTTTTATATATAGAAAAGTTTTAAGTTTTTGTCAATTGTTTTCTCCGAAGTTAACAGCCGATTATAAAAGGCCGCTTCGGTATAGAGGAGGGGCAGGACTGGGTGGCTGATTTATTTTTCTGTGTGGAAAAAATTATTTCTCGGTAATATTTTCAATCCGGATACATAGAGAGGTAATATTAAAGAGGGGACCGCTCGGCCCCCTCTTTTTGTTTTCGATTACTTCTTTTTTGCTTTGCTGCGTGCAGCGGTTTTCTTTTTTGCTGCAGGTTTCTTCTTCGCAGCGGCTTTTTTCCTGACGGGCGCTTTTTTCTTAACCTTCGCTTTCAGCTTTGCAGCTTCTTCCTTTTCCTTTACAACAGCTTTTTTCAGATCGCCTTCGAGTTTTTTCAGGCGGGCTTTTGCCGCTTTGAGGTCTTTTTCCAAACCGGCTGATTTCTTTTTGTTCGCGGTGATCCAGTTCTTGATTTGTTTTGAACTTGCCATTATTCCCCTCCTAAATGAGTTATTGTTGTAAATCGTTTCGGAATTAAAAAAAAGAACTTTAACAATAATATTCTTGATAAAATGAGGATTAAAAATATGCTGCTGCAGGAAAAGCAAAAAATGTGTTTCGGACAGTTGTGTGCGGTTATGTTGCTGCAATCGGAATGCTTACAGTGAACGTCGATCCGCTGCCGGGGGTTGAGTGCACGCTGATGAGTGCGTTGTGCATATCAACAAGGTGTTTGACAAGGCTCAGCCCCAGACCGGTTCCGGGTATGCCTGATGTGTGTTTGTTTCTGACACGGTAGAACTCATCAAAAATTTTTTCTTTGTCTTCATCGCTTATCCCGATGCCGGTGTCGCTTACTGAGATGCTGATATGGGTTTTGCTGCACCGGGAAGAGATGCACACGCTCCCGCCCGGGGGGGTATATTTAACTGCATTGTCGATGAGATTTATAAAAACGGTGCTCATTGCATCGGTGTCGATGAGAACCTGCGGCTGCTGAACGCTTTCAAGCTCGAGCGTGAGGCTGATATTTTTTTCCGATGCGCGCGCGCTGCAGGCATCGGCTGCCTTTTTGCATATCTCGCCGAGAGAGGCCGTTGTGCGGGAAAGCGCGAAATGCCCTGCTTCCATGGCCCGAAGGCTCAGCAGCTCTTCGACAAGCCTGCGGGCTGTCCGTGACCGGAGAAGCGACCGCTCGAGCATGGTGCGCCCCTGCTCTGATGCGGGATCGGCATGTCCCGATAGTATTACGTTAATGTAGCTTTCTATCGCGGCCAGCGGGCTTTTCAGCTCATGGGCAACCATGGAGATGAAGCGGGACTTTGCTGCTGCAAGCTCTTTTACAGAGGTGATGTCACGCAGCACGGCAAGCCCCCCGAGCAGTGTGCCTGCAGAATCTCTAAGCGGGCTTGCATTGACGAGGAAGGCTTTGTTGTCAATTGCCAGCTCCCGGGAGACAATTTCAGCCCCGGCGGCTGATGCTGCCTGCTGAAGCATATCCTGAAGCCCGGTGCAGGGAACGGAGCCAAGGGCGCAGGGGAGGTGATCGCCCTCGCGCCAGGACAGCAGCTTCCCCGCTGCAGCATTTCTGAGAACTACCTTTGCCTCACGGTTGACCACTATGACGCCGTCTGCCATGCATGCTATGATCGTGCTGGCTTTTGAGCGCTCGTATGCGACTTCAAGCAGGCTCGCTTCGCGCTCTTCCCGCAGCTGGCGGGCCTCTATTTTGAGCGCCCTGTTTTCAAGGCCGTTTTTCACGTGCAGCAGGAGCTCTTCGGGGGTGAACGGCTTTGGAATATAGCCGTAGGCTCCGCGCTTGGCTGCTTCGACTGCTGTCTCGATAGCTGCGTATGCGGTTATTACCAGCAGGACAACGTCGCCGTCATCGGCGCGCATTTTTTCAATCAGCTCCATGCCGCCCAAGCCCGGCATTTTTAGGTCGACAAGAGCGGCCGCGAAGTCCTTGTGCTGCCGGAAAAGCTCGTACCCCTGGATGCCGTTTTCGGCGGTAACCGTTTCAAAGCCTTCGGACTCGAGCACTTTCCGGCAGCTTGCACGAATGCCTGGCTCATCATCGATAACAAGAATTTTGTGTGGATGACTATGCGCTGATCGCATGGCGGTAAAACACCTGTAACGTTAAGCCTGCTGCAGCGTTGTGCGCCGGCTATGTTTTGCTGTCTTCAGGCTGATCCGGTGAAGCGGCCGGTATGTCGGGTATTGTAATTCTGAATGTTGTCCCCTTGTTTTCGGCGCTGTCGACGTCAATAGAGCCTGAATGCATTTTAACGATACCGTATACAATTGCAAGGCCGAGCCCCGTGCCCTTTCCCATTTCTTTTGTAGTGAAAAAGGGGGTGAAGATTTCAGAAATACAATTTTCGGGTATGCCGCACCCGGTATCAGTCACGGTTAATTCTATGCCGCTGCCGAATGAAGCAGGCCGGGCGGTTATATGGACGGTGCCGGATTGCCCGGAGGCATCGATGGCATTGTCGATAAGATTGATGAGCATCTGCTTGAGCTGAGCCCCGTCAGCGGTGATGTCAGGCAAATCATGGGCGACGTCTTCGGCGATTGTGACGCCGCACAGAGCGGCTTTTTCCGACATGATCTGCATCACCTCATGAATTGTATCGGCAGGCTGTATCGTTTCTTTGTTTACGCGGGACCGGCGGGCAAAATCAACCAGACCCCGCACGATATTTTTGCACCGGTCCGCCTCGTTCGCGATCATTTCGATATCCGCCCGCCGGGGATCGTCGGGGGGCAGCTCTTTAAGAAGCATGCGGGAAAAAACAAGAATAGTCCCAAGGGGGTTGTTGAGCTCATGGGCAACCCCTGCGGAAAGCTGTCCGATCGATGCCAGCTTTTCTTTTTGAACCAGCATGTCCTGTTTTTCCTGGAGTTCCAGATAGGCTTTTTTAAGATCTTCATCGGCAGCTTCAATTTTGCCCTGCAGCTTTGCATAGGTGTTTTTCAGCTCTGTGCGCACCTTGTTGAACGATTCGGCAAGGCTTCCAATTTCATCTGATGCGGTTGCCGCTACCGGGCTGTCGAAATTTCCTTTTTCCAGCTCGGAAAACCCCCGCTTCAGCATCAGAACCGGCCGGACAATTGCGCGCGCAAGAATAAATCCGATGCACGTTGCCATTACAATGCCCGCTATATTCAGCCCTGCAAACAGCCAGAATGCGGTGCGCTTCATGTCGGTATATTTTTTTTCGAGCATGCCGACATACAGCATGCCGATCGTGTCCCCGGAAATATTCCTGATTGGGGAATAGGCGGTCAGATACCAGTCATTAACGACAAAGGCCCTGTCTTTCCATACCCTGCTTTCCTTAATTACGCGGTTGTAGACCTCCTGTGACACGCGGGTGCCGATCGCGCGCTTTCCGGTTTCAAGCCGAACATTGGTGGCGATTCTCAGATCACCCTGAAATATGGTAGCAGTTCCGGTTTCTTTGCCTTCGTAGGTAACGCCGCCGTACACAATGTGCTTGATTTTGTCCACTATGTCATAATTGCGGTTCAGCAGAATGCCGCCATACAGAACACCCGCAAGCGCGCCGTTTTGCAAAACAGGTACGGCCGATTTGAGAACCATGCCCGCGGTGTTTTCCGTGCTGGTGAGTGGCCGGGCGTGCGGCGTGTGAATTATTTTCATGTGCGCCTGTTCGGCAAGGTCCTGAGATTCTTTTTTCAGATCGGCCGACGTTATGATCTGTGTGGAGGACGCCGGCTTCATGAGATCGATTGCCCGTCTGATAATAGGATCGTGCGCACGGCAATCTCCTGCGACGCGGGGGTTTGATGCACGAAGAATAATGGTGCCACGGCTGTCAGTAAAGCTCAAAAAGTCAAAGCCGGCCTTATCTCTGGCAGCCTGCAGCGTTTTCAGCAGGAGCGCCCGGTTTCCGCTTGCATATGCGTTAACAAGCGAGTGCCGGCGCATGGCGGTAAAGGAAAGCAGCGTCTGAATGCGCTCAAGGGTGTTTGCATATGTCTGCTGTGCAGAGTTAAGATCAAGCGTGACTTTATTCTGCGCTTCCCGAACAATGCCGATTCCAATCAGCTGCACGCCGACAATGGTTGCGACAACGCCGGTTATAAAAATAACGGCAACAAAACACAAAATCAGTTTGGTGCGAAGCGAGATCTTCACAGTAGGTGCTTTTTGTTGCGTAATAATGAGTTGAAAAGCAAAAACTTTGTTTGTTTGCTTTTTTGATATGCTATATCATATTTAAATAAAACGCAAAAGCCATAAAGGAGGGCTGCTATGCTGAGAATAACTGCAGGAAGCATTATGCTCCTTTCCGTAACCCTGTGTGCCGCCGGGTGCGGTATGTTTGGCGACAGCGGCGGGCGGACGGTAAGGCTGACCCTTGGAGCATATACGGTTGCCCAGGAGGCGTATGAGAAAGAAATTATCCCGGCATTTAAGCGATACTGGCATGAAAAGACCGGTGGCAGCGTTTCGTTTGAAACATCATATGCGGCATCGGGCGCCCAGGCGCGGGCGATCCAGGCCGGCTTTGAGGCTGATATTGCTGCGCTTTCTCTTGAAAAGCACATCGATGTGTTAGAGAAGGCCGGGCTTGTTACCCATGACTGGAGAGCCGGACCGCACCGCGGCGTGGTAACCCGCTCAGTGGTGGTGATTGCTCACAGGCCGGGTAACCCTAAAAACATACGCAGCTTCAGCGATCTTTCGCGGCAGGATATCGATGTTATTTATCCTGACCCGAAAACGTCCGGCGGTGCCATGTGGGTCGTGTGTGCGATATACGGGGCCGGCCTGAAGCAAAGTGCGCACGAAAACACAAAGCCCGACCCGGGCTATGCACGGCAGTTTCTCAAAAGCATTCAGAAGCGCGTTGCGGTAATGGACGAATCAGGAAGGATGTCGGTCCAGACCTTTGAAAGCGGCCGGGGGGATGCGCTGGTGACATATGAGAATGAAGCGCTGCTCAGGCAGAAGCAGGGTGATGAGTTTCCCTTTTTTGTGCCCTCGTCAACCATTGAGATAGAAAACCCGGTTGCGCTGGTCGATAAGAATGTGGATAAGCACGGAAATCGCGAGGCGGCCGAAGCATTTGTGCGTTTTTTGTATGCAAAGTCAGCACAAAGGGCATTTGCCCGCTGCGGCTTCAGACCGGTTGACCCTGAGGTTGCGGAAGCGTTTGCCAAGAAATATCCCCGTCCGGCGGACCTGTTTGATATCGGCTTTCTCGGCGGGTGGAAAAGAGCTCAAAAAACACTGTTCGGCCCAGAGGGTGTCTGGGCTGAGGTGATGAAACAGCTGGCCAGCGATGCGTGAGGCGGTATTTTTCTGCCGCAGTCGCTCAAGCGGCTCCGGCTCGCCCGGGGCAGGGCTTTATTCCGGGCCGGTATTTTGATGGATATGGTTTTCTTACACCCCGTACATTTTGTCACTGCTGCAGTATGCGCCCGAGGACACGATGGATCTGATCGATTTCAAACGGCTTGTTAATCGTGCAGGATATCCCATATTCATGAAGCTCTGATTCCTGTATGGTTGTTCCCCAGCCGGTAACAAGCACGATCGGTATAGACGGGGTGCTTGATTTTCGTATAAGCTGGGCAACCTGGAATCCGGTCAGGCCGGGCATTGCCAAATCGGTCAGCACAAGGTCATAGGTGCCTGCTTCAAAGCACTCCATTCCCTTCGTTCCATCGGCAGCCGGCGTCACCGCACAGCCGAGCTCCTCGAGGATTTCACAAAGAAGGTCCCGAATGTGCTTTTCATCTTCAATAACCAGAACCCGGATCCCCGCCGGCAGATAGGCGGCTGTGTTGCGGGCTGTGCCGGGCCGGTCGCTTTTTCCGGACGCCGGCAGCTCGATGCGGAAGGTTGTGCCGGACGGCGATGTCTCATGAACGGATAGCGCACCACGGTGGCGCTCGATTATGCCGTAGGAGATGCTCATGCCGAGACCGGTTGAGCGGAGGCCCTTTGTGGTGAAAAACGGCTCAAAGATCCTGGGCTGCGCTTCAGGAGGAATGCCGGTGCCGGTGTCTGATATGTCAAGGAACACGCGGCCCTTGTGTGAGCGGGTTTGCACGGTAACGGCGCCCCCTTCTGGCATTGCATCAAATGCGTTATTGAGGATATTGATAATAACCTCCCGCAGCTCGGAAACCCTGCACGCCACCGCCGGGAGCGGCGCAAGGTCCTCCTGAACCCTTATGGTAATGCCCTGCGACTCCGCCTCCCCTTTCCAGCGCACGCTGGTAAACGCGATTGCATCTTTAACAATTTCATTGCAGTCGGCGTTCGAAAAATAATCCTCGTCATCGCGGCGGCGCGAAAACTGCTGTATTCGCCTGACCGTTTCAGCCCCGTCTATGGCGGCCTTTTCTATAACCCGCATGTCCTCGCGGATTTTTTCCCGGTTATGGTTCGGCGATGTCCTGCCGGTGCTGCCGTCAAGGGCTTTCAGCAGCAGCTGCACCCTGCCGATTATTGCGGTAAGAACATTGTTGAAGTCATGTGCCACTCCTCCGGCAAGCTGGCCGAGCGAGCGCATTTTTTCAGACTGAAGCAGCTTTTGCTGCATTTTTTTCCGCTCTGTTATATCGCGCATGATGACAACGCCGCCGATTAAGGCGCCGTTTTCGTCTTTTATTAACGCGAAGTTGTTTTCGGTTTCAACCCTTGTGCCGTCTTGTTTAGTATGAGCAGCTTCGAAAAGTGCGTAACCGATACCGAAGCCTTCGTGTACAGCGTTGTAGACCGATTTGCGGCATGAGGGGTCAAATACAGCTGACGGGGGAGAGCCGACAATCTCCTCTTTGCTGAGGCCGAGCATCATGGTGAGCGCTTTGTTTGCAGAAAGAATAATTCCGCTGCTGTCTGTTATCATGATAGCGTCGTGGCTCCCGTCTATAACACTTTCCAGAAATTCCTTGTAGTCGCGTATTTCCTTTTCTGCTTTTTTGATGTCGGTTATATCAGTTATGACGGCAAAGCTTCCCGCGATCGCGTCATTTTCATATATCGGCTGTGGTGATACCATGGTCGGCAGGGGCTCTCCGGTGCTTTTTTGCCACACTAACTCATATGTCTGGTAGTCGCCCTGAAGCCGCCCCGCAACGTTTTCTTTGTTCAGAACATCGTCTGCAAGAAACGCTCTGCTTTCCGGGGAAAGAAGCTCCGCTACCGGACGATGCATAACTGCATCAGGCGGATGCTGCATCATAAGGCAAAAGCGCTCATTGCAGTAGGTAATATATCCGGCCTGATTAACAACCACGATCCCGTCATTCATGGTTTCAACCAGCTGGCGGTAGCGCTCTTCGCTTATCCGCAGCGCGGCCTCGCTGTCTTTGAGCTGCCTGTTGCCGGCCTCGAGCTGCTGATTTGCCGCCCGAAGCTCCTGCTCCTGGGCAAGCAGCTGCTGGTTTGTTGCTTTGAGCTTTTGTTCGTGCTCTCTCAGCCGAACATTATTTTTCTCGAGCTCCTGCTTTTGCTGAAAGAACGTATTGAGAAGGTCGGCAAAGGTTCCGAATTCCGTTTGCTGGTTTACTGTTCCGGCCAGGGTCGAGGGATCTTCTGTGCGCATTGTCTGCGAAAGCATCCGCAGCGGCTTGTGAACCCACCGGTAGAGTGCCAGCGTCAGAAAGCCGAGGATTGACATCACAAATAATAAAATAATGAAAAACTGAAGGCGGGTGGTGCGCTTTATGTGAAGCATAAAGGGGGATTTGTATGTAACCGCCAGCTGCATACACGGGGCTTTGTCCCATCCCTTTAAGAGCTTTGTAAAGGTAATCGTGTGCCGGTCCGGATCATAGCGGTGGTGCAGGGCGAGCGGATCTGTAAGCGGCTTCAGCCTGATGGTGCTCTCGGTAATGAGCGACAGCCCCTGCACATAGGGCTCAGACCACAGGCGCCCCACGAACAGAAAGCCCTTTGGCAGACGGGTGGTGCCTCGCAGGGCCTTTTCCTGAATGGGTGCCGTTCGTATTTCCAGCAGCCCCTGAGCGGAGCTGATAAAAAAATGCTGAAAATAACTGCGCCGCATAAACAGCCGTTTGAAAGATCGTTCGGACACGGGCAGCTCCGGCGGCGGCGCCCCGCTTAGGCTTCCATATGTACGCCGGAGGGAAAAGCGGGGAGTATATATCCATGCGGCATCGGCATTGAATGCGGAGAATGCATCGGAGAGAAGGCTGTGAATTGACTCCGAGCCGCCCTTTTCCATGTACCTGAGCAGCTCGCTTCGGCAGCTGAACTCAAAGGCAAACATATGCAGCGAGGCGCCGTCAAGCTGCAGGACCCTTTCGAAAAAGGCCATTTTGTCCTGTATTTTGCTGTGGAAGAACTGACGGATGCGCCGGCGGTTCATGAGCTCCATCTCGGTGATGCCGCCGATAAACACAATGCTCAGGACTATGAGCAGCAGGCTTATTTTAGTTTGGACCTTCATGGTGCATTCAGATTGCCGTGCCCAAAATACACTATACCGGACAACAATGGAATGTGTTTAATTTTAATGCTGTTTTTTTCTCATTTTATTATATCGGCACAACGGTAAGGAAAACTGAAATGCTTTATGCGGAGCATGCAAAGGCAGGGATATGCTTGTGCAGATGCGGTGTGTTGAATGCATCGTCAGAATAAAAAAACACAGGAAAGGTATGCTGGGTGCCGGCGGAACAGTGTGGGGCGGACGCTTTAAAAGCATCCGCCCCGCATACTGACGCTACCCTTTTATGGGTGTTATGACAACGTTAACACGTCTGTTCATTTGCCTGCCCTCGGCGGTTTGATTGCTTGCGATGGGGTTTGATTCCCCGAGGCCGACTGTGACCATCCGTTGAGGGGTGACCCCTTTGGTAATAAGAGCATTTTTTACGGCTTCTGCCCTCTGCTCGGATAGTTCCTGGTTGTACTGCTCCGGTCCTGAGCTGTCGGTATATCCTTCAATGCGGATAGTGGTTTTCGGATATTTGTTCAAAACAGCGGCAACGCGGTCGATTTCGGCAGCGGCCCCGGGCTTGAGAATCGCAGAGTCTATATCAAACAGAAAGTCCGATTTGAAGGTGACTTCCAGCACATCCTGCTGCCTGCTGACGCTGGCTGCCTCCTGGGACGCCATCGCCTGGCGCAGCTCTTCTTCCTGCCTGTCCATATATCGACCGATTGCCGCCCCGGTGAGCCCTCCAACAACAAGTCCTGAGCCTGCCCCGATTGCTGCTCCCTTTTTGCCTCCCACGGCGTAGCCGACACCGGCGCCGACCGCGGTGCCGACAGCAGAGCCGATTGCTGCGCCCTTCTGGGTTTTGCTCATGCCGCCGCACCCGGCTGTAATGAATGCTATTGCTATAGCAGATACCAGGATTTTTTTCTTCATGGTTTCACCTCCGTGATGGTTGTGTTATGTAAGTGCCAAGCCCTTCTTTACATAGTATACAGAGTATATTAGCATAATTATCGTAATGCTTATGTATGAAAATTTACGGTTTAATAAATAATCACCAGATTTTTTTTGACAACCGGGCGCCATGACCAGCAGCGGTAAAGGCGGCAGCACGTTTACGCACCCAGTCAGCACCAGGGATTTTCGCTGGTGTGACAAACAGGACAAATTTGTTCCGGTGGGCACATGCCGGATCAGATCTCTTCACAAGCCTTCCTGCCGCCGCTGTTACAAAAAATGGCGGTACTGGCGGTCTCAGCCCCCCTTGCCGTTCCCCCCGTATCGAAAAATAAAAAAACAAAAAAAGTAGCTTTATAGTTTACTTTTTTTAAATTGCCATTATTTTAAGAGAGGATACTGCACGACGTTCACGGTTACGAAAAAAGCCGTGCTTCTGGTCATTGCAGTCGAAGCAATTCAATCTTATTCTTTGTAAGTACCTGAAAAAACGGGGTTGCTTCGCAGGTGCTCCTCTCGCAATGACGGATACCATGACTTTTGTGCGGGATTGTGAAAATTTACCAACTAACAGGAAAGGGGGCCGTTATGAGTACCGGTACTATTTTTGAAAAAGGGCTGTTTCTGGGGCTTGGCGCTGTTGCCATGACCAGGGAAAAAGCTCAGAAGCTGGTGGATGAGCTTATTGAGAAAGGCAGGGTTTCAAAGGAGGAATCGCCCAAAATCATGGAAGAGCTCATGAACCGGGCTGAAGAGGAAAGGAAGGCCTTTGAGGAGAAGCTGGACAAGATGCTTGAGCACACCATGAAGCGGCTCGGCGTTCCCACAAAGAAAGAAATCGACGAGCTGAACAAAAAGCTCGACAAGGTTCTTTCCGCTGTGGAGAAGCTGTCGCAATGAAGGTTACGTCGATCCCGGCTCGTGTCAGAAGCATAAAGCGATACCGGGAAATATTCGGCGTTCTGCTTAAATACGGTTTTGATGAAATTCTTGACCGCCTTAAAATCCAGGATTATCCGAGCTTTGTTCGAAAGATGCTGCTCAGGCGGCAGGGGCGCGAATATGTTCACATGTCGCGCCCCCGCCGCCTTCGCCTTGCCATCGAGGAGCTCGGCCCCACCTTTATAAAGCTGGGACAGATGCTGAGCACCAGGCCCGATCTGGTGCCGGTTGCCTATATTGAGGAACTTAAAAAACTGCAGGACGGGGTCGCACCGTTTCCCTCCCGTGAGGCCCGGTCAATTATCGCCCGTGAGCTCGGCCAGGATACAGGAAGCCTTTTTCGCTCATTTGAGGACCGTCCCTTAGCTGCTGCATCAATCGCTCAGGTGCACCGGGCGACCACCATAGGCGGAAGCGAGATAGTCGTTAAAGTGCAGCGGCCCGGCATTGAAAAGAAGATATACCTTGATATGGAAATACTGTCCGACCTTGCCGCCATTATCAAGCGGCGGTTTTCGGATCAGGATGTCTGGGACCCTGTTGCCATTGTAAATGAATTCAAATCATGGATTACCAAAGAGCTCGATTTTTATCAGGAAGCCCGGAACATTGACCGGTTCGGCCGTAATTTTAAAAACGATTCGACGCTGCGCGTGCCGGAGGTGTTCTGGGATCTGAGCACCCCGTCGGTTCTTGCCATGGAATATATCGACGGCGTACCGGTGCTGGATATCGACGCGCTGGCTGAACGCGGGCTCGATCCGAAATGCATTGCCCGGAACGGAGCCGAGGCAATGCTCAAGCAGGTTTTTGAGCATGGCTTTTTCCATGGGGATCCGCACCCCGGCAACATCAAAGTTCTGGAAAACAATGTTATTGTGCCGCTTGACTACGGCTTAATGGGCAGGCTCAGCGATGAGATGCTCGAGCAGATAGGCGATCTGCTTGCTGGAGTTGTCAATCGTGATGTAGACGCCGTTGTGAAGGTGCTTCTGAATATCCGCACATCGGGTGAGGAGGTTGATATTCAGGCATTAAAAACAGACATGGGGGAGTTTATCGACCGGTACTACGAGGCCCCGCTGTATCAGCTGAATACAGAGCAGGTTATGAATGAGATGTTTGATATCATCTCACAGCACCGCATTCGCATCCCCCGCGATCTTTACCTTATGATCAAGGCGCTGGTGGTTATAGAGGGGATTGCGGAAACGCTTGACCCGCAGTTTGACATTATTGCCCATGCAAAACCCTATGTTCAGAAAGTAATGCGCCGGCGGTTTGATGTGACAAAGATGGCCCGGGAAGCGGGCAAAACCATTGGAGAGTTCAGGGAGCTGGTTGACATGCTGCCTGAGAACCTCCGGCACATCGTCATGAAGCTCAGGCTGGGGCAGCTTGGTGTAAACATGTATCATCGCGGGCTGGGTGACCTCATTCGCGAAATAGATCAGTCAAGCAACCGCCTGTCCTTCAGCCTTATTATAGCGGCGCTCATAATCGGGTCCTCATTTATAATGCAGATAGACAGGGGCCCGACGCTGTGGGGATACCCCATAATCGGCTTTGTCGGATACCTGTTCGCCGCTGTTCTTGGTGTCTGGCTCGTGCTGTCCATTGTCCGGTCCGGAAAGATGTAGCGTTCGGCGGGCGCGCGCACCATGCATTAAGTCAGCCTGTTTTCTCATATGCTGCGCTTGGCTTATCGGCCGATCGCGATACGCTCCACCACGCTTTTTTTGACCCAGCCCCGTTTATTGTCGCACAGCGTAATTTCAATCCAGCCGTCCCGCTCTTTAAGCCATGAAAATTCGGTGCCTTCATGGAGCTTGAACAGCACGGTGTCGCTTGTGCTTGTTCCGGCCCGTACCAGTATTTGCTGCTCAGTTACCACGCCGCGGCAGGTGCCGTACGTGGTATACCACTTAATTGCGGCGCTGCACCCCAGAGTGCCTGAACAAAGAAGAAAAAAATACAGGGCAATTGTAAGAATGTCACGCTTTAGAAACAGGCGAATAGTCATGATCGTCCAGAATCCGGCATGGGCAACCAGAAAAGCAAGCGTAAGCTCGAATACATTGAGGCGGGAGTACCAGAAGCACAGCTGCTTAATTATGCTACCGGCCTCGCTGCATTCAATTTTATCCTTTGTCCGGCCGAGCGCATACCTGAGGTTCGCTGCAAGATCCTCATCCCTGGGCATGAACAGGTGTGCTTTTTTGTAGGCTGCGATCGCCTCGCCAAGCTCCCCGCTTTTCAGATATGCATTCCCCAGGTTGTAATAAAGATCCCCGTTACTGATACCTGCGTCAATAAGTTCTTCATAGCGGCCGGCTGCGGCGTCGAAATCGCCCTCCCGGTAGGCGCTGTTTGCCAGAAAAAACAGGCGGGACAGATTCTTGTCCGGCTTCGCAGCGTGCAGAGCCGGCAGGGCGCCGGCCACGGCAATCACTGCGGCGGCGATGACGATAAATGCGCTGATAGCGTGTCCGGGCTTCAGCGATGCGCCCGTAATGTTGCGTGTCGGTTTCACCGTTACAGCTGTTTGTTAAGGTGTTTTGTCAGATTAATCATTTTCTCTACCGCTTCCTGCCGCCGCTCGAGCGAAAAAGAGCTGAACCCGTACTGCCCGGCATCAAAAAATTCAAAAAGGCGCTTGAGCTCTTCAGCTGAAGCCTCATCGATGAGCCGCTGTTTACCGAGGTCGCTTATCTCCCGTGCGGTAAGCGCGCTGCCCGGCATGCCGAGCTTGCTGCCGAGAAATTCTTTAAGCGCTTTTGTGCCGAGCTGATAGAATGCCGGATCTTCTGTGCTCGAAGCTTTTTTTATGGCCGGCAGTTTTTTTGTGAATATTTTGTGCGCGCTTCGCGCGCGCTGTGCCGCCTCGTGGGCAGCCGCATTGCGCTGCTTGAGCTTTATTGAAAACAGGGTGAAAAATAAAGCGATCGGCGCAAGGAAAAGCCCGATGGTGAGCGCCGACAGGGGGTGCAGCCGTTCCGGGACCTGCGCCGCGGCAGAGGAGTGTATGGGGAGGATATCCTCCCCGATAATTTTAATAGCCTGCTTGTTTTCGGCCTGGCTGCCAGCATCGACAGCTGCAAGGGACTCCTTTTCGTCTGAGGGCTGCACATGCATAACAAACGGTCCGGCTTCCGCGGTCTTATAGGACTCTGATTCGGGATCAAAATACGGTACCGAAAGCCTGGGTATTGAAAGGGACCCCGCCTTTAACGGGACCAGCGCTTTTTTAATCACCAGTTTGCCGCCGGCTTTCCCGCCGGAAACAAACGGCTCAAATTCCGGTTTATCATCATAGGCCTTGACATTCGGTATGGCGGGTACGGGAAGCGCGCTTCCGCTTTTCAGGTTGCCGGTTCCTGAAAGCGTCAGCGTCAGCGTAACCGAGGACCCTGCTTCGGGTGCTTTTGTGCTCAGGCGGGCGTCAAGGCTGTAATCGCCGACAAGGTTTTTAAAGCCCTCGGGCATTCCCTCCTTCGGAAGCGGTTTTACCATCACCGTAATCGGGCCGGTGGTGAACGTCTTTGTTTCTGTTTCGGAAAAGCCGAAGAAGGGGTCGTTAAAAAATGGATCATTAAAAAAACCCCTGCGCCGGCCTTTCTGGACAACCACCCGGCATTGAAGCACGGACGGCTTTATTTTCACGACACCGGGAGCAAGCGGGAACAAAGCGTGCGTCAGCTCTGTTACTGCATAGGTGTGGCCACGTATGTTTTTTTTGTATTCTTTCTCCTTGCCGATTTCTCTGGTAAGGAAGCCCTCAAATGACGGAGACTTGACCAGCCGGGCATCGGCTACGCGCACTTTACGGTAAAATCGGAATGTATATATGATTTGCTCATTGCAATAGGGGGACGTGTCGTCAACCTCGGCGGTAACGAATATATCGCTGGTTTGCTGCCCGTCCTGCGCGGGAGGCTGTTCGGTTATGGTAAGCTTGATTTTATTGCTTTTGAGGGTGCGGCCGTCGTGGGTAACGCTGAACGGGCCGATAGTAAAGGTGCCGGTCTTTTTGGGGATAAGGCTGTATCGGTACTCGACGCTTGAGGATACCGTACCGTTAACGATGCTTACTTTTGAAGAGCTGCCGCGCGACCGCACGTCGAACTCCGGCAGCGGCGGCAAAGCAGGTTCGCTGCGGGTTCCCTCGATTGAGACTGTAAGATCAATGTGCTCGTGTGCGGCTGCACTGGTTTTATCAACCGACGCGCTTATGGAAGCTGCGCCGGCTGTTGCCGCTGACAAAAGCATAACGGCCGCCGCGCAGGAAGCAATAAGCATGCATGCGCAGGCGTATCGGCGGCGGCGGGCTTTCTGTGTTTTGTGCAATAGGTGCTGCATGTTGTCTGCTCTGTGTTTCGTTCGGGAGCGTTTGTCCCCCTCGCTTTATCCGCAGCCGGTGTGCCCCCGGTCGCTGTTTCCTGAAAAACTATTATATTCCTGTATTTATGTGTATGAGTCAAGCAAAGAAGAGCGCGGCGGCGGAGCCGTTAAACTTTTAAAATAATGATTTTTTCGACCGTGTCAAGCGGCTGCCGGTATTAAACAAAAATGCACGTGCAGATATTGACTTGGGCAAATTGATTCCTATATTTCACAGTGGACAAGCAACCCAAACGTTATACTGTCAGCGTTACAGAAAGGAGGTATGGCTTATGAACTCACGATGGCTTATGCCGACATTTGATGATTTTTACCGTTTGAGGGATGAGCTGGACAGGCTGTTTGACAGCGGTATGCAGCAGGCGAATATCAGGAGCGTTCCGCGAGGCACCTTTCCGGCCATCAATGTGCGGGAGGAAAAAGACCATGTGATTGTCGATACGTTTTTGCCGGGAATTGACCCGAAGAAGGTTGACGTGACCATAGAGCGCAACATCCTGACCATAAAGGGAGAGCGAGCCGCTGTAGAGGAAGAGTGCAGCGGCGCAAAGCCGGACCTGTTTCACCGGCGGGAGCGGTTTCAGGGGGCGTTTTCCCGGATGGTAAGCCTGCCGGATACAATTGATCAGGATAAGGTGAACGCGCAGTACAGAGACGGCGTGCTGCAGGTTATCGTCGGCATGCGCGAAGAAACCATGCCTAAACACATATCAGTGAAAGTTGACTGAAAGGGGGTGTGCACGCAATGGCTGAAAAAGAAAAATCAGTAAAACATACGGGGGCTGGGGAAGCTGCGCCAAAAGGGAAAGAAACGATTGTTCCCGCTGTTGATATATGTGAAGACAAAGAGCGCGTTCTGCTCCTGGCGGATCTGCCCGGGGTCGGCAAAGACGGCCTTGATCTCCATGTCGATAAAGACACGCTGCATATTAACGGAAACCGCAGCGATGCGGGTTACGGGACAGCACAGGATGATTACCGGGAAATGCCGCCCCTCAACTATTACCGCGCATTTACAATCAGCGATGAAATTGACCGGGATAAAATATCGGCTTCAATGAACAGCGGGGTCCTCAAGGTAGTGCTTCCCAAGAGCGAGCGCGTAAAGCCAAAGAAAATAGACATAGCATTTTCATGATAATTGAATCTCCCCGCAGCGTGCTGCGGGGAGATTTGTGTATTACCCTACCTCTGCGCAGCAGGCGGTGCCTGCTGCGAATAGCTGAGCGCATCGAACTGGCAGGCGTGCAGGCACTCCCCGCACGAAAAACAGTCAGCAGGCAAAGCGCTTCCCTTATAGATGCCCTCCATTGCACGCCCTGGACAGGCTTTTATGCATGCGCCGCAGCCGGTGCACTTTTGCGGATGTATGCGTATTTTAAAAAGGCTCAGCTTTTCGAGCGCCCAGGACAGCAGGCCGAAGGGACACACAAAATAGCAGTGCGGGCGGTAAAAGAACACAGCTGCAAGCAGGGTGGCTGCAATGTATGCGGTAATGGAGGCCGAAGCGAGATTAAGATCAAAAAGGTTGAACGGGTTAACCCAGTGATAAAGCGTCCGCCCCTGCGCTTTGAGGTTAAAAAGGTTTGTCGCAAGGCCGGTGGCAAAAAGGATAAACAGTATGCACCGTATGGTGTTCGAGACTGCGAAGGGGATTTTTATTTTCTGTTTCAGCCGCGCAGCCAGGGGTATTTTAAACAGCAGCTCCTGCAGCGCCCCGTACGGGCATATCCATCCGCAGACTGCCTTGTTTCCGATAACCGCCAGCAAAACAAACACCAGCAGCGCCGCTCCCCATGCATAAAGCCCCGGCTCAACCCCGGCGAAAGCCTTGGCAGTTTTTACAAGCGCTACCATCGGATTGTAGATTTTCCCGAGCAGAAGCCCGGCGCAGATGACGGCGAGGGCAAGGAGGCTGCATTTCGCCGCAGGTGACATGCGCTTTTTCCAAAGCAGCGCGATCGCTATAAAGACAGCAGCTGCAAAGGCGATCTGTGCGGGCAGCATGTGTTTTATATCGTAGCCGCCCCGTATATGTGAAATAAGCTCATGTGCCTGCTGCCCGCTCAGCGGCAGCCCGCTTAATTTTGTACTGCCGGGAAGGTGGCGCATGCCGAGCTCCTCTTTGAGCCTGCCCGGCTTTACGCCGTTAATCCGGGCGAATTCTTTTAACGTGTAATGCTGATTGAATGTAACGGGCTGCTCCTGCCTGGCTGCGCCAACCATAAACACGCAGGCTACCCCAAAACAGATGATCCACAGGGTAAGAAACCATGTTTTTTTCATAACCGAAACCCCATATGAGCAGTTAATCTTTACGGGTCTTATCTAATAAAACAAACAAAGCACGGGTTTCCTTCGCAAAAAAATCAGCTCTAAGTGCAATCGTCGTCGTAATCGTGTTTGCCCCGATGATCATTGGTGCATCAATTACGACAGCGGCTTTGCCGGCTGCTGCGCAGAGACCCGCCCGAACCGGCTTTTGCTCAATGCTTTCATTTATTTTGGACACGTTTGATACTATAATATGTATACATACAATACCAGCATGCTGTCTGAACGGCAATGGCAAATCGCGGCGCAGGGTTTTTCCGTTGACACTAAAAGCGCTTTATTTCTATAATGTTAAAAAAGGCACTGATAAACCTCATAGCTTGCTGCGGCCCGGCAGCGGGTTTTGCAAACGCTCTGCAGGGAGCTGCAGTGAGGAATTATCGTGAAAATACATCATATAGTGTAAAAAAAAACACAGAGGGGACGCATATGTGCCAAATGAATGTGTTGATTGAAAAAGACGGCAGCCTTGAAAAGGTTATGGACGAGGTTACCAAACTGGAAGTGACCGATGACGGTGTGCTTCTGAGCACCTTTTTTTCGAAACCGACGCTGATAGAGGGGTGCAGAGTTAAAAATATTGATTTTATGGGGACCAGCGTCACCCTGCAGCAGAATCCGGCGGGGGGCGCCCGCCGATGACTGATATTGAAAAGCTCCGCATTATGCTTCCTCACTGGATTGAGCATAATCAAAGCCATGCCCGGGAGTTCAAAAAATGGGCGGACAGCGCCACGCGGGCCGGCTCAGAGGATGTGGGCCGGCTGATTGAGCGCGCGCACGGCTTTTTGCTTGAAGCCGAGAGCGCTTTGTCCGAGGCTCTTGAGCTGGCAGGGGGGCCTGCGGATACTGAGCATCACCATGACGGTCATCATTGAAGCCCCGGATTGAAGTCGATCTTTTCGCGGGAAACATCATGTTTGTCTGAATACATCTTGTTGTTTAGAGGGATATATCTGTTATGAAAGCATTTTCTGCAAACAGTATGGCGGTTTTGATCGGCAGCCTGCCGATGGATCGGCACGATGAAGCAACGCAGCTTGTTTTGAAGTATACGCCGGATGTGCCCCTGTGGGTGCAGCTCCCCAAATACCCTGAAGAGGGGATGATCCCGCAGTTTCTGCCCGGGTTTCCGGGCGTTACCCGCGAGGGCGGCAAGATTTTTATCGATTCAAACGCCACGGGCTTTGAGGATGAGCTTGTTTCGTTTTATGAGGAATATATCGCTGTCAGCGAGGGGGCGGCTGCGCTGAAGGATTCGCGCTTTCGCCTTACCGAGGAAACGGCCGGAGGCTTTTTCACGCTGCTTGATACGGTTGGAGGCTTGACGGCTCCGCCCGCTGCTTTGAAGGGGCAGGTTACCGGGCCGGTGACCATGGGCATCGGGGTAAAGGACCGCGAGGGCAGGGTGGTTTTTTTTGATGACCGCCTGAGGGATGTGATTATAAAGCACATTGCCATGAAGGCCCGGTGGCAGGCCGAGCAGCTGGCATCGAAGGGAGCGCAGGCAATTGTCTTTTTTGATGAGCCCGGGCTGGCGAGCTTCGGCACATCTGCGTTTATCAGCATTTCCAAAGAGCAGATCAATGAGGCGCTGACCGAAGCGGTTGACGGGGTGCACGCCGCCGATGGGCTTGCAGGGGTGCATATCTGCGCAAATGCCGACTGGTCGCTTGCGCTTGAGTCAAATGTAGATATTATCAGCTTTGATGCCTATTGCTTTTTCGATAAATTTATTCTGTATCCTGATTTGATAAAAGCGTTCATACACAAAGGCGGAATCCTGGCATGGGGCATCATTCCGACATCGGACCCGCAGGATATCGAGCGGGAGACCCCTGAAACCCTGTTTGCGCAGTGGCGGGAGCAGGCTGAAAAAATCACCGGGCTGGGAATAGATGGTAACCGGCTTTTAAAGCAGTTATTTATAACGCCGAGCTGCGGAACCGGGTCCCTCAGCCTTGATCACGCCACAAAAGTGCTGGATATGACGCGTTCGGTTTCAGAGAAGGTTCGCGCGCTTATGTAGAAATTTGTTTTATCGGCGACAACCGTGTTTTCTGCAGCCGGGGTGGCAGCCCCATGAGCACACAAGATCCCAACAATACAACAGTCCGCCGGGCTCCACGGGTTTTTACCGACAAATTCGGTAACGCCATTCTTATTACCCTTCTTGATAAGCAGCGGCACACGCGAATGCTTGCTGAAATGTACTGCGCCTTCGAGCCCAAACATCATTATGACGGCCTTCCGCCCTGCTCGGAAGACAGCTGTACGCAATGGGTTAATCACATGATAACAACGGGCGTTAACCTGATCGCTCTTTCCTTTGATCAGGGCGTTGTGGGGCATGCCGCGCTTTTTGCCATGGAAAGCAATATGTGTGAAATGCTTGTTTTCGTTTCGCCGCCCAACCAGCGCGGCGGCATCGGAACGCGGCTCATTTATACAATTATTCAGCTTGCATATGAGCTGGGGCATGAAAAAATATGGCTGTCGGTCGGGCCGGGCAATTTTGTGGCGCAGCACTTATATACCAAATGCGGCTTTACGTATCTTATGAACAGGCAGGTCGACCGGGTTGAAATGATGCTTGATTTGCAGCAGTACCATCAGGCGGCCCGGGTCAAAGTCAGTGATGTCATGAAAGCGGATGTGATATCCATTAATAAAGACGTGTCCTGCGAAGAAGCCATGGATGCGTTTCTGCACCACAATGTCGGATCGCTTCCTGTCGTTGATAATGAGGGCGAATTGTTCGGAATGCTGTATCAGACCAACCTCATTATTGCCACAAATGTGCACCGCCCCGTCCATGAAGTTGCAACGTTCGAGATTCCTGTTCTCCATCAAAACGCCTCTCTCGATTCAGCGATCCGGCTTTTTCAGGATCCGGGTATACGGTGCATACCGGTTCTTAACGCAGAGGGAAAACTGCGGGGAATTGTCGGACGCAAAGATATTCTTGCCTATTACGCCAGTGCCCCGCTTTATAGAAAGGGATAGGCGCTGTTATGGTACGGAGCACGGGTATCGTCAAAGATGACAGATATCTGGAACATAAAACAGGCGTTCATCATGTTGAGATCCCTCAGCGGCTGACAGCCGTGCACGGCATGATAGATCGAAGCGACATGAAGGACCGGCTCCGGGTGATCCCCCCGCGGCTGGCAAGCCTTGAAGAAATAAACAGAGTCCATGCTCTTGATTATATCGAGCGCATTATAGATACCGCCGGTGAGCCCTACCGCTATCTGGATCCTGATACGGTCACGTCAGAGGGCACCTGCATGGCGGCCTTTCTTGCCGCCGGCGGGGTAATCGAGGCGGCCCGGGCTGTTATGGACGGCACGGTGCGCAATGCCTTTGCGTTTATCCGCCCCCCGGGCCATCATGCCGAGCGAAACCGGCAGATGGGATTTTGTATATTTAACAATATGGCGGTTGCCGCTGAGTACGCCCGCAGGCAATTCGGCCTCAGGCGGATATTGATCATTGACTGGGATGTGCACCATCCTAACGGAACGCAGCATATTTTTGAGCACTCGGATGAAGTGCTCCTTTTTTCAACGCACCGGTATCCTTTTTTTCCGGGAAGCGGCAGCGCAAACGAGGTCGGGTACGGTAAAGGAAGCGGCTATACCGTTAATGTTCCTCTTGCAGCTCACAGCACCGACAGCGACTATGCGGCGGTTTACAAAAGGCTGCTTCTCCCGCTGGGAGCTGAGTTTTCGCCCGAGCTTATTCTGGTATCCGCCGGGTTTGACACTCACTACGATGATCCTATCGGCGGCATGAAGCTTACCGAGCACGGCTATGCCTACATGACCGCCGCTGTCCAGGAATTGGCCGAAAAAACGTGCGGGGGCCGTTTTGCGATTATGCTTGAGGGGGGGTATGATCTTGGCGCCATGCGAAAATCCTGCCGGGCGGTGCTCGAGGTCATGATGCAGGGAATAGACGATACAACGCGGATGCGCATGGAGCAGCAAAGCGAAGCAGAGGTCGCAGCACATGCGGAAGCGGCTATCGAGCAGGTAAAAGAGAATCACCGTCAGTATTGGAACTGTTTTTCTCATGGTTGAAAATGTTATACCGCCGCGGCTTGATATGGCCAACCTTCAGGACTATGATGAAGCCTGCCGCCACTTTGACTGGAACGATACCGGCAGGTTTTTTTCCTGGCATCAAACCGGCAAAGTAAATATCGCGTACGAGGCGATCGACCGGCATGCGCAAAACCCGGACCGGGCCGATCGGCGCTGCCTTATGTATGATCACGGCGGGCGCCGGGAATCGATTACCTACAGGCAGATGCAGCGCCTGTCTAATAAGTGCGCCAATATGCTGCGCAGCCTCGGGGTGGCGGAGGGCGACCGCGTTTTTTTGTTTTTGCCCCGGATACCCGAGCTGTATATAGCCCTTGCAGGCTGTGCAAAAGCAGGAGCGGTTATTGCCCCGCTGTACAGCGATTACCGGGAGGCTGCTGTCAAAGAGCGGATGATGGACGGCCGCGGCAGCGTGCTTGTAACCACCCCCCGGCACCGCCTGCGCGTGCCGGTTGACGAGCTTCCCGATCTGCAGCATGTTATTGTGGTCGGGGGCCGTGGGGAAGAGCTTTCAGAGGAGGATCAGCCCTGGGAGCTTCTTATGGATCAGGCATCCGATGAAACGGCGGTTTCCTGGCTGTCACCCGGCAGCCCGCTTTTTCTTATTTATACGTCCTGGAAAAACGGCAGGCCCGTCGGGCTGCTTCACTCCCATGACGCAATGCGCGGTTACTATATGACCGCACGATGGGTGCTGGATCTGCATGATACGGATGTGCTGTGGACCCAGACCCGCCCCGGCTGGCTTGTCAATGTTGTGTACAGCGCTTTTGCCCCCTGGCTGTGCGGTGTTGAAAATTTTGTCACCGGGCAGAAGAGCACCGCGGATGATATCTATGAGGCCGTTGAGAGCTATCGCGTATCCGTCATGTATACGGTTCCGACAGTGTACCGGATCATGGCCGAAGGGGGCGAGGAAGCCGCCCGGCGGCACGACACCAAAAGCCTGCGGCATCTGCTGAGCGTGCTTGAGCCGCTTGATAAGGATTTAATATATGCGGTCATGCGCATTCACGGCACACCTGTGTACGATACCTGGTGGACGGCTGAAACGGGAATGATCACCATCGCTAATTACCGGTGCCTCCCGATCAAGCCCGGATATCTTGGAAAGCCGTTTCCCGGCATCAGCGCCGCCGTATTTGATGAGGAAAACAAAAAAGCACCACCGTTCAGCATGGGGTCGCTCGCGCTGAAAATGAGCTGGCCCGCGATGGTCACGGGGGTCTGGAACAATGATGCGCTCTATCGGGAGTATATGAAAAAGGAGCCGTGGTTTGTGTCGGGGGATGTTGCGTATATAGACCAGGACGGCTATTTTTATTATCAGGGGCGTGCTGACGATGCAGTGATCACCCAGGCCGGCAGGGTCGGGGTCGGCGAGCTCGAGGAAGCCCTCCGCGCATATCCCGCTGTTTCAGAGGCGGCTGTGGTGCGGGTGCGCAGAAACGCGCACGGCAAAAAAATAAAAGCCTACGTTGTGCTTAAGGAGCACTGCGAGCCCTCGCCCCTGCTCAGGAAGAAGCTGATTCGTTTTATCCACAATAACCTGTCACCGGAAACAGCCCCTGATGATATTGCGTTTTGCCCGCAGCTGCCCCGCGGGCCGGACGGCTGCGTGCTGCGGGTTGTGCTTAAGGCCTGGGAGCTGGGGATCCCTGTCGGCAACATCGGCGCGTTAACTCCCTGATGGGGTGCTGGCGTAAGCTTGTAGAGCGGGCCCTGCAGCCCTGCCGCGCTTTGGCCGGTGAGCTGATTATTCTGAACAGAAATGCTATTGGACCCTGCTGATGCTGAATATGGATTCGATCCGCCTGCCCCGGGCGCTTGAGGATCACAGGTTATATGGTGCTGTTCAAAACCTTTTGCGTGACCGGTGCCGGCCGCTGTACGCCGGCTCAGAGATCTGCGTTCCGGTGCTTGAGTGGTCGGATGCCGTGGAACGCTCGATGCGCGCGATTCTGGCCGCCGGGCGCGTGTGCAGGGGGCTTGAAGGCGCTGAAGACAAATTAAAGGCTGAGATGCAGGGCCTTCGTGCGCTCCAGAAAAAAACAGGTGCTCAGCAGGCCGGCCGCGTATCCCGGATGCTGCTGACGTCAAACGACGGCTCCCGCCGTTTTTATCATGATGTGGAAAAGATAATTGACCGGTATTCCCCGCGGGTGATGTGCTGCCGCATTAACGTTGAAAGCGGGGAGCTGGGAGATGCGCTTTATGGAAAAGGAGCCGCGGTCAAGTGCATAATGGCCGACCATAAGGATGCGGTTGTAAGGGTGCTGCTTGCCTGCGTTGCGTAGCTTCCGCATGACTGTGATTCAAAAAAAAGCCCGGGAGCTGCGGCACGCAGCAGCATGTTTTCATGTGCGGGAGGTCACTTCCCCTGCGTCGGGCTGCTGCCGGGAAGAACGAGCAGGTTAGACTTGTCCTTTTTAAAGCTGAGCCCGGTGTGCTCCCGCCCTACCTCCTCAATTGATATGATGGTATAAATAGACAGGTGGTAGGTTTTAACACCTTCGAACCGCTTTTTCATATCCTCTTCCTGAGGATTCACCACCAGGGTGCCGGAGTCGAAAATAAAATCGCTTATAGCAATAAAGCTGAGCCCCAGGCTGGAGTCGGTAACATTTTTTGCTTTGAGCTGTATTATGCTGCTGTCTTTTTGATCGCGGTATGTAACGTTATAATAGGTGTCTTTTTTTGTCTCCGCCATAGCATGTCCCGAATGTAATGATACCGTGTTTATGCATTTTTAATTAATATACCGCAAAATGTCATTCAAGACAACCTCCTGTTTCAGCCCTTGGAGTTGACAGCTCCGAAAGCCTTGGGTATCTTAATCCAATGGTGGATTTTTCTCGCGATATATACGATGTGCGTCAGCGCGGCCTTTTTCGCCGGCTTGTTGAGGTCAAGTCCCCAACGGGGCCTGTCGTGCGTATCGGCGGCAGAGAAATGCTTATGCTGGCGTCCAATGACTACCTGGGCCTTGCCGCTCACCCCCGCATTATCAGCTGTGCTCAGCGGGCGGCTTCAGCATGGGGCGCCGGCGCCGGCGCGTCCCGGCTTATGAGCGGAAATATCGGGCTGTATGAAACGCTTGAGCGCGATATCGCCGCTTTTAAGGGGACCGAGGATGCTCTTGTGTTCAGCACGGGCTATATGGCGAACATGGGCATTTTGACCGCTGTTGCAGAAGAGCAGGATATTATTTACAGCGATGCATTAAACCACGCAAGCATTGTTGACGGCTGCCGTATGAGCCGCGCCCGGGTGGTGGTGTATCCGCATCGCGACACGGCAGCCCTTGAAGGGCATTTGCGCTCATCAGGGCCGTGCCGCCGTAAAATTATAATTACTGACAGCGTGTTCAGCATGGACGGGGATATCGCTCCCCTTGATGAGCTTGCCGTGCTTGCGGACGCATATGATGCGCTTCTGGTTGTCGACGATGCGCACGGAAGCGGGGTGCTCGGGCAAAGAGGCAGGGGAGCGCTTGAGCATTTCGGCATACCGTGGACTGAGCGGGTTGTCGTTATGGGCACTATGGGAAAGGCGCTCGGGTGCTTCGGGGCGTTTGTCGCCGGCAGCGCAACCCTGAAGACCCTGCTGATAAACCGCGCTCGAAGCTTTATGTTTACCACAGCTCTCCCCCCCTCGGTAATCGCTTCGGCGCAGGAGGCGGTGCGGGTTGTCGAGGGTGAGCCCGAGCGACGCAGCCGGCTTGGCGGACATGTGCGCTTTATGCGCAGCGGCCTGCAGCGGCTCGGGTTTGACACCGGCGGCAGCGAGACGCAGATTATTCCCCTTATTATCGGCGGCAGTGAGCCCGCTGGGGAAATGGCTGAGCGGCTTTTTGAGGAGAATATTTTTTGCCCCTCGATACGGCCGCCGGCTGTTCCCGAGCATGCATGCCGCCTTCGCCTCAGCCTCATGGCATCCCACAGGCGCGAGGATCTCGAGCGCGCGCTCGGCAGCTTTGAAAAAGCCGGCAGGCACATCGGCGTTATTTAATCAAAAGGTTTGTCTGTGGAAGCGCTCCCCTACACAAGCATAGGCTGCGGCCGCCCGGTGATTCTGGTTCACGGCTGGACCATGCACCGGCGAGTGTGGGGAGACTTTGCACGCGAGCTTGCGCAGTCCTTCAGAGTGATAGCGGTTGATCTGCGCGGTCACGGGGACGCGCGCCATATGCAGGGGCCGTACACATTTGATACTCTCGCACAGGATATCGTGAAATTGATAAGCGCCCTTCGCCTCGGCGCGGTTACGCTTGTGGGGTGGTCTATGGGCGCTTCGGTTGTTTTAAAAGTGATTGAAATGAGCAAAGCACGGATAGAAGCATGCGTTTTGATGAGCGGCAACCCCTCGCTGGTCAGCCGGCCCGATTACAGCGCGGGCCTGCCGGATGTTGCGGTGAAGCGTCTGTATCGCCGGATTGCAAAGCGCTACCCTGCGGGGCTTGCTGCATTTTACGATCTTCTGTGGAGCCGCTCAGAAAAAGATCAGGCCGGCTCCGCTGAAAGGGCGGGGATTGGAAGCATGACATCCGCCCCGCCGAAGCAGGCCGCCCTTGAACTGCTGCAGATCCTGCAAAAGGAGGATGTGCGGACCTGCCTTGATTCGTGCGATATGCCCGCGCTGATTGTGCACGGTGACAGCGACAGGATCTGTGTGCCCGAAGCGGCAGAGTATATGAACCGGCGCCTTGGCGCATCGCGCGTTTGCATGCTGAAAGACACCGGGCACGTGCCGTTTTTTACAAAAAAAAATGAAGTGCTTGAAGCGCTCAGGATGTTTCTGCGGTGAAAGCGATAGATAAAAAAATTGTCAGGCGGTCGTTTAACGCAAGCGCAGCAACCTATGACAGCTATGCGGGCCTCCAGCGGCGAATGATTGACGTCCTGGCTGCTTATGTCAGCGAAGAGGTGCGCGACGCCGGGCGGGTGCTGGATGTCGGTGCCGGCACGGGAATGCTTACCGAAAAGCTGCACAGCCTGTTTCCGGGCGCACTGGTCTGTGGCTGTGACATCGCGGACAGGATGCTGGCCGCGGCCCGGGAAAAAAGCCGGCTCCGCGGATCCCGCTGCTTTTTTGCCGCTGCCGACGCTGAGGCGCTGCCCTATCGGGAAGGGTCATTTGATCTTGTCGTTTCAAGTTTTACCTATCAGTGGCTTTCCGGCTTTAGCCTGGCCGCGTCAGAAGCCGGGCGGGTTTTGCGCCCCGGAGGGTGGTTTGTGTTTTCGGTATTCGGAAAAGAAACCTTTCACGAGCTTCGCACAGCCTATCGGGAGGCGTGCAGCCGAACCGGGTATCAGGGGGGCGAGGCGCTGGAGCTTGCAATGGATAAAGAGCATATGCGCCGGGCCCTCGCCGCCGCTGCATTGAGCCCCGAAGAGCTCAGATGTTTTCCGGCAGTTGAAACATATGCCTCGCTGCGGGATCTTATTCGTGCCATAAAGGGAATGGGCGCGCGAAATGCCTCTGCGGGCCGGAATAAAGCGCTGGGCGTCAGGAAAATATGGCAGGAAATGACCGCGTATTATGAAAAGCGCTTCAGAAGCGAGGCCGGCGTTTACGCAACATTTGAAATAATTGCGGGTAAAGCGCGAAAGGGCTGAGGGCTGCTGTCACTGCTGATGCCGGGCGCTTGCTGTCGCTGCCCGGTCAGTGAAGATCTTTTTTAAGATTGTAGTAGATCGTCCAGTAGAAGGCCGCGATGCCGTCCTTCCAGTTTATTTTTTTCCCCTCGGAATAATCCCGCCCGCTGTAGGAGATGGGGACTTCATATATTTTGCATTTCAGCTTTACCAGCTTTGCGGTAATTTCAGGCTCTATGCCGAAGCCGTTTGATCTGATGGTGAACCGGGGGAGCAGCGATGCCTTGAATGCTTTATAGCATGTTTCCATGTCGGTGAGATTGATGTTGGTGAGCATGTCGGAAAAAAGCGTCAGGATTTTATTCACCACATAGTGCCAGAAAAGATGCACCCGCTGGGGGCCGCCCAGAAAGCGGGATCCGTATACAACATCCGCCCTGCCGTCGATAATAGGCGCGATGATCTTCGGATATTCTTCGGGAGCGTATTCCAGGTCCGCATCCTGTATAATAACAATATCCCCGGTGACGTAACTGAACCCTGTGCGCAGGGCCGCGCCTTTGCCCTTGTTCCGGTCGTGAAAGACTACGCGAAGGGAGCTGTCTTCTGCGGCTGCTTTTTCAAGGGTTTCTCTGGTGCCGTCCGTTGAGAAGTCCTCGACAATGATGATTTCTTTTTCCACGGGCACGTTTTTGACCCGCTCGATAACGGCAGCGATCGTATCCTTTTCATTATATGCCGGAATAACAACCGAGAGCTTCATAATGTGTGTCCTGTGCAGGTTTGCGAAAATGCGGGGTGTCTGTTATTATTATGAAAATTATTGATTTATCATGAAGATTTCATTATAACCATAGCGCAACAAAGACGTTTGCATTAATGCATGCTGTACTTGCAGCCGCCAGAGCATTTTATTTCGGGTGCCGGCGGGAGTCAAGCGTAAAACTGCTGCAGAACAAAGAGAGCGGGTTGCAATGAAAAAAACAATTAAATGGCTGCTTAAATTAGCTTTTACCATTTCTCTTTTTATTCTTATTTTCAACCCCCGGTTTTTCGGTATAGAAAAACAGTTTATACCGGTGACCCTTGAGGATTTGTGGCGGGAAATCAAGGGGATCGATCTTTCCGTCTTTGTTCCCTGGGCTGCTGCCGCGTTGCTAATCAAGGCCTGCGGCATATTTTCCAGCATGCTCCGGTGGATGCTGCTGCTTAAGGGACAGGCCATAAAGCTTCCGTTCCGGCACCTGTTCGGAACGTTTCTGGTCGGCCGGTTTTTCGGTATGTTTCTCCCCAGCACCATCGGGCTTGACGGCTACCGGCTATACGATGTTGCAAAACACACCGGAAAAACAATCGAGTCCGCAACGGTAATACTCATTGAGAAGTTAACCGGTTTTATCGGGCTTACGTTTCTTGTGTTTTTAACCCTGCCGCTCGGACTCAGATTTTTGCCGATCAAGCCGGTTGTTTTGTGTGCAATACTTGCGGTGATGGCGTGCTTTATAATTTTTTCCTTTATGCTGCTGTTTAACCCGCGCATAATTCAGCTGCTGTTTGCAGTTGTCCCGTTTCCCGGCAAGCGTAAATTTCAGGATAAGCTCGATAAGCTGACAGCCGCGATTACCGCCTATAGCGGCCAGAAAATGCTTCTTGCAAAGGCACTGCTCCTCGGCTTCTGTGTCCACCTTGCAACATCGGTTATGTATTTTGCTACGGCGATGTCGGTTAATACGGCAAATGTTGATATTCTTGACATCCTTTTTGCAAGCCCGCTCATGATATACGGAACCGTAATCGGGCCGTCTATCGGCGGGGAAGGAATACGGGAAATTATTTTTGCGCTTATTCTCGGTGCAAAAGCAGGATCCGCCAAAGCGATTCTTTTTGCCCATCTTGGATTCTGGGTTGGCGAGGGCCTGAGCTTTGCCGGCGGGATCATCTATATGCTGCGCCCGGCTGAATACCGCCCGAAAACCGAGGATGTACAAAAAGTTGTGCAGAGCACAACCGTGCAGAAAGAGGCCCCGGTGCAGATTACCCCTGGCGTGGTGGATACGGTAAAGCGGAACATGAAAAGCTGGCTTTATTCCGGGGCTGTTTCGGGAGTATGGGCGGGGTTTATTACCGGGGTTGTTGAGGCGGCCGTGGTGCTCGCCGCCTTTGACAATCTTTTTGAAATGCAGGTGCTGTACTGGGCGCCTGCAGCATACGCATTGTTAGGAGCCGTGCTCGGCCTGGGAATCGGGGTGGCCGGCTGCGTTGTTTCGCTTTTTTCATCAAGGCCCTTTTCGCTGCCCCGGATTCAGGCCCTCGGCTTTGTTGCGGCGCTTACCCCCGTTCTGTTTGTCATTATCCGTTTTCGCATTGTCCGTGACATTCTGCATGAGCGTTCGCTTTCGGTCCCTGAGCAGGCCGGCATTGCCGCTGCTTTTTTAGTTCTTGCCCTTGCGCTGTATGCGATCCTCAGCCTGCTTTTGCATAAAAAGTTCTTTAAAATCCTGTTTTCAGGTCCCGGCGCACCGGTGCTGTGGGCGGTTTATTTTGTGGTTACGTTCGGCTATGCGCTGCTGGATTCATATTTCACCAATGATTCAGGGAGGGCGTATCAGACCTCACCGTTCGGCTCGATGCCTCCGGTGGTCCTGATTATGGCGGATGCGCTGCGCACGGATCACATGTCCTGCTACGGCTACAAAAAAAGCATCACCCCCAACATAGACCGCTTTGCCGAAGACGGCATTTTATTTACCCACAATTTTGCACAATCCTCCTGGACAAAACCGCAGACAGCGTCGCTGCTGACATCTTTGTATCCCTCAACGCACAACACGTATCTTAAGCCTCATGTGCTGCCGGAGTCGGTTATAACTATTGCAGAGGCGATGAGTGACATGGGGTATATAACCGGAGGAGTCGTCTCCAACATTAATCTTTCGCCCATTTTCAATTTTCATCAGGGGTTTGATTATTACTGCTACCTTGCACCCGATTACTATTTTTACGCTGAGGAGTCATCGTCAAAGCTGTGCCTGTATAACCTGATGCGCCTGGTGAAAGCCCGCTTTTTATCACGCAGGAAAAAAGTCAATCACTTTTACCAGGATGCGTCAGTCGTTAACCGTAAGACAACTGAGTGGCTTGACACGATTGAGGGGCAGCCGTTTTTCCTTTTTCAGCATTATATGGATCCGCATGATCCCTATTTTGCCCACCCCTATGACGGGAGATGCATCGCCCGGGTGAGCACGCCCAACCCGCCGCCCGAGAAGGCTGAAGAGATGCGGATGCTCTATGACCAGGATATTTACTACATGGATCAGCATTTCGGCATGCTTATGGACTATTTAAAGAGCAGGGGCCTGTATGAATCAAGCCTTATCATATTTACCGCTGACCACGGTGAGGAATTTTATGACCACGGCGGCTGGTGGCACGGCACCGCGCTGTTCGAAGAGCAGATCAGGGTCCCCCTGATTGTGAAGCTGCCCGGAAACAGAAACGCCGGCCGCACTGACAGCCGTCTTATCAGAAGCATTGATGTGGCTCCCTTTATAATCAATGCCGCCGGCGGGGAAAAGCCTGAATCGATGCAGGGGGATTATTTTGTGCCTGCTGACCCCGAGTCCCATTGCGCTGAGGTGTTTGCAGAAGAGGATCATGAGCGCAATGTCATAACCAGTATTCGTACCGACAGGTGGAAGCTTATCCTCACAAAAGAGGGGAGCCCGCGCATGCATGCCCCCGTACAGCTTTTCGATATTCGCGAAGACCCCGGAGAGAGAAGCAATGTTGCCGGGCAGTATCCTGATGTTGTCCGCATGCTTCAGGAGCAGCTGCAGAAGATAAAGCACGAGGCGCAGCGGCAGGCATACAAGGAGCAAAAGAAGAGCATAGACAGCCAAACGCAGGACAGGCTCAAGGCCCTCGGGTATGTCGAATAGTAATACGCTGCTTGTTATCGGCCTTGACGGTGCAACCTGGGATGTGATGCTCCCCCTGTGCCGGCAGGGGCTGCTTCCCCATGTGAGCCGCCTGATGGAAACGGGCGCCTGGCAGGCCATGCGCTCGACGGCCCCCCCCATTACCTACCCCGCATGGACAACCCTCATGACCGGCACGAATCCGGGGAAGCACGGCATCTTTGATTTTACCGAGCGGGTGCCCGGCAGCGGGAGCGTGCGCTTTGTGAACGCCACGTTCCGCCGGCAGGAAGCCGTCTGGCAGGCGCTGAGCCGCGCAGGCCTTCGCGTCGGCATTATGGGCGTTCCGGTAACCTATCCCCCCGAACCGGTTAACGGCTTTATGGTCAGCGGGTTTGACTCCCCGGTGTCCCGGCGCATCGAACCCTCTTTTGTGTATCCGCGGGAGCTTTTTAAAGAGCTCACGCGCAGGGCAGGCGGTGATGTGATTTCAGATGTGCTGGAAACCTTCATGGATGAGTCCTGGTATGAGCGATCCTTGTCGGCGCTGCTGGACGATGTGCGGAAAAAAGCAGAAACAGCGCTTTATCTGTTTCGAAAAGAGCCATGGGACTGTTTTATGGTTGTTTTCGGGGCAACCGATACTGTAGCGCATCACTACTGGAAATTTTATGATCCCCGGTCGCCGCGATTTCAGAAAAGCGCGGCCCTGTCCAAAGCCGTTGCTCAGGTGTATCAGCAGATTGACGCCATTATCGGCGCTTTTTTGAGCGCCTGCGAAAAGGATGCCGCTGTTATGCTTGTTTCCGATCACGGCTTCGGCGGCGTCGGAACCGCAGGCCTGTCGCTCAACCGCCGGCTGGAGGAGGCGGGGCTTCTGAGGCTTGGCGGGTATAATGCGTCAGCCGGGAGGCTTGTTCGTTATGTTCGGGAGGCCGTCCTTCGGTATGCGCCGCACGCGGTGCTGGAAAAGCTGTTTAGAAGCCCGCTTCTGCATCTGGTACAGCGCGTTGAGGGGCGATCCCGCTCCGGCGGCATTGTGTGGCCGCACACCACTGCGTTTTCAGAAGAGCTGAATCATTTTCCTGCTGTTTACATTAATGTGCGCGGCAGAGAGCCGTACGGGACAGTATCCCCGGGCATGGAATATGAATCAGTGCGGGATGCCGTGATCGGGCATATGCATGACTGGCATGACCCTGATACAGGCGCTCCGGTTGTACGGAGCGCCTGGAGGCGCGAGCAGCTGTACGAAGGGGCACAGGTGGGCCGTGCCCCGGATATTATTTTAGAGCTCAATGAGGATTGCGGATATTCCTATATGTGCCTTCCCTATACCCGCTTTCAAGAGCATGAGACCGTTAAGCGCTTCCCGCGGGACATGCTGACCGGCAACCGGCAGATGAGCATGAGCGGATCTCACCGGCTGGAGGGGATTTTCCTTGTTTCGGGAAGCCGGACACGCAGGGCGGGAAAATTGCCGCATCAGGTGGACATACAGGATATATGTCCGACTGTGCTGTCTTTTTTCGGCATCCCGGTGCCGGATTATATTGATGGCCGCGCGATTCCGGTTTTTTGCGGGCAGCAGATACAGGCCGGGGCCGGGCGGGAAGAGCAGGTAGACGGCGGTGCTCATGAAACGCCATATACACGGGAGCAGGAGAAGAAAATAGCACGCCGGCTTCGGAATCTGGGCTATATAGACTGATTTTTGATTATTTTTATCTGCCCCGGGTTGTAAAAAATACTTTTATTCCCTATATATGTAGCGGTGGAATAAATAAATTGTTGACAAGCGCACATGCGAGACGTATAAAATTGATCATTGGAGTAATGTAATACATATCGAATTGTTTAAATTTTTCACAGAAAGGGGGTGACCGGGGCATATAGAGGTTCAGTAAAAAGCGTTGTTCACAGAACCGCAAAACATGAATGAAAAACCATGGAGGAGGAATATTATGAAAAAGTTACTGTGTCTTGCAATTGTTTCATTGTTTGCATTCTCTGCATGTGTCACAATGCATGACGCTGCGGTTCAGGGAAACCTGTACAGCGACGTGTGCGTAAAGAGTGAAATAGACACTGAAGCACATGCCCAAATGGTAGAGGGCAAAGCCTGCGCCAGGGGTATCATCGGTATCCTGACCGGTGACTGCAGCTACAAAGCGGCTCTGGCAGATGCTGTAGCCAAGGCAGGAGCAAAAGGCCTCAAAAACATTGTTGTAGACACGCACGTACGCAGCATCCTCGGTGGTATCTATGTTGAATATACGACAATCGTTCAGGGCGTTCCAATTAAGTAATCCCTGAGCATCACGCCATTACCGTTTCACAAACAGCGCCCGCCATGATATAACCGGCCGGGCGCTGTTTTGTTTCCTGAGCGCCGGCTTCTCACCGGCAGGATCTGAATGCCCCCGCAGGATGCAAAACTTGATATCGTGAATATTTTAATTCATAATTAATTGATAAAAATCAACCGGGCGGGCTGTTTGTGTGCTGCTTTGCGCGCCCGCGCACCGGTCAACCACGGCATACGATATTTTCAATGAAAATACAGACAAAAATCACTCTGCTTCTTTTGCTCATCATCGGGCTTTTTTTTGCCGGGCTGGTTTTTATAAAAGAATATGAAAGCCGGCGAGAAGAGCTTCTTCTGAAAAACAAAATTTATGACAAAAACACGCTGTACGACAAAATAGCCCGTCTTGATGAAGCCTCCCTTTATATGTTCGCCTATGATTACAGCAACCGCAATGATATGGTTGCGTTTGTGTCACAGCCGGACCCGGCCTGGGCTGCGCAATACATAGACAGGGTCCTTCCCAGCTTCAAAGTGAGCGCGGTGTGGATCTATGATACTGATTTTAAGCGGGTTTATTATTCCTGCGACGAAGGCGCGGGTGCAGCGCTCGATGCATTGCCCACCGGAGATGAGTTTTTTGATTCCGTTTTTGCACGCAGCTATTTCCGCCATTTTTTTCTTATGACGTCAGCGGGCCTTATGGAGATCCGCAGCGCTCCCATACAGCCCTATAGCGATAAAGAGCGCCGGACCGCTCCGCGCGGCTATCTTTTTGCCGGCAGGCTCTGGAGCGAGGACTATCTGCAGCATATGTCAGTGCTGACGGAAAGCTCCATAGAGCTGTATCCGATTGCCGGCAGGCGGATACACGAAGCGCGCTATAATCAGGAGAAAGGCGTTATCACGTTTTCGCGCATAGCGCAAGGCTGGAACAAGAAGCCGATCATGCATATCCGGGTTACCAGCGAAACGCCGATAACCAGGGAGCTGCACAAGACCTCCCGAAAGCAGCTTGTGCTGCTGCTGGTTTTTGTCTGCCTTGTAATTGTGTTAATGTCGAGCCTCCTTATTGTGTGGGTGAATGTTCCGCTGAAGAAAATCTCTAAAAGCCTGCATCTGGAAACCCCTTCTATAATAGAGGGGCTTACCGCATCAAAGTCCGAATTCGGCAATCTTGCTCAGCTCATTTTGCGCTTTTTCCGTCAAAAAACCGAACTGACCCGCGAAATAGATGAGCGCCATCGGGCCGAGCACGCCCTGCGCGATGCGCTCAGGGCTTCTCAGCGCAGCGAGGCAGAGACATCGGCCCTCCTTACGGCATCCCGGGCGGTCCTCGAGTACCATGATTTTCCGGATTCTGCACAGGCTATTCTGGATTCGTGCAAAAAAGTAAGCGGTGCTGCTGACGGATTTATTGCTGAGGTTTCGGAAAATAGCGATGGGGAAAAATATGTGTGCGCCGACAGAAGGGCCCTTTCGCCTGGGGGAATATGTGCCAGAGCCTGTGCATCCGGTCTGCCCTGCTTTATCAATGATCACTTATCGCTTAATATCGATTCTGCCGGAACAGTTGCAAACGCACTGTGTGCGCCTTTGCAGATTCGCGGCTCTGTGGAAGCGCTGCTTGTGCTGACAAACAAGCCGGATGGGTTCACGGATAATGATCTGCGCATGGGGGCTGCATTCAGCGAGCTTGCATCCGTCGCGCTTCTGAACAGCAGAACCCTGGAGTCGCTTGAAGCCAGCGAGGAGCGGTTCCGCTCTGTTGTGGAAACTGCCCCGGATGCTATTATAACAGTTACCAATGAGGGTACGATTGTTTTCTGGAACAAGGGCGCCGAAATGATTTTCGGACACAGTGCCGGGGAGGTCATCGGGCGTGAAGCAACGCTGATGCTTCCTGAGCGGCTGCACTCGCGCTATTATAGCAAATTGGCCCGCATGCTTTCAGGTGAGGGGCTGCCCGATGATGCAGAAACCCGCCCCGTAGAGATTATGGGCCTCAGAAACACGGGCGAGGAATTTCCCATGGAGCTGTCCCAGGCGAAGTGGAAGAGCCGGGAAGGCGCGTTTGTTACCGTTATAGCCCGGGATATATCCGAGCGAAAGCGGGCCGAAGAAGATTTGCGAAAAAGCGAAAAGCGGTTTCGGGATATTGTTGAGCACTCGCTTACCGGTCGGTTTATTGTTCAAAATGACCGCGTAGTGTATATGAATCAGGAGCAGATGCGGCTTTTCAGCGGTATAGCCGGTACATTTTCGTTTAATGACAGCGAGCATATTCACCCCGACGATCTTGAAAAAGTCAGGGCTTTTTACCGTGATGTGCTTTCGGGTGCATCTCAGGCGCGCGATGTCGATTTTCGCTTTTTTGCCGATGGAATCGATTCCGGCACAAGGAGCATGCGATGGGTCAATTGCCGGGCAGCTGTCATAGAATACGAGGGAAAGGAATCCCTGTTTGTCAATATGATGGATATTACCCGTATTATGGAGCTGGAGCAGCTCGTGCGCGTACAGGACAAAATGGCCTCTCTGGGGCGCATTGCCGCGGGCATTGCCCACGAGATAAGAAATCCCCTTACCGGCATAAATTCATATCTGTACTCTTTGCGCCTTGTGTGCGAGCGGCTTTCCGGCCGGGACGGTGACGGCGCTGTCGTGAAGGATATAATCGGGGAGATTGAAAGCGCATCCAACAAGATTGAGGCGGTTATCAGGAGGGTTATGGACTTTGCAAAGCCCGGCACGCCGAAGCTCGTGCCGGTCGACTTGAACGAGCCGATTCAGGACGCGCTGAGCTTATGTGCGGTCACGCTTCGCAAAAGCAGCATTCAGGTGGAAACAGACTGTGCCGGGCGGCTGCCGCTTTGTAATGCGGATCGGCATATGATCGAGCAGGTGGTGCTCAACTTTATCAATAATGCCATTCAGGCCCTGGAGGGTGCACAGGAAGAGAAAAAAATCGGAATCATGTCATATGCAGAGCAGGATTCGATTCTTATCGCTGTCTCCGACAGCGGGCCCGGTATTTCCCGGGAGGAACGGGATAAAATATTTGACCCGTTTTACACGACGAAAAGCGACGGCTCGGGTATCGGGCTGAGCCTGTCTCAGCGCATCGTGGTCGACCATGGGGGAACCGTGCAGGTCGGCACAAGCCGGTGGGGCGGTGCGGAGTTCCGGATAAAGCTTCCGGCTGCGGCGGATGTGTAGCTGCCGCCGGAACAAAGTGAGCGCCTCTGAAAAAATGTATGGCTTTGGAATTGAACTGCCACCGGCTACAAGTCGGTGGATTTAGTACCCCGCTGAAGCGGGCTAAAGGGAAAACACATACCTGCAAAAATTCTCCTGAGGGTGAGCACCTTAAATAAACAGCAAATCCTGAGTTAATAATCATTCTTCGCCTAAAGGCGAGGGTTTTAGACCCCGAAGGAGACAATAACAGCCGTTCATGAGTACAAAAATGGTTTTCATATACTTTTTTATGGGAATTATCGAAGAGGTCCGTTTCCATGGTTACGTTTTCCATATTTGTAGTTGATGATGAGTCTGTTGCGCGAAACGGTATAACAATGGCTCTGCAGCAGGAGTACCATGCGCGCGGCTTTGAAACGGCTGAAGCCGCACTTGAGGCTATGAAAGATGATTGCCCCGACCTGGTGCTTCTGGATGTCGGCCTTCCGGGAATGAGCGGGATAGATGCCCTTAATGAGATGAAGCGCCTCTATCCCGATATGATTGTCATCATGATTACCGCTTTTGAGGATGTTTCCACCGTGATTTCCGCAATGAAGCAGGGCGCGCATGATTATCTGCTGAAGCCTATACATATTGACCCTTTGCTGATAACAATCGAAAATGCGCTCGAGACCATCAGGCTGAGAAAGGAAGTCCAGGCGCTCCAGGAGCAGTATCTCAATCAGAACATCCCGTGCTTTATCGGGGAAAGCAAGTCGATTCAAAATGTTATGGACTTTGTTGACCGCGTGGCAAAAAGCCCTGATACCCCCATACTGATTTGCGGCGAAACGGGCACAGGAAAGGAGCTCATTGCCGGGGCCATTCATTACAAAAGCCCCAATTTCAAGGGGCCGTTTGTTCCGCTCAACTGTGCGGCCATCCCGAAGGAGCTTCTTGAAAGCGAGCTGTTCGGCTACGAAAAGGGCGCATTCAGCGGCGCATATGCAGGCGGCAAGAAGGGCCTGGTGGAGGAGGCTGCCGGCGGGACGCTTTTTCTCGATGAGGTCGGCGAGCTCAGCATGGAGGCGCAGGCGAAAATGCTGCGCTTCCTCGAGGAGGGGGAATATTACCGCGTGGGGGGAACCCGGAAGTTAACGGTGCGCACGCGGGTTGTCTCAGCGACAAACAAAAACCTTGAAGGCCTGATAGCCGAGGATGCCTTTCGCCAGGACCTTTTTTACCGCCTTGCGGTTATAAAGGTTGATATCCCGTCGCTCACAAAACGCGCAGAGGATATCATTCCTATTGCGAGCCATTTTTTATTCGAGTTCAGCAGGAAGTTCGGTAAAGAATTTACCGGCATCGGTTCTGATGCCGAAGCCATGCTGTTGAATTATGACTGGAAAGGAAATATCCGCGAGCTGAAAAACGTGATTGAGCGCGCGGTGCTGACCGGCAGCGGTCAGCAGCTGACCGCTGAAGACCTTGCAATTCCCGGTGAGTCCGGGCCCGCCAGCACCCCTCATCGTGAAAACCAACCGATACAGATCCCTGAGCAGGGGGTTGATCTTGATGCGGTGTTGCAGTCGATCGAGCGAAAGTATTTCGAGACAGCTGTTGATAAAGCCGGTGGAAACGAAAGTCAGGCTGCACGCCTGCTCAATTTGAATTACTATACCTACCGCCACCGTAAGAAAAAATTGTACAGTGGATGACCGGGTCGGCACCAGTTACTGATGCCGCAGAGAACGGAACAAACCGGCAATTGCCGGTATTTTTTTGGCTCAGCTGAACGGAAATTGGTCAGGAAAGCGTCAAGATTAAAATTGTTTTTTGTTTTATGGAAGATAAAATATTAATTTTATTAAAGATTATTTTATTTATTTTGTAAGCCTTCCGATATACCATCCAGACATTCCCGCTGTACTCCTCCGGTATGTTTTTGAATATATGCACAGAACATATGTGCATATTTGAACATTTATGTATTTATTCACACATGCTCCGACGATTTTTTGTAATACAGCCGCTGTTTTTTTGTTTTAATCTATTGAATTTACTTGGGTATTTATTTTTTTTCAGATTTGCACAGACGTGGCATGTCTTCTGCTTAACAGTGTGTTAAACAGAAATTAAACATTAAATAATAATTGTTACAAGGATTCTTTTTATGAACATATGCGGATCGGTTAAGAAATCAGCATATTTTATTGCAGCCCTGATGGTGGCTTTTACTGTATCGGGGTGCAGCAAGGTGAAAAAAGCGGAGTCGCAAAAGCCGCCGTTTACACTGGTGACCGGGAACGATTTGTTCGGGGTTGAATGCATTGATAAAGACAATGTCTGGATTGTGGGATTCAATTCAACCATACTGCACACTTCTGACGGCGGGGACTCATGGCAGCCTCAAGACAGCGGGGTGACCTACAATCTGTGCGATGTTTCCTTTGCAGATGCACAGAACGGATGGATCAGCGCCCGGGCGGGAACGATGCTGAATACCGATAATGGCGGCGAGGTCTGGGTTCAGCAGGAGACTCCTACCGATGAGCACCTTTTTGCCGTCAGCTTTGTTGACAGGCGGTTCGGCTGGGCGGTGGGCAACTTCAGCACGATTATTCATACCAGCGATGGCGGAAAAACGTGGAAAATTCAGGGTGAACGAAACGACAGGATTTATAATGATGTATGCTTTGTTGATCGCAGTTGCGGCTGGATTGTCGGTGAATACGGCCTGATTTTCCATACCGAAGACGGAGGCGAAACCTGGGTTGAGCAGAAATGCAGCGATATTATTCCCGTTGTCGATGAAACAGAGTGGATGTCATTTCCGCCATCGCTTTATTCTGTCTGCTTTATCGATAGAAACCGTGGCTGGGCTGCCGGAATGGATGGAATTATTATTCGCACCACCGATGGCGGTGCTACATGGGAAAAATTGTCGAGCCCGGCCGAAGAGGATAAGGTGACGCTGTTCACATTGCAGGTAGCCGGAAACCGGGGCTGGTGTGTCGGTCAGAAAGGCACCAGCGTTTTTTCGGCAGATGCAGGAAACACCTGGACGCTTCAGTCTGAAGAGGTGCCCACGAAATTCTGGCTGCGCGATATGGACTTCTGTGACGGATCTCTGGGCTTTGCCGCCGGCTCTCGCGGAACCATTCTTAAATCCGCCGATGGCGGTGAAACGTGGGCCATAATATCGGGAATCCCGGTGCCGAAAGGGTTATAACAGATGCGCAAGATCATGTGCGCTGCAATGTCGTATGCAGATAAAAACCAAGTGATGCCCCCCCATCACCCCCATGTTTCCGGGGTTGTCACGGAAGGCGTGCCTTCTGTGACAACCCTCCCCTGGGGGATGTTCCGGCTGCTTGCACGGCAGCAGGGGTAATTTGCTATATATATATAAACATCTGTATTTCTATCATACGAATATAAGAGGAAACATTCATGGCACAATCATTTGTAAAAAGGCTGGCTGATTTCGTCATAAACCATCGCCTGCTGGTACTCGTGATTATATCTGCAATAACGCTGTTTTTCGGCTATCACATGACCAATCTCAGGGTGTCCACCAATTTTAACGATCTGCTCCCGCAGAGCCATCAGTACGTTAAAATACACAATCAGTTCAGGGAAGTGTTCGGCGGGGCCAACTTTCTGGTCATGATGGTTTCCGTAGAAGAGGGCGACATATTCAACACCGAGACGCTGTCCAAGATCAAGTACATAACCGATCAGCTCCAGGGCATACCGGGGGTTGACCGGTATAAGGTCATGTCCATAGCGTCCCGGAAGCTGAAGCAACAGAAAATAACCTCCTGGGGGATGAAAGCTTTTCAGCTGATGCCCAAGGTGCCGGAAACAGAGGAGGAAATAGAAAAGCTCAAAGAGGCTATTTTCTCTAACGAGCGCTATTACGGGATGTTTGTTTCATTTGATGCAAAAAAATCCCTGATATTTGCCGACTTTTTTGAAGAAGAGCTCGATTATAATGTGGTCTATGAAGAGCTGCAGCGCCTGCGCCGGGAAACAGAGGATGAAAACACAACCATTTCAATAGTCGGCCATCCGATGCATCTCGGCGTAGTGGCAACCATGATCGATGAGATGAATCTCATTATGGCCTTGACCGGTATTGTTATGCCCATTTTGCTCTGGCTCGCATTCAGGTCAATTATCGCCGCGATATTTATCCCCTTTACCGCGGTGATTTCAGGTATCTGGGGTCTGGGCTTCATGTCGCTTATGGGCTACAACATCGATCCGCTTATTTTTGTGATGCCGTTTCTCATTTCGCTTATGGCGTTCCGGCATGCGCATCAGCTGTACAACCGCTATTTTGAAGAGTACATTAGAACGCGCGACAAGCTTGCGGGCATCAGGGTTATTATTGAAGAGATGTTTCTGCCCGGGATGACCTCCATCGCAACGGATGCGTTCGGCATCGCCATTGTGGCCATTGCCCCTATCCCGGTTTTGCAGAACATGGCTATTGCGGGGTGCTTCTGGTGCTTTGTTACCGTTGTGGTCGGCCTTATTCTTACGCCGGTTGTTTTGAGCTATATTCCGGTTTCAAAGGGGTTCCTCGAGCATATAGAGCATGAGCAGCAAAAGGAGCGCGAGCGGCGGGGCTTTGCAAACCGCTTTGCCGACTGGCTCGCCCCGGTTGTGACGGGCCGCGGAAAATGGGCCGTGCTGCTTGTGGTCGCTGTTGTGCTGGGATATTCGTATTACTGGTCAGAAAAGCTGATTGTGGGCGATGCGCAGGTCGGCTCCAATCTGCTGTATCCCGACAGCCGCTATAACCAGGACAGCGTCCGCATCAATCAGAATCTCCCGCTTATCAATCCGCTGTACATCGTGCTTGAGGGGGAAAAGGTCCGCTCGCTGACCAACCGTCAGGTGCTGGTGGATTTGAAGAATTTTTCCGATTACATGATGAAGCATTCAGGCTCCGTAGGGTATGACAACATCATACCGCCCCTGATGGGCATGCCGCAGATGTTTCATGAAAATGACCCGAAATGGAAAGGCCTTCCGGTTGATCAGAAAACGGCAAGCACCTACCTGATTGCGCTCACCCAGTCGGGGGACCCCGGCGATATGAACAAGTTTCTCGGCCCCAAGCTGCGCCGCACCAACATCATGATGTATTATATGGATAAAACCGGCCCCACCATTTTGAAAGCTATTGACGCTGCAAAAGAGTATATCTCCAAGCTGTCCGACCTTCCCGAGGGCTTTACCTATAAGCTCGCCGGCGGAGTGATAGGCACCGAGGCGGCGATTAATGAGGTGGTTGCCCGAAAGCAGCTGCAGACCCTGCTTCTTGCACTTTCCATGGTGTTTGTGTTCTGCACCATTAACTTCAAGTCGTTCAAAGCCGGGCTGGTGCTGATGCTGCCGCTTGCCGTTTCAAACTTCATGGCGTTCGCCTACATGGCGATGAACGAAATCGGCCTGTCGGTTTCAACGCTTCCGGTATCCGCGGCAGGAATCGGCATGGGTGTCGATTACGGCATCTATATGGTTGCCCGGGCGGCTGAGGAGAAAAAGCTCGATCCCTCAATTGATATACATACAGCCCTTACCCGGACGATAAAGTCATATACCAAGTCGGTGATTTATGTTGCCGGCACGCTGGTGCTCGGCCTTCTGGTGTGGGTGCTGTCGCCGCTTAAATTCCAGGCCCAGATGGGTATGATGCTTGCGGTTATTTTATTTTTGAACTGCCTGGGAGCGGTTTTTCTGGTGCCGGTGCTGCTGCTTATTTTCAAGCCGAAATTTTTGACAGAGCAAAAGCCGGCCTCAGGGGCTGATCGGATTACAGGCGATGGAGGCAAGCCCGGCGGTGCCTCCTCGCACACTGCAGGGCATTCCCGTAATTAGGTTTGCTGGTATGCGTTGTGCCGATTGCGCTCCGCCTGTCGCAGCGCGCCTTTCAGGCACATGCCTTTAGCAGCGGGATTTTTATACTTATACACATATACATACAATTCGGTGTTTTTGCCCTTGCAATCAGGTATGCCCTTTTATACTATAAAAAGCTGGATGTTGTGCTGGATACCATAAGTTCGCAGTAAAGGGCACCAAGGGGGGCAAAAACATGAAACTGACACTGAAAGCTAAGTTCCTGCTGACCACGGTCGCGCTGGTTGTCATCGGCCTTGCTGTATCAACGGTTGTTTCCATCTCAAATTCAAACAGGACAATCGGCTCGATCAGCCAGGACCAGAAAACGCGCCTTGTCGGCGTTGTGGTCAGCCATATTGATACCTGGGTTCAGGACAGAAAGCTTGAAATACGCTACTGGGGAAAGCTGGATGTCTTCAGCGTGGTTATTGACGGCGCGTTTCACAAAATGGCCAACAAGGAGCTCAGTGAGCTTGTTAAGGATTATGCATTCTATTATTCGCTGAATGTAGCAGACAGCACCGGAGAGGTTGTCGCATCATCCGATAGTGAAAAAAACACCGGGAAAAACATCGCCGGCCGCCCCTGGTTTAAAAAAGCGCTTGAGGGGGAGGTTGTTTTTTCGGATGTATTTACCGGCGCGGATAAGCGGCCTGTTTTTATCATAGCAGGACCGGTCAGCCGCGAAGGCTCGCCGGTGGGCGTCATTACGGGTGTAATCAGCCTGGAGTATTTTAACAGTCATTTTATCGCGCCTGTACAGTTCGGGGAAACGGGATTCATTTTTGTTATAAACAGCTCGGGTCAGATAATCGGCCACCCCGACAGCGGACGGCTGATGACCGAGGGGGATGCAGCGGTCCGGTCAATGCTTGGCTCCGAAACCCGGGAGGGTGTTGTAGAGTATGAAAGCGGCGGGACGGGTGAAATCGCCGCCTACAGGAAGTATGAAGCTTTGGACTGGATTGTTGCGACTACGGCGGATAAGGCGGAAATCCTTGCGCCGGGCAGGCGCCTGGGGACAATCAATTTTATTATTGCTTTGTGTGTCGTCGCACTTGCCGTAGCGGTAACGTTTGTTTTCAGCAGATCTATTGTCAAGCCCATCTACCGGGCAATAGATGCGCTGAGCGGAAGCTCCGACCAGATAAACACATCTTCGCGTCAGGTTGCCACAGCCAGCCAGTCGCTTGCACAATCAACCAGCGAGCAGGCCTCTTCGCTTGAGGAGACCTCGGCATCGCTTGAGGAGCTTTCCTCAATGGCGCAGCGCAACTCCGACGGCGCACACAATGTGCGCGATCTTGTCAATCAGACGACGGGCACTGCGCGCGCCGGCGCGGAATCAATGCATAAGCTTATGAAAGCGATGCAGGGCATAAACGAAAGCGCATCCAAAATCACCAAGATAACCCAGGCAATTGAAGAGATTGCCTTTCAGACAAATCTGCTGTCTCTTAATGCCGCAGTAGAGGCTGCCCGCGCCGGTGAGGCCGGGCGCGGATTCGCTGTCGTTGCCGAGGAGGTGCGCACTCTGGCGCAGCGCTCCGCAGAGCAGGCAAAAGAAACAAACCAGCTCATAGCGGAGAGCCTGAATCGTACAACCGAGGGAACGCGTCAGGCTGAAGAAGCAAACAGCTCACTTGAAAATATTCTTTCCAGCATCCAGAAGGTTGAAACTTTTATTGAGGAGATTGCTTCGGCAAGCAATGATCAGGCGCAGGGGGTAACCCAGCTCAACGCAACGGTATCCCAAATGGATAAAATTGTTCAGAACACCTCGGCCAGCGCGGAGCAGTCAGCGTCTGCCAGCGAGCAGATGGCGGCGCAGGCCGAAGAGCTTAAAGGTATAGTCAGAAGCCTTGTTCGCATCGTTGAGGGAGTTGACGTGCACAATATATACGATGCCGATCAGTTTGAGGATTCGAATAACACGGACACGCCGGGCCGGTATCAGCTGATGTCGGGGGAATGAAGCCGGGCGGCCGCATGAATGGAGGAAGCAGACATGCCGGAATACAGCGATGAGGCACAGGAGGTATTTGAAAAATTTCTATCTTTTTGGCCGCACATAACACGCCAGTGGCACCGCGAAAAGCTTGAGCGCACCGCAGAGTGTGAGGCTCTTCGTTCAGGCGACGGCCGTGTCACCCGTGACACCGCCGTCGCCGCAATTGAAACCGCATTCCCCTCCTTTGAAACATTTACCCTTGCCCTTAAAGATCCCGAGCGCATACAGCGTATTATCCAGAGCCAGCAGGCAGTTGATGCGGAAAACCCGCAGGTCACCGTGCAGCGCTGGGATCTTCCGAAGGTAACGCTTGAGCGTTCTGTCAAGGATGTTTTTGCGCTGCTTACCGGCCCCCGCCCGGGGGGCAATACCGACTGCATTATCGACGGCGTGCTCGACGGGGCGAAGCAGGAGGGATGCGCTGTTGAAAAGCTGTGCTTTTCACGGCTGTGTATTACCCCCTGCACCGGGTGCCTGCGCTGTCAGAAGGAATCCCCGGATACATACTGCGTCATACAGGATGACATGACCTATATTTATAAACGCCTTTTGGAGTGTGATGCGTTTATCCTGGGCTTTCCGATTTATTCAGCCCGGGAAAGCTGTCACACAACTGTGTTTTTTGACCGGCTGAAGGCGTTGAGCAACCCGTGGGAGCCGCGAAAGTTTGACCCCAAAAAGGGCGCGGTGGTATGCACGTGGGGGTGGCCGTCACCGTATTTGTATCGCGATGTGATCACCACAATAGCGTTTTTGCTTCGCCATTTCGGGGTGGAAACATCGGAAGTAGTCAGCGGATGCGGCTTTTGGGGCGCCTATTATGAAAAGGGCAGTGCACGGCTCGACCAGACAGGTATGCGCGGCGCTCAGGAAGCAGGCCGCAGTCTGGTATCGGGGGCATAATTGTTAACCGGTTGATTTTGTACAACAGAAAAGGAGGCTCGTATGATTACTGGAACAGGAACAAGCTGGAAACGCGCTCTTTCGCTAATGCTGGCAGCGATGCTTTGTGCAGCCACAGCGGCATATGCTGCCGGGGAGAAGAAGGCGGCTGATGAGGCCGAGGCGATCGATGCGACCGCAACGGTTGAATCGGATCACCCCGAGATGCCCGAGGGGGTGACGTGTAACGACTGTCATGAAATCAAGCTCGACGCGCAGACCACGGCAACAGAGGTGTGGCTTACCGGCGATTATCTCAAGTGGAAAGCGGGCGAAGGAATTATGCCGCAGGAAAAAGTGTGGCAGCGTATCGTTGATATTTTCAAAGGCAAAAACATGAAGCGCACCTTTGTGCTTGCCACCTCATTTAATAACCGGCCCTACACAATAACCGCTGATTTTGCCCTTGATCCGGACAAGAAAGTGCTGTATGCCTTTCATGAAAAGGGCACCGCAAAGCTGTTTCACATCAGGAAAAACCCGTATGTGAGCCTGAACTGGCACCGGGAGTTTGATGACAATTTTGCAAACGTGCTGTGCTTTCAGGTGCTGGGCACCGCGGAGCTTTTTGAGGGAGGCGACAAGGCGTTCGATGAGGGGCTTGATGCATACCCGTATGAGTATGCTGCAAAGGCGCGCAAAATAAGCATCGAGCAGTGGAATCAGATTGTGAAGAAAGAGATGATAATGTCGCGCATCACCATGGACCAGATCACGCTTGTCGACGGACAGCTGGCCCGCTCGAACTACCGCACCTCTCAGCGCTGGGTTCGCAGCACGGACTCGGAAGAAAAGAAGACAAACGATGCGGGCGGGAAATAACTGCCTGATGAAGCATCATATATAGAAGCACTACAGACCGCGCGTGTGGCGATCAGAAGCCGTTACAGAACTGCACACTGAAGGCAGGGCAGCGCATGGGGCAGACCGGAAAGGGCCGCGGCGTGGTTAATGAGCCGGCAGTAAATTAATTTCTTGCAAATCCCGGAAAAGGGATTGTAATATAAGGCAGCGACAGGCGAAAGTGCCGGTAATTAACCATTAATGTAAAGGAGGGCAGGATGAAAAAACACATATGTTTATGGGGGGCTATGCTGTGCTTTGCAGCCGGGATGCTGTTTGGGGTTTCGGATGCACAGGCAATAGAGCTGATGGACGGAAAGCTGGTGCTGCACGGCAAAATTTCAGAGCAGTTTCTGTGGCGGCCTGAGAGCCTTCAGCCGTGGGAGGATGAAAATCTCAACACCTACCGGCTGTTTCATGCACGCACCACGCTCAAGCTGGAGGCGATGGCACATTTATATGACGGGCCGAAGTATGAGCTCAATTTTTATACCATTTTGAAAAACTTTTACGATGCCGCGCACCATATCGACCCCGACTATGAGCGCAATGTCAGAAAAATGAGCGGCAGCCGGGGTATTGAGCAGCTTAAATCATATGAAAAGCCGCGGGACATCATCCGCGAGGCGTATCTGGAACTGAACCACCCCTCCTTTCAGGTGCGGCTGGGCAAGCAGATCGTGAGCTGGGGTGAGACTTCTGTTGCCCGCATGACCGATATCATCAACCCGGTTGATTTGCGCGGCAACCTCAATCCGGCGTATCCGGACTTTGACGAGATAAAGCGCGGGCTGTGGATGGCGCGGTTTCTGTTCACGCCGTTTAACTGGCCGATGAACCTCATGTTTGAGGCTGTTGTTATTCCCGATTATGAGCCCAACTATGTCTGGCCACAGGGCTATCACCTCTCACACGGCAAAGCCGCACAGTCTCTTCGGGCGCCCAACGAAGCAACGCTCGGATGGTATCGCGACACGCCGACCAATGAGTGGACACACCCGGAGGTCGGTTTCCGTATCCGCGGGTTTTTATGGGGATTTGACTGGACGCTGCTGTATTTTTATCACCGGGGGGATCAGCCGGTGGTTAAGACCGGTCATTTCATGAGCTCGCAGCTTGCCCCGGCCCTCGGCAGACGCCTTGAGCACGATTACAAATTCGCCTGGCAGCACAGCATCGGGTTCACCTTCAATAAAACAGTGGACCGCAAAATTACTCTCATTCCGTTCACCAACTGCAGGATGACCGGAAATGTGCTCCGCGGTGAATTTCTGGCTGAGCTTGGCAAGGATCATGTGGATGTAACGCTGGGCGGTCCGCAGGGGATTGCTCACCGCAGCGACCACAACCGCTATGCCTTTGCGCTCGGCTGGGACACTAAAATATATCTGCCGTACATTACGCCGAGATTACGAAACAAGCTGCTGTCTTCATCTACGCAGCTTTTCATGGAGTGGGTGCCGAATCGCCACCGCATGGAAATTATCTACCCATGGTATGCACCGCCGACGCCGACCTACCGGCAGAAAGGCCATCACTGGTGTATGATCACCCAGTCGGTTAACTACGAGCTCTGGCACGGGCGGATTCTTCCCGGTTTTTACTGGTCGCACGCTGTGACAGAGGGCTCTGGCTACTATGCCCCGGTTATCGGGTTCAAACCCACATTCAGATGGACCTTTATGCTTCGCTATCTGAACTACTACGGATACCCGGGCGAATATGTCAATCACCTCGATCAGCTGACATTTGAAATAACCTATGAATTCTAAATTAAGCACAGGGAGAGTTACTATGAGAAAAACATGCATAAATGCGGCGGTTTTGACGGCACTTGCGGTTGCGGCGCTGGTAGCGGTGCCGGCAGCGAGTGCAATCGAATTCCCGGTGAAGTGCTTTGACGGAGATGAGCTTAAAAAAGTTCGCGCCTGGGAGGAGACCTGGGCCGGCAAAAAAGTGACCAGCGACAATGTCGATAAAGTCAAAGAGTATCTTCCGAAAAGCTATTATGATGTTATGAAAAATAGCGAAAGATGGGGCAAGAGCTGGTTCTGGGTTGTTCCCTATCAGCAGATCACCCCGACTCCCGGACAGATCGAAACGACAAAAAAATATCACGACACATCAAAGGTGGGCTCCCAGGGAGAGCTGATTGATTATGTATCCGGATTCCCGTTCCCCGCTCCGAAAAGCGGCGTACAGATGGCGCACAATTTCCGTGTTCGCAGCTACGGGGATGCCTATACCAGCGTTGAGAAAGGGTTTATTATCGACGGCCGGCTGAAGTATGATATGGATCTGAAAATCAAGAACAATCTGTGCTTTTTTTCAGGCAGGACCGATGTCCCGCCGGTGCCCGAGTTTGAAAGCAACCCGAAGCAGATCTGGCGGGCATTCACCATGCTGCAGCTGGCACCGCCGGAGACCCGCGATATGCGGATTATGGAGATTCACTACAAGGATCGAATGAAGGCCTATGACTCGTGGTTCTGGATGCCGGCAATCCGCCGCATCCGCCGCCGGTCGACCACCGAGCGCCAGGACGCCCAGGGCGGTGCCGATTTCTGCGGCTATGACAATATGGGCTGGGACGGCCCGATTCAGATCAACAAGTACAAATACCTCGGGCAGAAAGATCTTTTGATGAGCCGGCACAATGACGCATCAAAGCTGATCCACACGCCGGGGGACTGCCTGTGGGACGGCACGCAGCGCGAGCGCATTAATGTGCATGTCATAGAAGTTGAAAATGATGACCCCAACTTTCTATATTCAAAGATGATATGGTATCTCGATCCGGAAACCTGGGTCATGCTGTACTCTGACCGCTATGACCGGCACGGCAAGCTGTGGAAGATTATGGACCAGATCGGCTTTATCGGGACCAGCAAGTACAATGACATCAAGATCCCGCACTTCAATGCAAACATGATGGCGGACGTCCAGCGGATTCACTCAACAATGGGCATTTCTTCCTTTGATTTTGGCAAAGAGTTTCCGCAGCGCATGTTTACCCTGCAGTATCTCCAGAAGTACGGCTACTAATTAGTAAGTCGCCTGATTACAAAAACAGCCGCGGGGCGTATGCTCCGCGGCTGTTTTTGTTAGGGGGCAAAAGTACGGCTTTAGGATTGATACAAATAAAGCCATTTGCAATCATATGGTATTGGCGTGGGTGATTGTCTCTATAAAAGCAAAAGCTGCCGTATAAGTTATTTGCTATGATGTAAATCCAATAAAAATTAGCGGAGTGGATAGCGTATATTGTTTTACTACATATCCCGCACCGGTTATGCTTTTTGACTTCTGCCGGGTAATGCCGGTCAGAAACAGAATCATATCCTCCTTACTGCTGCCAAGTCCGGCATCTATGGCAGAAAAGCAGGCGCAAAAGACTGCCCCGCCGCCGTACCAGCCGATTCCGTTCCAGCCCTTGACTGAAAAATCCCCGGGCGATGTAAACGTCCATGTCTGCCAGTATATATCTTCGGCGGTAATGACCATGACCCCGTAGGAGCCGTTTACTCCTGTTGCGGGTTCTGTTTCCTGTGCTGCAATGTCAGGTGCCATAAAGGCGGTCAGGATTATGGCTAAAAAAATTCGGAACGTTTGTTTTGTTGATTTCATCAATTATTCTCCTTTGACAGGTTATAGATTGCATTGTTACCATTTAAATGAAATGTTCAGCATTGTCGTGAATGGAGAGCCCACGTGATAGCTGGTGTTGCCGGCGCGGGTATCGTCCATGGAATTGATCAGGGACACATACTCTTCGTCAAACAGGTTGTTGCATTCAAGCGTCAACTGCAGCTCATCGGTGAAAGAAAGGTTTTTGAATGTAAATCCCATCTGCACCTCAGCCACGACAAAATTGTCGATGCGTTCGCGGTGCTCGGCGTCGCCGTAGCGCCTGTTCATATACCGCAGCATGGAGCAGCACTCGAAATTATGATAGCGAAATATCAGGCCGGTTTTGAGCGTCCAGGCAGGCGTGTCGACAACCTGTTTCCCTTTGGTGTTCATGGTCATGCCCTGATAGGCCAAATCGTCATCATAGGTGAGCCGGGTATATGTCGGATTAAAAAAAAGGGTGAAATGATCGCTGATGAAAAAGTTGGTTTCGATTTCTATACCGTGGCCGGCTGCATCACCCACGTTCTGGTAGTAGCTGAGCCCCACCCGCGGATCATATACGGTTGTAAGCAGATCCCTGTGTTTTACATAATACACCGATGCGGAAACCTGGGCCCGATCCCACCACAGGCGCACCCCGAGTTCAAAATTATCTGCTGTTTCCATATCATAGCCGCTGAAAAGATCGTTCAGACTGATCCCGGCAGCCCGGAATGTGCGCCGGTTCTGGTTGTACAGATTTATAAGCGGCATATAGGCATACGGTCTGATCTGATTGCGGCCGTAGCTGGCATGCAATTCAACCCTATCAGAAAAGTGCCAGGCAATGCCAAGCGTTGGCAGCAGCTCGTCATATTCACGCTCCTTTACCGAGAGATCAGATGAGGATGACAATGGGCGGCCGGGCGACTGAGATGTGTAGCCCTGGCTAGCCGGGTCTTTATAATAGAAGAATTTGAGGCCGGCCTGCCAGTCAAGGCGTCCTGCGCTTCCTGCAAGTTTAATGTGCGGACTGTGCACAAGACCGTTTTCGTCATTGTGCATGTACATGCCGTAGCCGGTAAACGCACAGGTTCGGGGATCGTAGGTTTCAGTGCGTATAACCAGATCGGAGGATTCAAACCAGTACCCCGCAGACGCGGTAAGCCGCGGAAGCGAAACATCGATCCGTGCTATAACCCCATATCGCTCGATGTCACGTGTGCGCTTTAGTACGGTTCCGCCCCGGGAAAGAGATCCGCCCAGAATATCGGTGTCTTCATAAAAATAGTAGGGTTTCATGGTCAGGAGCAGATTGTCTGACAGCGACAGCGGTATCACGGCAAAGATGTCGCGATTGCGGTACTCTCCCCGGTTATAGCGGTAATAGTAAATATCCCTGCTTTTGATACCTGTCAGGCTGCGGGTATAGTCCTGATCATAATGTGTGCCGAGGTCCTTCACCTCATCGTAGGTCAATGGCCGGTACAAATCTTGTTCAAGATCGTTGCTATTGAACCACAGCTTTATCTCTGTGCCGCCCGGTATTTCCTGACGCAGCATAAGATTCATGTTTTTTCGCGGGCCGAGATCCCCGGGCCCCTTCCATTTCTCCGCATCAGTGTATGATCCGGAAAAAGAAATGCCTGTGCCGGTACGGGGCATAACTCCTGAGTCGAGCCGCATAAATGTGCGGCTGTATGAGTCGGGACCGATGCCCTGATTGACACAGAAGCCGAATGATTGCCTCGGCCAGAGCGGCCGCAGTTCGATTGCTCCGCCCCTGGCGCCTACCCCGGTGCTCAGGTCAGCGGGAACCGCCCCTTTGTACACGGCAATGCTTTCGAAATTCTCTGTGTCATAGAGGTACTCCCGCGGTCCCATGGGACAGCCGCCCCAGTTCGGCACCCCGGCTATGGTCATGGCGCCGAGATATCCGCGCACGCCCCGGATTCGAATGTTTTTCTGCTCGGCGGCAAGTCCGTAGGGGTCTGCGCTTTCAACGCTGAGGCCGGGAAGAACTTTCACTGCTTCATATACGCTGACACTGGCCTTTGTCCCCTGGGCATCAATCCCTTTTCTGGTCACTTCGCTTCCCGTGTACACCGTATCCCCGGTTTGCTTGGTGGGGGCAACGATTTTTTCCCCGGTCACCACAATAGTGTCTAAAACGACAGGTGTATCCGTAGAATCCTGGGCAGCAGCAGGCCTCTGGATCAGGGCCGTCAACAGCAGCAGTACCGTCAGTTGTTTTTTCATACAGGTACCTCCTATTGTTTTATTGCATCCATCCGGCCGGCCGGCCGATTGCGCCGAAATCCTTTTTCATGTTTGAGTAGACCGGCTTCCCAACCAAAAAAGTAAAAATCTCATCGGCCGTTGCTTCAGGGTCGATGTCGGCAAAGCTGTGCGGATAGAGAATTTTCCCGACGGCATATGCATTGGCCAGTGCTGTGCCGATATTTGCGGCATAATAATTAAACGGCAGCAGCACATAGACCTGATTGCTGCTGAAGGCGCTGAGCGCCCTGTAGTACGCTGTTTTTTTTCTGTAATCAGTCGCCACCAGCGAGAGCCCACCGCCATCAATGAAAATCACCTCGGGATTGAGGCCGAGCAGCGTTTCTTTATCGACGAACACATGGCTGCCAAGCCGGCTCTGCACTGATTCGGCACGGTTTAAGGCTCCTGCCCACTGCAGCGGAATGTAATCCTGTTGGGTACTTTCGATCCCGTGGGAGCCGCGGTACCCGATGCCGCCTGCATAGGCTTTCGGGCGGGCGGATTCGGGCAGTTTTTTTGTTCTTTCAGACAGGTCGGTTTTTATATCTCTGATATATGCTATTATTTCATTTGAGCGCTTTTCCCGGCCGAGAATTTTACCGGCAATAAGCAGTGCATCGAAAACAGCTTCGTCAAACAGCGGAGACTCTCCGTAGCTCAACACCACGACAGGAATACCAAGCGTGGCCTGAACAATGTCGGCTTGGGAAGCATCCATATACGTAACGAAAATAACCTCCGGCTCAATGCTGAGAACAGCCTCCATGTCCGGTTTTTTATTAATAGCGGCTGCGCCTCCGGGGCCGCATGCGGGCAGGGTTGCCAGCCCGGGATGGGCGATCCGGTAGGGCCGGCCTTTTGGGTTTGTTTTTTCAATTGTTTCAATACCGACGACCCTGTCCTGCGCACCCAGATACACGATAAGGCGCAGCGCGCCGGGACCGAGGCAGATGATTCGATCGGGAGAGTGCGGAACTGTTACCGGTCGTCCAGCCTGGTCGGTAACCGTAACCGCCGCGCTTATCGCAGGCTGAAGGCAGAAAAGCATAATCAGTACCGCCCTGATCAATTTCATGTGTATCTCCTTTCGTTATGCGGGCATGACCATAGTGCGGCCGTTAATACAGTGCATAGTCACGGTAACGCCGTACACATGCTCGATGATTTCAGCGGTGAGGCCGCTGCGATCAGTCAGTGCGAACACGGTAGTATCCTTAAGAAAAAGAAACGCATCAGCATACCTGAAGGCAAGATTGAGATCATGGATAGCGACAATAGATCCCAGGCCTTGCGTGTCGACAACGGTGCGGACAAGATCCATCACATCAATTTGATTTTTGAGATCAAGATTGCTTGTCGGCTCATCAAGAAGCAGTATTTTTGGGGCTTGGGCCAGAGCGCGCGCAATAAGCACTTTCTGAGCTTCACCGCCGCTCAGACCCGAAACATGGCGAAGAGCAAGGGGCTGCAGTCCCAGTCGTGAAAGAATCGATTCAACAACCGCGTAGTCGTGCTTTGATGCTCGCCAGCCCATATGAGGCATTCGTCCCAGGAGCACAGAATCGAATACGGTGAGCGGTGAGCCGGCATGCTTCTGAGGAACATACGCCATGCGGCGTGCCACTGATTTTCGCGTCATGCCGAGCAGGAGCTCTTCGTCAAGGAGCACCGTACCCCGGTCCGGCTGCAGGATGCGGTTAAGGCATTTGAGCAGTGTTGATTTGCCTGCCCCGTTTTCACCCAGTACAGCGAGAATCATTCCGGGCCTAACGGAGAAATCAACACAATCGAGAACGTGACGGCCGTTATATGAAAACCGGATGCCGGATACAGTCAGCTTCATGTATGTGCCGCCCCCCGTATAAGAAGATACAGAAACATCGGGGCGCCGAGAAAAGAAGTGACAACCCCGACCGGAAAGGATCCCGAGCCGACCAGCACGCGGCCTGCCGTATCGGCAGACAGCAGCAGAAGTGAGCCTAAGACTGCTGAAAGCGGTATGAGCAGCCGGTGGTCAGGCCCCACCATCCGCCGCCCGATATGGGGGGCAATGAGCCCTACAAATGCAATAACGCCGTTAAAGGATGTGATCAGCGCAGCCACAACAGCAGCGGCAACCATACCCTGCAGCCGAATGCGATCTGCATTCACGCCCAGCCCGCAGGCTGACTCGTGGCCGGTATCGAGCGCATTCAGCTCCCAGCGCCGTATAAGCAGAAACAGGGTAGCGGCTGTTGCGGCAATGATTATTGCACCGGTTTCGCTCCATGTGGAGCGGGCGACATCACCGAACGTCCAGAAGACAACAACGGAAAGCTCGGTTTCTGTTGCCAGAAACTGAATCAGCGTGGTGGCGGATGCAAACAGTGAAGACAGGGCCACACCGGCCAGAATAATGGCTTCAGGGGAAAGCTGTTTGAGGCGTGCCAGAAACAAAATAGCAGCAGTAGCGGTTACGGCTCCGGCAAAGGCAAAAGCGGTTACCGAAAGGAAGCCCCCGTTGAAAAGCACGATCGCCGAGGCGGCGCCGAACGCCGCGCCATGGCTTATGCCGAGCGTCGATGGCGACCCAAGGGGGTTTTTCAAAAGCGATTGAATGGCCAGGCCGGCAATTGACAGGCCCCAGCCGCCCGCTATTGCGGCGATTATTCGCGGGAGGCGGATATCCCAGATCACTATATCCGCAGCGGTACTTTCGCACGCCAACAGGGATTTGATAAGCCCGGTCAGCGATATGGTATAGGCTCCCTGGGTGAGAGCAAAGGCAGCAACGGCTGCCGTGAGGCTGGTAAGCGCTATCAGAAGGATATATTTTCGGCGAATGTAGCGCACATATGCCGGCATAACCGCGTGCGTGGAAATAATGTGTTTTTGCATGCAATGAAGGTCCCGCTGAATGTGATTGTGATATGTGGTAACAGAGGACTTATAAGCGGAGCCGGAAATAATCGCAAATGTGTTACAAAAATATATTTAGTAACACATTTAAGAAGGAACTGTCAATAGAGTTTTTTAAGCGGGCGGCATGCTGTTTTTGTTAAAAAAAGCTTATAAAAATATGAAATTAGCAAAATATATTTTAAATAATCATGCATGCGGTGCAAACATAAGCCGGTCTTTTTTTATACATCCTTGTTGACATATAATAACACCTTTATTAATATAATAGCACAAAATATATTAATACAGGAGATGAAGGGTTAATGAACGGACAAAAAAATATCAATTCTGACTGGTGTCGATGTGTTGACTTCCATGGGCATGAATGTCCCGGCCTTGCTATTGGATTCAGGGCCGCCCGGGAGGGCATGAAATGGATAGCGGCTAACCGCTCACAGGATGAAGAAATCGTTGCAGTTGTTGAAAATGATGCCTGCGGTGTGGACGCGGTTCAGGTGCTTACCGGCTGTACCTTCGGGAAAGGTAACCTCGTCCACATGGATCACGGAAAGCAGGTTTTTACCTTTTTTAATCGTGACAGACAGTGCGGTGTCCGCATTTCTAAGCGCGCGGATAGTAATCTCATTGGTGACCGCTATCGTGAATTGATGCTGCGGGTCCGCGACAAACGCGCAACGCGTGAAGAGCATGAAGAAATGAATATAACTCGCCGCAGGATTATCAGCACAATCCTTGGTATGTCCCGGGAAGCATTGTTTGCGGTGACTGAACCGGATATTGCAGTTCCGGAGAAAGCACGGGTTCAGGCCTCGGAGCTGTGTCAGTGCTGCGGTGAGCCCGTTATGCCGCTTAAAATAGTAGAATCAGAGGGTCGGCGTCTGTGTATACCATGCATGAAAAGCCGCTCATGAAACGCTTTGCCGGGAGACATATGGCACAGATGGCATACGATCTCTTTTATAAGGCAGCACGGTGGTCGCTGCAATAGCTGCTTTTGCCGGATTGTCACATAGATTTAACTATCTGCCGGTCGAGCATTTTTTTCAGCTCACTGTTTGAGGACGGAACATAGCCGAGGCAGCGCTCCCACACCGTCGGATTTTCCATGCAGAAGTAGACACAGACATCGGGATAGTAGCGCCGGATGCAGGATATGATGTGCTTGTAAAGTGAAACCCTGAGCTCCTGCACATAGCGCATCTTGGCGTCAAGCCCGGGAATAAACTCATCTGAAAAAATGTTCGTTTCGGGAAAGCGCTGCTGTGCTGTGTGCTTCAATGCGGGCATGTACCGCAGCGAGCCGATGCTTATCCACACAATGGCATCAGGCGGAATGCGGCGGCCGAGCTCATGTATAACCTCTTCATAGCCGTTCTCCCACCCGTGGTGGTAAATGACCGGATCAAAATGAAAGCCGACGCGATACCCCTTTTCGACCACCTGCCGGGCCGCACGAATCCGGTCGTTAACGGCAGCTGCGCCGTGCTCTTCAGATTCTGAAACCCGTGCAGCATTCAGCGACCAGGAAATAATAAATGAGCTCGTATTATCCAGAGACAGGAGCGGCTCAACATGGGCGGTTTTGGTTTTGAGCTCAAGTATGACGCCCTGTTGTGATTGAAAAAAGGGAAGGATATATGAGCAGAAGCCTGTCAGATGCTCAAGGGCGAGGCTGTCCATGTATTCCCCGGTGCCGATACGAATGACATCGTGCCGGTTTGGGTCGAGGCTGCGTGCAAGCTCATCATGCATATCGTGCAGGTTGGCGTACAGCGTTATGATCGGGTTGTTCAGATACGTCTGTAAAATGCAGTACGTGCAGTCAAAGGGGCACCCGGTGCCGATATTCAGAATCCGGTAGAGGCAGCACCGGTAGGGCTTTTTCGTTCCGGGGCACAGCTCAAGGAACCGGCCTTTGTTGGCACAAAGCAGCAGGAGCTTTTTGCCCTCCGAGATCGGGGTGCCCGCTGCATCGTGATCCCGGATAAGATCACGGGCGTCACCGATTTCTGTTGCCGGAATGCCGGGGCAGCGTTCAAGAACTGTTTTTGTAAGCGGGCTGCCGGTCACGCAGCGCTCAACGTAAATGTGTTGCGGATAAAACATATGTCATTTTTTGTCGATAAAATCGCGCAAACCGTTCCTGCCGACAACATGCTGAAGACTGGTGACGGTTTTCTCGAATTCATCAGCAGAGCGAAAGGTTAGTTCAAGCCGGTAGGTATTGCCCTCAAAGTGAGGCGGGGGAGACAGGGATGCATTCTTTGGAAGGTACAGACTCCTTTTCAGCGTATGGAACCGTTCCTCCTGAGCGCGTAATACCGGGTAGCGCTTTTTTCTGAGCAGACTGAGGACGGCATCTCCTTTTTGGGAGCGGTTTGCCTCAGGATTATCAAGTATTTTTGCAATATCAGGGCTTGTAAGCAGCCTGCTGATGGATGTGTCATGCCTGCGGGAAAGGTCCCGGCATGATTCAATCACTTCGCGCTGCTTGCTTGCGCTGAGGTTGGCTTTGCTGAAAAGCGTTAAAAGACAGCTGCTGCTGTCCTGATTCATCTCAGAAAGGGCAGCAGCGGTTTTGTCGGTTATTGCCCCATCAAGGATCGCCTGTTGGATCTCCCAAGAGCTTCCGGCAACCGCCTGAAGCAGTGACAGGGTTTTTTCTCCTGGCGGGCATTCAAGCAGCGGCAGCCATGTGTCCATAACCTTTTTTGCCGGCAGAATGGTCAGCAGCTTTGAAGCGGCACGTGCTTTTTCCACACTATTCAGCCGGCGGTGGCTCAGGTTCTCCTGCAGGGCATATGTCAAAAGCGCTTGATAATCATCCGGTGCTGAAATGATGCGCGCAGGGATATCGGTCCAGCCGAGCTCCTGTGCGGCGGTAATGCGCCTGTATCCGGATACAATAATATAGCCGCCCGCCCCGTGATCATATATAAGATACGGCGGGTTAAGCATACCGGCTTCCTGTATGGATTTTTTCAGCAGCGTGCCGGTTTGCCCGGACGTGATGATGTATCGTTTATCGTGCGCCTGTACCGTATCGAGAGGTACTGTTTTCTGTTCTGCGCGTATCATGAATACTCCATTTTTCAGCAGGCGGTGTGCATGTCAGAATGCTTGTATAAGAAACAGGCCGATCATGATAAGAGCGATGATCAGCTTGCCCAGCGCCCCGCCGAGAAAGCCGACAAACGTCCCGAAACCGGTGCGCATGGATGCGTGAAGGGTGCTGCCCCGTACAAGCTCGCACAGCACTGCACCGACAAACGGGCCGATAATAAGCCCCGGAATCCCTGCAATCACCACCCCTGCCAGCGCGCCGGCAAATGACCCTGCAATGCCCCACCTGCTTGCGCCGAATTTTTTTGCACCGATAACCGATGCCGTATAGTCAAGAAGCTGGCTGAGCAGGGTGAGCCCGGCAAAAAAGAGCAGCAGCCTCCATGAAACAGCTGCGAAATCGGTATAGACCGCATAAACCAGCGCTCCGGCAAGCACGAGAACCGGTCCGGGAATGCCGGGCACAATCGAGCCGATAAGCCCGGTAATCAACAGCAAAACGGTGAGAGTAATAATGAGTATTTTGACAATCATTTCAGCGGGTCCCATACCGCTTTGACAGGCTGCAGCACGATGGTGGGAAGAACGCGGGAGCCCCTGTGTCTGCAGCAGATGAATATTGACCGCTTTGCAAAAATTCTGGTACAGTTAATACTACTACAGACCGGTTTGTATTGAAAGGAGAATAGATATGGAGTCACATGAGGTTATTATTGTCGGCGGCGGGCCTGCGGGCTCGGCGTGTGCGAAGGCGCTTGGTGATGCTGGCGTTGACGATGTCGTTGTTCTTGAACAGGAATCACCTCCCCGGAACAAAATCTGCTCAGGAATTCTGTTCGGCCAGACACAGCAGCTGCTGCCACGGTTTTTTTCAGCAATGCCCCCGGCTGAGGTTTATTGTGAGCCGCGCATAATCGATGCGGAGAATATACTGGAATGGAGCAGGGATGGAGGCTTTATGCAGTATGTGTGGGAGCTTGACAAGGACGGCAACCCGTTTCCGACCGCATACCACAATATCTGGCGGAGCGCTTTTGACCGGTGGCTGCTTGAGCAAAGCGGCGCCATGGTCAAAGACCAGCGCATGGTTCGGGGCTACGGGCAACAGGGACAGGAGATTCTGCTCGATGTGCTTCAGCGGGGTGATAATAAGTCAGAAGTGCAGATGCGCTGCCGGTTTCTTGTCGGCGCCGACGGGGGGAATTCACGAATCCGCATGACCCTTGATCCGACATGGCGCCAGACCGGCCAGGAGGTGTTTATTTATCAGACCTATAATCGGTTTTTCGATATGGGCGAGCTTAAGGATGCACACTGGTATGTTTTTTTTGAGCCGTCCATAGGAGAAATCCTTTCCTGCGCACATCGCAAGGATGAGTTCCTCACCCTGTGTGTCGGGGGTTCGAAGGGGCGCAACCTTAAGGAAAGCATGGCTGGATTCAGATCTTTTCTGAAAGACACCTTCGGGGTAGCTCTCGACGATGAGGTGCGCTTTGAAGGATGCGTCATGCGGCAGGCGCCGCCGCAGCTGGGCTTTGGGAATGTGCTGCTGGCCGGGGATGCGGCCGGTCTCATATACCTTAACGGTGAAGGCATCAGCGCGGCAATTGACTCAGGCTACCGCGCCGGCAGGGCGATAGCAGGATCGATCGAAGACGGGAAGCCGGCATTGACACGGTATCAGGAAAATATGCAGGATATCCTCGCCCATATGCAGCGGTGTCTTGAGCAGATGCATTTTATGTGTGCATAGGAATTTTACCAGGGTAAAATTCCTGTTATGAATATTTTTTCACCGGCAGAGAGAAAGGAGATTTAAATCCATGAAAGTGACCGCATTTAACGGAAGCCCGCGCAAAGACGGCAACACTGCCCGCCTGATCAATCATGTTTTTGCAGAGCTTGAGGGCCAGGGAATCGATACTGAGCTGGTAAACATTACCGGCAGGCCGGTGCGCGGCTGCACCGCATGTATGACGTGCCGCGAAAACAAAGACCGCCGATGCGTGATTGATGATGACATTATTAATGACTGTATAGAAAAAATGATTGAGTCAGACGGGATCATTCTCGGCTCCCCCACCTATTTTTCCGATCTCACCGCTGAAATGAAAGCGCTTATCGACCGCGCCGGGTATGTCTCCCGCGGAAACGATCACCTGCTGCGGCGCAAAGTCGGCGCTGCGGTGGTTGCGGTCCGCCGCGCCGGCGGGGTGCATGTGTTTGATTCCATTAACCACTTTTTCCTGATCAACCAGATGATTGTTCCCGGATCAGTGTACTGGAATATCGGCATCGGCGGGGCAGTCGGCGATGTTGAAGCGGATGAGGAGGGAATAAAAACCATGAAAACGCTCGGCGAGACCATGGGCTGGCTGCTGAAAAAGCTGTCTGCATGACAGGGGGCATAATTGTATCACAGGTACAGTACACGCCGGCATAATAAATATGAAGACATTACTTTATCGTTTATGTGTCGTTGCCGCCTCCATTAAGCTGACGATCGCTGTTCTGGCGATGCTCTGTGCCGCTGTTCTGGTTGAGTTCTTCGGTAATACACTGCCGGGAGGACAATGGCTCGCAGAAACCCATGGCACCCGGCTTATTATTGATGTGCTGCTTGTGCTGTTTTGTGTCAATCTCATTGCCTGTGTCGGCAGGCGCGTTCCCGAAACGCTGAAGCTGTTCGCTTTTTCTTCTTCCTCTGATTTGTCACAAACTATTCCGATTTTCATGCACGTGGAGAGCCGGGAGGCCCCCTCACCCTGCAGCAGCAGCGAAGCTGAGTACATACAGCGGCGCCTGTCTGCTTATTTTAACCGCACCGCGGTGTCTGCGGTGCAGGGGCATGAAAGCTGTGTGCGCTTTGAGCGAAACCGGTTTGCCCATTTGGGGTTTTATTTGGCACATGCAGGTATCCTTGCAATGGCGGCCGGACTTGCTGTTTCACAGACCGGCTTCCGGCACACCTTTGAAATAAGCGCCGGACAGTGTGTTACTCCCCTGATAGCAGATGACGACGGCACGCCGCGCGCCATCCCTCTTGATTTTTCAATCCTTTGTGAGAAAGTGTATCCGGCAGATGACCATGAGCCTGCCGGCGTTAAAAAACATCGAAGTATCCTGTCTATTATTAATAGGCAGGGCAGGAAGGTAAAAACCGGGAGGGTGAGCTTCGGTACGCCGCTGCGCTATAAGGGCATTGAAATCTTTCAGGAGCGGTTTTCTAAACAGGTGCACTGTGCGCGGATAAGGATTACTTCGAAAAACGGCAGGGATAGGATTGTGAAGGTGGCAGAAGGCGGCAGCTTCGGGGTTCCCGGCAGCGACATCCGGATTGTAACTGTTCGCTTTGAGCCCCATGCGGTTAAGCTCAGGATGGGATCATCCCCTGCATCACTGCGTATTTCGCAGCGCCCGGCAGCGTTTGCGCACCATATGCTGCCGGGCTATCGCTTCGGCCTGGAAGGGTTTGCCCCCGAAGAGGTTGCGCTTATAAAGCTCATACGGGACCCCGGCCGGAAAATCATATGGTATGCTTTTTTTTGTATGACCATGGGCTTTGCGCTGTCTTTTTTCTTTTCCCATGAGATTGTTTTAGTATACATCCTGCCGCAGGGAGACGGATGCCGCATTAAGCTATACGGCGCTGCGTCAAAAAACATAGAAAAAATCGAGAAACTGCTGGAAACCTCGATTGAAACCATACAGGGAGAGCCTTCCCGGTGAACAATATTTTTTTCTACCAGGCAGCTACAGTGCTGTACGGTGCAGGTGCAGCTCTGTATATTGTTTCATGCATTTTCAGCAGAACCCGTGTTGTTCGTTACGCGACCGCGACAGCTGCCGTTGCTCTTCTGATCCATGCGTGGGCTTTTTTTCTGCGCTGGTATGAATCATATGAGCTTGGCATGGGGCATATCCCTGTTCGCGGGCCGTTTGAATGTATGACCTTTTCTGCGGGCACAATCCTTGCTCTGTATCTTGCTGTAGAGTATAAAATTAAAAGCAGAGCCCTGGGGGCGGCCGTGCTGCCGGCGGTTTTTCTGCTTATGATTTCTGCTGTTTTTAATCCCTCCATTGACGCAGCGATAGAGCCGATGCCCGAGGTTCTACAGGGAAACTATATAAGCTATCACCTGGCCTCGTGTTTTGCAGGGTATGCAGCATTCAGCGTTTCATGTATGGCAAGCATCATGATTTTCTTATATAAAAAGCCTGCCGCGGACGAAAAAGCAGGACATGCTTTTGTTTCACGGGAAGCGCTTGATGATATCAATTATAAAATGATTGCCGTCGGGTTCATCATGTTCAGCATTATGCTTGTTACAGGGATGTTCCGCTCAAAGATTATCTGGGGGAGCTACTGGGAGTGGGACCCGGTGCAAACCTGGTCTCTGCTGGTCCTGATACTGTATGCGGTCATCATCCACGGCAGATTTGCCTGGAAGTGGAGCGCTGAAACGGTTGCCGCCCTGTCGATACTGGCCTTTGCAGCGGCTGTTGTGAGCTTTCTGGTTGGGGCCGGCCTTGTTTCGGGCAGCGGGCACTATCCGATTACCGGATAGGAGATCTATGGACACAGACAGGCCGGGCAGGTGATGGTAAAATCATAGGATGCCGGGTTTGTTTGGGGGATGGAAAGAGAGTTATGACACTCCGGGTTGAAAGAACACATCTCGTTGTCTGAAGGAGCCAGCTTATAATAGCCCTGGCTCAATTCACTGAAAGCATATGAACCGTCGTCACCGGGAATAGCAGAAGCGACTTCTTCCACTGTGTTGCAGCCGGTATATCTATACAAAACGATAGGAACTTTTGTACATCCGCTTACTGTTCCCGAAATGGTCCACGGCGGCTCGATTTCGTAAAACAGCGGGTCATCGGTTGCGCTGCCGGGTGCACTATGAGAAATAGCAAGGCCCTGCTTCAGTATATTGCAGCCGGTCGATTCCTCCCAGGCATTGTCGTTTGCCAGCCTGATAGCATAGCGGGGATCATCATGAAGCGTGTTTGCAGGATCCGGAAGCTGCAGCTTTACATCCCAGGACCCTTCGGCAATCTGTGCGGGAATGCGGAAATAGCCGTCATATTCTATGGTTTGTCCCGGCTCCCATCGACGCGGATCGGCATCTATATCAGCGACATACACGGTATCACCCTTCTGTAGAATAAGCTCAACATCGCGCGGGTTGAAAAGGGAGCCGAACCCCACATTTTCCATGGTGATTACCAGATGCAAAATCCCCCCCGGCTTTACCTGTTCTGATATTTCAAGGGCTCGCATGACAAAGCGATACCCCAGGCGGCGCTTTATCTCATCCAAACACCCCTGGCTTTCCCACCGGTCAAGAACCGGTCCGTACCAGCCGTCATTTAAGTAATTTGCACGAAGCATTTCAAGCTCACAGGTGGAATTGTCGCAGTTGGTGAGCTCGTGCAGGGGGGAGTGCCATGAGCTTTCACCGCCAAATGGCGTAAAGCGGGATTCGTTTCCCGCATAGGCAAGCTCATCCTGTCGGCTCCAGCCGGGGTCGACATAGGTACCCAGGTCTGTGTCGCTTGAGACGAACGCATCATTATGATAGCCGGTCCGTGACAAATTGGATCCGCTGAACGCATTGACCGTATTCAAGGTAGCATTGTCACCGTAAATCTGACGCCTGAACATGGGGCGTCTTATGCTGACCATCCGCTCCTGCGGCAGTACGCTCAAAAGCTCAAACAGCACTGCCTGCATGTTTGACACAGCAGGAGGGTTTCCAAGGGTGGAGCTGTGCCACTCTCCCCAGGGGCCGATAAATCCGGCTTCAACAACGTTAATGACATCCGCGTTGGCATCGAATATCCCGTCAAGCTGATTGATGTGATCAAGCATCCGCTGCAGCGGGGGGTCGGCATAGCTTTGAGCGGTGTAATAGAGTCTGAAATTTATTTTCAGCCCCTCATTGCGCGCAACATCGAAACCGGCCTGCAATTCGTTAAAGAGCGCTGTGTCAAAATCCTTGTCGATATAATCATCTACAATGGCAAGCCCCAGTATGAGGGATTGCCCCTGCGCCCTGAGGCCGCTTACCTGGCCGGCTGTAAGCCCTCGTAAGTGTGTATATCGGTGAAACCCTCTTTCGGGGTTCGCGAAATTTTCAAAATTTTCAGTAAAATTAATTGTTTCAAGCTGCGGTTCTGCAGCGAAAAGGGAAGCGGGGAGGAGGCACAATATGATCAGCGCTTTGATGGTTTTTATTGGTATTAAATTGTCCATTACGGTTTTTGATATGTCTAATTTGGCTATTTTCCCTATTTATTGGCTGATAATAGTTTGCGGCTGCTAAAAATCATACAATACAAATTAAAGTGTGTCAAGCAAATAGCATCGGCCTTTTTTTGTGTTAATTTTTGTTAAACCGTAATGTTTAGCTTGACAGTAACGGCTTTTTTCGCGTATAAAATTAAAAAGTCTTAAAAATTATTTTTAAACTTTGTAGGTAAAACTATTAGCGCAGAAGGGGCGGGGGTCATGAAAAAGATATGCATATGTTGTTTAATCGCATTTATGGGTATGTCACTGTGTGCCGCAGGGGCGTTTGCCACCACCATTACGGTGGATGGAACTGCTGAATCTGCATGGAACAATGCCGATATCGCACGCAGTCCCGATAAGGCTTCTGATGTCACTGATGCGAATGCCGATGGTATTGATTGTTTTATAACCGATGATTGCACAAATCTTTTTGTGCGCATCGATGTGTCGGGCACGGTTGCCGCTACGTCCGGCGGAAACACCTATCTCGTCTACCTTGACACTGACCGTAACGTATCCACCGGAGAAACAAACTGGTACAATACTATTGGAGCAGAATACCGTATCCACCTGTGGGGCTCAGGCGGAACACTGTGGCAATATGACCTGGAGCAATGGTCCGGAACAGCGTGGAATACTATTTCACAGACTGTTTCGCACGCTTACAGCGGCGGTGTGCTTGAAATGAGTATTCCATTAAGCTCGATCGGGTCGCCTTCAGGGGTTGTCGATTTTGCTTTCCGTCTTGACGGTGCCTCCTCCAATGATTTCAACAACGACAGCTCTGCCGACCCCATTACATATGCTGTGTGCGGCGGCAGCGGCATAAGCATTGACGGCGTTCTGGGGGACTGGGACGGTACAGAGACAATAGGAAGCGATACAAATGACAGTAACCCCTGTTTTCCCGAGCAGATCGATCTGCTGGAGACCGGCATAACCGCCGATGACGATACTGTTTATGTGAGAATGACGCTTGATGATATCGTTATCTGGAATTCCACTTCAGGCGGAGCATATAAAGAATACCGTATCTGGATTGATACAGATCCGCAGACAACAGTCGGCTATCAGCCGTATATTGACAGCTCAGACGATTGTCTGGATAATCCGGATTGCATACACTGGAGTGACTTTTATGCCGACTATCATATAACTGTTGCATCATGGAACACAAAAGATGAAACGTTCGATGATCGCTTATTTTTAGATTGCGATTCTGATGATTGTGCTGAGTCGGCCGATTTAATCAATCTCTCCGGCAATGAGGGCAGCTTCGATTTTGCAAGCACCTATAAATATATTGAATTCGCTATCCCGCGCAGTGATATTCCTGATTTTGACCCGGACTGCTATGAAATGACATTTACAACCTACGATACAAATTCGCTGCTTCCTACCTGTAATCCTCCCGGCGACAATCTGCCCGACTACGGGACAGCGGACGGCATCGGTATAACAAATGGGTGTTCCACACTGATTACACTGAGCTCACTGGATGCTGCGGCCGGAAACGGTGCAGTAACCATCAGCTGGGAAACCGCATCCGAGATCGACAATGCTGGCTTTAACGTTTACCGCGCAGAAGCCGGCAGCGATAACTATGAAAAAATTAATAATTCGCTGATAGCAGCTGAAGGTTGTGCCACCGAAGGCGCTTCCTATCAGATTGTCGACCAGGATGTGCAAAACAGAAAAACATACTCCTATATACTGGAAGACGTCGATCTGAGCGGTATCGCCACCCCGCACGGACCGGTCAGTGCAACCCCGCGGCTGATTTACGGTATTGTGCGGTAAAACAAGATACTGTTGTTTATTTGCGTAAAAAAAGGGACGGTGTTCTACAATGCCGTCCCTTTTCTGTTTCAGGATGAAAAAACCATTATTTTAGTTTGTCTGCATTTTGATATTGAAAAATAGTACTGGATTGCCCGGACGGAGTGGCTGTGTCGCAATTCAAATTGAGGGCAGAAAGCTGAATATTTCGGAAAGATCTAACCCCTCAAAATCAAAAATATTTGATTGTAGACCAAATGTGAAAGCCTCTTTTTTTTAACAATCAATTACGACACAGCCTCCGGAGCCGTGCAATGACAACAGGGTCAACAGTTCAGCACAAACCGTCACCACCCAGTTTAGAGGCTGTGTCACAATAGCACCGGCATCATTTCGAACGAATGAGAGTCGTAGGCTCGGACAAAGCGAAGCGTGTCCGGCGATAAAGCGTAAAAAATCTCCCCTAACCCCTCTTTTCCAAAGAGGGGAACAAGGTAGTCTC
>CAZUMW010000018.1:0-78862 GCA_964621615.1 uncultured Thermodesulfobacteriota bacterium
AGTTCTTTTTGTGATGATCTGCGATAACCTGCTGCAGGGGCCCGGGCAGACCCCATTTGCGGGCAAGCAGCCTTCCAACCTCGCAGTGATTGACGCCAAGAATCGAGGTCTCGACAACATGAGAATAGGCATCCGGCTGCTCGTTCATAATGCGCTCGACCTCGCCGTACTCATCCGGATAAAACTGCACCATCATAAGCTTGCCCACATCATGAATCAGCCCTCCGACCAGAGCCTCCTCTGTCGGCTGATAGCCTATTTTCTCCGCCAGCAGCTCGGCGCACACCCCGGTGGCAAGCGAGTGCTCCCAGAAATTTTTCAGGAGCGGTTCTTTTATGAGCTTGGACAGGCTGTTGTAGGCGATAAGGCCGAAGGCTATATTTTTCACCGAGGCAAAGCCAAGGACGACGATGGCCTGCGTAATCGTGGATATTTTGCCGTAAAAACCGTAATAGGCGGAATTGGCTATGCTGAGAATTTTGGTGGTCAGCGCCTGGTCTTTTAAAACAATGTCCGCGAGATCCTGGGCGCTCGAAGATTCATCAGACGTAACCTTGTGAACCTGAACCAGCATCTGGGGGAAGACCTGGAAGTTAAAGCGGTCAATTTTTTTTTCAATCTGCTTTAAATTCATGGCGCTAATAATTCTCAATAAAATCAGGGTTTTTATCTGTCAGGAGATAAACAGCATATTTTACCGGCTCGAGAATATAGGCGGATATGCCCAGATCCGTTTTCCACCAGTTTGAGCTTGAAAATACGTCATTTTCAGCCCCGGAAACCTCCACGCGCACCGGCGTGCCTGAAAAAACCTTCTGAAACGCGTACAGGGCACGCCGCGTATGATATACATCGGTCACTATAATAATATGGTTAAATGATTTCTCCGCACAGTACCGGCGCAGATCATAGGCCTCATCAAACGTTGAGGTTGCGCCGTCCGTGCGCGAAGGCACAACGGCGACCGGAACCCGGACATTGAGATGCTCCTGCAGCGCGCGGGCATTATCTAATTCCGTACACAGCACTCCCTCAAGACCTGCGCTTCTGCTCGCAGTTTGGGTCAGGAGGATCCGCGGCGCATATCCCGCCCGGCACAGCGACACGGCATGGGGAAAGCGTGTTTCTATGCCGCCGCCGAGCACAACAGCGGCATCCGCTCCCCTGGTGGCAGTCGTTACAGAAAAAAAGCGGGCCCACGCTGTCAGAAAAAGCGGGTGGCAGTAATATGCAAGGAGCGCAAGGCCTGCTAATACGGCCCCAAAAAGCACTGTTTTTTTCATACCGGTCCGATTATACCAAAGCGCTGTTTGTGCTCAGCTGAAGGCGCCCGTATTGTGCGCTTTGTGACTGCTGAGCATACGGGCAAGGGTAGCGGAGGGGATCACTCCCTTTTCGAGGAAAAACTCGCCGATTTTCCGTTGCATGCGTCGCTGCTTGCCGATAAGAGCGATGTGCTCAAAACCCGTAATATACCCCATCCTGAGAGCACACTCGCCGAATTTTTCACCGACTGTTTTGGACCGCAGAACACGCACAATATCCTCGCTGCTCAAAAGGCCCCACTGCTGCGCTATCTGACCGATTCTCGGCCGGTGCTTCCGCTGCCAGGATATAGCTTCAATCAGCGTCATCCATGATATGGCGCCTGAATAATACAGATACTGGCCGAACAGCAGGTGCCTGCGGGGAATGCCTCCGGTATAGAAATGATCCGATGCACTCTGATTTTTCCGGTATCCCGACGGGGAGGGGCGGGATGCTGTGCGCTTCGGCCGATACCGGTTCCCGGCGGGGTTACTTACAATGGTGTGCCTGTTGTGCTGCAGAAAATCAAGCAGCACCTCATATGCCTTGCGAACCTCCCGAAACTCCCGCGACAGCTGCTCAGGATAGAGCCCCAGGGTCTTTGCCCGGTCCGGATGGGTTTCAAAGGCTCGTTTCCGGTATGCCGCTTTGAGCCCGATGGGGCGTATATAGCGCAGAAATTCCATGGATACCCGCGTTTCCGGGCCGAATATTGTCTTGCATGCATGAAACAGCTCAGCGGCTGACGGCTGGCACATGATAGAAGCTGTGTTTGTGCATAGAATGGGTGAGAATTATGGTTATCCCGCCGCGGCGCGCCGCAGCGGTTAGCACAAAAGGAAACAACTCTGAAAAGATAGCAACATATGGTATCTGTATCAAGCAGAAAATACCGTGGGCCGAAACGGAGAAGGCCGCACATGGCAACGGGCGGGGAGCTCTTGCCAATAAAAAAAACCGCAAACGATCACGATTGGTCTAAATGCGGTGCACGGGGCTTTCCGGCTTTATCCTGAAATGCACCGGCAGCGAATCAAACACCCTCCGGGAAAATCAGGCCGCCTGTCCGGCAGTTTTAGCTTCTGCAGACGTTGATGACTTTTCTTTTTTTTCTGACGATGAAGCCTTGTCAGCAGAAGCGGGCTCTTTGGTTTCTGCCTTGTCGGAAGAGTCTTCTTTCTGGCTGGCTTTTTTTGCTCCGTTACCGTTGCTGCTGTCTTTTTTAGCATAATCGGTAACATACCATCCTGACCCCTTCAGATGGAATGTGCAATTTGAAATCAGCTTCCGTATGTTAGGGCTGTTACAATGAGCGCATGCTGTTATCGGAGGGTCATTAACCCCGAGGAACTGTTCGAACATCCTTCCGCAGTCTTTACATTCATATTCGTATATCGGCACTGTAGGCTCCTCCCGTTTCTTGGTATACGGTTTTTAGCGTTAAAATTATAAACATCAATACGGAAATTGTCAAGTTTGCTCTATAAATGAAACGCTTCCGCCCCTCAGGACAGTTCGCCATCGCCTCTGAGCCGTCCCGCCAGGCTACGGGCCTGCAGCAGACAGTCCTCCATTGAGGCATACATCCATGACCCGTAGCGGCCGGCACAATGCACCCCGCACCCCGAAAGATAGGATAACAGCGCCGGCAGGTTTTTCTCCCTGAAGGAGTTATACACAACATATGCATAGGGTATCTTTGCATAATGCACTGTTGCAATCCGGTCATCCGGATACAGCATCCCGCATGTGCGCAATGCTCCCAGGCAGCTGTCCAGCAGGGTCTCAGCATCAATGTGCTGATCCGGCACGGAGGACACTTCTATATAAAAAGAGCTCGTGTCCGGGGGAGCCATATGCGGCGAAAAGTGAGAATAGCAGCCGACGCGGTAAAAAGGGTATGCCGGCTCCGGAAAATATATCCAGTGATAGGGAGTGACACCGCTTCTGCAGACACCGATGTTTATATTATGCACCGTAACAAATGAAAGCCGGGATGCAATTGTTTTATACTGCTCCGGCATATCCTCAACCATGGCAGCCAATTCAGGCAGCGGGACAGTTGAAACCAGCTGATCATAGCCGACCGATTCGCCATCCGCAAGCCTGATGCTCCGCCGTGCAAGATTTAGCCCTACGGCTTTTTTGCCGCAGCTGAGGCTGGGGGAAACGGTGCGGGCAAGCCCTTCGACAAGCGCACCGATACCCCCGCTAACGGGATAGAGAAAGCGGGCATTGTAGCCCATGCCGGTATTCGGCATGTTCAGCGCGCCGCTGAGCACTTCTCTAAGGGTGGGACGCGGAATCGACCGGCCGGTCCAGTCAATTGTCAGGGTATCGAGATCCGCTCTCCACAGCTTGGCGTTGTAGGGGAAAAAAAAGTGCCTGCACATACCATCCCCGAACCGGGCGCGCAGCCACTGCTTAAATGAAACGGCACCGGCACCCTCTCCCCGGGCACCGGCGGACGCCTCGATAAACCCCTCGACACATTCCAGCACCACCTCGGGAGGCAGCCCGTGAAGGTTTGCCTGGAAGGGATAGTGCAGATACTGCCCATGCGTAAACACGGCAGCATTGCGGTCAATAGCCCCAAGCCCCCCCTTAACCATGCGGCCGACAAGATTCCAGACACCGTCATCGCGAACGTGCAGCAGATGTCCGGTGAAATCAAACGTAAAGCCGCCCTGCACATGCGAGCGGCACAGCCCTCCGGGAGTCCGCTCCTTCTCAAAGATATGAAACGGGACAGTCCCCAGATAATAGCCGACAGCAAGGCCGGTAAGGCCTCCCCCGAGTACGGCGATCACGAACACACTCCCTTCACGCTATATATGCGCAACGGTATGACATGCACAAGGGTTATTCCATGACGATCTTCTGCAGAAAGTACCCCGCTGCAAGAAACGCGCTGCCGAGCACGCCGACGACAGCGAGCGGCACAGCGGCAGACCTGCTCAGCATCATCGCAATTCCCAGCGCACCCAGCATCAGGCACATCCCATAGACAAACACCACGGTCTGTTCCGTGGTGAGCTTCCACCTTCGCAGCCTCAAGGCAAAATGATCCGGGCTTCCCTGCATCACCGGCCTGCCGTTTCGCCAGCGGACGTACATGACAAATGCGGTATCAAAAAGGGGTACCCCAAGTATAACCGGCGGCGCAAGACAGCCCAGCATGTTGTTCTCAGTGTAGCTGCCGATCATGGCAAGCGAGCCAAGCATCAGCCCCAGAAACATGCTTCCCGTATCGCCGAGATAGATGCGGGCCGGCCGGAAGTTAAAGCGCAAAAACCCAAGCAGCGCCCCTGCAAGGGTCACTGCCATAATAGCGATCATAGCGCGTTCGTTCAACACGCTGACCACAAACAGCACGCCGGCTATTATACAGGCCGACCCGGCTGAAAGGCCGTCCATAATATCGATAATATTAAAGGCGTTAATGGTCGCCATCAGCCAGATAAAGGTCAGCGCGATACACACCGGCGGCGGAATAAATACAATCTGTATAAAAATGCCCGACTTGATCAGGACAAACACAGCAACTGCCTGGCCGGCGAGCTTCAGTTTGGGCCCCAAAGGGCGCAAATCATCTATAATGCCGATCAATATGACGATGGTGCCTCCCAGAAGAAGCCCCAGCACCTCCCTGCTGAACGTAAAGGTCAGCGAAAGGGTAAAAAGAAACGATAAATACACAGCGAGCCCGCCCAGATACGCTACCGGGCGCCGGTGATTTTTCAGCCTGCCGTCAGGGTGATCGACGATCTCGTAGGCTATCGCCGCCTCGATAACAAAGGGGGTCATATACAGGCATAAACACACAGCAAGCACAAAGCTCAATATATACAGAAGCACCGTTCATTCCTCCTGCTGCCGGCACAGCCGGCAATACAGATCCGTTGTGCGGGCAAACGTGCTCTCAAAGACAAAATGCTCACGGACGCGCTGTGCGCCGCGCTGCCCCATCCGGGCCGCTTCCAGCGGCCGGCTGCACAGCCTGCTCAGCGCATCGGCAAGCGCGCCCGGGTCGCCGGGCTCGCACAGCAGGCCGGTTCTTCCGTCCAGCACCACCTCATCGATACCGGGTATGCGCGAGGCCACAACCGGCTTTCCGGCCGCCATTGCCTCCAGCACAGCGTTGGGAAGGCCCTCCCACAAAGAGGGCATCGCGATAATATCGCTTTCGGCCATACGCTGCCCGACGCTGTCTGAAACGCCCATAAACATGACGCGGCTTTCCAGCTGCTCGCGCTGCACCATATCGCAAAGGCGCTGCTCGTCGGGCCCCTCGCCGTAAAAATAGATCCGGAAATCACAGCCCTTGCGGCGCAGCAGGCCGGCTGCCCTGATTAAAATATCATGGCCTTTCTGTTTGTCAAATCTGCCGAACAGGGCGATCGATACCGGCCCGGCTCCGCTTCCGCCGGGCGGTGCGGGTGATGCGGCGGCGGTAATCCGATCGCTCTCGATTCCGTTGTAAATAGTAACGATTTTTTCATCCGGAACATGCAGCTGGTCACGGATATAGGCGTGCGCCGCTTCAGACACCGCGGTGTAGGCTGTCACCAGCGGGGCGGTTAGCCGGTCGGCAATAGTTTTCAACCGGCAGCCGGGCTCAACCACTCTGATCGAGCAAATGCACACAGGGCGCCCTGCAGCCGCAGCTGCAAGCCGGGACAGCATATTTGCCCGGAAAAGGAAGGAGTGCACTATGTGCGGCCGCGTCCGGCGAATCACCTTTACAAGGCCCATAAGCGCAGGCACAAACGTGAGCGCGGCGCGCAGCCCGCCGGACTCGCTCAGCCCGAGGCAATAGAAGCCCTCTGCGTGTCGCGCCAGCTTATCTGCATATCCTCCCGGTTTTTTAACCGAGCAGACGAACGGGCGATAGCGGCGCCTGTCCAGGTTGCGAACTAGCTGATAAAGCGCTTTTTCCGTACCGCCGATATTCGTACTGGTAACGACATATAAAATGCGCACGCTCAACCCGGATCAGCTGATGCTCTTTTATAGCGCTGAATAACCGTGCGGGCATTATCCATAACCACCGGGGGCTCGGCCAGCACCTCAATGGACACGGTTGCACCGGGCACATGCCGATACAGCGCATCAAAAAACGAATCAAAATCTATCGTTCCCTGCCCCACCGGAAGGTGATCGTCTGCAGCTGCGCTGTTGTCATGCAGGTGAACATGCCTGAGCCGCCCCTGCATCCTGCAAACCCACTCCGGAAGCGGCATTTTTGAGCGCAGGTGCGCATGCCCCACATCCAGGCACAGGCCGAGATATTCGCTGCCGACCCGGTCGGCAAGAGCTGTCATGGTATCGGGAGTGCGCTCGATAACATTTTCAAGCACAACCTGAACCCCGATATCGGCATATCGCCCTATTTCACGCTGCCAGAACGCGGCCGCCGCGTCGAGCCATGCATCGGCAAGGGAAAAGCGGTCGGCAGTGTGGGACAGCCCGCTGTGCAGGACAAGCGTATCAGGCCGCAGGCGCCTGGCCATGTCAAAGGTCATGTCCATCCGGCGGCGAACAGCCTCGCTGATGATCCAGTCCCTGCACTCATAGTCTATCCCCGCATAAGGGCCGTGCACAGCCACCGTACCCTTTACAATGCGCCGGATCCGCTCATGCTGCTCGACAACACGGCTCCAGTGCTCAGGGGAAAGCACGGCCGTTCGGTCATAATTCTGCAGCTCGATGCCGTCTGCAAAAGATTCAACAATCGGAACGTACTGCTCCTCGGAAGCCTCGCCGTATCCGCATATAATAAATTTCATATCGCCTCCGCTGCCGTTTTGACGCCGCTTCGCGCTGCGCAGCAGCAAACATCATTAATGTCCAGAATCAAACGCGTCCAAAATAAATTAAAGCAATAAACGCCGCACCGGCCAGGGCTTTGATAAAGCTCACACCGTGCTGCTGCATGCATCCACACTCAATACAATCGATCATTCTGCGCGAAAAATAAGCTAAAAACTGCACCCTATGCTGACTATATATTTTTTCTCCGTGGAATCAATATCTTCAGCCTGTTTCGAGTCATATTCCAGTATGCCCTTGAAGCTGGCATACAGAAATCGATTGATATACAGCCTGAGCTCTGCATCGGAAACAAGATAATAATCTGAAAAATCCTCAAATGCCGGCGTGTAATTTACATTCAGCAAAAATTGTGTTTTCTCATACGGCTTCCAGTCAAGGCTTGTGCCAAGCTGCAAAGACAGATCATTGGTGCGGTCGACTTTTTTGACATAGGCAGGCCGGTCCTCATCATCCTGCTGCTCATCCTCCTCATCGGAATCGCTTTCTGTATATACCCGCGTTGTGTACTTTTCACGGCGAAGCGACAGCCCTGCATCGGTGCTCCATTTAAGCGCATCCGATTCAATCCACTGGTAGCCCAGCCCCGTTCCTGCGATAATCCGGTAGTCAAGATCTGCAACATGATCCTTTTTAAACCGCCCGCTGAGATACCAGTATACTTTTTTAGTGAAAAAATAATCATATTTCGCCCAGAGTGTCAGATTTTCCTCGGTTGTTATTTCATCATCCGCGCCGGGGTCATCGTCGGCGTCAGGGTTATCCTCATAGCCCAGCAGGTACAGGCCGCCGAATTTAAACCGGTGTTTTTTCAGCCGAAGCCCCAGATCAAATGAAGCATTCAGCTGCGTTGACGAGGCGGTTCCATGGGTGCTGGTAAAGCCGGCGGAAAGGCTTCCCGACCACACAACCGGGGGCGGCGGCAGCGGGTTAACGGCGGCAATGCGTGACACCGGCATGGTGAGGACTGCGGCGTCCCGGCGATGTATTTCAATCAGCCCGTCATCAGGGCACAAAAGCTCTCCGTCCAGTGTTTCCCCGTCGCTGAGGACCACCTCCCGCGGGTTGGATGTTTTGATGCGCACGATCCGGGACACATCTGTTGTAACCGTGCCCGCTATCTCGGAGGAGAATACCATTGTGCCCTTCTCAATCCGCTCCAGCGTCCCCTTCAGCCGTTCCCCGTTTTTGAATACAACCTCATCAGCAAAGCTCTGTGCACAAAAAAGCAGCACTCCGCATGCAACGGCAAAAACCCGATACATCAGATGCCTCCTGCGTCTCTGTTAACAATTTATATCAGAATACCACTCATCGCGGCCATGTCAACGGGGAACAAACGTTTCACAATAAAAGCGGTTGTTGTTTATGCAATGACATGTTATTATTTTTCAATTTTTATACGAACCGCGGCGGCGTTTTTTCTGCAGCATGAGAATGAATCGGCAATAGACCGGAGCCGGCCTACACAGTACGACTTGAATGAAAACAACATATTCTTTTCGAACAGTTATTGATTCCATCCGCCGGCTGCGGGGCGATCCCCACTATATCTCGATGGGAATGGCCGTGGGCGTTTTTGTCGGCGTCACTCCCACATTCCCCTTTCACACGGCCTTTGCCGTCTCCCTTGCCGCCTTACTGCGCGGCAGCAAGCGCGCAGCTGCGGTTGCGGTCTGGTTCGCTAACCCGGTTACGATGCCGCTTTTTTATCTCGGGAGCTATAAAACCGGGACATGGCTTCTCGGCGTAGCCCCCGCGCCCGCGGGCCACACGCTGTCCATCCTTGAAACCGGGGCCGAGCTTGCCTTTGCGCTGATCGCCGGCGGCGCTGTTCTGGGAATTGCTCCGGCAATTGCGGCATACGCTGCCACCTATGCTGTTATGAAAAAGCGCCGCGCCGCCTGCTCCTTTCTCCGGACCCCCACCCCCAGGCCTCCTGCTCCGGCCCCCTGAGCAGAGCGCCTTATCTGCGTACCGGTTGAAACAGCACCCGTTATATGTTATTTTAAAAAAAACTCACCGCATAACCATAAGTACATCATGCGTTTTTTTTTGTCCTGACTGCGATTTTTAACACCACATAAACACTATCTTAAAATATCCCGGCTATCATTTCGCACAAAACAGCGCTGGGCGCTTTTGTACGGAGCACGCACATGTCCTTCAAAAAGATACCGCTGATATTTCGTTTCTGCAGGCTGCTGAAAAAGCTGCACCTGAATCACTCTGCTGCCTATATCTTTCTGGTAAAACTCTGCGCGCCCGATACAGATGCAGCCGTTGCATCGCTGGCATCAGGCAAGCCATTCCTGATTGTCAGCACCGGCAGAACCGGAACGAAATGGCTTTCGACACTGCTTAATCATGCGCCCGGCGCATGCGTGATGCACGAGCCCGTACCGCGCGAGCAGGAGCGGCTCCTGCTCGCGATTGGCAATCCCGGCGCAGCACGGAGCTATCTTAGTGATTTCCGCTTAAGAGAAATGGCGCTGCGGATCAGCGATGAACGCCCGGAGGTGTACGGAGAAGTAAACAGCACGCTGCGCTTTCATATCGACGCGCTGAAGGAAATGGTTCCGGGGCTGCGCATCATACATCTGGTGCGGGACGGCAGGGATGTAATCCGCTCAATTCTGAACCGCAGATTCGCCAGGCGCTCCCGCTCGTCCATGGAAAACATCAGGCCTCCTGCCGTGGATGACTACACGGCCCGGTGGGATTCTCTATCCGCGTTTGAAAAGCTGTGCTGGGGGTGGCAGTACGAAAACAGGCGCATGCGCCGCAGCGCAGGCCTTCAGGCGCGCTTTGAAGATATCACGGCCTCATATGAGCTTTTTAATCGCCAGATTCTTGCCCCGCTGGGGCTGTTCATACCTGAGCGCCTGTGGCGCAGCTCCGTTGATCAGCCCGAAAACAAAACAAAATCATTTCTTGTTGCCCCGTGGGAGGACTGGACACGCGAGCAGCAGCGGCAATTTGAAGAAATATGCGGCGAGGAAATGACGCAGTATGGATACAGCGTGCGGACCCGCAGAATTCGCGCCTTTCGCACGGGGTATGTTCAGGGAGTGGGGAATCACAAGCCGGCGGCGCCCGGAGAATGCCATAATCAGGAGCAGTAGCGCTTCATATCGGCAAGCGCCGGAAACGCGCTCCTGGCATCAGCCGCATCATCCGGATTAAAGCTGCCTATAACGCACTCCTCTTCAGAGCCGCCGCTGCACACAATATTACCCTGCGGATCGATAATTGCAGAGCCTCCGTCATAGGCTGTGCCGTACCCGTCAGTGCCCCTGCAGTTTACCGCCACGATAAAACACTGATTTTCTATCGCGCGGGCGCGCAGCAGCACGTCCCAGTGCCCGCTGCGGCCGGCTGGCCAGTTTGCAATCACAAAAATCGCTGAAACGCGCCGGGCGACCTCTCTGAACACTTCAGGAAAGCGAAGGTCGTAGCAAATAAACAAGCCGGCCGCCACCCCGTCAAGCGCAAAGGTAACCGGCGCATCTCCCGGCTCAAACACCGCATCCTCGCCGGCCGGCGAAAAGGGATGCATTTTGACGTACCGCGCACGCAGATTCCCCTGACGGTCAAAAACAACCCCGGCGTTCTGCGGCCGCCCGCTTCTTGAGCTTTTTGAGCCATAGCCTGCGATCAGGTTAAGATTATTGCGCTGCGCCAGGCCTGAAAGGGCGTGAAAGGTTTCGCCGTGCTCGCTCTCATCCAGCGCTTCTGCATTAAGCGTACAGCCGCTGGTGAACATCTCCGGCAAAACGGCAACATCGCACCCATCCGCTGAAGCCTGCTGAATCAGCGGCACTATTTTCCGAAGGTTCCCCGGGCGGTCCTCCCAGTTTATGTCAAGCTGCAGCAGCGCTGTTTTCATATAAAGTTACCCCCTGCAGAAACCGAAACTATATGTATCAGAAGCTGCTCAGATATGACATGAAAATGTTAACCGCACAGAACAGCTTTTGTACACATCTATAGCATACGAATCCGGTATGCTCAACACAAACACCGGGCTTCACAAAAACACACTATGAGCAGGAGGTCGACAATGGGCAGCAATAACATTATTTTTCTCGAGCTGATTGAATGGTTTGATGAGAGCGGCAAAGAAATAGTGCACCGCATCCCTGAACAGGGATCCGGTGAAATCAAATACGGCGCGCAGCTTGTCGTCCGCGAAAGTCAGTCGGCGGTATTTTTCTACAGCGGCAAAGCCTATGATGCATTCCCGCCGGGCCGCTTTACGCTGCGCACAGCCAACCTTCCGATTTTAAACAAAGTTATGGGCATTCCCTGGGGGCTCAGCAGCCCCCTGCGCGCTGAAGTGTTCCTGGTTAACATGAAAGTGTTTCCCGATCTGAAGTGGGGAACCAGAGACCCGGTTGCGTTTAAAGACAGCAAGCTCGGCCTTGTTCGGCTCAGAGCGTTCGGCGTGTTCAATATCAGGGTTCTTCAGCCTGTTCTTTTTATAAACTCGCTGGTCGGAACGCGCGGCGCATACAGCACGGAAGAGATAGAGCAGTACCTCAGCCGGGTGATTGTTTCCCGCTTCAACGATTATCTGGGCGAGCACCTCGACAGCATTCTTAATCTTCCCGGGCGCTACAACGATATCGCCGACGGCCTGCAGCGCTGCCTTGAACGCGATTTCAGCCATTTCGGCCTGGCGCTGCAGAACCTTTATATCAATGCCATCACGCCGCCGCCGGAAGTTCAGCAGGCTATAGACGACAAAAGCAGAATGAATATTTTTGATGACCTTGACAGGCTCATGAAAATGAAAGCGGCCATGGCCTTTGAAAAAGCCTCCGAGGCGGATGGAAGCGCCGGAGCCGGCATGGGGCTGGGGGCCGGCTTTATGATGCCGGCAATGTTCAGCGGGATGTTTCGGCAGCAGCCGCAGGAAGCCGCCGAAAACAGCGCAGAAACTGCCGCCTGCCCGGACTGTCACAACCCGGTAGCGGCGGACGCCCGCTTCTGTCCGGCCTGCGGCCATCAGCTGCTGGTGGTTCATCAGTGCGCAGGATGCGGAAAAAATCTGCCGCCGAAAGCGCGGTTCTGCCCGCAGTGCGGCCGGCCGGCCGAACAAAAGCCGCAGGATGCGGTATGCCCGCAGTGCGGCAGCATAAATCTTCCCGGTTCTGTTTTCTGCAACCAGTGCGGTGAGCGCCTTGAATAAGGGATTTACCGTACATCATCAATGCCCGCAGTGCGGCGCACCCTTGGCGCTCGATGAGGCCGATCGGGTTATCAGCTGCGCCTACTGCCGGGTCCGGATAATGCTGACCGCTCAAGAGGGCTTCAGCTACATCATTTCCCCTCACGATCCGGCGCAGGATATCGTGTATGCACCGTACCTGCGGTTCAAGGGGCTTGCGTTCACCTGTGCAGGCTCATCCGTTACATCGCGTGTGGTGGACAGAAACATCACAGCGCTCAAAGCAGCGCCGTTTCCATACTCGCTTGGCATGCGGCCGCAGGCGCTGCGCCTGCGCATCCTCACCGCCGGGGACACACATGCATTAATACAGCCGGACAGGTCCCGGGATGAAATGCTTGAAGCCATGCAGGGACAAACAGCGAAACACATGGCGCGAAGCAATGCGCATTTTATTGACTACATCGGCGACACCGAAAGCATTATCTACGCACCGTTTATACTTCAGGGCAGCACACTGGTTGATGCTGTGACCAACCGGCCTGTACCCGCGCACAAAACATTACCGGAGGGATGCGTATCCGCAAAAGAAGAGACGCGGCCACCGGCATCGATCACGTTTATTGCCACGGTATGCCCGCACTGCGGGTGGGACATGACCGGGGCGCGGGAAAGCTGCGTGCTGCTGTGCCCGCAGTGCTGCTCGGCATGGTCTCCGCACGGCAGCTCGTTCCGCAGGGTTTCCTATGATATTTATTCACATCAGGACAATGCCGGAATCTGCTATATCCCTTTCTGGAAAATGCAGGCCGGTATCAGCAATCCAGATCTGCATACGTACGGGGATTTAATTCGATTCTCATGCCTTCCCAAAGCGGCCACCGGCTCCCATCAGGCACAGCCGGTGCACTTCTGGTGCCCCGCATTCAAAATACGGCCCCGGCTTTTCATGCGCCTGTCCCGGCAGCTTACTGCGCTGCAGCCCGGGGGTGAGAACGACATCCGGCAGCGCGGCAGGCGCCTTTTACCGGTGACGCTGCCCCCGTCGGAAGCGGCACAGGCCATTCGGGTAACGCTATGTGCGCTGGCGGCAAAAAAGCGGGAGGCATATCCTCTTCTCGCCCGGGCGCATATCTCCCTCAAAGCCCGGCAGCTGACATTTATCCCCTTCAGCATTCAGGGCAGCTATTTTGTCAGCACATCGGCACATCTGAGCATCAGCCGGGCCGCGCTCGACATAGGAAAAAACTTGTAGCGGGGATGATCACTGTTCGCGGATGATGCGTGTATCGGATATGCCGGTTTCGGAAACAAATGCCTTCTGAGCGCGGCGGGCATTTTTGCGGGTCGAAAAGGGGCCAAACGCAACGCGGTACCAGGTTCCCTGTGCCGGCAAATCAACGGCCCTGATGCGTATCGGATAGCCGAAGCGGCGCAGCCGCTCAGCCTGCCGGGAAGCGTTCGACTCCTTGCGGTATGAATATGTGCTGACAAAATACCCGGAATGCGGGGGTGCGATGCCGCCGGCACGGCCGGAAGGCACAGAATGACGGGTTTCCGGAAACTCTGCATCAGCAGCGTCGCTCACCGTATCGTCGATTCCGCCCCCGCTCTCCACTGCGGGAGACTGAAAATCGGGGCGGGCGGCTTCGGGTGCAGCGCTTGAGGCGCCTTCAGTTCCTTCTGCAGGCCTATCTGCAGAAAGCGGCCCGCCTTCGCCGGTTTCCAGCTCAAAAACCGCAGCCGGATCCGGCGGTTTTTCCGGGGGCGCGACAAAAATGAAACGGGTAACCGCCAGATAGCCCGCAACCAGAAGCACAAACAGCAGCACCAGAGACCCGTATCGAGAAATGGCTGCATATTTAGTACGCTCTTTCCTGACGCGGCCGGGGCCTGTGCCGCTGTCAGATGCGTATGCATGCCCGGGCTGCTGCTGACCATCCGCCAGCCCCTGATTGTAGGAGTGGGGTATCTGCATCGGCGGCTCATCTTCTTCGGCGCCGCTGCCCTCCTCACGGGCAATCAGGGCAGAGCCGGCGGTGGAGCTCACATCATCCGTCACGGCCGTCTCACGCGCACTCCCCTCGGCGGTCTTCCGGCTGCATGCCTTTTTTTCACTCTTAGCGTCAAGTGCTTTTTTTAGTGAGGGGGTGACCGGTTCCGATGCGCCGGCGCTGTCGGGCCCCTGCCCCTCAGGTGTATCTGCCGGCCGCCCGGTATCTGGCGGGCTTTTTTCATACGGATCGTGAGCGGGAGAATTGTCCTGCGCGTTTTCCCCGGATGTGACCATATCAAAAACATCAAAGGGATCTATTTCAGCATTCAGCTTTTGCGCAAGATCAAAGCCGGTATCACCGGAAGAAAAGCTGCCCGGATCAACGGGGCTGTTATCAGGCTCCGGCGCAATTGTTCGTCCCGGGCTTTCCTCACGCCCCTCATCTTCAAGCTTTACACCCTCAAAATCGCGTTTCACGTCCTCTATTAAACCGGAAAGATCCCGGCCCTGCTCACCGCATTCAGCGCACCCCGCCCCGCACACAGGGCACTGTGATATCGCGTCATCAAAAAATTCCTTTCGGCACACCGGGCAATATTTTTTTGGTTTCATGTCATATCCGATCGGAATAACGGCAGGCGTGCTGCTCTTAATGGAGCCTGGCATGCTTTTTTATTATCGCTTCCGCAGCAGCAGGGTGTTCTGCACCATGGGCAGCCGCGCAAGCTCACGCTGCGCAGCCTCTGCAGCGGCACGTGATTCAAACCGTCCAACCTTTACCCGGTGCCATACGCCCGCCTCGTTCAGATCAATAGATTCAACATAGGCATCAAAGCCCGCTGACTGCAGGCGCCGGGACTGCTCCTGTGCATTTTCGATATTTCTAAACGAGTGAACATGCACCGAATACCTGGCTGCTGTATCCCGGGAAGCCGGAACAACGCTTACGCCGGCTTCCTTTGGCAGCTCCGGCTCCCCGGTGCCGGCTTCAGCGGCCCGGTCCGGCTCGGCAACAGGGCTCTGTGCAGCGGGCTGCACAGAGCCCTGCGCTGGAATCCGCTCTTCAGGCTCCGGCCGCGGCGGAGCACCGTTTGCTGTCTGCCGGGCCGCAGCTGTCGCATCCTGCTGGCTCCCGGTTTCTGACGGCGGCTCCCGGACCGCAGCTTTGTTTGCCGGTCGCTCCTTTCGAGCGGAAGCCGCCTGCTGCACATCATCCATACCGGAACCCGCCTGATGTGAGCGCGCCAAGGGCTCAACCGGCGGCTGCCGCACAACCGCCCTGCCGGGAGAGGAAAAATCCATCCTCTGAAATGTAACAGAGGCCGCCGCAATCAGCGCAGCGCCCGCCGCTGCAATCACGGCAGCATGCGCCCACTTTTTGCCGGCAGGTCTTTTCTTTTCAGGGTCGTGCCGTTCAAGCACCTCTTCAAGCTCAGCCTGCGTACTCTCAGCTGAGGCAGGCTCGGCCTCACCCGAAACCGGCGCTTCTTGATCAGGCTCAGCGGTCTCATACCGCTGCTGAGCAGCCTCGCTCACCTCATCGATAGTCATCTCCTGAGCCGTTTCGGATTCAGGTTCTGCTCCGGCAGCATCAGGCGCTTCATCGCCACACTCGAGGCATGCATTGAGCTCATGCTCCAGGTCAGCCTGCGGAGGGGGCTGGTCAGCGCGGTCAGCACCTTCCGCTGACTGTTCAGCCGGCTCTTCATCCTTTTCCCGGATCTGCCAATCAAATTCGGAGGCTTCCGGCTCACCGGCCTCTTGCTTTCCTGCTTGAGCATCAGCGCGCAGCTGCTCAAGAATCCGTATTTCCTCGTCGCTCAGGCCAAGCTCGCGCTCAAGCTCAAATATATCATCTGATGGATCGGGCTGCGTGCCGGGCGCTGCCTGCGCGGAACCGGCACCCCCGCTTTCCTGCTGATCCGGGGCCGGCGCCTCTCTATTCAGGAACTGCTCAAGATCATATCCCCCATCCTTATCTTCCTCATAATCTTCACCGACGGAATCCTCATCCGCGCCTTTTTCAAGGTCGAGCACAAACCGGTGCTCGTCCTCTGCGTGCATATGCACGTCCTCTACGGATTCTATTTCATCGAGATCTTTTTTTACGTCGGAAATCAAATCCTTGGCAGACCCCTGCTTCCGGCTTTCCTGCTGCTCAGGGATTTCCTGCACGTCAGGGCTTTCAACAAGCGGACCGCCGCAGATAGGGCATTCTGCCACATGCTGCTCTTTAATAATAAACTCACATCTTGGACAGTACATAAAACCTCGCCCCCTTAGCCGGGACACTGCATCTGCATATACCCGCTTCCGCGGCAGCACGGCCGGATCACGCTTATCAAGCCACCCCGCCGCTATCTTTTTAATATAATTAAATATGGAGTATAAATCAATGTCGGAATAGCGCTTAAAAAGAGGCCGGCGCCCCGCTCTGCGAGCCCGGACACAGATGATTAATCATACAGCTGCCGCACTGCGGCTTCCGGGCGGTGCAAACAGCGCGCCCATGCTCAACCAGCATATAATTAATATCAATCCAGCACTCGCGCGGAACAATATTCATGAGATCCCGCTCAATTTTATCCGGGTTATCATGACGCGACAGCCCGAGCCGCTGTGAGATGCGCTTGACGTGTGTATCAACCGCTATCCCTTCCGCCCGGTTAAAGGCGCTGGAAAGAACTATATTTGCCGTTTTTCTGGCAACGCCCGGCAGCGTGATCAGCCGGCTCATCGTGTCGGGCACGCTTCCGTTGAATTCATCACAGATCATTTTTGACGCGGCGATAATATTTTTTGCCTTGTTCCGGTAAAACCCGGTTGACCTGATGTCGCGCTCAAGATCCTCCTGCCTCAGCCTCGCAAAATCCTCCGGGCCGGCAAACCGGGCAAACAGCGTTTCGGTAACCTCATTTACTTTTTTATCGGTACACTGCGCCGACAAAATGGTTGCGACCAGCAAATGAAACGGCGAGCTGAAACGAAGCACTGTCCGGGGCGAGTCATAGCGCTGCCTGAGCAGGGAAATTATCGCTCTGACGCGGCGACCTTCAGCGTGATTCCGGCTGGAAGCTTTTGTGCTCATAGGTGCCCTTTCGCTGCATATCCGGCTGGTTAGGGGGTATCAGATATCACAGGTCCCTGAAAAGCAGCCCTGCTGACGGAGCCGGTCGTTCATGTGCTCCTCATCACTCTCCTCCTGCCCGTCCCCGAAGGACAGAGCCTGCTGCCGCCTGCTGCCGTAGCGGTAGATGGTGATTCCCTTGCACCTGAGCCGGTGCGCTTCGAGATATATATCCTTGACATCATCGATGGCTGACATGTGGGGGAGATTGACCGTTTTGGATACCGAATTGTCAGTATACTTTTGAAAAGCGGCCTGAATGCGCAGGTGCTGGTGCGGCTTCACGTCAAAGGTGGTTACAAAAACGCGCCTCAGCTCTTCGGGGACCGCACCCACCCGGCTTATGCTGCCCTGCTTTCTCACTGCGCTGATAATCTCCCTGGAGTACAAACCGCGGCTTTTGAGCTCCTGCTCAAACAGCGGGTGCATTTCAAACAGCTTTGTCCCCCCGAGCACGTTTCGGGTGAAGCTGAGCGAAAAAAGAGGCTCTATGCCGCTTGAGCAGCCCGCAATAATGCTGATGGTTCCCGTCGGGGCTATGGCATTGACCGTTGCGTTTCGAAGCTGATCATCATGCCGGGCGTAGGCTGAGGCCCGGAGATTCGGGAACGCGCCGCGCCGCGCCGCCAGCTTCCGCGACGCCTCAAGCGAGTGCTGACGGATAAACTTCATTATTTTTCGCGCCATCGTCTCGGCCTTTTTGTCAGTATAGGAAATGCCCATCCTGATAAGCATATCGGCGAACCCCATTACGCCGAGCCCTACTTTCCGGTTGCGAGCGGTTATGTCTTGTATTTCAGGGAGCGGATATTTTGTGACATCAATGACATTATCCAGAAACCTGATCCCGCACCACACAGCCTCCCGAAGCCGTTTCCAGTCAACTGATTTTCCGCGCACCATCAACGACAGGTTTATCGAAGCGAGGTTGCAGCTCTCATAGGGCAGCAGCAGCACCTCGGAGCAGGGATTGGTAGCCCTGATGGAGCCCAGGCCGGGCGTTGGATTGCGCCGGTTGATTTCATCAAGAAAGATAAGCCCCGGATCCCCTGTGCGCCATGCCGCAAAGGCGATCATATCAAAAAGCGCCCGCGCCCGTATCGTGCGCACTGCCTTACCGGTAACCGGGGAGACAAGATCAAAAGAGCCGTTATTCTTTACGGCGCGGATAAAGCGGTCGGTAACCCCGACCGAGAGGTTGAAGTTTGCAAACTCCCCGTGCTGCAGCTTGGCCTCAACAAACTCGAAAATATCGGGGTGGTCACATCGAAGAATCCCCATATTGGCGCCGCGCCGCTTGCCGCCCTGGATAATGACATCGGTTGTCTGGTTGAAAATACTCATAAAGGAAATCGGCCCTGAGGCGCGGCCCTTTGTTGTCGAAACCAGCTCGCCGCGGCCCCGGACAGGTGAAAAATCAAAGCCGGTTCCGCCGCCGGTCCGGTGAATAAGAGCCATGTTTTTAACTGTCTCAAAAATATCTTCAAGCGAGTCTTTAATCGGCAGCACAAAGCAGGCGGCCAGCTGCCCGATTGACGTGCCCGCGTTCATCAGCGTCGGCGAATTGGGCAGAAAGTCGCCCCCGGTCATTTTGCGGAAAAAGAGCTCTTCCATCTCCCTGCGCTCCGACTCACTGCCGTAGCCAAGCTCAGCCCGGCTTACTGCGCGGGCCACCCGCCGGAACAGCTCGCCCGGCGTTTCTGTAACAAGGCCCCGGTCATCTCTGAGCAGGTAGCGCTTCTGAAGCACAAGCAGCGCATTAAGCGGCAGCTTTAAATCATCATCGACTCCGTAGGTGTATTTCGTATAGCGGATATCCTGGTGGGATTTGCGGTAAATAATATAGCTCTTTGCGACTGAGGAGTATCCCAGGTCGATCAGGCTGGTCTCAACAATATCCTGAATATGCTCGATCGTCGGGATGGAGCCGGAAAACTGCTCGGCTGTTTGCTGAAGCACGCGCCCGGTTACCTGTTCGGCAATGTCACGTGCCTTTTTTTCATCACCGGACGTGCTGCGGGCGGCAAGGAAAACGGCCCGCTCTATTTTTTTTGGTGAAAAGGCGGCGTGCGTACCGTCGCGCTTAGTGATTTTCTCAGGAAGGGGGTTCATGCATGCCCAATCTGCCACAGAGAGCAATGTGCCTGTAACAAAAAAATGCCGGGAGGCGATTCTGTTGTCATGTGCGCAGTATAGGGAAAACGCATATCAAGGTCAAGGCAAAATGCCCTACCCTGAGGGATGTGACACAATCAGCGTATACAATTCACTATGTATAGGAAGGCAGGCGGTCGCCCGGCACATCGTGCAGCGCCGGATGAGCGCTATCCTTGGGGGACACAACGGGATCATCGACAGGCCAGTCAATCCCGATCGCAGGGTCATTCCACATAATGCCCCGGTCATCTTCGGGGTGATAAAACTCCGTGCACTTGTAGCAAAAATGAGCGGTCTCGCTCAAAACGCAAAACCCGTGCGCAAACCCCTCGGGAATAAACATCTGGCGCTTGTTGTCGCCTGAAAGAAGCTGGCCCGTCCATTTCCCGAACGTGGGTGAGCCCCTGCGTATATCCACTGCCACATCAAAGACTTCACCAAGGGGGACAAACACAAGCTTTGCCTGCGGAAAAGCGTGCTGAAAGTGCATGCCCCGAAGCACCCCTCTGCACGACTGAGAATAATTATCCTGCACAAACACGCGACTTATTCCGGCACGGTCATATTTTTGCTTATTATACTGCTCCATAAAAAAGCCCCGGCTGTCCTCGAACACATCCGGCTCTACCAGAAGCACGTCAGGCAATGCGGTGTTCAGAACCTTCAGCGCCATTGTCCTCATCCTCCTCGCGTGCGATAATAGTATGGAGATATTGACCGTAGGAGCTGCTGTTCATTTTAACGGCAAGCTCCCTGAGCTGCTCCCTGCCGATATAGCCCATATTATAGGCGATTTCCTCTATACACGATATTTTGAGGCCCTGCCGGGCTTCTATGGCTTCGACAAATGTGGCAGCCTGCTGAAGCGACTCATGCGTTCCGGTATCAAGCCAGGCAAGCCCCCTTCCCAGCAGCTCAACCCGCAGCTGGCCGCGCTGCAGATAGGTGCTGTTGACATCGGTTATTTCAAGCTCGCCGCGGGCGGACGGAACAATGCTTTGTGCAATATCGACAACCTGATTGTCATAAAAATAAATACCGGGCACGGCGTGCCGCGACCTGGGGTTTTTCGGCTTTTCCTGGATGCCGGTAACGGTACCGTGCCGGTCAAATGTGACAACCCCGTAGCGCCAGGGGTCGGTAACCGGATAGCCGAATATCAGCCCGCCCGTCTCAAGCTGCGCAGCCCGCTTAAGGGTTGCAGGGAATCCGTGGCCGTAAAATATATTATCGCCCAGCATGAGACAGACCGGATCGGCGCCGATGAAATCCCTTCCGATGATAAAGGCCTGAGCGATGCCCTCGGGGCGGGGCTGCTCCCGGTATGACAGCCGGAGGCCCAGCTGAGTCCCGTCTCCGAACAGATAGCTGAATTTGGGAAGGTCTTCCGGAGTGGAAATAATAAGGATTTCCCGGATGCCTGCAAGCATCAGCACTGAAAGCGGGTAGTAGATAAGCGGCTTGTCGTACACCGGCAAAAGCTGTTTGCACACGGCATAGGTAACAGGATACAATCTGGTGCCGGATCCCCCAGCAAGGATAATCCCCTTCATGGCGCGCCTCCCTGAACAACTGTTTCCGCCGTAAAAACCGGCTGACACCTGTTATGACGGCTAACCTTATCATAAAAAAAAGCACCGGAGAAGAACTTTATTCACAGAATAAAATAATTGTTTTTAATAGGCAAATTTGATATACTAAATATATTATTCAAACGGGGGGAAGTTTTATTTTTTCTGTTTTTCACTTTTTTTGTCTTTTTAGCAGGAGGGGAACACCTATGGCATCAACATTCAATATCGGTGATATGGCGGTTTATCCGACTCACGGGGTAGGTGTGATTGAGGGGATTGAAAAAAAGCAGATTTCGGACAAAAATCAGAAATTTTATATCATGCGGATTCTGGGAAACGATATGACCATAATGGTCCCCACGGACAAGGCAACCGAGGTCGGGCTTCGCGGCATTATCACGGATAAAGAAGCAAGCAAAGTCTACAAGATCCTGAAAGACAAAAAAGATCACCCCCAGGACAACCAGACCTGGAACCGGCGCTATCGCGAATATATGGACCGCATTAAAACGGGCTCTGTATATGAAATTGCATCGGTGCTGCGTGATCTGTTTCTGCTCAAGGTTGGAAAAGACCTGTCATTCGGCGAAAAGCGCATGCTTGACATTGCGAAAAGCCTCCTGGTAAAAGAGCTTTCCCTGGCGCAGGATATCCCGGAAGATAACATCGAGAAAAACATCGAATCGATTTTTGAGCACTGAGTACCGGTACTGTGTCCGCGTATGACCAGGCAGGTTTTTTCCTAAACCTGCCTGTTTTTTTTCATCCATAAGGATACCCGCTCATGGAGCCTCGATTGCACAGCCAGACAAACAGCACCCGGGCAGCGGCAATAATACCGGCAGCCGGAACCGGGGAGCGCATGGGACTTTCGTGCAAAAAGCCCTACATCCCGCTGTGCGGCGAGCCGCTTCTTGTACACACCCTGAGAGCCTTTATACGGGTCCCGGAAATCGGCTGTATCATTATTGCGGTGTTTCCGGGAGAGGAGCAGCTGTGCCGCGAAAAAATAGTCTCACACCTTCCCCGGCGTGATGGTATTATTGTGGTTCCCGGCGGCGGCACCCGTCAGGAATCGGTTCGCAGCGCTCTTTCCCGGGTGCCCGACGACTGCAGAATGGTGATGATCCATGACGGCGCACGGCCGATGATCTCCGAACAGATCATCTCTGCGGCTTTGCGCGAAACCCTGGAAAAGCAGGCGACGACGGCTGCGGTAACCGTCAAAGACACCACAGCGGTCGTTTCGGACAGCGGGATGACCATAGCGGAGACCCTGCCCAGGGAAAAGCTGATATCCATTCAGACCCCGCAAACATTCATAAAAGAAATCGTTGTCCGGGCTCACGAGCGGGCTGAAGCAGAGGGGTTTTCAGGTACGGACGATGCATCCCTTGTCAGCCGCCTGGGCCTTCCGGTGTTTATTGTCACAGGCTCACACACCAACATAAAAATTACAACCCGTGAGGATCTGCTGTTTGCTGAAATGCTTCTCGGCAGGCGACAGGATGAGCTCAGCAGCGATAGGCCGGCTGCGGGGGAACGCCCGCTTTCCGGCGATGTGTAGCTGTCTCACCGCCGGGGAAAAAAGGAAAGGAGCGCTACATGCGGATCGGCATTGGATATGACGTTCACCGGCTGGTAAGCGGCAGGAGCCTGGTGCTCGGCGGCTGCACCATCCCCTTTGAGCGCGGCCTCGAGGGGCACTCCGACGCAGACGTGCTCCTGCACGCAATCGGCGATGCGGTGCTGGGCGCATCAGGGCTGGGAGATATCGGCAGGCATTTCCCGGATACGGATCAGCGCTACCGGGATATTTCAAGCTGTGTGCTTCTTGAGCGAATCGCAGAGCGTGCCCGAGGCCTCGGGCTGGCCTGCGCTAACGTCGATTCGGTTATCGTCGCTCAGCGCCCGCGGCTTGCTCCCTACATCGAGCGCATGCAGGCGCATATCGCACGCTGCCTTTCCATAGATCCGGCACAGGTAAATGTAAAGGCAACAACCACCGAGGGCCTTGGCCCTGAGGGAAGCGGAGAGGCCATTTCTGCACAGGCTGTTGTTCTTCTGCAAAAAATATCAAACGTGTCCAAAACAAATTAAATCATTGAGCAAAAGCCGGTTCGGGCGGGTCTCTGCGCAGCCTCCGCCATATGAAACCTCACTTCATGGACGGCCCGCTGCTGCTCAATAAAATATGTGACAGGCGCAGGGATTGCCCCGGGCAGCTCTTTCCGCCGGGCCGTGTGTGTGCTGACGTTTAACGGCACATGCCGTTCCATAGCCTTTTCACTTGTTGCGGGGGCATTGCAGAGCCCCGCCCGAACCGGCTTCATTACATTATTTTGGACACCAGTGAAAAAATATAATACACTATTTTTATAATACGCGAGCTCATTTCTCAAAGGATCGCTCCAATGGCACTGAAAATCTACAATACCATGAAACGGCACAAAGAGGATTTCGTCCCGCTGAAGCCGGGGAAGGTCGGCATGTACGCGTGCGGGGTAACCGTGTATGACTTTTCCCATATCGGCCACGCGCGGGCAATTGTTGTTTTCGACGCTATTCAGCGCTATCTCCGGCACCGGGGATATGAGGTGACCTACGTGCGCAATTACACGGATATTGATGATAAAATCATCAGGCGCGCACATGAGGAATCCGTTCCCTTCAGTGAAATATCAGAGCGCTTCATAAAGGAATTCGATACCGATATGGATGCTCTCGGAGTCGAGCCGCCAACGCATCAGCCGCGCGCCACCGAGCACATTTCCGACATGATTGCCATGATATCGACGCTGATCGAAAAACAGCACGCCTATGAAATAGACGGGGACATTTATTTTGACGTGAGCAGCTTCGCCGGATACGGAAAGCTTTCCGGGAAAAACATAGACGATCTGCAGTCCGGCGCCCGCATAGAGGTTGACGAGCGCAAAAAAAACCCCCTTGACTTCGCCTTGTGGAAAAAAAGCAAGCAGGGCGAGCCGTTCTGGGAAAGCCCCTGGGGCAAAGGGCGTCCCGGCTGGCATATTGAATGCTCCGTGATGAGCCATAAATATCTGGGGGCGCCGTTTGACATCCACGGCGGGGGGTCGGATCTCATTTTTCCGCACCACGAAAACGAAATAGCGCAGGCAGAGTGCGCGACCGGAACCGCTTTTGCGCGCTACTGGGTGCACAACGGATTTGTCAACATCAATCAGGAAAAGATGTCAAAATCACTCAAAAACTTTTTCACGATCCGCGATGTTCTCAAGACGTGCCACCCCGAAACCCTGCGCCTTTTTCTGCTGTCGCATCATTACCGCAGCCCGGTTGACTTCTGCGATGAAAATATGCGCACCGCGCAAATGAGCCTCGACCGGTTCTATACAATCCTGCACGACGTGCAGCAGCTTGACAAAGCGGGCGCCTGGACAGAGCATGGAGACCGCGAGGAAAACCCTGTTCTGAACGAGCTCACGGCATTCCCCGATAAGTTCACCGAGGCGCTTGATGACGATTTCAATACCGCGGCCGCGCTCGGCCGCCTGCACTCTCTGGCAAAAACGATAAACGGCCTTATTGATCTGAAAAAGAAAAATCCGTCACTGCAGATATCCAGGGATTTTCCTGTTCATGTGCGGCGGGTTTTTGAAGCGGCCGGCAGCGTCCTTGGCATTTTCAAGCAGGACCCCGCGCAGTACTTTGAGCAGCATATGCAAGAGGGAATCAGCGCAAGCGATATATCCGCAGAGGACATACAAGCGCTTATCGATGAGCGGACAGCCGCCCGGAAAAACAAAGACTGGCAAAAAGCGGACGACATCAGAGACCGGCTCGCCGCTCACGGAGTTATCCTTAAAGACAGTCCGCAGGGCACCCGGTGGAGCTTCAGGAAAGGCAGCTGATCCTGCCTGCTGTTTACCATATGAACTTTCAAATCACTTCAGATTATGCCCCGTGCGGCGATCAGCCTCAGGCCATTGATGCGCTGCACGCCGGCATCGGCAGGGGCAGAAAGCATCAGGTGCTTCTCGGCGTAACCGGCTCCGGGAAAACCTTTACCATGGCCAATGTTATTCAGCGTGCGCAGAAGCCCGCGCTGGTTATGGCTCCCAACAAAACCCTGGCAGCGCAGCTCTACGGCGAATTCAAGGAGCTTTTTCCAAACAACGCCGTTGAGTATTTTGTCAGCTATTACGATTACTATCAGCCCGAGGCGTATATTCCTTCCTCGGACACCTATATTGAGAAGGACTCCTCAATAAATGAGGAAATAGACCGCCTCCGGCATGCCGCCACATCATCGCTTCTGCAGCGCCGGGATGTTATTGTTGTCGCCAGCGTATCGTGCATTTACGGGCTCGGCTCCCCTGCGGAATATCAGCGCATGCTCGTGCTGCTCAGAGACCGGGCCGATATATCCCGGGACGATCTGCTGTCATGGCTGGTTGAAATTCAGTATGAGCGAAATGATTTTGACTTCCACCGCGGCACGTTCAGGGTCCGGGGAGACATTGTTGAGATTTTTCCCGCCTACGAGGAAAAGCGCGCTGTGCGCATAGAGTTCTTCGGTGACACCGTAGAGGCCATAAGCGCCGTTGATCCGCTGACCGGTGCGGTTCTTCAGAATCTTTCTCTCGTGCACATTTATCCGAACAGCCATTATGTCACCAGCAGCAACAATCTGAAGCGGGCGGCGCAGGACATCCGGGAAGAGCTGCGTGAGCGCATTGCCTTTTTCGAATCCCGCGGCCGTCTGATCGAAGCGCAGCGCATACGCGAAAAAACCAATTTTGACCTTGAGATGCTTGAAACCATGGGGTACTGCAACGGCATAGAAAATTACTCGCGCCACCTTGACGGCAGACAGCCCGGCGAGCCCCCGGCCGTGCTGCTTGACTACTTTCCGGATGACTTTCTTCTGTTTATTGACGAGAGCCACATCTCGGTGCCGCAAATACAGGGAATGTATCACGGGGACCGCTCGCGCAAGGAAACCCTCGTCGAGTACGGGTTCCGGCTCCCCTCCGCGCTTGACAACCGGCCGCTCACCTTTGACGAATTCGAGAAAAAAACGCATCAGCGTATTTACGTTTCCGCAACACCGGCGGAATACGAGCTGAAAAAAGCCGGCAACACAGTTGTGGAACAGATCATCCGCCCGACGGGCCTCATTGACCCTGCCATCGAGGTGCGGCCTGTTTCCTCGCAGGTCGACGACCTGCTGCACGAAATACGGGCGCAGTCAGCCGGCGGACAGCGAACCCTGGTTACAACGCTCACAAAAAAAATGGCCGAAGATCTCACGGAATATTATCGGGAGCTTGGGGTCAAGGTTGCCTATCTGCACTCTGAGATCAATACCATAGAGCGTATCGATATTATTCGAAGCCTGCGGCAGGGAACCTATGACGTTGTTATCGGCATCAACCTCCTGCGCGAGGGGCTTGATATCCCCGAGGTTTCTCTGGTTGCTATTCTGGACGCCGACAAGGAGGGGTTTCTCCGGTCGGAGCGCTCTCTTATTCAGACCTGCGGCAGGGCGGCCCGCAATGTGGAGGGAAAGGTTCTGCTGTATGCCGACACAATCACCAAAAGCATCGACAGGGCCCGCAGCGAGACCGGGCGCAGGCGAACAATCCAGAAGCGGTATAATGCAGAGCACAATATCACCCCCGCATCCATTAAAAAAAATATATACACCATTATTGATACTGTATATGAAAAAGATTATGTTACCATACCGGCAGCTGCCGAGCAGCGGGCGTCCTACTGCGCACCGGCGGACATACCGAAAATGATAAAAAAGCTGAAAAAGCAGATGGACACAGCCGCACGGAAGCTCGACTTTGAAAAAGCCGCCCAGCTTCGCGACCGCATACGGGACCTGGAGCAGCAGGAGCTTGCGTATTGACCGGCGTGATTTCATCAAAACGTCTCACCCGGGAAACCCCGGGAGCAGAAAGGCTGTCATGGAGAAGAAAAGAGTTCATGTAACTGTTTCGGGCAGGGTTCAGGGAGTGTGCTTTCGCTCTGCAACACAGCAGCAGGCGCGCCTCGGCAATGTGTCTGGCTGGGTGCGGAATTGCCCCGACGGGACGGTTGAGGCGGTTTTTGAGGGCGATCCGGAAAGCGTAGACAGCATGGTAGCCTGGTGCCATGAGGGCCCCTCGTTCGCATCCGTTTCCGGGGTGCAGGCTGCCGAGGAGCCGTACCGCGGGGAATTCTCCTCATTTTCCATAACCTATTAGCACGCCCCGCACATGTTTATCGCAGAGCCTGTTCTCAACAGAATATACCGCGCGGCCATGCGCTCCCTGCTGGTCTTTGACGAGGGGCACGCATCACCCCCGATGCGCTGCGGGCCCTCCGGTGACAGCCTGCTGTATATTCACATACCATTCTGCGAATCTCTGTGCCCCTACTGCTCTTTTCACCGGGTTGTCTATGACGCTGCGCTTGCCCGGTCCTATTTTGACGCCCTGCACCGGGAGCTGCATCTGTACCGGAAGCATGGCTTTGATTTTAAAGGGCTTTATGTAGGCGGCGGCACGCCGACCGTAAACCTCGATTATCTCGAACAAACGCTCGGGCTGGTCCGGGAGCTTTTTTCCGCTTCAGAAATATCCGTTGAAACCAACCCGAACCACCTCACAGACAAAACAATAGAGCGCCTGAAAGCAGCAGGGACAAACAGGCTGAGCGTCGGCGTGCAGAGCTTTGACGATGCAATTCTGCGGCGCATCGGCCGATACGAAAAATACGGCAGCGGCGACCGGATACGGCAGCGGGTTGAGCCGCTTGTCGGCGAATTTGACACTCTGAATATCGACCTCATGTTCAATCTCCCGCTTCAGACACCGGAAAGCCTGAGCAGGGATCTTGATATCCTGGAGCGGCTCCTTCCTGAGCAGGTCACCTTTTATCCTCTCATGGTGCCGCCCGGCATAGAAAAAGAGCTGACGCGGACATTCGGCAAGGTTAATTTTCGCACAGAAAAAATTCTGTACTTTATGATCCTGGGGCGAATGCGCAGCATATATACCGGGTCAACAGCCTGGTGCTTTTCGCGAAAAGCCTCAATGATCGATGAATATATTATCGCCTATGACGAATATGCCGGGGCCGGCAGCGGCGCCTTCGGCTATTTTAACGACCGCATTCACATAAACACGTTTTCGCTGGATGAATACATACGCCGCGCACGAAGTGGGGAGCTGCCCGTGACGCTGACAAAGCGGTTTTCCCGAAAAGAAAAGATGTATTACTATCTGCTCATGAAGCTGTTCGGCCTGGAGCTTTCAAAAGAAGATTTCAGGGCGGCATTCGGAGCGGATCCGGGCGGCGCGCTGCCGCTTGAAACCGGGCTGCTGCGCGCGCTCGGCTGCGTAACAGACACAAACGGCACGCTCCGGCTAACGGACAGAGGGCGGTATTACTGGGTTATGGCCATGCGTGAGTTTTTTATCGCTGTTGACACATTACGGGAAAAATGCAGGGAGCTAGCCGGCCGGCCGGCTAGCCGCCCAGCGGCATCAGCTGCTCCTCCGAAGCATGGGGATGAAATCTGATCAAAAATCGCTCATGTCATCGTCGTCAAACGGGATAAGCTCCTCGGCTTTCACCTCAACGGGCTGCTGCTTGTGACCGGGCTGGGAAAGCTGCGGCTGAGAGGGCTTTCGGGGCGGCTCTTCCTGCGCTTTCCTGCCGCCTCCGAAGAGCTTCTGCGAATCATCCTTCCGCTTCAGCTCACCCATGCCTTCATCGGAGCCGGCTACCAGCACAACAAGCCGGTGCACTTCTTTTTTCATGTGAAAGGCCTGCGCGGTCAGCTCCTGGCTTGCGGAAGCCGACTGCTCAGAGCTTGCGGAATTCTGCTGCACAATCTGGTCCATGTTGGACACCGCGGTATTTATCTGATCGATTCCCTGGGCCTGCTCTTTGCTCGCTGCAGAGATCTCCCGGACCAGCCCGACAACTTTATCAACGCTTTCAAGGATAATTTTTAAGACCTGGTTCGCTTCGTTAACCTGCTTATTGCCCTCCTGCGTCCTGTCGCTGCTTTCCTTTATCAGGGTGCTGGTTGTGCGGGCCTGCTCGGACGCGCGCTGGGCAAGGTTGCGCACCTCTTCTGCAACGACGGCAAACCCCTTGCCCGCTTCACCCGCCCGCGCAGCTTCCACAGCCGCATTAAGCGCAAGCAGATTCGTCTGAAAGGCGATCTCCTCAATACCCTTTGCAACCTTGGCAACTTCCTCGCTGCTTTTGTTGATCCCCTCCATAGCTTTGACAAGGCCGTCCATAGCCGATGCGCCGTTTGTTGCCGCTTCCTTTGCCTCGCCTGAAAGATTGTTCGCCTGCTGCGCATTATCGGCGTTGTTGTTTGCCATAGATGCAAGCTCTTCAAGTGAGGCTGAGGTCTCCTCGATTGAGGACGCCTGCGACGATGCCCCCTGTGCCAGCTGCTGGCTTGACTCGGAGATCTGCTTTGATGCATTCGATACATGCTCTGCAACTTCATTAAGCGAAACGGTTATCCGGTTTATGGGCTTGCTCACCAGGGCGGCCACGACAATAACAACGACAATTGCCAGGATTAAAATCAAAACCGTCATAACGACATTAAGGCCGGCCAGCCGCTTCACCGGGGCAAGCAGCTCGGAATTGCTGGCCACCGCGGCAACGGTCCAGCCCAGATCATCGTCATGGCGGAAAGAGACAATATTGTCTGAGCCGTCTTCAGAGAACCGCTTTATTCCCTCGTCCTCCCGAAGCATCTCCCGCCCGTACTCATACTGCCTGACATTGTCGCTCATTATTTTTGCCTTAACCGGATGGGAAATGATGGTTCCGTCGCGGTCAAAAATATACACATAGCCCTGCTGCCCGATCTTGCGGGGCTCGACGAATTTTTCGGTAAAATAGGGAAGGTCAACGTAAGCGTACAGGGCACCGATGGTGGTAAAATTCTCCCCGTCATCCGTATAGCGGATAGGTGCTGAAATGATAAAAACCGGGTCGCCGCTCAAATCGCTCTTGCGCACATTGGTCAAGACGGTTTCCCCGTCCATGGACCGCTTGAAAAAATCTTGCCCCTGTACATTTTTACCTGAACCGATGCCCATTCCGCCCTTCTGGCTTATAGTGGTTGAGGTCAGCACATTGCCCAGAGCATCGACAACGGCGATTTCCTCATAATACGGATGGGCTTTTTTATATTGCTGCAGGTTTTCATTGATTTCCCGAATAAAAATACCGCTGCCGCCCTCCCCGGCCATATCACCCGCCATCTTCACCCCGCTCACAAGGCTGCCCTGCTTTGACCACAGAATGACATCCTGCTTTCTGTTCTCCACCCATGAGGTTATGTACTCAAGAATGGAATCGGTGTTCTGCTCAAGCTGCTCGATGGTGGTCTTTTCTATCATGTTTTTTGAGTTCCAGAACGAAACCCCGCCGGTGATGCACAGACCCAGCAGCACAAGAAAGATGGTGGGAAATAAAAACTTTCCTCTAAGACCTAGTTTCATCTATACATACCTCCGGCATATATCAAAGATAGTGACCAGACAGCGGCGTAACCGTATCAACATAACATTCAGCACATTCTTTTATCATACTTACGGTGGCCTATCAAAATACATTTCACAGTAATGTATGTACTATCGACTATCACCGGGGAATCTTTAACAGTTTGACAATCTTTACAACAATAGTTCAAAAAAACATAATGCTTAAAGCACTCCACCGTAATCAGGCAGGACAGTTACATGCAATAAAAATATGTTCAAATTTATATATTAAAACAATTCATTAAAATAAATGTGATATGGTGTTTCAAATAGAATCTCATCACTTGACAATGAGCATCGAATACTTACCTTTTCAAGTGCATATTTGCCGGAACCAGGTTGCACAGCAATGAATACTGTGCGGTACAATTGCCTGATCTTTCAGGCACAGTAATATTCTTCGTTAGAGAGATGTGCCGCTTTTTGGGGCACATGATGGAATGATAATAAAACAGCATTGCCCTGGGAGCTAATTTCAATTAATGGAGGTTAACGGATCGTGACCGCAGGAAAAAAGAAGAACCCGCACCGCCATCACCGCGAGGAACCGGAAGACATCGTTGAAATCAGCACATCAGCCTCTGAACCGCACACAGCCGGCACACAGGAGACGGCTCATACGGACGAACCGGATCAGCTCTCGAAAGAAGAGCTCGCAGCAAAGCTGTCACAGCTGGAAAAAGAAAAGAGCGACATCGAGCAGAAGCGCGAGCAGGCTGAAAAAGAAAAAGACGAGATCTCGGACAGGCTGCTCAGGACAATGGCTGAATTTGATAATTACAAAAAGCGGGTTGCGCGCGAGAAAAAAGACCTGATCGATTACGGGGCTGAGCGCCTTGCTGCAGAGCTTTTGCCGGTGGCTGACAATTTTGAGCGGGCACTGGAGCAGGCCTACAAAGCCGAAAGCGTCGAGCCCGTGATCGAGGGTATTGAAATGATTCTAAAGCAGTTTATCGGCGCCCTTGAAAAGTTCAACATTGTTTCCTTTGAGTCTGTGGGCGAGCAGTTCGACCCGGAAAAGCATGAAGCTATGGCGCAGCAGGAGCATGATGAATACGGTGAAAATACCGTTATATCGGAATACCAGAAAGGATATACTATTCATGACAAGCTGCTGCGTGCGGCACGGGTGATTGTATCAAAAGGCAAGCCGGAACAAAGCGGATAACCCCCGTGCGCGGCTCCCCGCAACTGCACTGAGAGCGGATTTAGCACAAAAAAGACAGCCGCTGCGCATATCAATTGCGGCCGAAGTCGTCTTCCAGGCGCTCGATGTCGTCTTCCCCAAAATAATCGCCGGTTTGAATTTCAATAAATGCCAGGTTTTTCTGTCCGGTATTCTGAATGCGGTGAGCGCTGCCGCGGAGGATATCGATTGCCGCGCCGGCGCGAAGCGCGTGATCCATGCCGTCGAGCACAACAAGCGCCTCACCCTCAACGATAAACCAGTGCTCGGCCCGGCGCCGGTGGCGCTGCAGGCTGAGCCGCCTTCCGGGATACACGACAATTTTCTTGACTTTAAAGCCCGCTTCATCACGCAAAACACTATAGTACCCCCAGGGGCGGTACTCATTGTTGGCCAGATCTTTTTGTTCTTCGCTCATAGCGCGGTATCTTTTGAAATAATATTTTTTGTACGGGAATCTTTTTTTACATCTGCAAAAGCACCCATCCGCTGTGCGCTCAGCGTGAGAGCGCCCTGAGCCGCTTCACCCGCTCTGCAACCGGCGGATGAGTGCTGAACAGCTGCATCAGCGCTTTGCCGGAAAACGGGGCCACAATAAACAAATGCGCCGAGGACGGATTTGCATCAAGAGGCGTGTTTTTCGACGCAGATTCAAGCTTTTCAAGAGCCCTGGACAATCCCGCAGAGGTGCCGGCAAAACCGGCTCCGGTGCTGTCGGCCAGGTACTCCCGTGAGCGAGAAATGGCAAGCTGAATGATCACCGCTGCAATCGGCGCAACAATTGCAACAACCAAAAGCTCCGCAATGCCCCCGCCGTCGTCTTCATCGCTTCCGAACCCGCCGAAAAGCGCGGCCCATCTGGCCATGCCCGCTACAGCGGTAACGGTTCCCGCCAGCACCGCTGCCACGGTTTGAATCAGGATATCCCGGTTGTGAATGTGTGCCATCTCATGGGATATCACGCCCGAAAGCTCTTCCCGGTCCAGCAGGCGAACCAGGCCGTCGGTTACGGCCACCGCTGCGTGGTTCGGGTTTCTGCCGGTGGCAAATGCGTTCGGCGAATCAGACGGTATGCGGTATATTTTCGGCATCGGCAGGCCGGCTGCGCCGGAAACGGCTGCCACAATATCATAGAGCTCAGGCGCCTCATGCTGAGGCACCTGGCGCGCACCGTGCATTTTCAAAACAATTGAATCACTGTACCAGTAGCTGAACACATTAATTGCAAGGGCGAATATAAAGGCTATCATAACCCCTGCGCTGCCGCCGATCATGCCGCCGATCCAGATGATAAGACAGGTAAGCAGCCCGAGCAGCGCTGCTGTTTTGAACTGGTTTTTCATGCTGTGCTCCCTGACGAGTGTTCGTTTCTTAAAAAATATGCAGTCCCCGGCCGATAGTCAAGAAAATTTGTGCAGTCCCGGCTATACACACGGTTTGTCAAAAAAAGAATCTTTTTTTCCCGCACTCACTTGACAAATATATATTCAGTATTACTTTTTGTAAATCCTGATCGACAGGAGGGACTCACAGGCGGGTGGCGCGGGAAAAATAGCAATATTTTAAAAAAAGCACAGGAATTATATATTTATTTGTTATTTGTTAATGCAAACCATATTAAACGTGGCACAAGGAGGATGACGAGATGAAGATTAGACCACTGCAAGACCGGATACTTGTAAAACGCGTTGAAAGTGAGGAGAAAACAAAGGGCGGCATCATTATTCCCGACTCGGCAAAAGAAAAGCCGATGGAAGGAAAAGTGATCTCTGTAGGGCCTGGAAAATTGATGGACAACGGCGAAAGAACCGCACCGGATGTCAAAGAGGGCAACCGGGTGCTTTTCAGCAAATATGCCGGCACCGAGGTCAACATTGAAGGCGAAGAGCATCTCATCATGAGAGAGGACGACATCCTGGGTGTCATCGAGTAACTGCGAAAAGACAATTAAACATTTAAATGGAGGATATGTATAATGGCAAAGGAAATAAAATTCGGTCGAGACGGACAGACAGAGATATTAAAGGGAGTCGATATCCTTGCAAATGCCGTTAAGGTAACGCTTGGCCCGCGCGGAAGAAACGTGCTCATCGAGAAAAGCTTCGGCTCCCCCACGGTGACGAAAGACGGCGTGACGGTGGCAAAAGAAATCGAGCTCGAGGACAAGTTCGAAAACATGGGCGCACAGATGGTTAAAGAAGTCGCCAGCAAAACCAGCGATGTTGCCGGCGACGGAACGACAACGGCAACCGTGCTTGCGCAGTCAATCCTGCGCGAGGGAAGCAAGCTGGTGGCCGCCGGCCACAACCCTATGGAAATCAAGCGCGGCGTGTATAAAGCTGTTGAAAAAATCTCTGAGTTTCTGCAGGGGCTGAGCAATGATGTAAAAGACCAGAATGAAATCGCCCAGGTGGGTACCATTTCCGCCAACAACGATGAAACAATCGGAAATATTATTGCCGAAGCCATGGACAAAGTCGGCAAAGAGGGCGTCATTACCGTTGAAGAATCGAAAACCATGGAAACCAGCCTCGACGTTGTCGAGGGCATGCAGTTTGATCGAGGATATCTGTCCCCGTACTTTGTCACCGATTCAGAGCGCATGGAAGCCGTTCTTGAGGACTGCTACATTCTGATCAATGAAAAGAAAATCAGCAGCATGAAAGACCTGCTGCCGATTTTGGAAAAGGTTGCACAGAGCGGCAAGCCGTTCCTTATCATCGCCGAGGACATTGAAGGCGAGGCCCTTGCAACGCTTGTTGTCAACAAGCTGCGCGGAACCCTTCGCGTGTCAGCAGTAAAGGCCCCCGGCTTCGGTGACCGGAGAAAGGCAATGCTGGAAGACATTGCAATTCTTACCGGCGGTAAAATGATTGCCGAGGATCTGGGCATCAAGCTGGACAGCATCACCATAGACGACCTGGGCACTGCAAAGCGCGTCACGATCGACAAAGACAACACCACCATCGTTGAGGGCGCAGGCAGCAAAAGCGATATCGAAGCCCGCGTAAAACAGATCCGCGCGCAGATCGACGAAACCACCTCCGACTATGACCGCGAGAAGCTTCAGGAGCGCCTTGCAAAACTGGTCGGCGGCGTTGCCGTTATCAATGTCGGCGCAGCCACCGAAACCGAGATGAAAGAGAAGAAGGCCCGCGTCGAAGACGCCCTGCATGCAACACGGGCTGCGGTTGAGGAAGGCATCGTGCCCGGCGGCGGCGTTGCGCTCGTGCGGAGCCTCAAGGCAATCGAAGACATGAAGCTCGATGACGAAGAGCAGCAGCTTGGCGTTGAGCTTATCAAAAAAGCCATTGTAGAGCCGCTGCGCTGGATTTCCAACAACGCCGGCTTTGACGGCTCCATTGTCATAGAAAAAGTCAAGGAAGGAAAAGACGCGTTCGGGTTCAACGCTCAGACGGAAAACTATGAGGATCTTATCAAGGCAGGCGTTATTGATCCTAAAAAAGTGGTCCGCTGCGCGCTGCAGAACGCCTCAAGCGTTGCATCCCTTCTGATTACAACAGAGGCAATGGTAGCGGAAAAGCCCAAGGAAGATGAGGGTGCAGGAGCTGCCGGCATGCCTCCTGGAGGCGGCATGGGCGGCATGGGCGGCATGGGCGGCATGGGCGGCATGATGTAACCGGCCATACCGGCTCTATGATTCAACACAGAAAAAGCCCCCGGAACCTGTCGGAACCGGGGGCTTTTTTTCGCACCATAGGCTTAAAACAGCAGGGCTTCACATAAACAGCTCGTTACGCGCTGACGCTGTCAGAAGGGAACGTCGCTGTCCGGCACATCGCCGGGCATTTTATTGAACGGGTCCTCCCCCTGGTCAGCTCCGGCCCTGTCGTCACGGCTGCCGAGCATCTGCATGTTTTCAAGGACCACCTCGGTCGTCCAGCGCCGGTTGCCGTCCTGATCCTCCCACTCGCGGGTCTGCAGCCGCCCTTCGACATATACCTGTTTCCCTTTTTGCAGAAACTCGCCGCACACCTCGCCGATTCTGCCGAAAGCAACCACGCGGTGCCACTGTGTTTCGCGAACAAGCTCATCGCCTTTTTTATATTTCCGGTCTGTGGCCATATTAAATTTGGTTATTGCAGTTCCGGACTGATTATACCGAACCTCGGGATCTTTTCCGAGCCGTCCAACGAGAATAACTTTATTTACCGACATTGGGAAATCTCCTTTGGGGGAGGTGAGAGATTAAGGCCAGCGTGCACCGGCTGCGCAAATACGTACCGTTTTTATCCTGTATGAGCCGAAATGTCAAGCCATGTTTATCGGTCGCAGAGTTTTTGATATTGACTGCGCCCATATGATACATTACACTTAAAAGATTAATCGAGCAATAACGCTGAAGATACTGTAATATCATCATTCCCGGTAATCTGACAGCTCTTTATGCCTGCAAAAAAAAAGGATAATACTCATCTGTGGTTTGAAGTGGGCGGCATTGTCTGCGCCGGCATAGCCGTGTTTGTCCTGTGCTGCCTGATCAGCTATCACCCGGAAGACCCGTCTTTTGAAACGGGGCTCTCCGTAACGCCGCCGCAAATTCACAACTGGGGCAAGCAAATCGGCGCATACCTGTCGAGCATTTTGTTCCAGATGCTCGGCCTCGGCGCATTCGCCATTCCGGCAGCGCTTTTTTTTATGGCGGGAAAGTTGCTTTTTTCCCCTGTGTTCACCATCGGATTCTGGCTCCGCTCGGCGCTTTACGCACTTCTGTTTATATGCCTGGAAACGATGCTCAGCCTGTGCCTGGGCACGCTTGATATATACCGCTATTTCTTTGATGCCGGAGGGGCTGTAATCGGCGCACTGGTATCCGGCCTGCTGCAAAGCACGATCGGTATCGTGGGCACCTGGCTGGTGCTGATAATAACAGCCATGCTGACGGTTATGGGCCTGACAAATGTCTCCTATGTCACGCTCTGGAACCGGTTCCTCTCAGCGTGCTCCGCCTGGGTAACAGCTCCCCTGCACAATGCGATTGAAGCGGCACAGAAGCGGTGGAGTGATCTCATAAAGAAAAAGCGCCGCCCCGCTGTGCAGCGCACGCCTGCCTCCCCCGCGCGGCAGGAGAAGCAGGCGGCAGAAAAAAGCCCGCCGGCGCCGCAAGCGGCAGACGCCGGCACAATTCCGATAAATATATACCGCGAAAACTGTGCGCAAAACCCGCCCGCTTCTGACAGTGATGACACGTTTGAGCCTGCCGGGGGCGCACCGCCGAAGCACTATCAGCTTCCCCCGCTTGATCTGCTTGACTCCGCCGATGAAAGCGATATTGATGTGGACCGCGAGCTGCTCAGAAAAGATGCCGAAACGCTTATCCAGAAGCTGTCTGATTTCGGGGTGAGCGGCCGCATTGCTGAAATCAATCCGGGACCGGTTATTACCCGGTTTGAGTTTGAGCCCGCCTCCGGCATCAAGCTCAACAGAATCATTAATCTTGCCGACGATCTCGCCCTGGCCCTTAAGGCGCTGCGGGTGCGCATTGCGCCGATACCCGGAAAGGCCGTCGTGGGCATCGAACTTCCCAGCAAAAAAAGAAAAACCGTTTATTTTAAAGATATCGCCGGCCGCGAGGAATTCCAGAACGCCAAATCGCGCTTAACGATCGGTATCGGCAAGGACATTGCCGGAATGCCGATCATAAATGATTTGTCACGCATGCCGCACCTGCTTGTTGCCGGCACCACCGGATCGGGCAAAAGCGTGTTCATCAATACGGTCATCTGCAGCATTCTTTTCAAAGCAACCCCCGATGAAGTTCGCTTTTTAATGATAGACCCAAAAAGGCTCGAGCTCTTTCCCTACGACGGCATACCGCACCTGCTGCACCCGGTTGTTGTCAATCCGAAAAAAGCCGCCGTTGCCCTGCAATGGGCAGTTGAAGAAATGGACCGGCGCTACCGGATGCTCGCCGAAATGCGCACCCGGGATATCGATCAGTACAACAGGCAGGTTGAAAAGATACTGAAGAAAGGAGACATTTCAGGCGATCCGCCTGAAAAGATGACCTATATCGTCGTCGTCATCGATGAGCTGGCTGACCTCATGATGATCGCCGCCCGCGATGTGGAAGGGCACATCGCGCGGCTCGCGCAGATGGCCCGCGCATCGGGCATGCATCTGCTTGTGGCAACGCAGCGGCCCTCGGTTGACATTCTGACCGGCGTGATAAAGGCAAACTTCCCCTGCCGGGTTTCGTTTCAGGTGTCTTCAAAAGTCGACTCCCGCACAATCCTTGACACCACCGGGTCCGAAAAGCTTCTGGGCATGGGCGATATGCTCTTTCTGCCCCCCGGCACATCGCGCCTCCAGAGAATTCACGGCGCCTATATTTCGGAAGCCGAAATAAGCCGGATTACCGCGTTCATAAAAAAGCAGGGCACCCCCGACTATGACGAGTCAATCGTTGCAGCAAAAGAAGAGGAAGCTGCGGCAGAAGAGCAGGATGACGAATATGACGAGCTTTATGATAAAGCCGTAGCGCTGGTAACCGATACCGGCCAGGCCTCTATTTCAATGCTGCAGCGCAGAATGCGGGTGGGGTACAATCGCGCTGCCCGCATGATCGAAAAAATGGAGCGCGAGGGAGTGGTGGGGCCCAGCGACGGCGTCAAGCCCCGTGAAGTCCTGGCAAACAAACTGTAAACCCAAAAATGGAACAATACCCTGTGACAGCAAAAACATCTATGCCAGCTATGCTCGCAGCCGCTCTTGCAGCTGCAGCCCTGTGTGCCGCTGCTGTGCCGCATGCGCAGGCAGCGCCAGACACACCTGTTGACGAGGCGGTCAGCCGTCTCGAAAAAACATATCAAGCCATCAGCGACTTCCGTGCCGTTTTTATTCAGGAAACGCGCCAGAGCTCAATAAACAGAGTGGAAAAGGGCAGCGGTAAAGTTTTTTTTAAAAAGCCCGGCAAAATGCTGTGGGACTACGAAGCGCCCGAAGCGCAAAAAATCATACTCGATGGAAAAAATGTCTGGTTCTACCGCCCGGAGGAGCGCCAGGTCATGAAAAACAACTACGGGGTGCTGCCGCGCAGCATTGTTCTGGATCTGCTTCGCGGCGAGGTGCACCTGAAGAAGAAATTTACCGTTACAGCGCAAAGCCCGGACAATGATCCGGCAAGCTCTATTGTGCTTGAGCTTGTTCCGCGCACGCACAACCCCACCGTCAGCAGGATTCTGCTGCATATCGACCCCGAAACATGGCATATCACCAGGACCTGCCTGCATGATGAGTTCGGCAACACAACCATACTGGAATTTTCAGATATCACCGTAAATCAGGGCCTTAAAGACTCGCTGTTCGCATTCACGCCGCCTCCCGGCGTCGATGTGTTTGAGCCGCCGCAGCCGGGCCGTCATCCGCAACAGTGACCGCCTGCTTTTTTTCATGATGACACAGCCGCTTACAGAGCACAGGCACAGCCGCACAATAGAGAGCGCCCGCGCGCTGCTGGAGGAAAAGGCCCCGCACAGCGTTCTGTGCGGGCTGCGGGGATCGGCGCCTGCATATGCGATAACGCACCTGCACGCCTGCGTTCGCCGGCCCTTTCTTGTTGTGGCCTCATCGGGCGAGCAGGCCCGAGTGCTGTATAAAGAAATGTGTTTCTTCTATAACAACAGCGGCGCGCTGCAGGAAGCGCAGGAGCCTCCGGTATTTTTTTTCCCGTCTCTGGAAACGCATCCGTATGAAAACGTGCTGAGCCACTCCGATGTCAGCGCAGCCAGGCTGTGGACGCTGTACCGCCTTTATGACAGCCCGGCTCCCGCAATTGTTGTAACCAGCATCAGGGCGGTAGCGCAGCGGCTGCTTCCTGCAGAAATTCTTCTGGACGCCTGCAGCACAATCCGGTGCGGGGACAGCATCGACCGGGATCACCTGTGCGCGCTTCTGGCAGAAAGCGGATATACCCGCGCGAGCATGGTGCAGGACCGGGGGGACTTCAGCATCCGGGGAGAAATTATCGACATATTTCCCGCCGGCTACGACAAGCCGGTGCGCGTTGATTTTTTCGATGATGTCATTGAGTCGATCCGCCTGTTTGATCCCGATTCCCAGCGCTCCTGCCACGACATTTCCGATGCGGTACTTGTCCCGGTTCGCGAAATCCTGCTGAACCGCAAAACCCTTGATACCCTTCAGCAAAAAATGGAAACGGATGAACATTCCGCCGCTTCACGGCATCCCAAGGGCAGGGCCTTTGTCGATAACATCGCGAACGGGCTGCTTCCCGCCGGCGTTGAGTATTCGCTGTCCCTTTTATATCCGGAGCTTGAAACCCTCTTTGACTATATACCGTCTAACGCAGTTCTTTTCCAGGTTGACAAAGCCGAAGCCGAGCGGCATCACGATCGTCTGCTTGACGATATCAGCCTGCACTACCAGGCTGCGTATGAGGAGCGCAGGGTGGTTTCTCCCCCGGAATCGCTTTTCCTCAGCCGTGAGCAGCTTGATTCATATGCCGGGCCGCTTCAGCACGTGACGGTTGAAAGCTGGGATATCGAGGTGCCTCATGTTCCCCGCGTGTCCTTCGAGACACGGGCAAACACATCCATTAAGGAAGAGCTTATACAGCTGGACTCCCGCTCAGGGGCCCTTGTCCGATTTGTCGAGCTCATCGAGCACTGGTTCTCACAGGGAATGCGCGTTGTGTTTGTCTGCCACACCCGCACGCAAAGCGAGCGGCTCTCGGCCCTGCTCGACGACTACGGTGTCGCTTCGCACATTGCGCCACGGGCTGATCTTGGGCGCCTGCCCGCCGCAGGGCCCGGAAGCCGGGTGGAGATGCTGACCGGATCGCTCTCGCGCGGGTTTCAACATGAAGATGGCCTGCTCGCTGTTGTAACCGAGGAGGAGATTTTCGGGGAAAAGCGCCATCGCATTTCTGTCCGCCGCCGGCAGAAAGGTATTGCCATTTCAGACTTCAGCGACCTGCGCGAGGGCGATCTGGTCGTGCACCGCGACAGCGGTATCGGGCGGTACCGCGGGCTGCGAACGCTTGATGCCGGCGGCATGCGCTCGGATTATATTTCGGTTCAATATCAGGGCTCCGACAAGCTGTATATTCCCGTTGACCGTATCAATCTGCTGCAAAAGCATGAAGGTGCCGACGCTGCAGAGGCCAAGCTGGACAAGCTCGGCGGCGCGTCCTGGAAGCGGACAAAAAAGAAAGTCCGGGAGGCTGTTGAAAAAGTCGCGCGCGACCTTATAGAGCTGTATTCTGCGCGGAAGGTCTATAAGGGGCATGCGTTCTCCTCACACGATCATTACTACAGGGAGTTTGAAGCCGCCTTTCCCTACGAGGAAACGCCCGATCAGCTCGCCGCCATTCAGGATGTGATGGATGATATGTCCAGCGCCATGCCCATGGACCGGCTTATCTGCGGCGACGTCGGGTACGGGAAGACCGAGGTTGCACTGCGCGCGGCGTTCCGCGCGGCTATGGACGGCAAGCAGGTCGCTGTGTTTGTTCCGACCACGGTGCTTGCGCAGCAGCACTATCAGACGTTCAGCGAGCGCTTCGCCGCGTACCCGGTACGGGTGGACATCTTAAGCAGATTCAGAAACTCCCGGGAGCAGAAAGCACTTCTTGATGATATCGCCCGGGGCGCGGTCGATATCATCATCGGTACGCACCGGCTGATAAGCAGGGACGTGACATTCAGAGAGCTGGGCCTTGTCATCATCGATGAGGAGCACCGCTTCGGTGTAAAGCATAAAGAAAAGCTCAAAAAGCTGCGCTCAACCGTGGATGTGCTGACGCTCACCGCGACGCCGATTCCCCGGACGCTGCAGCTTTCCCTGTTCGGCGTCAGGGATTTTTCGCTGATCGAAACGCCCCCGGAGGATCGCCTGTCGATCAGAACAGTTATAACCCACTTTGACAGCACCGTAATCCGCGAGGCTGTGATCCGCGAGCTCAGGCGCGGCGGGCAGGTGTTCTTTGTGCACAACAGGGTTCACTCGATACCGGCGGTAGCACGATACATACGGCAGCTCGTTCCGGAAATGAGGCTCGGCATTGCGCACGGGCAAATGCAGGCCCATGAGCTGGAGCGCTCGATGATTCAGTTCATAAAAAAAGAAGTCGATGTATTGCTGTGCACCAGCATCATCGAGTCCGGCCTTGACTTCCCTACTGCAAATACAATCATTATAAACAACGCTCACACCATGGGGCTTGCGCAGATGTACCAGCTGCGCGGCCGCGTGGGCAGGGGCAAAGTAAGGGCATATGCCTATCTGCTTGTGCCCGGAAAAAGCGTTATGAGCCGAACCGCTGCAAAACGGCTCGAGGCGCTTTCCGAATTCAGCGAGCTCGGCTCGGGATACCGGCTGGCAACACGGGATCTGCAGATCAGGGGTGCGGGCAATATACTGGGCCATTCGCAATCAGGACACATAGCCGCTGTCGGCATAGACATGTATCTTGAAATGCTCAACGAAACCATTGCGACGCTCAAAGGGGAAACCGTCAGCCCTGCCATTGACCCCGAAATCAACATTAACATAGCTGCCTACATCCCGGAAACCTATGTTCCGAATATCAACCAGCGCCTGGTGCTGTACCGCAAAATCGCCTCATCGGGCGAGCATGCGGATATAGACGATATTGCCGAGGAGCTCCGCGACCGCTTCGGCGACTGCCCGGAAGAAGTCGAATCCCTGCTCAGCATCGCCCGCCTGCGCATCCTGATGCGCTTGTGGCAGGTCCTGGCTGTTGACTGCCACGAAAACAGGCTGGTGTTTACATTTCATGAGAGCGCCCGGGAAAACCTTGACAGCATACTGGCCATCGTAAACAGCGACCAGAGCCGGTTCCGCCTCACGCCCGAATTTCAGCTGATTGCCGCCTGCCCCCCTGACTCCATACGCAATGACCCTTTGGGGAAAATACGGTCCATATTCGAAGAAGCCTGATAAACCATTTACTTTCGGTGCAAACACCGTGTATAATTGGTAATTAAATTTCGACACATCCGATTCACCCTGAAAAATATCGGACACAAAGATTTAACATACTCATTCATACAGGAGGTTATCTGTGCAGTACGCCCGCTCAGTAATTATTGCGGCTATAGTCCTGTGGCACGCCGCTGCCGCCTTCGCAGCAACCAGCGTCATTGACCGGATTGTTGCGGTCGTTAACGATGACATTATCACGCTTTCACAATTTGAAACCTTTAAGACGCTTATTTTCCTCGGCTCTCCGGACGTGCCGGAGGGAAGGCAGAAAAACCGTGAGCTGCTTCAGCAGCTGGTTGTGAAAAAGCTCCTCCAACAGGAGGCGGCAAAAACGGGAATAGCCATCAAGCCGAAAGAGGTCGACCGCGCAATCGAAAGCGTGCTTGAACGGAACAATCTTTCGCTTGCAGAAATGGAGCGCGAGCTGGAAAAGCAGGGCGCCTCTCTGCAGGATTACCGCTCCCTGATGAAAGCCGAGCTTGCGCAGTCAGAGATTATCGCCAGGAAGGTCCAGTCAAAAGTGGTTATTACGGAAGAGGACATGAAAAAATATTACCGCGAAAACATCCGCCCCGATGAAAAGCCGGTTCCGCGCGTGCGCATTCAGCAAATACTGCTTGCAGTGCCGCAGGATGCCTCAGCAGCGGGAAAAAAAGAGATACGCCGCCGGGCGGAGCAAATACGGCAGAACATTATCAAGGGAGAAGCGTTTGCAACAATGGCGGCAACATATTCCGACGGCCCTGCCGCCCGCGCCGGGGGCGACCTTGGCTATTTTCACCGAAACGAGCTGATGCCCGCTATTGAACACGCAGCCTTCAGCATGAATGCCGGCGACGTAAGCGGGTTAATACAGACGCAGGCGGGCTTCCACATCATTAAGGTTCTGGACAAAGACACAAAAGAGGAGGATCGGACCTGGCAGGATAGAGCGGACGAAATACGCGCGTCGCTGTATAACCGTCAGTTTCAGAACATCTATGACCAGTGGCTGACCGAGCTTCAGGAGCGCGCCCATATTAAGATAAACTTTTAAGCTCGGGGGGCGCTCTTTCTGACAGCTGCCCGCGGCCATGCGGGACTGAAAAGGCATACACCGAGCCGGTGCATTGCGGTCACTCTTGCTCAGCCTCATCGGCGAGCTCGCGAAGCGTGGCAATCAGGGCTTCAAAATCAATGGGCTTTTTAAAAACACACCGGGCGCCCATTTTTTTTGCCAGCTCAAGATAATCGATCGGCTGAAGGCCGTTAATCTGCTCGGGGCCGCCTGCTGAAATTGCAACCACCTTTGCCCCGGGAAAATTTTTCTTGAATGCTCTGAGAAGCTCAAGCCCTTCCATGCCGGGCATAAAAATATCAGTAACGACAACATCTGCCGGATCGTCCCGATATGCGTCTATTCCGTATGCGCCATCGGCTGCCTCAAGACATTCAAAGCCGGCGGCTTCAAGCTTTACGCGAATCAGGGTGCGGATGTCCTGGTCGTCATCAATAACAAGTATCCGGGCCATATCGCCTGCTTTCCGTTAATTCTGATTATGGTGAACGTGCAGCCGCATAATAAAATTAATGCATAGCGAGAGCAAAAAATTATATACCATATATGATCTTATTTAATAAAGTATTTTTGCATGACGAGGAGAGCTGCTATGGCACGACTTGATGACATCCATACCATTGCACATGAAACCCTTCGGGCGCGTTTTCGCTTTCGTGACACAGAGCTGAAGCACCCCTTTCCCGAACGGCCGTGGCGAATGCTGGGCCTTGTGAAAATTGACGGGGTTGCCGGAGAAAGCGAAAAGCTTTCCCGGGTTCTCATCATGAACACCAGCATCGCTGCAGGCCTTCGCGGCGTACGATCCGTTTTTGTAAGCCCGCGGGCAGCGCTGGATCTGCCCGTTTTTTCATCTGAGTCCATTCTCATGGGAAAAAAGCGGTTTTTTCTTGTGGATGTGCAGCGTCGGGGGGGCTACGGCCGCCATGACGACTCGGCTCTCTATGACAGGTTAAACACCATAAAAAACTCGTACCCGGAACTGCTTAAAACCACCGCTGAGCTCAAAGGAGAAATAAAAAAAACATGCTCCCCGGCCTTTTGCTACGTTCAAATACAAAAGCACCAGGATGACGCGGCAATCAGCCTTTTTCATGACTATCTGTCTGTGTTCTGCAGCATGGTGGAATCAGCCAGCCCGCTGAGCGGCAGCAGGCTGGAGCAGGCGCAGCGTGATTTTGACGAGTATCGAAACACTGTTATCGCACACGACCCTGCGGTAAAAATATATAAAAAATTTTTTGGTGACACAGGGGGGCTGGAGCGCGCGCAGCAGCTTTTTTTTGCTCAATAGGGAATGGTGCAGTGGCCTATTTTTTTGTGGACGCATCAGAATCTTATCTGTATTATACACAGTGAGGGCAAAACGCTTCCGATACATTTTCCGGCTGATCCATGGATCAAAAACGTAAATTTCAGCGATTTCCTGTTCAACTCGATGCCCGCTGTTTCGGCGCCGGCGAGTCAGGGCACCGTACGTGCAAAATAACCGAAATCAGCCGCCAGGGCATTCTGCTCAAGCTGCACCTGCACAAAGAGATCCCCGAAGGACAAAACGTGGCCCTGGAAATAGCGCTGCCCCCTGACGGAACAATTATCAATGCCCTGGCGAAAGTGAAGTGGGTAAAAGATTCCGAAGCCGTCGGCCCGTACGACTACACCGTGGGCGCACAAATGACCATGATTCAGCCCGAAGATAAAAAGCGGCTGCTGCACTATGCCTATGAGGATATTATCGATAAAGAAAAAAGCGATCGGGGCTGATCCGCACCGGCCCGGACGCCTGACGCTTTCAGCACCCTGCTCCCCACCAATGCCGCATATCCCCTTCCCTGCCGACCTGCGCTATCAGTCTCCCGTTACGCTCGCAGGCGCTGCTGCCGCAGGCCGCCGCACACCGCGGGGCACCCTCCCGTGCTGGTAGCCGCCGTTGCTTCACAGACAGAGCTTCGGGCGCTCACTGCGGGCGTCACTATTCTGAACAGGCGCACAGAGCACCAGTGCCTGCTTCTGTCATGCCGTGCGGATTTCCGCGATGTGCTGCTGGTGCGCACAGGCGTCGGGCCCGCCAGAGCAGCCGCCGGCGCCAGGCTGATTGCCCGGCAGGCCAATTGCCGGGAGGTCGTGCTGCTGGGAGCTGCCGGAGCTCTTGACCCGAGCCTCCGGGTGGGCGATATCGTTGTCGCCGACGCGGTTGTCAACATATCCGGCGAGCGTATAGCGCTACCAGCCACTTTCAGCAAAAACATTTATTCCTGCCTTTGTGCCGCCGGCATGCCAGTGCATACGGGAACCGTGCTTGGGGGGGGGAGGTTTGTCCATAAAAAAGCTGAGAAAGCCTCTCTTCACCACACATCGGGTGCACGAACCGTGGACATGGAAAGCATGGCCTTTGTGCGGCTCCTGTCCCGGATGAATATTCCGCTGTGTGTGATACGGGTTATTTCAGACACCGCACACCGCGATGTTATTGACATAGCATCCCTTGTTCGGACCAAAAACCGGTCGGGCCTTCCGGGCGTCGCCCGGCACCTGCTCTCCCACCCGTCGGAAATGCTCAGGGGTGCTCAGCTGTTCTGCAGCCTGAAGCGCGTCACTCGTACGATGAGAGCACTCTTTCACACCATACTGCGCGACCGGCACCCTGCTTCCACATGATCGGCATCCGGAATCCCGCATTTCGCCACTATTTGCACAAAGACAAAAAAAGAGGGGCCCGTTTTTTTAAAATTGATGTATAATTACACCTGCTTTTATTTTTTTTGTCTTCCTTTTTCTTACACACATACCTATTACTATAAGTAGACGAATACATGCCGGCTTTGCCGTTATTATTGTTAAGGAGCCACTATGCGATCGCCCGTACAGTTTCACGAGAATATCCGCTCAATCGCTGTTGTGGGAAATTACCCCCCGCGCCAGTGCGGTATCGCCACCTTCACCGCCGACCTGGTGGAGGCCGTTTCAGAGGAAGCGCCCGATATAACCTGCTGGCCGGTGGTTATCAACGACAAGCCGGAAGGGTACGATTATCCGCCCAAAGTGCGCTTTGAGATCAACCAGAACAAGCTGTTCGACTACCGCACCGCAGCGGAATTTTTAAACATCAATCAGGTTGACATCGTATGCCTGCAGCACGAATACGGCATTTTCGGCGGCCCGGCGGGCGGCAATATACTTACCCTGCTGCGCAGCCTTCGCATGCCCATAATAACCACCCTGCACACCGTATTGAAAGACCCTGCCGAGGACTACCGCGACGTCATGTGCCAGATTGCAGAGCTGTCGGACAGGCTGGTGGTTATGAGCGTAAAGGGACGTCAGTTTCTTAAGGATATTTACGGCGTCCCCGGGGAAAAAATCCGCTTTGTACATCACGGCATTCCGGACACGCCCTTTATCGACCCGAACTTTTACAAAGACAAGTTCGGCGTGGAGGGCAAAAAAGTATTGCTGACCTTCGGGCTGCTGTCGCCAAACAAGGGAATCGAATACATGATTAAAGCCCTGCCGGCAGTCATAAAAAAACATCCCGATGTCAGCTATATTATTCTGGGGGCAACCCATCCGCACATCCGCAAAGTGAAGGGCGAAGAATACCGGATTCAGCTGCAGCAGCTGGCTCAAAATCTGGGCGTCGGCGAGCATGTGATATTCCAGAACCGGTTTGTCGATATTAAAGAGCTGTGCGAGTTTCTCGGGGCTGCAGATATATATATCACCCCGTACGTGGAAGAGGCACAGATAACATCAGGGACCCTTGCCTATGCAATGGGTACCGGAAAGGCAACGGTTTCAACGCCGTACTGGTATGCAGGCGAGATGCTTGCAGAGGGCAGAGGGCGCATTGTTCCCTTCAATAATACTGACGCCCTTGCCGGGGAAATCATCGAGCTGCTGAGCAACGACACCGAGCGCCACGCCATGCGCAAAAAAGCCTACACCTTCACCAGGGAAGCCGTGTGGAAGGAAGTTGCCCGCAGGTATATACAGATATGTTCCGAAGCAAAGCAGGAGCGCGAGCAGCGCCCCCAGCCGCGCCTTTATTTTAAAAGCGAGCAGCCTGTCACCGCTTTTGAGCTTCCCGAGGTAAAGCTGCATCACCTGACCGTTCTGACCGACGACACCGGCATTCTGCAGCATGCGCTCTATAACGTCCCCAACCGGGACCACGGCTACTGCACCGATGATAACGCGCGGGCCCTGCTTGTCGCAACGATCGGCAAAAAGCTTCTCCTGGAGCACGAGGCGCTCCTTGATATGTTTGTCAGCCGCTACCTGAGCTTTCTTCAGTATGCCTTTAATGAGGAGGCCGGCCGGTTCCGCAATTTTATGACCTATTCGCGGCAGTGGCTGGAGCAGGCGGGGTCGGAGGACGCTCACGGCCGCTCTGTCTGGGGCTTGGGAAAATCGGTGGCGTACATGGAGGATACCGCCCGCATTGCCATGGCGACAACGCTGTTCAGCAAAGCTATCGAACAGATAGAGCATTTCACCTCTCCCCGTGCACATGCGTTTTCGCTGGTGGGCATGCATGCCTACCTGCAGAAATTTTCCGGTGACAGCGAGGTTAAGCGCGCCCGTGAAATTGCTGCGAACCGGCTCTTTGATCAATTCAAAAACAATGCAACCGATGAGTGGCCGTGGCTTGAGGACCATCTCACCTATGCTAACGGCAAGCTTCCGCACGCGCTGCTGCTTTCAGGTCAATGGCTTAACCGGGGAGACATGTTCGATATGGGAATCCGCTCGCTTGAGTGGCTCGCCGCCATTCAGACAGACAGCGGCCACTTTGTCCCCATCGGCAACAACGGGTGGTACAGCAACGGCGGGCGCAGATCGCGGTTCGATCAGCAGCCCATAGAAGCCAACGCCATGATCGAGGCCTGCATAGAGGCATATAATGTCACCAGAGAAAAAAAATGGATTGACACCGCCGTTATGTGCTTCAACTGGTTTCTTGGCCACAATGACCTGAACATGTCTCTTTATGACCCGAAAACGGGCGGGTGCCGCGACGGGCTCATGGCCGACGGGCTAAATCAGAATCAGGGGGCAGAGTCAACGCTTGCCTGGCTCCTGTCCCTCTTATCACTGCACCAGCTCATGGCAGAAGACATTCTGACACGGCCGGTGAAAAAGCCGGCGGCTAAAGGCAACGCTTGCAGGACGGCAACGGCATAACCTCATACCGAGACAGGAGCTGCAGAGGGTGAACATCGCGATGCTGTCCCCCATAGCCTGGCGAACGCCGCCGCGCCACTACGGCCCGTGGGAAAGTGTTGTCTCCCTGCTGACCGAAGGCCTTATTGAGCGCGGGTTACACGTAACTCTTTTTGCGACTGCTGATTCACAGACGCGCGCCCGCCTGCATGCCGTGTGCCCGAAGGGCTATGAAGAGGATCCCGCCATAAACCCGAAAGTGTGGGAGTGCCTTCATATCGCCGAGGTGTTCGAGCACGCCGCCGGCTTTGATCTGATTCACAATCATTTTGATTTTCTGCCGCTTTCCTACAGCGGGCTTGTCGAGACGCCTGTTCTAACTACCATTCACGGCTTTTCCTCCCCGTCTATTCTGCCGGTGTTCAAAAAGTACAACGGGCGGGCCCTGTACGTCTCAATAAGCGATGCAGACCGCAGCGATGAGCTTGATTATGTCGCCACGGTACACCACGGAATCGACATCACGCAGTTTGATTTCAATGACTCGCCCGAAGAGTATCTGCTGTTTTTCGGAAGAATACACCACGACAAAGGGGCAAAGGAGGCTATCGACATAGCGCGGCGATGCAGCCGCCCGCTTATAATGGCCGGTATTATACAGGACCGGGCATATTATGAGCAGCACGTTCTGCCGCACATCGACGGCCGCATGGTTCGGTATGTGGGCAGCGCAGGGCCTGAAAAGCGAAGTCGCCTTCTGGGCGGCGCCTGTGCGCTTCTGCACCCCATCAACTTCAACGAGCCGTTCGGGCTTTCTGTTGTTGAGGCTATGGCATGTGGAACCCCGGTAATCGCGCTGAAACGCGGCAGCATGCCCGAGCTTATACAGCACGGCCGTACCGGCTACCTGGCGGAAACCATAGACCAGGCAGTTGAGGCGGTTCCGCTGATACAGCGCATAGACCGCCGGCAGTGCCGGAAAACGGTCGAGGACCGTTTCACCGCCGACCGGATGGTGGACAGGTACATTTCTGTATATAAACGGATTCTTGACCGCAATTGAGGGCGCCCATGAACCAGCTTATCACCCGCTGCACACGCAACCCGATTCTGACAAAGGCCGATGTCCCCTACCCCGTTTCAACTGTTCATAATGCCGGCACGGCAAAGCACCAGGGGCGCTATATTATGCTTTTCCGCTCTCATATGCGCAGCGGGCGCTCCGTGATCGGCTGTGCCGAAAGCGATGACGGGTTTTCGTTTACGGTTCGCCCGGAGCCGTTTCTCACCCCCGCCGATAAGGGTGAGTTCGCCGACTACGAGGAGTACGGCGTCGAGGACCTGCGCATCACCCCGATTGAGGGCACGTATCTGTTAACCTACAGCGCCTACTCGCGACACGGCGTGCGCTCCGCGCTTGCCCGGACAGACAATTTCGTTTCCGTTGAGCGCATAGCGCTTATCACGCAGGCTGATTACCGGAACACGGTTATATTCCCCGAAAAAATCGGGGGCAGGTATGTCAGGCTCGACCGGCCGCACTCGGATATTTCCCCGTGGTCGATCTGGATCTCCTATTCCCCCGACCTGATACACTGGGGTGACTCGCGCATAATTATGAAGCCGGCACCCTATCACTGGGATGAAATGAAAATCGGTCCCGGAGCGCCCCCGATCAAGACAGAAAGCGGGTGGCTGCACCTCTATCACGGTGTTTTTCAGACAATGGCGGGAGCGGTCTACCGGCTGGGCGCTGCGCTGCACGACCGTGAAAACCCCGAGCGCATACTCGGGGTCTCTGACAGCTGGATCCTCGAGCCCGAAGATCCCTGGGAGCGGACCGGCTATGTTCCCAATGTTGTGTTCTGCTGCGGGGCAATTGCGGAAAATGACGGGACAGTGAAAATATACTGGGGCGGTGCGGATACGGTCATGTGTGCCGGAACGGCTCAAATCGACGACTTGACGGCTGCCTGCTTAAATGCGCAGCGCTCTCCGCTTTAGCGCGTCCGCCTGCGTAATTTTAAAGGGGCTACACTTATGGCTGAAACACAGCTCGGCATCAAGCGAAAGCGCGGGCGCCTCGTCCGCGACAACAAACGGGTCATCTCCCGGCTGTATATGCCCGGAGACCGCGCCCATAACAGAAACATACTTCGCCGCATCTGCACGCTCTCCCCCGAGCAGGTATCAGATCTTCTGGACCGCATTTTATTCGAATTTTCCGACCGCCACAAAAACATTGAGGGAGCGTGGGAGCACAACTGCGACATGGTGCTCGGCTCGCTTGGCATAGGGGAAACCTTCACACCGCAGATGCGGCTGCTGATCGGCGCCTACTTCACCATGGAATACTCCATCGAATCAGCCGGCCTGTTCAACCCCTCAATGGTTGCCCACCCGGACCAGAGCGGCCTTGACGGCGGAGCTCTTCGGTTTATCCTGAGCCTGCGTGCAACCGGGGAGGGACACATCTCATCTATCGAATTCCGCAGCGGGACAATCGATGCCCGCAACAACATCCTGTTCGATCCGGTCAGCGATTTTGTGGAAGCGGCCCGCGTCGAGCTCGACCCGTCATACAACACACATTTATTTCAGCTTAAGCTGAACGAAATGGCTGCCTGTAATGAGATTACCTCCTATATTCTTGAACATCTGCCCGATGAATTTTCTTTCAGCCAGCTTCAGGAAAAAACCCGACAGCTTCAGCACGAGCCGGTTTTTGACGAAACGCTTCAAAATGAAACCCTCGATATCGTGTTCTGGCTTGCCAGATCAAACTATGCCCTTTCCTTCCATCCGCAGCATAAAATATCGGAGCGGGTTATTTTCCCGGTTTCGGAAAATGAGAGCAGCGGCATAGAAGATGCCCGCTTTGTCCGCTTCACAGACGATGACGGCTCAGCGACGTATTACGCAACCTATACCGCCTACAACGGCATCAGAATACTGCCCCAGCTTATTGAGACAAAGGATTTCATAACCTTTAAAATCATTACCCTCAACGGACTTGCGGTGCAGAACAAAGGCATGGCCCTGTTTCCCCGGCGCATAAAGGGACAGTTTGTTATGCTGTCGCGTCAGGACGGCCAGAACAACCACATCATGTTCTCCGACAACATCCATTTCTGGCAGAAATTCCGCATCATTCAGGAGCCGGAGCGGCCCTGGGAATTTATTCAGGTCGGCAACTGCGGCTCGCCGCTTGAAACAGACAGGGGATGGCTTGTGCTCACACACGGCGTGGGGCCCATGCGCAAATACTGCATCGGGGCGATGCTGCTTGACCTCGACAACCCCGCCAAAATCAGAGCCAGGACTCCCGAGCCCATCCTTCATCCCGATGAAAAGGAGCGTGAGGGGTATGTGCCCAACGTCGTGTATTCCTGCGGCTCGCTCATTCACCACGATGAGCTGATTATCCCGTATGCCATGTCGGACATAACCTCCGGCATCGCCACCGCGCCCCTGCAGGAACTGCTTGACAATATGGAATCTTTTGATTAATCAGGACGGATTGCGGCAAAGCGCACGCATGCGCTGCGCATTTGTATACAGAACCCGATGGTCTACCGGCATGAAAAACACCCTTTACAACATGATCATCAACGATATTACCGACCTGTGCTACCGCAACTGCCTCGAGCTTATCCATCCGGGCAGCGCTGTGCTCGACATCGGCATCGGCAACGGGAAGATGATTAAAAATCACGCAAGCGTAATTAAAAACAAATCCCTTAACATTACCGGCCTTGATATCAACACATCCTACATCCAGCACTGTCGGAGCCTCATCGATCAGTTTGACATTGGATCCCACATTCAGGTCTACTGCTGCCCCGTGGAACAATTCACTCCCGAAACACACACGGCCTTTGATTTTATACTGTTCAGCATGAGCTTTATGCTGCTTGAAAACCAGCATGCGGTACTCGAACGTGTTAAACAGTGGCTGAAGCCGGGCGGGCGCATTATATTTTTCCAGACCATGTTCAGGCGGCACAACAGGGTGCTTGAGTTTCTGAAGCCCCGCCTTAAATACTTTACCACAGTCGATTTCGGTGCAGTCACCTACGAGGAGGAATTTTTCGAACAGCTGGCTGCCAGCAGCCTTGCGGTTGAAAAAGATATGCTTCTGCAGAAAAACCGTTTTCAGGGAGAATACCGCTTAATCGTTACGAACAGAAAAACGCCTGGCTGACACGGGCGTGGATATTTATTGTTGATCGCCTGCCGTTTTACACGTATTATAGTACGCTCACGCGCGCCCGTAGTTCAACTGGATAGAGCATCGGACTTCGGATCCGAGGGTTGGGGGTTCGAATCCCTCCGGGCGCGCCACTGTTTTGGCATGCAGTTTCGGTAGGTTAGCTTAGGGGTGTGGGCTTCAAACATGGCTCACACCCTCTTTTTTTGCCCCGATAGTGAAGTAATTGTGAAGTGAATCTCCGTTCAACTGCTGATCCAGCACGTTTACCGCATTTACCTTGTGTGAGGGTGCAGGATGAGCATAGCGCAGCGTCATGTTTAAAACACATACCAGATATTGTAAAAATCCTGCCGTTTCAGAAGTCATAATTACTGCATCAAAAAGAGGTTATTTTTCATCTGGACCGTTGCCAAAATAAATGTGTCAGGTTTAGTCACGATAATGTTGAATTCCCCGCCGGTTAATGTTACTCGTGGTTATGTGTGACCCTACCTGTGGCTGAAGCAGCACAGATAGTTATCGCAACAGTGCATTCTGGGGCCAACCGATTTTGTGACGATTATCATTGCAAATATAGAAAAATGTAGGGTGGGTGCAACGAAGTGGAACCCACCACAAACAATGCTCAAATGCCGCAATACCGACGTCATTACCAGAGCGGAGGGACCTATTTTTTCACGGCCGTAACCAAGAGCAACCCCTCCTTTGGGAACAAACACCCAAGCCGGAACATTAAAATCTTTAAAAAAAGTACGATCCTATTAACCTAACAACAAATACGTTGATAAAAATCAACTTTTGTGCTTTTCTTCTAGGACAATATAAAAAGACAAAAACTGTTAACTTGATTCCGAGGTAATGGCCTTGAGCGCAATAGCCAAAGGAGCAATTAAATTATCCTATATACAGACAGCTCCGGGTGAGGAACTAAAGATAAAAAGCGCTCTTGAGAAAGCGTGTAAGAATGATGACGCTGAAGTTGAAAATTATTTGTTTTTAAAGGGGCTCGGAAGTTTCGATATTATTCTCATCTGTCTTGTGAAGGACTTTACTAGCTCCTTGACCAAGGCTGGCCCTATTGACGGAATTTTGAAGTCAAATATCTTATTTTGTTACCCCTACCTACAAAATCCTCCCCCAACTATTTTCAAACGACTCAAGGGAAAAAATTTTACAGCATTTTGTTCATTAAAAATTAATCCAGAGCTAAAAATTGCTTATCCTGATCTTGACTTAAAATTAAGAGAAATCCTTTCAAAAAATTCTAATTGCTCTATCTTGGGTACGCTTGGATGGAATGAGGTGTTGGTTTTAATAAGCGAAAACAGCCCATACAAAGTACTAGAGACTCTTAACTCTTTCACCAGCTTAGTCTGGCTTTCAAATGGAACAGAGTACACTGGGATTCTCAAGACCTTCTCATTCCTTGCAGTTAACTACGATATTCTGCCAAAAGATAAAAAAATATTAGATGCGGGTTTTACTTCGACCAAAAAACATATTAATAAAAAATCAAACCTAGAAGAATATTTCTTAAACAATTCCGGATCGCCTACTTCTACAATTAACATAACCCTAAAGCCATTATATCACGAAAAAATAAAGGCCTTTTTTAAAGAAAAAAATTTGCCCATATCAATAATATAGGCAAGACGGACCTTTCGTTTCAGCCATCCGAAAAAATTTCCTTTAGCCATCTTTTAGCTACATTACTTTTTTTCCGGCATAAACACAGAAATAAAATTTTCGAGACAAAGACAGTCATACAGTTTCAACCCGAGACAGTATCAACAGAAACTAAGGAAGCAGAGGAAACTTCTGCAAAAAAAAGGACTAGAGAAAAACGGTTAAAAATTCCTCGATTTAAGTTTAACTTTAAAAATCTCGAAAATGTCTTTGGCGAGACCGTGGCCACTACTTTGGCAAATCAGTTCTACACGTTAAATGCACTCATCCAAAACCCTCTTTGTGGCAACGCCTATGCTGCTATGGCAAACTACCCAGAATATATTTTTGTGATTGGCGAAGAATACAAACGAGCAGGCAAAGCCACTTCGGAGTTCGCACTAAAGGCAAAAGAGATGTTAAGAGTTGGCGCGGAACTTCGTTCCTGTGGAACTTATGAAACCATTGAAGAGGTTACGGGTAGATTTTCTGAGTTCAGGGGTGGTTGTCAATTATCTCTGCTGGCAGTTGAGTTCTTGCCTTATTATTTTTTGAAAAAATTAAAAATTGATTGGTGTGGCTTTATAGTAACGGGAGACCCAAAGTACTATCATTTGAATGAAGTTATAAATGTCCCTACGCGTGCACTCTGGGCGCCAGAGGAGTGGTGGGCATTGTATCATGAAATTGGTCATGTCTTCCTTAATAACACCCCTGAAATAGTTGACAGAAATGCTCCCGCAATACAAGAGTACCTAACGAACAAAAACAATATTGAAAAACAGCTTGAATTTTTAAACGAATTAGCGGCTGAAGTTATCGGCTTTGAGCTAGGCTTTTTTGGCGACTTCGACTTCTTTTTAAAATTAGTATGGAAACACGTTTCAACAATTGATGCATATCAAAAAAACCATGTGCCTTTACTATACTATGCATTCAGGACATTTTTTGTTGAGCTGTTTGAAGCCCATTTCAGAAAGGCTCCATCCATAAATAAAGTTTCAAAAGACGATTTTCTTGATTTTGATTTTATGTATGACAGTTTTCTGAAACACTTAATCCGCATTGAAAAAATTGATAGTAAAATTTCATTTCCAGACAAAGCGTTGATTGCAGCAGAACACCATAAAACATTTGTAGAACTTTATCCATATGCAAAACATTTGTTTAAATGGATTAAAGGCCTCCCCTTGCTTCCAAAGAAAGCAACGCTAACCTGTAATAATACAAAGGAGGTAACGGCAAGCCTTAAGAAAGGGGAAATATGGTTAAAAGAAATCGATTCTCCTGAAGCTATTTTATTTGAGCTCTTCAGTAGAAAGACACCTCTGCCATTTAAAACACAGATGGCAACAGTATTAACGTTCTGGAATCAGCAAATGAAGATCTTTAAAAAGAGGTTAGAATGTTAATAAGCAATGATGCGTTTCCGATACTGACTTCACAAACGCTAAACATAGAAGCTGAAAAAGAATTAATTAAACAAATTATAAACGGTTCTTTTTTTAAGGGAAATTTTGTTCAGAGAAGGCTGGGTTTATATGCTTACATAGAGGAAGCAGAAAAGGACCTTCTTATTTTGGAGTTGATGGAACACTACTGGAATACAGCAGGTTCAAAAAAACTATTCACATCATTTAGAGATTTTGATGTTGTTCTTACTATTTTAGGCAAAAAGGGCCACTTTATTCATCAGTTTGAGGTTTTTTTGTTGGGTTGCTTTTTAATAAAAATTTTGACCCGTTTTTCTCCATCATTATTTGAATCAACCTTTGCCAACCAAAATCATTTATTTTATGGCTGGCTTTACGCCTCAACAGCGCATGACTTTGGTTATCCACTACAATTAGCTGAAAAATTAAGTGACAAATTTGCCGGTTTATATAAAAAATTACACATAAGGGGTATTTCCAAAGAATACGAAAAAATATGCAAGGACTACTCTCTCAGTTCTGAAAAGGCTTTATTTCAAACTAAAATTTGGAATCCTTCTAAAAAAAAGTGGCAGCAATATGATACTGAAAATTTTTTATTTGAAGGTATAAAGCTTTCTCTTAACAACGATGAAAAAGCCTCAAAAGAAGTTAGTGATATATTAAAAGAAAAAAACAATCATGGATATACAAGTGCCCTAATTCTTTGCCGTAGTTACCTTTCATTTTTGTCGAAAGCAAATAAGGGAGGGTTGTCTTCTCAAAGATGGCGGGTTAAGGCCCTACAATTAGCTGCTGCTGCTATAGCGCTCCATGCCATACCATCAGAACAAAAAAAATACTTAAAAAAAATAAATTTTAATGCAAACCCTTTGGCTTATTTGCTGTTTATCATTGATAGCCTTCAAGAATGGAACCGAGCAATCAGTCCAAGCGTTAAATGGCCTAATCGATCACGCAAGCCAAAACATGAGTGGCCAGCTTATCATCTTGCCTCTTTTAATGTCCTAGAAAAATCATTAGAGTTTAGATACATCGTTTTACATGAAAAGTGGTCAGCAAACTTGAAAAACAAAACATTGGAAGCCATAAAAGAAAAAGCCCTGCGGATAAAATGTCCCTCTGGGCCATCACCTTCACTTGGCTTCACTATTATAATAAGTTTTTATTCAAGCAATAATTCTATACTTGATAAAACATGGCTCAGGATTTAATATAAAAAAACACCGCCCTAAAGAAACAAGAGAGCGGTGTTTTTTGTTTTTTCAATTACTTCTATTTATCGAGAAAGATAGGTTCCCTTTTTACGTGAACGACGAGAGTCAGTTATAATATTTGCTGCATCGACAAGATCTTCCCTACCGTCAAAACAATCTGGATCAAGAGAAGCCATCCCATAAGCGCCAACGACCACATTTCTTGCATTTATTGACAATGTGGTTAGGTTCGCTCTTTTTGCCTTTCGGGCCATTTTTTTTGAACGCATGAACGTTCTCCTTTCGATTGTACCTTATTAGTTCACAGTAGGTTCGTTTAGTCTTTGGAAGGCGAATTACTTATAAATATTCTCAAGCTAATCTCTTGTCCCTACCTTCTAAGGATAACTACTTTAGCTTTTTTTTCAAGCTCTCTCAAAAAAAGTCTTGACAAAAATGATTTTTTAGTCCTCATTTTTTTGTCATTTATCTTGATAATATCGACTTTAGCTCTTTTTTACAAGAAAATAATAAAGAACTTGACAAAAAAAAATGGCCTTATAAATACGCTTAAATAATATATGCAAATTTTATGCCGCCAAAGACTTTTCTTTGATTGCCTTCCTCTCTCCCTATATTTGTATCGTGCAAAATATGGCAATCTTTATAAAATAATCTAATGTCATTAAAATAAATCAAAAAAATTCTGCTACGCTATGTATCACTCCAACAGTAAAAATCGTCGCCACAGAAGGCCAATAGAGGATTATAACCTAAACCGTCTCTTAGCTATCTGCTACATCTGTCCACTTTTTTGATAGAGAACTTGCTTTGAGATGGAAAAAGTATAGCGGCAATGCGGTTGTGTGTCAATTTGAATGATCTCACAACATATTGGGCTGAGCCTCAAGTAATAATATCGATGGGGGGGCAGTGACAGGGGCTACATGACGGAAAACTCCATCATTCGTCTGAGTTCTTACCGGCGGCTCAATTATCAGCAGATATATGCAAAATCGGCATTTTGAAGATTATGTGCCATAATCCGCTCTCCAGATGGCCCCCCCCCCATTTATTCAGATATTTCCTGCTAACATTAAAAATCCCCCACCTCAAAATATCAGATTACTGCATCAAAAACGAAGTTATTTTTCATCTCTCTGGTAAATGCATTCTTGACCACATCTGTTTCACAACCTATCTTCTCGACGAACCTTTTTTTCAATAATATTTTACGGAAGGAGTATATTATGGAAACGCTAAAAGCAGTGCAGTATTGTCTTGATTACCACAAGGCCAATTCAAAAAAAACACACAGTAATTGCCTACCAGCAGGTGCTTCTCAAGTTCGGCGACCAGTTTGCTGAAGAAGACATTGCATCTGTTACCACCGAAGAAATTCTCTCATTTTTAACCACTCTGAACGAAAACAATAAGCAATCAACCAGGCGCCAACGCTACGTACTCCTCAGTTCCTTTTTTAGGTTCATTCGAAATACTTTTAATGAAAAGCTGCCTAACCCGTGTGATTCACCGGTAATGAAAAAAATATTCCGGTATAAGTCGTCAACTCCCTGGTCTATTCTGGATAAAGATGTTGTAGATGAAATAATATTCAAAACGCCTTCAAAAAGAAATCGGCTCATACTGGAACTGATAGCCCGTGGGGGTATGCGGATCGGTGAAGTGCTTGAAATCATCCCTTCAGATATCCAGGATCAGAAAATTCTTCTGCATAATCCAAAAAGCGGACGGGAATCGGAAACCGTTTTTATCCCGCAGAAAATCGCTGAACGGCTGAAAGACTACATCCGGGAAAAGAAAATCGGGACCCAGGAGCGGGTTTTTCCCATAGGATATGCCGGTGCACGGGCTATGGTGAAGAAATCAGGCGAGCTTGCCGGTGTTAAGTTAAGGCCTCATGATATGAGACGCCACGCAGCCACATTTGCTTCACGCGGCGGAACCCCCATTGAAATAATCAGCAAAGTGATTCTCCGCCATGCAAATTTATCCACAACACAACGATATCTGGGAAAAGTTACCGATTCAGAGGCTGTGCGTTGGATTGAAAATCTATACGGCTAAGGAAAAGCTACACCGGGGTAAAATCTATCATGGGTTCTGCCCCGGTATTTAAAAAAATGAATTTTTTTTGTCACGATAATGTTGAATTTTGAGGTTTTTTGTATTCCTCCTGCTAATATGATATTTTGCTGGGATAAGGCTGTTAGGTATATTTATCGCGAAACTGAATTTTTTCAGGGTCCCGATGTGCTCAGTTTGTCATGAGCAATGTTATAGAATGCAAGCATAGGTGCAGGGCTATATATTCCTTGAAAACGGTAAGGCCTACGCGGAATTTGAGCTTGTCAAATATATAAAAACTTATATAATTTAAGTTATGGTCATGAAGCCTCTAAAATTCGTTGGATCGAGCTTGGATGATCTTCGTAATTTTCCTGATGAGGCTCGCCGCGCAGCAGGTTTCGAACTTCGAGCGGTTCAGGGCGGCGTTGATCCCAGCGACTGGAAAGCCATGCCGTCTGTGGGAAGAGGTGTACGGGAAATCAGGATTCATGTGCTGGGCGAGTGGAGGGTGCTGTATGTGGCACAAAAGCGTGAAGCGATCTACGTGCTGCACGCTTTTCAGAAAAAGAGCCGGAAAACAAGCCGGCAGGACATTGAACTTGCCCGGCAAAGGTATAAGAACATGGGAGGCAAAACATGAGTGAAGACATTTTTGAATCATACGGCAATGTGTTCACTGACCTCGGCTATCCCCCGGAGGAAGCCGCAATCCTTCAAATGCGCGCCGACCTTATGGTCCACCTGCGTACGTTCATCAAGAGCAAACGTCTTACGCAAACCCGGGCCGCTGAGATGCTCGGCGTGAGCCAGTCCCGCATTTCCGACCTGACAAAGGGAAAATGGGAAAAGTTTAGCCTTGAAATGCTGATCGCTCTGGCGACGCGGGCAGGCATGCATGTGACGCTTGAGACAGCGGCATAGTTTGATATTTGATTTGATAAGAACTTGCTTTGGGATGAAAAAAGTAAAGCGGAAATGCGATTGTGTGTCAATTTGAGGAATTAAAAGGGACATCCTATAGTGCTCCTGTCAAGCAAAAAAATTTTTGCAATTTCGTTTTTAATATGATACTGGACTATTACGAATCCGCTGTTTATTCAATCGAAAAGCCCAAGATTTCCGAAAAGCAGAAACCAAAAAAGCTGGAGTTACAATCTGCAAAACCGCGATGACCGCTGGGCTGCTGCTTTCACGTCTTTAACATTTCTACTGCTTCTTTACACTCTGTGCTGTTCTAAGCTTTTTCCCCTGTGAGCTATTCTCTGTCCGCCTGTTACTAAGTCCTGTGTTTGACGTCAATTATTTTTACCGGGTGGGAATTCTTATTCTCGCTCATCAATCCGGCAAACAGCTTGAGTTACTATTTTATAATAAGGTATAGGCCAAAGGCTCTATATGACAAATAAAGGATACCAAATATAAATAATGTCACCTTTTATGTTTAAGCATAATAAAGAGTCTGTTTGAAAATAAAACAATACACAAAAAAAGGAGGAAAAAATGCGTTATGCAAAAGAAATACTGACAGTGTTTTGTGTGTTTGGTTTGTTGTTCGGGGCATGTGATCAGGACGATACGGATAATGATACCTCGACTACAACTACTATAGTAAGCGAAGATGAAGGAGATTCAACAGGTGGAGTAGCGGGAACTACCACAGAGGATCTTGGAATGACATTTGTTTCATTAACAGGGGGTACGTTTGTTATGGGGTGCTCTTATGGCGATAATGATTGTGATAATAGCGAATCCCCGCAACACTCGGTAAAAATATCGCCATTTAAAATATCAGCCTATGAAGTGACGCAAGGGCAGTGGGAAGCGGTTATGGGAGAAAACCCGTCTATCAGCGACGACTGCGGCGATGACTGCCCGGTTGAATATGTCAGCTGGGATGATGTGCAGGATTTTATTGACGAGTTTAACAGCCAGACGGGAAAGAACTACCGACTGCCCACGGAAGCCGAATGGGAATATGCGGCCCGAGCCGGGACAACAACAAAATACTACTGTGGGGATGATGCAAGCTGCCTTGACGACATTGCCTGGTATGACGACAATTCCGGTGATACCACACACCCAGTGGGACAGAAGGAACCAAACGCCTGGGGCCTGTATGACATGAGCGGGAATGTGTATGAGTGGGTGTCTGATTGGTATGACCATGGCTATTATGAGATAAGCCCTTCAACAGATCCGCAAGGGCCCTCATCGGGCTCCTACCGGGTCTTCCGGGGCGGCAGCTGGTACAAGGACGCCCGGCTCTGCCGGTCGGCTAGTCGCTTCAAGAACAGCCCCGGCAACAGCGTCATCGGCTTGGGCTTTCGCCTCGCCCAATAGGGGCCCGCCAAAGCTCAATAGCTGCGGCAGAAAGGCATTCCGCAGGATGCAGGATTGATCTGACATGACAGTGTAGCTGCTGGTTTTCACTTTTTTGAAATAGCTGCTCCTTCCTCCTATCCTGTTCTATGGAATTCCCTTTATGCGTTATTCTCTGTCCGCCTGCTATTAAATTCTGCACACAGCGTGAATTTTTATTTTATCGGGCTAAAGAACGCTATATAGGGGAAAAAAGTAAAAAAACATTATGTAAAAAAAAGGAATTCCCGGCAAGGAGGGGCGACTTTATGAAATTCCTCAAATCCTATAAAAAAAGATACTGCGTGGGCATAATCCTTTTGGTTGCCCTTGGTTTTTTTCTGTTTGGATCTTGTAATTTTGGCACGCCGATATTGTCATCGTATGAAGCCGACCCGGGTCAATTTATTACAATTTACCACAGCACAATCAGGCCAGACGAACCGGTTATTGTGACATTTAGCGGATCCGGAGACTATGTAGTCAGCAGCGAAATCTCAGACACATCATTCGGGAGCATGCGCACCACCGTACCGGTGTTTATTGATGCTGCAACCGGAAGTTGTGCTGCCGGCGAGGTGACCGTGGCAATTAACGGAATTGAATCAGCAAATACCCTGAAGATCAATAAGCCCTTTGACCTGGGTCTCTCCGGAGGAATAGTGTATAGCACCATGTTGCAAGAGACGGTAGAGCAGTATGGATCCGTTTTGGAAAAACTCCGGGAGCTTGCGGGTGAATTGGACATCGACGCTACTGACATAATTGCCGAGATAAACGCCAGGATAGAATCATATGCGGATATTATTGCCCAGATTTCCGAGGATGGAACCGCCGCAATAGAAACAGGAAGCGGAACGGAAACCCTCACCGGTGAGCAGCTGGAGCTTCTCGATCAATTGCTTTTCCGAACAATTTACGGAGTTGCCGCTGAAATGCAGGAGACAAACTCTCCGCAGCAGGCTTCCGGGATGTTGCTGAAGCAGAACTCAGGGGCTTCTTTTTTTGATGACTGGAATAAGAAAAACCCTGATGAAAAAGCAGATGCAATAAAGAAATCAATTGAATATATTATTTCAGAGACCGAGCGCGGGGTTGAAGGCGGCAAGCTGTGGATCGGCGGCATTGGAATCGGCGGTGCCCTTGCGGGGGCCCTGGTTGGTGGTCCGGCTGGAGCCGGAATCGGCGGAGCTGCCGGTATCGCTATAGGCTATTTCAGCTCCGGATATGACCTGGGTACCGCGGTGGCACTTGATAAAATCTATCGCGCCCTTGATGAAAACAGGCGTGATGCCTTTGATCTCGGTGAGAATCTGCTTGAACAGCTTACTAAACTTGGCATATCGCTGACAAGCGGCTTTTCAAACTTGTCCAGCGAACTCATTAAAAAAATAACAGCAATTCTTTCAATGGCTTCTAACGGAGAAAGCATGTCAGAGGCGTTGGAAAAGGCAAAGTGTGAGCCGGAGGGGTCCCAGCGCACCAGGGACACTGTCTGCGCTGAGCAGGAATATACGGTGAGTGATTTCTGTGAAGACTATATGGAATCATCGACCACTACGACAGCGAATGAACCCGGCGGAGATGGCGGGAATCTGAACACAGTTGAAAGTATTTATGAAAACATGGTGTCCATCCCGGGGGGCTCGTTTCAGATGGGATGCAGTGACGGGGACAGTGACTGTGACGAAAACGAACTTCCCCAGCATGAGGTAACGATATCATCATTCAAAATATCAGCCTATGAGGTAACCAAAGGGCAGTGGGAGGCGGTGATGGGGCAAAAACCGTCAAATTTTACTGCCCGCGGCGATGACTGCCCAGTGGAAGATGCCGTTTGGAACGACGTGCAGGATTTCATAGAAAAACTGAACGGTTTGACCGGAAAAAGCTATCGGCTGCCCACAGAAGCGGAATGGGAATATGCGGCCCGAGCCGGGACCACAACAAAATACTACTGCGGGGATGATGAAAGCTGCCTTGACGACATAGCCTGGTATGACGACAATTCAGGGGATACCATCCACCCGGTGGGACAAAAAGCTCCCAATACCTGGGGGCTTTATGACATGAGCGGTAACGTGTTTGAGTGGGTGAAAGACTGTTACCACGAAACATATGATGGGGCGCCTACCGATGGATCGGCGTGGGAGACTGATTGTACTGACGTAGGATATGGTTCCGCCCGCGTTTATCGTGGCGGCAGCTTTGGCCACAGCGCCAAGTGCTGCCGTTCGGTGTTTCGCTGCTACCACTACCCGTCGAGCGAATACTGCTATATGGGGTTCCGGCTGGCCCTGTCTCAGTAGATAGAGCGCGTCCCGTAGCAGCACGGCCTTTGTTTTCAGGCTAAAAAGGCGGCAGCGGGAAGTTATAGCAAGAGAATTCGGGACAAAAAGAAAATAAGGCATGCTATAATGGTTTTCACCACAAAAACAATTATAGGAGGCATGCCTTATTATGGTAGAGATCGTAGCATTTCAGGAGGAATTTCGTCAAGCATTACCAATCGTCACGGGCAATGCGGATTATAAAATATTTCGGGAGACGCTTGAGCGGATTAGCCAAGTGATCAAGCTGTCAAAGATAGACAGGAAAGTGATGGCCGAGGCCGTCCGGGTTGGGCAGCAGCAATACGACCGGGACCGGCAGGCAGAGGGTAACAGGCCAAAAGAGCTTACAAATAAAGAGAAAATACGAATCCAGCAGCGAGCCCGACAGGTGCTGCGGTGCGGGATCGCCCGTCATTTAATCGGGGATGCATACCGGAAATTCAGCTGTCGACTGGCCGACAGTGCGCTGCTGCAGAATTTTTGTTTAATCGACCGACTGCAGGAAATAAAGGTGCCGTCAAAAAGCAAGTTGCAAAGGGATGAGGCACTTTTTGAAGAAGGGTTTCTTCGTGAGGTCATCACCGAGGTGATCCGGCAGGCAGGCCAGGCACCGGAAAGCCCAGAGGACAGCCAGCCGCTGGGGCTTTTAGAGGCAGTAAGCCTTGAGCAGTACTTTCTGGACACGACGTGCCTGAAAGCCAACATCCACTTTCCGGTAGACTGGGTGCTTTTGCGGGATGCAACGCGTACGCTGATGAAGGCGGTGCGGCTCATCCGTGCCGAAGGGCTTTTAAACCGGATGCAGGAACCGCAGGTTTTTATCCAGCAGATGAACCGGCTTTGCATTCAAATGACGAACACCCGCCGGCAAAAAGACGGTAAGCGTGTCCGCAAGAAGGTTTTGCGGTTAATGAAGAAACTGATGGCCAAAGTTGCTCGGCATGCCGCGGTTCACCGGGATCTTTTGAGCACGCGGCGTGAGGAAAGCCGATTCACCGAGAACGATGCCGCCCAGCTTATTGGCCGGATCGACTCGGTTCTTGAGCAACTGCCACAAGCGCTGTATCAGGCGCATGAGCGCATTATCGGAGGGCGGCAGGTGCCGAACCGGGATAAGATTTTGAGCCTTTATGAGAAGGATATCCACGTAATCGTCAGAGGCAAGGCCGATGCGGAAGCAGAATTCGGCAACACACTTCTTTTGGGTGAACAGGCCGAGGGCATCATAGTGGACTGGGAGTTATACCGGGAGAAAGCTCCTTCAGACAGCCAACTGCTTAAGCACAGTCTTGAACGGATGGAAACAGCTTGCCATTGCCGAGCGATGTCGGTGACCGGAGACCGTGGATTTGACAGTGCAGCCAACCGCCGGTATCTGAAGAAACAGGGCATAGAAAACAACATCTGTCCAAGGTCGGTAACGGAGTTGCAGGAGAGAATTCAGCAGGCTTGCTTTTGTGAGAATCAGAAACGGCGGGGCCAGACCGAGGGACGCATCGGCATACTGAAAAACCGGTTTTTAGGCAATCCTCTTAAGAGCAAGGGGTTTGCCTCGCGGCAGATGAGTGTAGCCTGGGCGGTGCTGGCGCACAATCTGTGGGTGATTGCCCGACTGCCACAGGCACAGAAGCAGAGGCAGCTGCAGGCTGCATAGCACTGAGCAAAGACCATGGAATGAAAAATTCTCAGGGTAGCTGCGTCTGGAATATGGATTTTAGAGCCTGGCGGTAAAAAGTTGCTCCACTTTGATTCACTTTCCTCTGCCGGGCATATATCAAGAATGGCTTGCCGGCCCGCTAAAAACCGAATTTGCCGGGGTTGGGACAGGCTCTAGATACCGCCGGGATGGTCCTCGCGGTTCAGGGTACAGCTGACCGGTTATTCTTTCTGCTGACCGTTCTTGCTGCACCTCCGTCCGCAGTGCGAAATAAACGCCGGCAGTCGTGGCCAGGGAGCCCCAAAAACAGCAGCAGTGTCTATCAGCACTATGCTTACTATTGTGTATACTTTTTACACCCACACACACATTCGGCCCTGTACAGCACCGCTGGCGTGTTCAAACGTTTCTTAATCATTGATGCCCGCCGGCTGAGCATGGGGTCAGAAGGGAGTACCACAATGAAACGGATACTGATAGTATCTATTGCAGCTCTGCTGTTTTTTTCACTGACTGCAAACGCCGCAGCAGCCGTAACCATATCAGGTGCCGGGCTGTCGATAGATGAAAAAGCAAAAATTGACGGGCTTGTTTTGGAACGATGGGGCCAGGCTGCGATTGCTGCAGCGTTTTTTGTGTATCATGATTACAATAACCGGCCGTATATGCTGGTGGTAAAATGCATTGACCGAACCACAGAAAAAACACTTGGCTGTTTGTATCTGGAGTCCCAAAGCCTGGAACCGCTTGTAATCATTAGAGGTGAACCGCTGCATGTTACGTCGTACAGATCGGTTATGAAATGGCTTGACCGTCCCGATGCGGCTCTGGAACGTGTATATTACATTCCCCGCATGTACCCTATCTTACGGCTTCGCATAACCGGCAGTGAAGCAGATGCTGGTACATTTCTGCTGGCTGATCCTGAGCGGCGGCAATTAATTAATGAAAACGTTATACGGAGATTTGCACGCCGCACGTCCCCCATACTGAGAAACATCCGAAAATTATTGCGCAATCTACCCTCAGCTGCTTCTGATAATGAGACCGCCAATGACGGCTGGAAAGAAGTCGTGCTCGATGTTGTCGAAATAAACACGCAGGGGTATAACAACTACGGTTGTGGACCGAATGCAGTGGCCAATGTGCTGGGCTACTGGAACGATAAAGGCTGCCCCATTTTTACCGATCTCGCGGGAAATCATGTACCCACAGAAAAAGCGGTTACCAGGAATATACAGGTTCTATTGGCTGATCTGGACAACTACATGGGCACATCTATAGAAGGCTCGACATCGCCTTTTATGCTCGACGATGGAACCCGGGAGTATTTATCCAAAAAAAATATTACCGGGACATGTACACATAGCGTATTTTTATATTCTCTTTACGATATTAAGCAGGAAATTGATGCCGGTCACCCGTGTTTGCTGGCGGGCAATCTCTCCCCGCTTTCGGTATTTTTTCGACACGTCGCAGCTGTCATCGGCTATCGGGTTCCCACAACGTGGTATGGCCGAAAATATGTGATAGTGCACGACAGTTATGAAAAAACCCCTAATCCCATTGAAGAGCGCTGGTTTTATTCTTTATCATACCCCCCTCATTTTTACACTATCTGTCTTCAGTGTGTCCCTCCCCAACCGTCATATTCGCTCACCGTGCAGGGTAACTACAAAGAAAAAAGTGCAGAGGTTTCTGAATACACTTCAGGAATCGATTGGAGTGCCAGCCTGTACAATGACTGGCAGGGAGGAAGCTGGGAGGGAAATACATTTACCGCAAACTGGGATAATGTTAAAACCGATATTGGGCACAGGACAGGATCAGCCACTATTACCTTGAGTAAAGACACAAAACAGGTCTTAACGTTCACTTATACGGAAGATGAGGTGGTGGACGATGACTTTTACGGCTATGCCGCCAGCCATCTGTATCTGGAAGCTACGGGGATCGACCGTACAGCACAATCGGACAATAAATGGACCTATTGCCTTTCGGGCCAGTCGGTCTGTGATGCCATAAAGCAAATCGAATACAACAGTGATTCTCCGAATAACTGGGGAACCGGCCGTATCACCCAAACCCTGCAAAGCATAGTGTGCGATGACAACAGCCAGATAAAACTACATTTCACCCCAGAAAATGAGACCGCCAATGCTCATTATTAAATAGGTATAGTTCAGGCCTGAGACGGCCAGTTAAAAATTATCCTGCAGGCTGCTTACTCAGAAAAAAATTACAAAATCGGGTAGTTGGGTTGGCCCCCAGCTACTCGATACTACTATCGCTAACAATGAAAATTCTCACGTTTATAGAATCAACATTACTGCATCAAAACCGCAGTTATTTTTCATCTGGACCGTTGCCAAAATAAATTTATTGCGAGCAGGTTACGAATATGTTGAATTCTCCAAATGTTTATATATAGTGATAATCGATAATATCAAAATCGGATATACCGTTATTCAGAGAGCATAAACAAAACAAAAAAAGGGGGATAAAATGCGTTATGCCAAAGTAATAGCGGCAGCATTATGTGTGTGCGCTCTGTTATTGTGTGCGTGCGACCGGAACGGTCCAGAGTTGGACACGGTGGAAAGCATTGAAGAACACATGGTTACCATTCCCGGGGGCAGCTTCAAGATGGGATGCAGTGATGGGGACAGCGATTGTGACGAAGACGAACTGCCCCAGCATGAGGTAACGATATCATCATTCAAAATATCAGCCTATGAGGTGACGCAGGGGCAGTGGGAAGCGGTGATGGGAGAAAACCCGTCTAGCTGCGACGACTGCGGCGATGACTGCCCGGTGGAGGATGTCAGCTGGGATGATGTACAGGACTTCATAAAGGAACTTAACAGCCTGACAGGGATGCAGTACCGGCTGCCCACAGAAGCGGAGTGGGAGTACGCGGCCCGGGCCGGGACAACAACAAAATACTACTGCGGGGATGATGAAAGCTGCCTTGATACTATCGCATGGTATGCTGTCAATTCAGACGGCACCACTCACCGGGTGGGTCAAAAGACCCCGAATGCCTGGGGGCTGTATGACATGAGCGGCAATGTGTGGGAGTGGGTATCTGACTGGTATGATTTTGACTATTATGAGATAAGCACGTCAACCGACCCGCAGGGGCCTGCTTCTGGCGACTACCGCGTGCTTCGCGGGGGAGGCTGGGAAAGCAGCTACGGCGGCCCCGAGTACTGCCGATCATCGTTTCGCTTCAATTTCACTCCGCCGAGCGACTACAGCTTTCTCGGGTTCCGGCTGGCCCTGTCCCAGCAGATCCCGCCTGCGCCGATGGCTGCGGCGGGAGGACACCAGGATAGTCCCGTTAAGCAGGCGGGAAGCGGAGCCTGACCGCAGTGAGGGACGAGCAGCGGTCGTTGTGGTGCGCCATATGTCCAGCAAAAAAAAGAGCAGGGGCCAACAGTGGTTCCTGCTCTTTTATATAAAAAAGAGGCTTCTTGAAACTGATTTTTGTCCTGATGATGGAGGTCAATATTTGTTCAACTAAATTTAAATATGCCTTGCCAATCACCTGCTATTTCTCTTCATCACCCTTTGCAAATTCCGGATACAGTTTTTTTGCACACTCTGGGCATATACTATGGCTGAACTTCGCCTCTGAGTGATCACGAATATAGGCTTCAATTTGCTTCCAGTATCCTGAATCATCTCTTATTTTTTTGCATGAAGCACATATCGGAAGCAGTCCGCTTAGCTGTTTCACTTCAGACAAAGCTCTTTCAAGCTGAGCGATTGTTTTTTCCTGCTTCTGTTCCGCATTGACAAGGCGTATGGCAGCAATGGTTAGCCCCAGCAAGCCTACAATCCAGAGAAAGGTGTAGGTTAAAATAATATTGCGGATCTTCTCATTTTGAACATCGATAAGCGGCTCAGCCTGCAGCGTTACACTGATTCCTCCTCTTAAATCACCTTCCCTGTATCCTTGTTTGGCATGACATTTCAGACATTCAGGTTTCACCCATAAGGGCGCCATGTATCGAAACAAATTTCTACCCATTGTATTCTCAATAAACTCAAAATGCTCATCAGCACCTTCCCGGAACTTTTTCAGCGCAATTTGCTCCCAGCCCCTCGGATCATTTGCAGGGCGTATCGGCTTAAGGCTTGTGATGTGAAACCAGACGAGGTTTTTGTCTGCTGCAATTTCAGCAACCTGGCGGGTCATAAATGCTGGATTGATTTTTGTCAGAAACTGACCGTCCCGGGTGATAACATCCCTGTCAGGAATATCAAGATAAGGATTCGGTTCTGTACGTTCTGTCACAGGAACATATACACCGCCATGATTGGCATTCCAGGAGCGGGTTGTCACTATTTGCTGAAAGAAGCTTCGCCCCTGATGCAGTGCAATCTTTTTTGTCTGCTCGTAAGTATTTTTTATTGTCATGCCGGCAAGAACGGCTATGAGAAGCGACCATAAGACACCGGTTATTATAAATACAACCTTTGTACGCGACTGTTTTTTAGGACTATCGGGCATGACGTATGGGCTTTAAGCTGGTCCGAATGAGAGAGGTCCATATACACAAAAAAACTACTAATTGATATATCCTTTGTCTTTTATCGGCCTGGAGATATTAATACATGATTTCAATTCTGCAAATGTTCTATGAATAAATCAGTTATACCCTGAATAATCACTCCGCTTGTCACCCTCCGTCTGCACGGTCACCATGTCAAACATCCTGCCTATTTCTGTGAAACCGTAGGCCAGCATATCCTTGAACAAATCTGATCTGCAGCGGCCTGTTGCCTCACACAGGGTATCGATTGTTCGCAGCACATCACGGTGAACCGGCAGTTTTATAGTAACCGGCACCAGGTTGTCCGTTCTGCCTCCGCCTGTAAACAAATCTTCTGAGATATCTCTTTTATCTTCCCAGGCTTTCATAAGTGCAAATTCGAACAGGTTTTCGTTCATAAGATATAGGCTCCTTTTTCGGGAATATAGTTGCAGTTATGTTTAAGGATAACAGGAAATGAGCCTATATGCAAAGAAGAGAAATAATTAATTATTAAATAATTTAAATTGATTGATTATAATTTTACCTTGCGGGAAATTATTCATACACGTATGATAAACGGATAATAATTTTATCGATGATCAGGTGTCTAACGGCAAACCGTATTTTTATCTGCTTGAGGATGTTGATAATGAGGCAATCAGCACTTTCCATGGTCCTGTGATGACTGTGCTGAAAAGGTGAAAGAAATAATGCATCAACTACACGAGGACAACCTGTATGCTAATTGCAAACTGCGACGAACAGAAACACACATTATCAGATATCATTAAGAGCAAAAAATCTTCACAAGCCACCATTGATGTTTTTGAATCCTTCATAAACAGGGTGAATGACATTTTCATGAAACAGCAAAAGAAGGTATTATTCCGGGCACACAAACACGGGGTGACAGCCTTCTGCGATGAGAAAAAAGCGTTCATGTTTATCAATCTGTGCAGAAACCATATCGCTATTGTTTTTTACTCAGGAACAGGGAAAATTCCGGGACTGGCAAAAGCCAACTGGTCACAAAAAAACGACAACAAAGGATGCGAGACCTTTATCGTCAAATATGAGGACAGTCTCGCAATCGCCCTGAATTACGCTCAGGCTGCATGGAAGTTGAGAGCCGGTTGCTGAGATACTATTGTCATGAAAAAGTTCGACCTCATAACCGCCATATCAGACACAATCGGATATTCTCAGAAAGAATCATACCGGATAATTGACATGGTGTTTGATATCATGAAAGACACGCTTGAAGCAGGTGAACAGGTGCTGGTGTCCGGGTTTGGTTCGTGGGAGGTGAAAGAGAAAAAACCACGGCGGGGAAGGAATCCGCAGACCGGAGAGGACCTGCTGCTTGCGGAGCGGAGGGTGGTTCGATTCAGGATGAGTCCGGTGTTGAAAGAGAGGATGAACGGTTAGACGGCTGTTTTGATGTTTATCCTGAGCACTGAAGCTCGCCCTAAAATACACATGCCCTACTGCCACATGTCAGCCATGTATATGGCCCAGGATGCTACCTTGTCAAAATCTCGATAATCGCCGTCTTCATATCCGGCGCGCTTCATGAGAAAATTTTCAAACCAATACAGCTCTTCAAATTGAAACTCGCCGCCGAAAAGCCCGATATCATCCGGGCTGAAATCAGGAAACTGCTCAAGCTCAGGATCAACAAAATATTCCAGCACCTCCGTTCGGATTTCTTCAGAGTCCTCCTTAAGGTGGGTGCAGTTGGTAAACAGAGCATGGGGAACAGAAGCAATAGCTGCACTGTGCAGCCTGAGCAAAGCCTTGGCACCGGGCAGGAATTTGCCGTAATAGATCGGCGTTCCGATGATAACCGCATCATAGCCGGCAAGATCTTTTACATGGCGTGCCAGCAGCAGGTCAACCTGAAAGCCGCGCTCACACAACACCTCCACAATTTTATCGGCTATTGTGCTGGTTGATCCATGCTTCGTGTCATATGCAACAAGGATCTTTTTGCCGTAACTGTTTTCTTCTCCGCATGACCCTTCAATGACATCCTCGGGCTTTTCCATAAATGCATGCGCTTCATCTGCACACAGCGGAAATGTCATGTGCACACAAATGACGACGGCAGCAGCATACAGCCAAATAAATAATGCTTTCATAGGGCACCTCTTTCTTTATGGCCCGCACACAGCTGAGTGCGGTTCCGGGTTGTAGACGCATTGTTGTGTGCCAACACCCTCTACCCATACCATATATGCAGCGTATGCTGCAAAAAAATCAGTACGTTTTTTGGAGATAGCTGATTGAAAACATGTCGGGATCAAGATCGATGCTTACGCCCTGTATATCACTTGTCTGGGTTCCACCATGGATCCTTTGAAAATCGATATAGGTTGTTCCAACAATAAAGTGTTTCTTTTCTTTTACGGCAGTGTCAACGACACTGGTAATCTGCATATATCCTTTCCAGAATCTGCCGTTTTGATCATAAATATCGGTCCACAGTATCAGATATGACTCCGGATCAACATACCACACTCTTTTGCTGTAGAGATAATTCGGATTTTTGCTCACGACGTCGACAACCAGCGTGTTGCAGCGCTCAAGGCTGATGTTGCTGGGCGGAACCTGCCCGCCGGGCCGGTTAATCCGGCTGATATCCTGATGGCGGCAGCACAGCAGTTCTTTCTTCCCCTTAAAGGTGTAATGATTTCGCGTTATGTGACCATCCCAGAAAAACTCATCATCATAAATAATATCGGTCCCGTCTATGGAGTCGCAGCGCTGTGCGGTTGAAAGGCGCCTGATTCGGCGAAACTGTGCATACCACATATACATCACATCCTCTTTTTTCGGATCTGCAAACCGCAGGCTGTAGTAGCGGGTATTAAGGAACTCAGCCGGCTCATACATATGCATGAAGATTCCCCGGTGTATGCCTTTCGGATTATCGGGCACTGCCGGCCGGGGATCTATTTCCGTTCGGTGCATAAAGAAATATTCCCACTGCTTCTGCTCGGAAGGGCGCTCGCTCCGGGATTTCGGATTCACGTTGGGGGCGTGCTTTATATAGCACGACGTATCCCCGTGAGTATTGAAATCAAAATTCCAGGCAACCTCAAGGCCGGTCTCAGGATCCGGAAACGGCACCCCGGCGATGTCGGCATAATTTTCAATAAATCCGTCTTCGCCGACCGTAACCGTCGGCGCATATTTTTTCGTGGCGCTGATGCGGCCGCTGGTCGGCATAACCGTTTTATACGGAACTATCGTAAAATGCAGCTTTTTGTCTTCAGGCACTCCCCACTTCTGCGGATTTTTATAGACGCCGACATAGGCCTTCGGCAGATATTCGGCTACGGCATCGACATTTGTCTTATCAATCTTTTGACCGACCCATTTTTTCTCCCACGCCCGAAGCGCGGCAAGCTCTGCTTTCGAATATGTGCTTACCGGAAAGGTAGCCTCCTCAGCAGCCGAGGCGCAATCGACAGCAGACAGTATGCACACTATGGCCAGAAATGCTGAAACTGAAAAAGATCCCATACCATACGGTAGCGGTTTCATAGTATCCTCCCCCTTTCTTGCATAGCCTTCAAAATTCATATCTGAGACGCACAATTATGCTGTCTTTATGATCATACACCCCGTGGGTATAATCATTTTTTGCCCCGCCGTACAGGGCAAGCCCTGCCTCTGCCCGCCAGTGCTTCCCCGGAAATATATACTGCAGCGTCGGCACCGCCATCCACTTGTCGATACGCGGCTTGTAATAGCCGGTAAAGACAAAATTAACCGTCGCATTGAACATCTGCTGCATCATCCACAGCGATATCGACTCGGCGACCGAATCCCCCGGCCGGTGGTAGCGCATGTCTTTTACAAGATCGTGGTCATTGTTCAGTATCTTTTCCCAGAAGTAGGTCAGGCTTACCTCAAACTGCTTGCCCGTGCACACCCTGCTCTGTGTGATCCCCGGGATGCGGAACTTCTGATACCAGTTAACCGCAAAACCGGCCACATCCCGCCTGGTTTCGCCGTAAATCGAGGCTTTCTCACCGCGATCGCCCTTGTTGAAGGGGGTTCCGATTTCATAAAACCACTCCACTTTCAGAATGGAGCCGCGTATCAGTGTGCCCTCCGAGATATATTTCTGCATCGTTCCCCCGATAACCGAGGAGCGCTTATATTTATAAACTTCATAATCCGGCCAGTCACCGGGGTTAATGTGGCTACCATCAATAGAGGCCCTGATGGCTGCGGTTAAATACTGAAGGGTAAACGGTGTTGCGCGGTAGGGGTTTGCAATGGGGCCGTCCTGCAGCGAGTTGTAATACAGAAGCGTCCAGTCAACCCCGAGGCTGTAGCCTCTGACGCGGAACCCGAACTCATAGTTTTCAGAAAGATTCCATCCCGGCTCATCGCGGCGCATCTTCTCAAACTGCCAGTGGGTCAACCCCATCCCCTGTGCCGGCTGAAACTGATTTGCCATATGATAGGGGGCGCCGAAGTGGGTGCCGTCATCAGGCAAAAGCGTCATCTTGTAATCGCCGGGGTTGAAAATGGCCTCCAGAATAAGGTTGCCCGGAAGATCGGTTGAATAGCGGGCCCGGATCATCCAGATGCCGCGCTTTATTTCCTCCCAGCTGTCTATGCCCGGCATTCCGTGGCGAAGATCGAGCGGGTTTACCACATCTGCGCACCGGTCCATATCGAGCTGCCCCCAGATGACGATCTGCTTTCCGATGCGCACATTCAAGGGACCTTTGATAATATCTATATAGGCTTCGGTCAGTACATCGTCGTCAAAGCTCTGCGGGCTGATGTAATCCTTACGGAACCGGTGCGGGATGTGGCGCCGAAGCTCGTCATCGAGGCGCGGGGCGGCTTCATACCACCACTTCATTCCCCCGAAAACACGGACAGTAAGGTCCCGTCCCTCTTTCACGGAATACAGGGCCTCGATAAGCGCGCTCGTTTTTAAATAGTCAAGCGGGCTGTCGTGATACTGCTCCTCACGGTCCTGCATGCTCGTTCTGATATAGGCTGTCTCCTTGACAAAACCGTTCAGCACGAGCGTGCCGTCAAACAGCGAAATGCGCGCAAATGCTGTTGAGGCTGATACTGCCACCACAAGGAGGCATATCATAACTGCTTTCACATACTTTTTTTTCGTCATAACCCCCTCCCGTGCTGCCGTATCAGTATGCAGTATGTCTTTTACCTGCAAACCGCTGCAGCTTGCCTGGTTTAAGAAAGCACTTCATGCTGAAAAAGCCTGAGGCGCCTTTTACCGATCAGCCTTCCCAGGGCTTTCTGTGCGCGGTCCTTTGTTATAAGGTCGGAAATAAACCGCTGCCGGGCAGCGCTGACCTCAGCCTGATACGCCGCGTCGGTGATTTTCCCGGCATAACAAAGAAGCTGCAAATACCGGTCAAGATACCCCATCACACAATCGCGCACCTCACTGTAGCGGTCAGCAGTCGGCATGGCATACAGGCAGTTGCGTGACTGGTGTCTGCTCATCCATTCCGGCATAGGCTCAGACCCAAAGTGCCGGTATTTTTCATACAAATCGGCAAAAGGGTCAATATATCTCTGCGCATATTCTTTATCTTCACACGATTTGACCAGATTTATGTAGGTAACTATCTTTTTCCTTGTCCGAGAAATATCAAATATGAATATCGGAACATCATATTCATCAGCTGGATACATACCGTTGCCCATCACGTCTAAAAAAGGCATCCGCAGAGTAACGCGGTTTGAATACATTTTACGGATTCGCTCAGATGACCAGGTGTAGTTATTCACAAGCAGCCACCCCAGCGGGTAGCGGACACTGGCTATATCATCTGAAAGCCCACTCTTCACAAGAGGCTGGACGGACCCGATTTTTTTCAATACATCGTTTAACAGCTGTTCCATATCGTTCAATCTCTATAACAGTAATAAAAAAACCTGCTAGCTGGCTTCAGCACATATCAGCTGGTTTACCGAGCATACAACCCGCACAGCGTATAAACAGGACGCTGCTGGTTCGCAAAGACAGCATATCGAGCTTTATGCCTTCTGTATTCAACATGCACATGCATGCTATATTATTAAAAAAGCTAAATATATGATAAAAAATGTTATTATACAATTTAACAGCTTTTTTAATTTATAGAACTTGATAATGTAATCAATAATATCATGGACCGGTCGGTCAGTAAACAATAAATTAGATTAATTTCATAATTAAATGTTAAATTTGCAATACATCACACCTTATATCTTGTATATATCTGAATCACGGGATTGGGAACAGAAGTCGGGAGAGGGAAAAAAACAACGACTATACCTATCGGCTTTTTGCCTTCACATATTGACAAATCAATATTTAAGTTGAAACATATTATTATTTAAGTATAATATATTTAAATCTAATTTTTAATTACTAATAAATATCACAATATATCTGTACAATGGCTCAAATTCTTTCTTTTCCCCAGCCCGGTGACTGCTGCGCCAACTGCAACCATTATTTACAGACAAATTACCACGGCTACTGCTCCAATCCGGAAATAAAAGATAATTATATTGCGAAACACGCTGTTATTGGTGAGTTTGATTTAAGCCGTAAGCCGGAATACTGGTGTACGAAATACAAGCGTGCCGAATGGCTGAATAACGCACAGAACCAGTAAAAAAAGGAATATATAATGGCTGTTGAGCGATAATGAGAATTCCCACCGATAAATAATTGACGTCAAAGATTCCCATCGTTTATAAAGATTTTTGAAACAACCACTTCCGTGTTTCTCTATTATTTGTATATTAAAAAGGGGTTAGGGGTCGTAGACATTTTTTTCTGATATCATTTATCCATATATCTGAGGGTTCTCATGACTGAGTCCATGCAGACAGAGAAGAAACAACTACAAGAACGGATCAAAGAGTTAACCGCCTTGTACAATCTGTCATATTTGATTGAAGAAAGGGAAAACCTTCCGGATATCCTGCAGGGAGCAGTCGATCTCATCCCTGATTCTATGCAGTATCCGGATATTACCTGTGCCCGTATTGATGTAGAGGATGTTTCATATACAACTCGGAACTATGCAGACACCGAATGGAATGTATCACGGGATCTTCATATCGGAAAGCATCGTATCGGATGCCTGAAGGTCTGCTATCTTGAACAGTGTTCAGATGAATACGAGGGTCCTTTCCAGCAAGAAGAGATTAATCTGATCACCGCCATTGCAGAACGGCTTCAGCGTGTTGTTGAGCGAAAGAAGGCAGAGAAGGAACTCAGAGAAAGCCGGGCACAATACAGAGAACTGGTTGAACACACAAACAGTATTATTCTCCGGTGGAAGCCGGATGGAACCATTACGTTTGTTAACGAGTTTGCACAATCATTTTTCGGATACAGCCGGGAGGAAATAATCGGCAGGAACCTCATCGGCACCATTGTCCCTGAAACCGAAACAACCGGCAGAAGCCTCAGGCACATGATAGAGGATATCGTTAAGAATCCTGACAGATACAAAAAAAATGAAAATGAAAACATGTGCAGTGACGGAAAACGGGTCTGGGTGAACTGGACAAATAAAACCATTATAGACAAGCAGGGCAACATTGCTGAAATTTTATGTGTCGGCAATGATATTTCAGACAAAAAGCGTGCTGAAAAAAAACTCAAGGAAAGTGAAAATAATTTCAGGGCCATTACCGAATCGACCAGTGATGCAATTATATTAGTGGATGAATCCTATACCATTACATTCTGGAATCCCAGTGCTGAAAGAATATTCGGATACGGATCACACGAGATTCTGGGAGAATCCATCTTTTTAATCATTCCTGATCATATTAAAGATGCTGTACATGCTGCCCTCAGAAAAATTCTCACTGGTGATGTCGAAAAACAAACCGGCCGAACAATTGAGACCTTTGCTTTACGAAAAGACGGTACTGAAATTCCTGTTGAGGTTTCTGATTCATACTGGAAAGTTGGTGGCACTGTTCGGTTTTGCTCCATTGTGCGGGACATAACCGAACGAAAACAGGCAGAGGAGGAAAAGAACAGGCTGATTGCCGCCATTGAGCAGACAAACGAGGCCATCATCATAACCGATGAAAACGGGGTTATTCAATTTGCTAATGCTACTGTTGGAAAAACAGGCGGATTCTCACAAAAAGATATAGTGGGTGCAAATTTATTTTTCCCGCAGTCAAGTGTATATGAAAAAGAATTCTGGCAGAAAGTATGGGAGAAGG
>CAZUMW010000019.1:0-56002 GCA_964621615.1 uncultured Thermodesulfobacteriota bacterium
TGGGGTCTGCCCGGGCCCCTGCAGCAGGTTATCGCAGATCATCACAAAAAGAACTGGGGGCAGGACACGCTTACGGACATCGTGGGCTTTTCTGATTTTGTAATCGGAGAGCTGCCGGACAGCTCCGACGGCGAGCGCCTGGAGCGGCTCATCAATATGGGTGCCTCTGTTCTCAGCCTCAAAAAAGAAAGCATTCAAAATGTTCTGCAGATACTGGCTGAGCGCCTTGAGGAGTATTGCCGCATTTTTGAGATTCCAATAGAGAACCTTACGGCCTACACCACCATGATGCAGCAGGAATACGAGCGGCTGAAAAAAAGCCCTGAGTCAAAAACGCTGTCACGCAAGGAGGAGGAGGTATCCATACTTTCCGAGATATCAAATGCGATGCTCTCCGGCCAGTCGGAAGATGATATTCTGCAGATGGTGCTTGAGGGTGTTATCAGGATAAACGGTGCCGGCGCGGCAATTCTGTTTGCTGTTGACCGGGAGCATGCTGCTCTTCGCGGAAGAAAAGGCCTCGGCAGAAGCGCCGCAGGAATAACTGCAGCGTTCGCCTTTTCCTTGTCAGATGCCGGGAGCCCGATCGTCCGGGCGCTTAATGCCGGGCAGCCGATAACCATTGCCAGGCCGGAAGGCGGCGGGCTGCCGGCGGCACCGGAGCAGGAAATTCTTGCCGAGCTCGGTGCCGGCTGGGCGGAGGCCATTCCCCTGCGGGTAAAGGATTCGCCGGTCGGGCTTATGCTTGTCGCCTGGGAGGGCGAGCGCAGCGGCGCGCACCCCCCGGATCACCAGTCGCTTTCACTTTTTGCAAATCAGGCTGCGCTGGCACTGTCACGGATTGACCAGGAGGAGCCGGCCGCCGAGCAGCCGAAGAAAAAACGAAGCAGCCTGCTTCTGGATCTGGACTGATTGAATGAAAGAGATCAGAAGGGACGATATGACAGTTCTTGCCGCAGGCAGCGAGTGCAAGCCTGAGCTTGTCTCGGTGCTTCGAGGGCTTGGCTACTCCCATCTTGTGGAAGCCGGCGACGGGGTAAGCGCCTGGAATTATCTGAAAAAATCAACCCCGAATCTTGTTTTTTCCGATTGGCAGCTTGGTCAGTTCGACGGCCTGGTTCTGCTTAAAATTATGCGGGCGGATGAGAACCTTGTTAACGTTCCCATAGTGCTGCTTGCCTCCCGCATTAACCGCGAGATGGTTATCGATGCCGGGCATGCCGGGGTCAGCGGCATTCTGGTCGCACCGTTTACCAAAGAGACGGTGGAGGATAAAGTCAGGACCATGTTTGAAATACTCCACGATACTGAAGTCGACATCAAAGCCGATGAAACCATGGCTGCCGGAGAGCGCTATATGCAGGACGGAGACTATGACCGTGCCATGGAAGTGTTCAGCAGCGTTCTGACGCTGTATAAAAATCCGGAGGTGTATTATAACGTCGGCTATATCAAGGCTGCACAGAAAAAATATGACGAATCTATTAACGCCTTTCGCCGCGCCATTACCATTGACCAGAAGTATGCAAAAGCGTACAAAGCTCTCGGTGAAGTATATCTCAAGGTGGGAGACAAGGAAAAAGCGGAGGAAATGATGCAGCTTGCAGGCGAAATTTATATGGAAAAGGATATGTCTCAGGAGGCGGAAATCGCCTTTCAGGAGGTCCTCAAGCTGAATCCCAATACCACGAATATATACAACAGCCTTGGCATACTGTACCGCCGCAACGGGGAGTTCACCAAATCGATGTCGGCGTATGAAAAGGCGCTGCGGGTTGACCCGGAGGATGAGAATATTTTTTTCAATCTGGGGCGCGCCTGCTTTGATATGGGGCTGCTCAAGCGGGCAAAGCTCTATTTCCAGCGCGCAATTGAGATCTGTCCCGAATTCGATGAGGCAGGGGTTATGATGCGCAGAGTGGAAAAGCATATTGATCAGCAATAGCGGAACAGCCCCGCAGAGCCGTTACTGACTTTTTATTCAGGGATATATGGAAGACCGCTTACTATTTGTTATCGGGGCGCCCCGATCGGGCTCGACGATGCTGCAGCGGATGCTGGGCGCACACTCGGCAATTTACAGCTGCCCCGAGCCGCACATCATCACGCCGCTCGCCCATCTGGGTTATTATCACACCGTCGACAAGGCACCCTATGATCATCTGCGCGGCGTTGATGCTATCCGCCAGTTTGTTGAACAGCTGCCCCGCAAAGAAGCCGACTATCTTGATGCCTGCAGGGCCTATACCGATACGCTGTACTCACGCCGGCTGCAGCAATCGGGTAAGCGCTTTTTTCTGGATAAAACCCCTGCCTACGCTCTGGTGCTTGATTTTCTTGCGCGACTCTATCCGCGGGCGCGCTATGTCGTTCTTACCCGCCACCCTGCCGCAATATTCTGCTCGTTTGCCAATTCGTTTTTTGACGGTGATTACTCGGCTGCTGTGGAATTTAATCCGGTTTTAAGCAGGTATGTGCCTCCCATAGCACGGTTTATACAAAGCGCGCCGGTTCCTCTGGTGCACGTTCGCTACGAAGATCTGGTGACGCATCCTTCAGAGGAAATGGGCCGGGTTCTTGATTTTCTTGACCTTCCGTTTGAGCGCGGCGTGGTGGAATACGGCAGCTCTGCACAAAAGGAAAAAGGTCTTGGAGATCCGGTCAGCGTTGCGCGCCACTCGCGGCCCATGACGAAGTCGGTCGAGAAATGGGTGCATGAGCTTCTTTCCCGCCCTGAAAAATATGAATGCGTGCGGCGGCAGATAGATCTTCTCGACCCTGATGAGCTTGCGCTGTGGGGGTTTCCGTACAGCGAGATCTATAAGCCGCTTGAGGATTTTCCCGGGGAGGTCAGGCCTCCGAAAAAGCCGCGCCTTGATCTGTTTCAAGTCCAGCGGAAAATACTGCTCAGGCTGCGCCGAAATATTCATCATAATGCGCTGGGCAAAGCTGTACAAAAAATACGGTTTTGCTGTGACGTGCTCCTCAGATAAGCCGGCGGCCGCTTTTTGTGATGTCCTGCACTGTGTGCGGGCTGCATATGCAGGAAGTATTGCTGAAAGAATTTCCGGAAAGTGCAAAGCGGTATATGGGAATGGGATGCTGCAGCGTATGGTTTTTCAAGCGGCCGGACCGCCTTCAATTCTTGTCAAGCTTATACAAAAGGGTCCGCCTGCCTATCCCCAGCAATTTTGCAGCTTCTGATTTGTTGTTTCTGGTGATCTCCAGCGCCCTGCCGATAAGCTTTTTTTCCGCTTGCTCTGTCAGCTTTTGCAGCGTTTCTTTGTAGTTCAGCATCGTATCGGGTATGCTGACGCTGAGCGCTGTTGAGTCCTCTGCTGCGGTGACGGCCAGATCTTCCGGGCCGATCACCTCTCCCGATGAAAGAATCGCAGCCTGCTCGACCACGTTCTGCAGCTCGCGCACGTTTCCGCGCCAGGGGGCGGTCATCAGCATGTTCAGCGCTTCACGCGAAAACCATTTTTCCCCGAAGCCGTGTTTTTCGCATGCGGTTTTAAGGAAATACTGTGCAAGCCGCGGGATATCGTCGCGGCGCTCCCGCAAAGACGGCAGCGCTATCTCCACCACTTTCAGCCTGAAGTAGAGATCCTCCCGGAAGGCGCCGCTTTTGATGGACTCCTGGAGGTCCTTGTTTGTGGCGGATATCACCCGTACATTCAGCGCTATCGTTTTGCTGCCGCCGATTCGCTGCACTTCCTTTTCCTGCAGAACGCGAAGTATTTTTGCCTGGGTTGAGGGATGCATATCGCCAACCTCATCCAGAAAAATGGTCCCGCCGGCTGCAAGCTCGAACTTCCCGGCGCGCTGTTCAACCCCGGTTGCAACGCCTTTTTCGATCCCGAACAGCTCGCTTTCCAGAAGATTGTCCGGCAGCGCGGCGCAGTTAACCGCCACAAAGGGGCCCTCCGATCGAGGAGAGCTGTAATGTATGGTCCGGGCAACGAGCTCTTTGCCGGTTCCGCTTTCGCCGGTGATGAGCACGTTGACGTCGACTCCCGAGACCTTCTGCACCGTCCTGATTATGTCGGCAAAGCGCTTGCTGGTGCCGATTATGTTGTCGGGGGTGTATTTGTCGGTAAGCTCTTTTTTGAGCACGACATTTTCGCGGGCAAGGCGGTCGCGCGACCGGCTGAGCTTCAGGTACAGCCGGGCGTTTTCAAGGGCGGCGGCCGATGAATTTGCAATAATTGACAGAATGCGCTCTTTGTCGGAGGTGAACGCCCCGACAACGGGATGGCTCAGGTTCAGCACAGCGACAGCGCGGTCGCCGACAATCAGGGGCAGGCTTAACAGAGAGCGGATGTCCACTTTTGTATCCTCACGCGAAACGAATCGGTCGTCGGCGGTGACATCCTGTATCAGAATCGACTCGCCTGTGCGGGCAACAAGGCCTGCGATAGTCTGCCCTATCTGAAACGTCGTGGCGTTTTCCGGATCGTCAATATACCGGGCTTCGCTGTCATAGGGCCCCTTTGCCGCGCGCAGCACAAGCGTGTTCTGCTCCTCATCAACAACCATCAGCGAGCAGTTGTCGGGGTCGAGCTCCTGCTGAATGATTGACACAATGGATTTGCACACCAGGGAAAAATCGGTAATACCACTTAGCGCATCACCAACCCGGCGTATAAGAGAAAGCTCTTCTATTTTTTCAAGATACTTGGCGTTAATATCTTTGAGGATTTTTTTTACGGCGTTTTTTTCTTTGGTGAGCTCTTCTATTTCGGATGATTTATCCATGAGCACGATTTTTAGAAATGAGCGGTTTCGCGAGACTTGTAAAATTATACCAGATTACATAGCACACGGCCGATGTTTATTCAAGCAACACCCGCAGCGGCCCCGGCTCCGCCGTTGTATGCGCCGGAACACATCACGGCATCACCCGAAACTCCTGATTGCAAAGAGCCGGTATTTCTGCTAAAAGACCGGATGTATCTGTACTTAACCGAATATATTTTGACAGGAGGGATGTTTATGGAAAAATCGCGTCTTGCTGATCAGATATACGACAAGGTTGCGGCGCAGATACCGCTTGAGCCGCTTGCCGAATTTGACGACCTCAAAACGATCATCACGCCGGATGGGCGTGAAGTGGGCACATTCAGGGCTTTTGCCGGTGATAAAATAGAAAAGTTCTCCCTTGCCGAGTTCAGCCTTGCGCCCGGCATGGACTATACCAATTCAAGCCTTAAGCCCACTTCCCGGTACAACATCCCGCGCTTTTCATTCAATTATATGGAGACGCCGGACAAGATCATGTTTGATGTCGATCTGTATCCGGCGGTGGATCTCGCTCCCAGACAGGATTATATAGACAAGTATTATGAGCAGCTGACCGATATATATCTGCAGGAGAAAAAAGCGCCGTATTTCAGCTGGGAGCTTTCCGACCGCTCGTGGGTCCGCGTGAGTGCATCGCCGTACTTTTTTAAATCAACCGCTGATGTGTCCGACAAAGACAAAGTATACAACCTGATACACGCCTATCTCGATGTTGCCCTGCAGATATGTGCCGGGGAACAGGAAGTCTCTGACGAGGAGGCACAGCACATGCAGCACCGGATTAACTATATTCAGAAAATTCTTCTGGAACGTGAGCCGGAGCGGCATATGCTGGAAAAGGCGTTCGGCAAGGAGCTCACCGAGCGGCTGGGCAATGCGATGGTGTAGCGCATTAACATATGTGCCGTATTCCGGTTTGATTAATACAATTGACAAATACGATCATTTTGATAATATAAAAAATTATTCTTTTTGTCGCCGTGGGCGATGATCACTATGATCAGTTTTCTGTGGGGCTGTAGCTCAGCTGGGAGAGCGCATGACTGGCAGTCATGAGGTCAGGGGTTCGATCCCCCTCAGCTCCACCAAATTTATAAAGAAATGAGAGGTGGTTAGAGCTTTTGCTTTGACTGCCTCTTTTTTTATGTAATGCTGGTGTGAGAATTGGTGTGAGACTTTCCGATAATCCGTTCAAAAACCTTCATCGTTTCCCGTTCCGATTCACCGATTGAGTGCAGGTATATTTCCGTCGTTGTTCGCTTCTCGTGTCCGAGCAAACGCTGAATCGATCCGATATTCACGTTTACACTGTCAAGCAATGAAGCACCGAAGTGACGCAGAGCATGATAACTAAAATATTTCACCCCTGCTTTTTTGCATAACCTGCGCAGTAAACGCTTCCTGCTTGCATATGGGAGGGAAAGAGTCGGAGGTAAAAGGCCAGCTCTTTTTTTCTCTTCGAATCTTCAAGATACAGATGCAGCCCTATAAATATTTTCTCTTATAGGTCTGGAAATTTTATTTGGGGCCGGTATGTCATTCACTGTTTCTAGCATTAGCCATAAATTTTTACCCTGAACCCTTTCATTGTAGAGCGGAAAGCCCGCACACTGCAAAACTTCTATATCTCTGTAAACAGTTCTCAGGTTGCACTCAAGTTCTTCTGCGAGGTCCGCAATGGACTTGCCGTATTTCGAGGCGTTAATAATCTGCATTATTTTCCATTGACGGATAAGCTGATCACCTCTAGGCATAGAATCTCCGTGCGTTTTTAAACAACTTTTTTAAGATTAAGGTCCAGCCCACCATTTTCCAAGTCGGCCGCCTGTTCTTCAGAGAGCATGGCTTTATCAACAAGCTCAGCTGGAATCTGTTTTTTTGCCTTGACCCCAAGTGCTTCAATGGACTTACAGGTTGTAACGATATTGCCTTTGCCGGCAATCAGTTGTCCATAAGCATGATCAAAAGCTTTCTGGGAATCCTGAATCGATTTACCGACCTTATCCAGGTTCTCTACAAAACCAACAAATTTTCCGTAAAGCGTTTCAGCCTTTTTGACAATTTCCATCGTATGCCGGCTCTGATATTCATTCTGCCAGAGGTTCTTTATCAACTTAAGGGTTGAAAGCAGCGTGGAGGGCGTAACAATTACAATGTTTTTGGCATGCGCATCAAGAAGGATCTCCTTGTCACCCTCAAAAGCGAGCCGGAAGGCACCTTCTACAGGCATAAACAGCAGTACATAGTCAAGCGACTTCAGTTCCTTCACAGCCTGGTAGGCCTTCTGGCTCAACTGCTTGACGTGTGTTTTCACTGAATTAATGTGTTCGGCTTGAGCTTTCTGGCGCTCAGATTCATCGCTCGTGGAACAGAAGCGCTCGTATGCGACGAGAGAAACCTTCGAGTCTATTATTACAGCACGTTCTTCCGGCAGTTTCACGACTATATCAGGGCGCAACAATTTACCCTCTGCATCATGAAGGCTTTCCTGGGTAGTATATTCATCACCTTTTGTCAGGCCTGATGCTTCAAGAATAGATTCAAGTTTCAACTCGCCCCAGATTCCCTGTTTCTTTGAGTCCCCCTTAAGGGCATTGGTCAGGTTTACAGCCTCTTCGCTCATTTTCAAATTCAGGTCCTTGAGGTTTTTGATTTCATTTTGCAGGGTGTGGCGTTCCTTTGCTTCCTGGCTATAACAATCATCAATTTTTTTCGAAAAATCCTTAAGCTGTGCCTGGAGTGGATTAATTAACGCCGATATATTTTCTTTATTGGCGTCGGTGAATTTTCTGCTCTTATCCTCAAGTATTTTATGGGCCAGTTCCTGGAATTCGAGTTTAAGCTGGTTCTTGCTGTCTTCCAGAAGTTTCAGTTTTTCGTCGCCGTGTTTGCGCTCTTCATTGATTAAGGTTTCCAGTTCTGTTTTTGTATTCCTAAGGGCGGTTATCTCCGTGTTGAGTCCACCGATATGTTGTTCTTTTTTATCCAGTTTTTCCTGGAGAGCCGTAATCTGTAATATCTCCTGCTCGAGTGCAGCCTTCCGGGCGCTAAGCTGGTTGATGCTTTCATAGGATTTTTGGAGCTCCTGTTTCGATGACATTTGTTCTTTTTTTAATTCATTCAAATCAGCTTCACAGGCTTTCAGCTGCTCTTCGAGCGAAATATGCGCTTTCTCCAGTTTCGTGCGTTCATCTTGAAAGGCCAGCTTCAGTTTGAACCGGGTCAGCTGTAAGGTTATGAGTGCGGAAACCAGAACGGCTGCAAAAACATATATTGCTGTGATCATTTCAAATCTCCTTTTTCGCAATGAGCGATTCAGCACAGGGCAGGCATAATAAGCCCTGCCCTGTGGCCTTCAGCGCTGTTACAATAGCTCCTTTATAACGGGCATTACTCCCTGAATCAGTTTGCGTAGGCTTGCCCTGAGAGCGGGGTTGTTATTAATTATTTCTACTGCAGCAGGGGAATACTTATAGTATGCAGCAATAAAATCCCTTCCGCTTTTTGTGCCGGAAAGTACTTCATCTCGGAACTGACGCAACGTTTCCAGGTCTTCATCTGTTTCACCAAGGACTGCGGTTGCTGCACAGGCGCCCGGGTATGGAATTCCTTCGAGGTAGAAGTCCGCACTGAACAGCTTTGAACCGTTATAGTAAAAATCGATATACCAGTTGCCGGTCATGTACGCCATCGATGTGCCCTTGATAACAAGGTAGGTATATGAGCATCCGCCTCCATCAGATTCAACAGTATAGGTGTCGCCATCAACCTGCAGCTGGCCTTCGTAGTACCACTTACATTGATAGCTGTCCCCGGCATTCATATCATCGAGAATATAATACAGATACGCAGCATAGTCGGTTTCAGCATCAAACACCTTGGTTTCCGGCGGCAGTAAAATGCCGCACATGCTGTTTTCCGGATCATTGGTCATCCGGTAATCAACTACTTCCACCGCATAAAGATTGCCGGCGGCAAAAACACACAGTACAAAAAACACAATTGTAATCGCTTTCTTCATGGTTGCTTTCTCCTGGAAAATGTTTGTTTTTAATACTCGTTTCTGAAATGATCATTTCTGAAAACCCTTCTTTTACAACTGCCGTGCCATTCTGTTCGAATCCGTTAGATGCGGGGGCACTTTTGAACGTATGGATTGATGCCGGATCGTTTTCCGGATCTGTTAACAGGCTGGAAAAACACTAAAAAATGAGTATTTGTTGCGCAGAGTCAGCCGGGGATATGTTTGAAAATATTTTACGGGGAAATGTTTTGGGCAAAATCATCGCAAAAAAACATCTCCGCTAAGCACAAATATTCTTGTATTAAGATAAAATTGTTTGTACAATGAATTTATGAAAACAATACTCATATCCTGGGTGGGGGCAACGGATCTCCGGGCGCCCAAAGAATCTGAGACAACAGGAGTCGGGCCGATCGCCCAAGCACTGGAAGCTCGTCAGTTCGATGAGGCTGTTTTAATATGCGATTACCCGCAAAAAAAGACGGCTTTATATATTGGCTGGCTTAAAAAACGCTGTGCTTCCAAAATCCACATCAACTATGTGACTTTAAGCAGTCCGACCCATTTCGGACAGATATATGAAGCGGCAACAGGTGTTATTGATAAGCTTATTAATAAACATAAAAATGACATCAAGCTGTCATTTCACCTCAGCCCCGGCACGCCGGCTATGGCAGCTGTATGGATTATCCTTGGAAAAACAAGGTTCCCTGCAGAACTCATAGAATCGTCGAGAACCCACGGCGTACAGACCGCATCAGTCCCTTTTGAGATATCCGCAGATTTTATACCCGATCTTTTGAGCGGCCCCGATAGGCGCCTGAAGGATCAAAGTGCCGGAGTTGTTCCTGAAACCCCTGAGTTTACTGATATTAAATATCAAAGTCAGATCATGCAGCGCCTTGTTGCAAAAGCACGCAAGGTGGCTCCACGGTCTGTCCCTGTTCTGATTGAAGGTGAATCCGGTACCGGCAAGGAGTTGCTCGCAAGGGCCATACACCGGGCCAGCCCACGCAAAGAAGGCCCGTTTGTTGCGGTTAATTGCGGCGCCATCCCTGAAAACCTGCTTGAATCGGAGCTGTTCGGCCATACCAAAGGAGCATTTACCGGGGCCGGTGAAGCTCGAAAGGGGTATTTTGAAGAAGCACACGGGGGAACCCTTTTCCTTGATGAGATTGGCGAGCTGCCGCTTATGGCGCAGGTCAAGATTCTTCGGGCGCTACAGGAAAATGAGATTGTAAGGGTTGGAGCCACGAAACCGGTAAAAATTGATATCCGCATAATAGCTGCAACAAACCGCACATTGTCAGGTGAAATCACAGAAGGCCGCTTTCGCTCGGATTTATTTTATCGTATAGCGGTTGCTGTTCTGAAGCTGCCGCCCCTGCGAGAACGGCAGGGCGATTTGAGCCTTCTAATGGACTGGTTTCTTGAGAAAACCAATGCCGAAGGTGGTGCCGAGGAGCCCGGTTATGTACATAAGAAAATTTCTGCCGGTGCAAAGAATCTTATGTTACAGCATGACTGGCCGGGCAATATCCGGGAATTGCAAAATACTATTTTAAGAGCCGCTATCTGGTCTGAGGGGCCTTCTATAAGGAAGGAAGACATTAAGGAAGCATTAATTGCCGTTGATAAAAGCAGGGCGTCGGATATTCTTGAACGACCCCTCGGTGAGGGCTTAAACCTACAGGAAATCATAGCAAATGTCTCTCGTCATTATCTTTTACGGGCGCTTGAGGAAGCCCACGGCAACAAGACACAGGCTGCTGAACTGTTAGGTTTGCCAAGCTACCAAACGCTTACAAACTGGCTGGATAAATACGGCGTAAAATAACTTGGCACATCCGTTGCAATACCCAGAACTGAAACAAAAAATCAGGACAACGTAATGGAACGAAACGAAAACAGAACATGCAAAGAGATTATTGAACCGGCACTGCAGCAGGCAGGCTGGTCCTTGGATCATCAGGTAGAGATCGCCCCCGGTCGGGTTAATCTCTCCGGGGAGTCTATTTATGATGATTCCCAGAAAATTATCGCCGACTATGTTTTGCGGCTGGGCAGATTGCCTTTGGCCATTCTCGAGGCAAAAGCAGAAAATATCCCTGCGGCTGACGGGATGCAGCAGGCCTCACGTTATGCGAAACGCCTGAGCATTCGCTTTTCAATCGCCAGCAACGGTACTGAATATATCCTTACCGACAACGAGTCCGGAGATTATGAAATATTAACCAGCGTTCCGACCCCCAATGAGATTCTCTCCCGCCTGGGCCATGATATCGACTGGAACAGCTGGCAGGTTGCTTTTGATGCCCCTTATCATGTCGACCAGGTAACCCGCAAGAAGGTCCGTCCCTATCAGGAAATGGCAATTTTCAAAACACTGTGCCTTTTCGGTGAGAACAAAAAACGGGTTCTGCTCCTTATGGCGACCGGCACGGGCAAGACTTTTACCGTGTTTCAGCTCGCATGGAAACTGCTTCAGGGAAATGTTCTACAGAACAACCGATTGCTTTTTCTTACGGACCGTAACAGCCTCAAAGATCAGGCCTACCGTGCCTTCTCCGCCATCCCGGGCGCAAACCGAGTAAAAATTGAAAAAGAGACCATTGTCCAGCAAAATCACCTGGTCGGTCAGGTGTTCTTTGCGAATTATCAGAATTTGGACGAAGAGCTGGACGGCAAAAAACTATATGAATATTTTGATAAGGATTTTTTTGACCTGGTGGTGGTGGATGAGTGCCACCGCTCCGGATTTGGCGACTGGTTTTGTGTACTGGAGCATTTTGAGTCCGCATACCAGCTCGGCCTGACCGCCACCCCCCGGGAACTCGACCAGGAGAACCGGGTGCTTGAAGATGTGGAGCTGCGGCGAGACACCTACGAATATTTTGGTCAGCCGGCTTATATTTATTCCCTTCGTCAGGCAATAGAAGACGGATACCTTGTCCCGTACCTGCTTGAGGAGCGCATCTCGAACCTCGATGAAGAGGGGTATGTCGGGCCGGACGGAAAACATTACTCTACAAAGAATTTCGAGCGTGACATCCGCCTGCCGACCCGCACACGACTTATCGCTGAGGATCTGCATTCCCAGCTGGTTAAGTATGGCCTGCAGGACGAAAAAACAATCGTTTTCTGTGTCGATGACACGCATGCATCCTTTATGGCCCAGGAACTGCGGAGAATCTCTGAAGACAGTGACTATGCCGCACGCATTACCCGCAGCGAGCGCAACTCACATCAACTGGAGCGCAATTTTGCGGAAATCGGACGCACCAAGCCCCGGGTTGCCGTGACTGTCGATCTGCTCACAACCGGTTTCGATGCTCCAGATGTGAAAAACATAGTTTTTGCCCGGCCCATTAAGAGCAGCGTCCTTTACAAGCAAATGAAGGGTCGGGGCACCCGGACATGCGATGACATCGATAAACGGTATTTTACCATTTTCGATTACACCGGTGCATCGGCCCTTGAAGATGCCGAGTTCGACGGCCATCCGGCCAATATTCAGAAGAGTCAGAAAAAGTCTAAAAAGCCGAAAAAATCAAAACCGGATCAGCCAGTAGAGAAGCCTGTTGATGAAGGAGTCACCGTACACATACAGTCTTCAGAACGGTATGTGTGCCTTGCCGATGGCCGGAAGATCCCTTTTGAGGAATACCGGGAACAGTCCCGTGAGGTTATCCGCAGCATTACAACAAGCAATATTTCAGACCTTTTGGGTATCTGGATAGATAAAAATACCCGTGGCGATCTGCGGGCAGAGCTTAAAGACCGGGATGTTCACATAGCGGCTTTTCGGCACTTTTACGATCTCGACGGCACGGATGATGTCGATATCCTGTCAAAAGTGGGGTTCGATCTTGTCCGGGTACCGGCACGGCATGACCGTGTAGTCCGGTTCTGGGATCAGGATGATCACTGGCTGAGAAATGTGTTGCAAGACGGCAAAGCCGGCCCGGTCGTTTCTGAGGAAGATTACTTGAAAGCAGCAGAAGAAAAGGCTGTTTATGAAATCAATCCCGCATTAACGCAAAAGATGAAGTTCTGGGAGACCTGTCTTGATCATTATGCCCTGTTCGGGATTGATGATCTTGAAAAGGGAAGCACCTATGGTGCGCCCCAGTTTGTCGATCAGTTTGGCAGCTTCAGCACCCTTCTTAATAAATACGGCGGGGCAGATGTGCTTCGCAATGATCTTGAAGGTGTAAAACAGCATCTGTACGTGCCCATGTCTGCATAGGAGATTAGATAGCTATGGCAAAAAAGAAAAACGGATTCAGTAACGGTGATATTGAACACCGGCGGCAGGAAGTGCAGCAGGCCACAAAAAATGCCTGCGATCAGCTTAACAGTGACGGGGTTGATCCACGTGATTATGTCGAGCAGCTTGCCTGGCTGTTTTTCCTGAAAGCATTCGATGAAACCGAAACCCGACTTGAGGCCGAAGCCTCTTTTGATGACACGGGTTATGCCCGGCGGCTGGATGGTAAATATCGCTGGTCGGAATGGACCTCAATGACCAACAAGCCTGACGAGATGCTCGAGTTTGTCAACGGCAAGCTCTGGAAGAAGCTCATGAACCTTGGTGACGATGTTGTCGGAGAGCGGTTTCGCCGCATTTTTTCTGCTGTCAAAAATCATTCCCGTCGTGGCGCCAGCTTCGCACGGGTTGTTCAGCAGGTAAACCGCATCCACTTCAGCGATGAGACTGACGTGATCATGCTTTCGGAAATTTACGAACGGCTGCTGAAAGATGTGGCGGGAGACTCCGCCGGCTATGCAGGGGAGTTTTACACCCAGCGGCATATTATTAGGCTCATGGTTGAAGTTGTGCAGCCCAAAATTGGCGATCGTATCTACGATCCCTGCTTCGGCACGGCCGGATTCCTGGCTGAGTCTGCCAACTATATTTTCAATTCCCAGAGCAACCTGCGGGCGTCAGACCTAAAAAAGCTGCAAACAGAAACTTTCTATGGGATGGAACTGAAAGACCGCACCTATTTGTTCGGCAACATGAACATGCTGCTGCATCGCATCGAGGGGGCAAACCTCGAAATGGCCAATACCCTTGAAGTGCATTCTGCCAATGTGCCTGAGAAGAACAAGTATGACGTGATCCTTTCCAACCCGCCCTATGGCGGCAAAATGTCACGAGAGATGCAGACCAACTTCACCATACGGTCCGCCTCAACGGAAATCCTCTTTCTTCAACATATTATGACAAACCTTGCCAAAGGCGGGCGTGCGGCTGTTGTTATCCCGGAAGGGGTGCTGTTTCGTGGCGGTCCCGATGCAAAGGTTCGCAAACGCCTTCTGGAGGAGTTCAATGTCCATACGGTTCTGTCGCTTCCGGCAGGATGCTTTCTGCCGTACACCGGGGTTAAAACAAATGTGATATTTTTCAACCGCCCGAAAGATGGCACCGGCACCGAAGCAGTATGGTTTTATGAGCTTACAAACGATGGTTTCGAGCTTAAACAGACCCGTAGGCCCATGGAAGGTGAGCAGATAACGGATTTTCTAGCAAAATGGAAGAAGCGAATTGAGGAGGATAACTCATGGATAGTTTCCTCTGAAGAAATAGCACAAAACAATTATGACCTCTCTGCATGCAACCTCAACAAAAAGGATGACTATGAGCACCGGCCAGCCTTGGAGTTGGTGCAGTCTATTAAAGCAAAAGAACAACGGGTGATTGAACTACTGGATGAGCTTGAGGTGATGTTGGAGGTTGCAAAGTGAGTACAAAATGGATGAATATTCGCCTTGGAGAATTAGCTGATATTTTAGGTGGTGGAACACCTAAAAGGGCAGACCTATCAAATTTTGGTGATTATATTGACTGGGTTACACCAACTGATCTCCCGCCCATTGGTAACGTAGGTATTTTAAGTACTGTTAAAGAGGGATTAACTGAAAAAGGCCTAAAAGGTAGTTCAGCAAAGAGAATTCCTGCGGGTTCCGTATTGTTTTCTTCCCGTGCTTCTATTGGAAAAATTGCAATAACAGATCGAGACTGTGCGACAAATCAAGGGTTTGCTAACTTTGTGCCTAAAAATGATTTAATCGAACCTTGGTTTTTGGCCTACCTTTTAAAACATTACACAAGTGACATATTAAAGCTTGCGGGGGAAACAACATACAAAGAAGTCAGTCGTAAAAAATTAAATGATTTTACGGTACGAATCCCTCAGCTAAAGGAACAACGCCGTATCCTTGGGCGGATAAAGGAAATGCTTGAACGGGTGGACGAGATCCGCACGTTGCGTGAGGAGTCGCTAGAGGAAATTGAATTTTTGCTTTCCAATAGATGCGAGGAGGTTCTTGGCAATGGTTGGCAAGAGCATAGGTTGGAGGATTTACTTTGTTGTGGCCCATCTAATGGGATATTCAAAAAGCGAAAAGATTTTGGTGACGGTGTTCTTTTAGCAAATGTAAAAGATTTATATAACGATTATACAATTTCGCCAGAAACACTTGAGCGTGTGAATGCTACTAATTCCGAAATCGATAAGTATATCTTGAAGGAAGGTGATGTACTCGTTAACCGATCATCACTAAAAAAAGAAGGTTTAGGGCGATCCTGTATGTTTGCAAGCGCAGAAGAACCCGTCGTATTTGAATGTCACATAATGCGTATAAGATTTAAGCCAGACACACTACATCCTTTTTTGTTTACCTGCTTTATGAATTCTCGTATGGGATTAAAGCGCATACTTGCAAAGGCAAAAACAGCGACGATGACAACCTGGAATCAGGGTGATCTCGGATCAATCATGATCCCTGTACCACCATTAGAAGAGCAGGAAAATATGGTTGAAGAACTGCGAGCCTTCAAAACTATTACAGACAACATCTGTGAGAAACTTCTTCAATCTAAGGAACAGAGCAATTTTATAATTAACTCATTATTGAACAAAGCCTTTTCCGGAGAGCTATAAACCATGCGCATTAGCCGGGTACATATTGAAAATTATCGCTCAATCAAAGTGCTTGATTTTGAGCCCGGGCCTTACTGCGTTCTGATCGGGGAAAACAACTCAGGTAAGTCCAACATCCTTCGTGCAATCAATCTGGTTCTTGGCGAATTCTGGCCCAGGGAAAGTAACTTTTCTGAGGAGGATTTCCACGGACAGGATACGAGTCAGGATATTGTCATTCAGGTTTTTTTCGATGAGGTTATGGAAGAAAGGCGCAATAACGCCAAGGTGGAGGTTGGCGGTTTTGAATTGCGTTGCAAGGCATATAAGCGCCGAGTCGGGAAAAAGCCTGCCGGGAGTTTGAATGTTGATTTTACCTGCATAAAAAATGATGGCAACCCCGCAAAATATCCTTCTGTACCTTTGAAAAAAGGAGAAAAATTCACAGGCCGGTGGTCGCCAATGTCGGTTACGGCCGGTTTGCGTGAAAAGGCTGCATCTATAATTTATGTTGATGTACTGCGTGGCTATGATCGGCAGTCGCCGAGCAGTCGATGGTCGATTTTGAGACGGCTTTTTAATGAAGTAAACACGGAATTTGTAAATGACAAAAAAGAGCTCACAATAAAAAAGCCTGATGGTACCGAGCTTAAAATGACCCGCCGGCAGGCTTTTGAAAAGACTGTGCAGGAAGCCTACAAATATTTACGCACAGACAGCTTTAATGAAATCGAAAAAATACTTGCACAAAATGCAATTGAACAGATGGGACTTGATGCAGGTGAAAACAAAATCGTAATGCAATTTGAAAGTCATGATCCTTCAAATGTGTATAAATCGCTGCAGCTCTATATTAACCAGATGGGTATCACCAGCCCTGCTGGTGAGGTGGGTGCCGGGCTGCAAAGTGCAATTGTAGTGGCAATCTTCCGAACATATGAAGAACTGAAAAAGGAAGGGGCGGTGTTTGCCATTGAAGAGCCGGAGGTTTTTTTGCATCCACAAAAGGCTCGGTATTTCGCCACGGTTCTACGCTCACTCACCGAAAAAGGCAATCAGGTTTTCCTGACGACCCACTCTCCTGTTTTCGTACAGATTGATCAGCCGGAGTCTGTTGCCATTGTGCGTAGAACAGCTGATGACGGCACGAAGGTATTTCAGGCTGAAAAGGTTGATCTTGCGCCCGACGATAGAAAAGCTTTGCGCCTTCTTACCGAGTTTGACTCACAGCGAAATGAAATGTTTTTTGCCCGTCGTGTTTTGTTTGTTGAAGGGAATACGGAAAAAATTGCAATGCCTCTGGTCTGCCGAACCATGGGTATAGATATAAATAAGGAAAATATATCCGTAGTTGAATGCGGAGGCAAAACCCAGATCCCGCTTTTTGTAAAAGTTGCGGACAATCTGCAAATACCTTATGTAGTGCTGGCAGACCAGGATATCCGTAAAATTAAGGAGGACTGGTCCGAAAAACGCAAAAAGGATGAAGAAGAACGCAACAAAAAACATGAGCGGTGGAATCAGGATATTCTTGATATCGCTGGTGATAAGCGCACATTTTTCCTGACGCCTGATTTCGAAGGTGCAGTCGGCTTGTCAGGTGATGACAATCAGAAGGTTGACCAGGCTATGGAAGCATTCATGCAGATTTCAAAAGAAACTGTGCCACATTGTCTGAGTGAGCCAATAGAAGCTTTACTGGAGATGGACAAATGAACGATTTTCACTCCAACCTTAAAGCGATTCTCGACAAACAAAGAGGCATGCAAACGTATTCCGGCCTGGATCTGGTGGCATGGGTATGCACCATTATTTATCTCTGCTGGGCCGAACATGAAGATAACGAGCGTAGTGCGATAGCTTCATTTGAAGAAAGGGAGTATGAGCCGCTTTTACCCTCAAGTATGTGGTTCAATAACTGGCTTGCAATGAAGCCGGAAACGCTTAAAGATTTCATACAAAAAGATTTCCTGCCCCGATTTCAGAACGATAATCATACCAATCCCCTTTGGGCGAACCTTACACGCTGTTTTTCCACTATTGATACAAAACATTTCCCGGATTTTATTTGTGATCAACACTGGCGATCCTGGTTGCAGAAGTGGGTATCAGAACTGGACTTCTCAAATTCAGAAAGCAAACTCCGATCAAATAAAATGATCGAAGCCATGCTTGATTTATCTGTTCGGAAATCCGGAACGTCAGGAGGTGCATTCTATACTCCTGCGCCTATAGTAACTCTTATGAACGAGCTTGTTGACCCGAAACCGGGTGAACGGGTGTATGACCCTTGCTTTGGCACCGGCGGTTTGCTGGTTGAATCTGCCAGAAGAATAAAAGAGGCCTCGAAAACCTGCGCTGCCGGTGAATGGGAACAAATCAGGAACCAGAGTATATTTGGAGTTGATATTTACAGCAGGGTTTATCCGATTGCTCTGACCCGTATTGTGCTTGCAGGCATTCCAGGGCCCGGGCTGGAACTGGCCGATTCGCTTGAAAGGCATGAGGCCGGCAATGGTGGCCATTTTGATGTTGTTCTTGCCTGCCCTCCATGGGGACACATCGGAAGGGCAGGAAAAGAGGATTCTTACCGTCACTTTACTGTACGTTCCAAAGATTCTGCAAACCTTTTCATTCAACATATTATGCAGTCTTTGCGGCCGGGAGGAAGAGCGGTTGTGGCTGTTCCAGAAGGAACCTTGTTCAGCGCTGGATCTGACCGCCAGCTCAGGCGCAAGCTGCTTGACGAATATGAGGTAGAGGGCGTGATTTCATTGCCTTCAGGAACGTTTTCTCCATTCACCGGCATTAAATCGAATCTGATTCTGTTTCAGAAAACAAAACCCGGGCATTCAGTTCGTTTTTGCCAGGTTAAACAATTGGCAGGAACTGCCGGGAAGGTGTTGCGGGAAGCCGAGAAGCCTGAAGAAATAGCTGTTCGTTTCAGGGACGGGAAGAAGTCCGACCTTCTCTGGGATACTGAAATTGAAGAATTGAAAAAACGGGACTGTGAGCTGATTGCTAAGCGTACCGGTGAGGAAGACCTGCAAAAATGGCTTTCAGCTGTTCAGAAAAACAGCCCGAGCGTTCAGGTAACGGCACTTGAAAAGGTTGCAGAAGTTGTTACCGGCATATCCTATAGCAAAAGAATTGTGCGAGAACGATCAAAAACATTTGTTCAGTCAAATCTTTTGGGGGAGGAAAAAAAGGAAATTCAGCGTGGACTCTTCAATCAACAGGTCGGGCTTTTAAGGGTCTCTGATATTCGTGACGGCAAGGCTGCGGCGCCTGAACTTGTTTTAACTGATGAGGCCCTTGCAAAAGTTAATGGGCCGCAGCGCATCAGAACAAATGATCTGTTGATTACAGCCTCCGGCACTATCGGTAAGCTGGCATTGTTTACCGGTGACGAAAAGAATCTTGAGTGCGTGCCTGCTAAAAGTGTCATTCTTATCAGGCCCTCGAGCGGTATATTGCCGGAATATCTTTTTACCCTGCTAAAGTCAGAAGTTTACCAGAAATGGTTTCTGGGAAATGCAAGGGGAGCCACTATCCAACATCTGTCGGTCCGGACGCTTCGGCACATGTCTATCCCGGTTCCGGAACTTCAAATACAGGACCGAATCGCTCGGGAATGGAAAAAGAATGCAGCTGATGATCCTCTGGCGCTTTTGCTCGAGTTTTCTTCTATAAAAGCCACCAAGCCGGCAAAAGCGATACATAATGCGCTTCGTATTACCCGGGAAAACCGTCAACAAATAGACAAGATTGAGACATCCAATCCCATTATCGCTCTTGATAAAGTAGCATTACTCTTCAAGGAGTTGGAGAAAAAGTGGTCGAAAGAGTTTACACAGGTGTTGTCATTAGAATGGTGCGGTAAATTCATTACTAATATGTCCACCGCTATGTCTTCTCTTGAAGGGATACAGCATGTAAGTGCCGGACCCTCCGTTTATGCTTTGATTACTGATAGTATGCAATGGTTACAGGATGCATACGAAAGCCTTCCGGATCCTTATAAGACTGTGATGGAAGCGGACGAGGCCAATCTTATTGATCAATTTGACAACATTTGTCAAAAAATCACAGAGTTTTCTGGATCGGCTTTCGAAAGATTGCTTAACAATGTAGTTGTTGAGGCTGTTCCGGATACCGGTTTTGTTGCTACCGGGTCTGCACAAGAGATACAGTTGAGGATAACCAACAAAAGCAGTTTGCCCCTGAGGAACGTTGATTTCTATACACAGCCGGAAATCGGTAAAACGAGAATATCATATTTGGCAGAAACGGATAAAAAGTCCTTTCCTGTGAAAATCCCGGCCCAGTCCTTAGTCGGGAAATATCCCTTTTTATTATTATGGAAAGGCAGCAAATTAAACGGTGATGTCGCAGAGGGTAAAATCGAACTTGCTATAGAGATCCGATCAACCAGAGAATCGGTTCACACGGAGGAACTCGGCGCCAGTCCCTATATTACAGGCAGTCCCATTGACCGCAGGGAAATGTTTTTTGGACGAAAAGATGTAACTGAGAAAATCAAACGCCAGATAAGTACAACCCATAGGGCAAATATCATCTTATTAGAAGGAAATCGGCGGTCCGGCAAAACGTCAATTTTGAATTATTTAACATCAATGGAGACCCTGCAGGGATGGATTCCGGTGTACTGTTCTTTCCAGGGGGCAACGGGGCATTTAAGCAAATCAGGATTGCCTACGGAAGAAGTGTTTAACTTTATAGCGAAACAGATTTTTAAGAGTGTTCTAAAATCCGGAAAACGTACCTGGTTCCCTGATATGGAGATGCCGGATGCAACAGGCCTCGCCTTTGAAGCAGCATTTATGAAGACTTCGAACAGTGTTTTTAAAACCGATTCATCTGTTGAAAATTTTGAACTCTATTTAAAATCGGTGCTGACGACAGTTGCACCCCAGCGGTTGCTGCTGCTGCTTGATGAATTTGATAAAATACAGGACGGCATCGATAGCGGTGTGACCAGTCCGCAGGTGCCTGAAAATCTGCGCTATTTTCTCCATAACTATTCCGGGTTGTGCGCAATTCTATCTTACTCGAAATTTTTGCGGCGCTTAAGACAGGAGTACATGTCGGTTCTCTTTGGCCTCGGTTATCCAGTGACAGTAGGTCCGCTTTCAAAAGAGGATTCACGTTTGCTTGTTACCCAGCCAAGTGAAGACAGGCTTTCTTTCGTCGATGAGGCACGTGACTATATTGTTGAACTGTGCGCCGGCCAGCCCTTCCTTATACAGACCTTATGTAATCATATCTTCGAGTCGGCGGCCGAAACAGGGCAGCGCACTATCACGGTAGGCATGGTAAACGATAATGCAGTAATAATGGCTGGGGACAACGAACATTTCACAACCCTTTGGCAGCATCATGTCGGCTCAGAACGAAGAAAATATATCCTTTGCCTGTTTGAGAAATTGAGTAATACGCCGGATTCGATAACTTTAAGTTTGCTGGATATCAAGCTCGAAGAAGCTGGCGTCATAATGCAGAAAAAACAGCAACTGGGTGATGATCTTGAACATCTCCGGGAACTCGATCTCGTCAAAATGGACGATAATGGATCCGAGTACCATTTAGCTATACCGCTCATGGAGATATGGATCCGCCAAAATATTGATGTTGAACATCAGCGCAGACTCGCTGTTCAGGAAGGTCAGGAGGAATTGGAATGAACCCATATAGCTCGTCAGGATCTGCTGCAAGCCTCATGCTTGGGCGCAAGAGAATGTTTGATAAAGTATGCGGCATGATCACAAAACCTACACCTGATAATGTTTCTATTGTCGGACCAAAGCTGTATGGGAAAACGGTCCTTCTGCAACAGATTTATAAGTTTTTCAGCAAAAGGAATGAAAGCTATATTGGCTCTGTTTATATTGATCTTAAACATGACACACCACAGACCGATTTGGAATTTATTAAGGTTATGGCTAAAGGGATCCGGTCATCAATCCAGGACCTCAAGCCTGATCTTGCCAAAGAACTCTTTGACACGGATGATGACTCACTTTTCGATATCCTGAAACTTGTTCTGGAACATTTTGCCGGTGACAAGGAACGCATGCTTGTTGTTTTTGATGGTTTTGATCCGCTCCCGATCGGATCAACCATATCGCCGAATCTTCTCGATCAGCTAAGAACACTGGTAGAGCTTCCATCACTTACTCTGGTAGTTGGCAGCCGTCTGAGGCTCAGAGAATTATGTAAAACAGAAGCAACCAGGGGGTCTGATTTCTGGCGAAACTTTGCCGGCCCGGTTGAGGTCGGATGTTTTGACGAAAGTGATATGGATGATATTCTTTCTCCTCTTGTCAAGCGATCAGTTACTGTTGAAAAAGGGGCAAAGACCGAACTCATGAACTGGACAGGTGGTATCCCTGTTCTGTTGACTCAGGTTCTTGGAAATTTATATGATCAGGTCAAGGATTCTATCACGGTAAGCAATACACACGTAAATGATATTTGCATCAACCTGAAATCTGAAGTGAATGACTTCGTGGCAGACATCTGGTCGGATTGCGGCACAGATACGCAAAGTTTAATTAGCGATGCAACTGCCGGCGAATTGCTCGAATCAGCTATTTCGACACCGCAACGGCGTGAACTTGAACTAAAGGGGATAGGCATTGTTGAGCAGGGAAAGGTTGTAATAAAAAGCAGGTTTGTAAGCGAATATGCCTCAGAGATGACAGGCGGTTTGCATGACATGGCAAGATTGTTCAGCCAGGAAAAAGATTTTAACGTCAACATCAAAAAATTGTTAGAAATCAGGCTCTCGCATATCCCTCACATAGATGATCAACTGTTTAAAGACATCCAGCTTGCAATCCGTGATCTTACCGAAGACCATCGCAGGGTTCTCGATGCATCAAGATCAATCGTTGAATCGACATTAAATGTTATTCTGAAAGCAGAAGGACTCGACCCGGCAGGGGTTGTTCCTGCTGCGTGGAAGGAATCATGGCAACGATATAAAAACAACACGGTTGCCGCAGGAGACGAGCCTGTTCCGTCAGACCGGGGCCTTCAATGCAGGCTTGTCCGGTTTATTACCGGCAGGAGTGATAATCCCCGGGTTGCACATAAAATTTCACGCCAGACATCGGTTCTGCTTGATCAAATAAGCGCTTACGGTAATTATGTAAATCATCTGGATGGCGAAACGGTCAGGTTCGGCACGGCTTATGGCATGTGTTTTACAGCCATCGAATTGATGGCCAGCCTGGCGGCGGATGTTCATTGAGTAATGTTAATTATCGGGTTCCACAAGAAAATAAGGAACTGAGAAGGGTTCTTTCTTAATCGGAATTATAGTTCCTGGTGACTATTTTTGCTATTGCTTGATGTTGTCACTTTCAATTGACGAGCACATTACCGCTTTCTTTCAGAGAAGGGCTATGCAGTAAAGCAGTTGGATGAAACTTTGAATTTCATTGACGTGACTGGGACACACTTTCTGAAAATGCTGGGGGAGCAGTTTAGCTGATAATTCTTTTTATTTATTACGATTTTTTTTGCTTGCACTGTACACATATATGTATACAATAGGCATATGAAGAAAAAAGAGCTGGTTAAAAAGCTTCAGCGATATGGGTGGTGGAAATACGGTGAGGGAGCCAATCATGAAAAATGGACGAATGGTGAACAGAAATTGCCGATACCCCGTCATACTGAAATCAACGAATACACGGCAAAATCCATTATAAAAATTGTGCAGTCAAACCCCGCTTGTAAAAAATAAAAGGTGCTGTATGAAGATTGAAGGCAGGTTAATACGGTCAGGGAGATGGTGGGCGGTAGAAATACCGCTTCTTCTGGTTCACACACAGGGCCGAACGAAAAAAGACGCCTTTGCAATGGCAGCCGATGCGCTAGAAGCCGTTATCGATGCTGAGGATTTCAAGGTGACTGTAACCGAAGGACCTGACAATACGTTCAGTATCGGCTCAAACAACGACAGCCTGCTGATGGCGTTTGCCTTAAAACAGCAGCGGACCGACCGACATCTCAGTGTGCGGGATGTTGCAAAGCGTCTCGGATCGAATTCGCCGGCAGCGTACAGCCGCTACGAGCAAGGGAAAGTGAAGCCGTCTCTGGACAAGTTTTCTCAAATTTTGAAGGCGATTGATCCGCATCTGGAGCCGGTACTTAAAGTCGTTTGATACTGATTTGGTACCTGAACGAATTTCTTCTTCCGCCAGCTTATTTCTTTCGCAAATGTTTTTTTTACCCAGGTTGTCTTTCCCGTGCCCCTCGGACCAAACAGGAAGAAGCTTTTGTTTGCAGGCGGTCTAATTAATCTGGAGTACATAATTCCATTTTGCATATATTTTTTGAGTTGTAAAGAGAAAATTGAATATCTTCACAGTGTACATGTATGGTCGTTTCGAAAAAAACTGTGGCGGTTTTGTGGCAGTACCAGGCGATAATAATGCAGATAATGGACATGGCGGGTATCTATATTTGTGCAATGGGTGGTTCTCTGCTATAGTCCTTCAAATACAATCGCTGCACACCGTGATATATCACTCTCTGGCGGTGCATACATGACACGTGACCTCTGTGCGATTCTGCTTACCGTATTTCTGCTCTCCTTCGGCATGAGCTTTGTCGCCCCCCTGATTCCGCTCCTGATCAAGGACCTCGATGCCTCTCATGCCGTTATCGGACAGATTCAGACATGCTACTTTTTTTCCTTTACCGTGTTTACTCTTGTGCTGAGCCGCTGGATCGATTCGGCCGGCTCAAAGCGGCTGATTATGGCAGGGCTCTCAATCTACAGCCTTTCGATCGCTTCCATGCCTTTTATGACTGCATTCCATGCCTTTTACGGTATCCGCCTGTTTCAGGGCATAGGCTCCGCTCTTCTGTTTGCCCCGACGGAAGCTGCCGTCAATATCATCTCCCCGCCCGAGCGACGGGCAGCGAACATGGGGCTGTATGCACTGGTCTTCGCCGGCGGTTTTACGATCGGGCCGATATTCGGCACAACGCTTTTCGAGATACATCCGAAGATTCCTTTTCTTATAGCAGCCGGACTGTGCCTGGCTGCCGTGCTGGTTCTCGGCTATACCTACCGGGATGTTCGTGTCAACATCCACAAATCGCCCCCCCAGCTGGGACCGATGTTGCGGCGGCTTGTTGTTCCGCTTACCGCCGCTGCCTCATACGCCCTGGTTGAAGTGTCGATCGCATCGTTTCTGTCCCTCTATCTTGATCATCTCGGCATCACAGGCGCAACGCTCGGTGTGATTTTTACGGTTTTTGCAATCGGCGGCATCGCCTCACCCGTACCTGCCGGCAAACTGGCTGACCGCATCGGAAAGCTGCGCATTCTGAAACTGTGCGGGTTTGTGCTGCTGGCAACGCTTGTCACCTACAACATGACACGGTCCTATGTCCTGATCTGCCTGCTCACCTTCTGTGTCGGTCTGGTCGCCGGTGCGCTGTACCCGGTCGCGGTGTCGCTGATCTGTGAGCTGGTTCCCCCCGACCGCATCGGCGCGGGCAACGCGCTGTTTTCCTTCTTTTACGGTATCGGCTCTATCCTGGGCCCGTTTCTGACCGGCTGGATCATAGAATTCACATCCATCACCTACCTTTTTTACCCAATGGCCGCATCAGCCCTTGTGTTCTTCGTCGTTGCGGCTGTCGCTCCGCCCGGCAGGCTTTCCGATAACGCATAGTTCCTCCTCTTTCACCTTTCAAAGTTACCGCGGTAAAACCGCGGTTATTCTCATCGTGACAGATGTCACATAACAATTTGTTATGTGCAGTGCAGCCCCGACAATATTGAATCCCCCTCTTTTTTATAGTATATGCTGTAATATGAGGTGTTGCCGGGACGGGCTGTTAGGTGTAGTTATGGAAATAGAAATTATCGGGTCGGAATCGATGGGGGTGCGCGGCCTGTGCTGCTTTGTAACGATCCCCGGAAAAAATATACTGATCGATCCGGGCATCGCCCTGGGCTATAAGCGCTGCAAGCTGCTCCCGCACCCGTTTCAGATTGCCCTTGATGAGCGGATACGGAAGCATATACTGCAGCGCTGGGAGGCAGCGACCGATATCGTCATCAGCCATTTTCATGGCGACCATGTTCCGCTTGCAGATGCAAACCCCTATCAGCTTGATATCAGGAATGTGTCTGCGCTGAACCCGGGTGTGCGCATATGGACAAAGCCGCCGGAAGCGCTATCGCAGAACGAAACAGCGCGGGCGGCTGATTTTTTCTCAGTGCTGCATACCCAATACCGGGAGCAGCCCGAGTGTGGTGAGATAACCTTCTCTCAGCCTGTGCCGCACGGTGACGCAGCGGGTGCGGAATCGGTCATGATGACGCGGATTGCAGCGGAAAAAATATTTGTGCACGGCTCCGATATTCAGCTGCTTAACAATGAGGCGGTATCGCAGATAGAGGCCTGGGCGCCTGATATCGCATTGGTGGGGGGACCGCCGCTGTATCTTGGACGGCTGACCGATCTGCAGGTTGAGCATGCGTGGCACAATGCCGTACGGCTTGTGCAAAGCGTTGGTACGCTTATTCTGGACCACCATCTTATGAGGGATATGCAGGGCGCGGCGTGGCTGGAAAACCTGTCGCGCGAAACCGGCAGGGAGGTAATGTGTGCCGCCGATTTTATGAACACGCCGCGAATGATGCTCGAAGCTGAGCGTGTACATTTATATGAAGATATGCCGGTTTCCGGGGACTGGCATGCGTCATATGAGAAAAACAGAACCGGTGCGGATATATACTGGAATCTGGCCGCAAAGCTGTATAAACAGTATGAGCTGACGTAAAATATTTCCTGCATACCTCGTTAAAGCGGTTCCATGGCGCCTTTTTTACCGCCCGTTCAGATTTAAAAAAATTCCTCACAACCCGAGCTGTTTCTGCCTCCCCGTTTTTGATGCCTGACGCCATTGTCAAAGCTTTGCGCCTGTGCTATTGAACTCAGCAGCAGGAGACCGCTATGAAGCACTCTATTTTTGCAGTATTATGTGTTTTCTGTATTGCCGCAGCACCGGCGGCTTTGTGTGCCGGGCAGGAAAGCCCGCCCTGGGATTTAAGCTATCTGCTTGATGCCGACCCGGAGGCGGTGACTGCTGCGGACCTGTATGACAGAGCTGTTTTCCTGGAGGAAAACTACCGGGACTATCACAGCGTCAACGGAATAATCTGGGAAGGCGTCTTTGCAGATATTGACGACGAGCATCCCAGCATGTACGGGACCGGCGGGGACAGCGCAATTTTTACAGGGTTTTATCTGGCCGCTGCTGTCTACCGGTTTGTAATGACGCAGGAACCTGTCGACCTGGACACGGTATCCCGGACGATTCGAGGGCTGCACATACTTACCCACGCCAGCGGGACCCCGGGCGTTATTTTGCGGTGTGCCTTCCCGGCGGACCAGGCTGAGACATGGCGCTATCCCGATGCATGGAACAGCAGAATCGATGCCGGCTATGTGTATGAAAGCCCTGACCATGTTCCGGACATAGCCGATCCCTCTGTCTGTTATCCTGTCTTTATTTTTTATACGCGTGCAACCCGGGATCAGCTCACCGGTATTCTGTACGGCCTGGGCGTTGCCCTGGCCGAGCTGGGCCCCGAGCAGTACGAAAACAATGAATCCCTGCAGGAAAAAGTGCTTGAGGTCAGAACTGCTGCTGGTGAAATCATAAGCGCTCTCTGGGAACGGCTTTCCCGGAACTGCTTTATTATACGGGATCATTACAATAAAACAGGATCGACCGCCATAAGGGTTGACGGGCTTTTAAAGGTGCAGCTTCTGGCCGTGTACCGCGCCGCCCTTACAGAGGAGGCCGATCCCGATAAGGCTGAGCTGCTTCGCGTAAGTCGGCTGTACCGGCAGGAATTCCGGCGCGCCTTTTTTTTAAACGACGGAGATGCCGGTTCGCTCTTTAACCGCCTGAGCGTGATCGGCAGCTACTATTCCTACAACCTCAGGTTTGCCCGCAGCTTTACGGTGCATCTGCTTGAAGACGATCCCGGCCGGAAGCAGCAGGTTGTCGACTATATGACCAAACACGTCTGGCAGTACGTGAAAGACCACCGGAACACTCATTTTATTTTTCTGTATGCAGCGGCCTCCACAGATGACTCACGATTGGAGGACGGTATCCTGGGACTGAAAGAGCTGTCGCTGCGTCCGCTCAGGGACTGGAGCTCCCCGCTCTATGACCGTAACTGTTATCCGCCGCCGGCAGTGATGCTCTACGGTGATGTCAGCGATTTTGTTGTTCCCGTTCACCTGCGGGAGCCGACCGGGTACTTTATCTGGCAGAAGGACCCGTTTGAAACCGGTGACGGCGAGCTGGAAACCGATGCCCACAAAGAGGCAACCGGGCTTGATTTTATCCTTCCCTACTGGATGGGGCGCCGCTACGGCTTTCTTGAGTGAGGGGGCTTGTTGCTTCGGGATAAGCCGCGCTTGATCAGTATCTAAATTTTTTTCTATTGACAGCAGTTCACGGGAATGATAAATATGGATTCAAATCCATTTTTTTCAGCCGGTACACTTGCTTAAGCAGTTATCGGCTGTGGCACACACTGTTTTATCATGAAAGGAGAGCCGCAATGCAGTATAAACGTCTCAAAGGAACAACCCTTGACCTCTGTGAAATGTCATACGGCGGGCTGGCCCTTTACTGGGTGCCGCGCGACGAGGCGATTGAGCTTATCAATACCGCTATTGACAGCGGTATCAACTACTTTGACTGCGATGAGGCAGGGGACCAGTTCGTGCCGTCCCGGGTGTATGAAGATACGCGCAACAAGCTGGGAGAAGTGCTGAAAACCAGGCGCAGCGAAGTGACCGTCGGGATCAAATGCATGTTCGCGTCAGGCAGCGACGTTTCGCGAGATATCGACCGGGCCCTTGATATGATTTTTAAAGGCACGAGCCGCGAGGTGATCGATATTTTTCACCTTGCCCATGTCGATACGGATGAGAAGCTCAATGCGCTGCTTGCTCCCGGCGGGGGTCTGGAGGCTGCCGAAAAGGCAAAGCAGGAAGGAAAGCTTGACTATATCCTGGTTGCATCCCACAATCCGGATGTTCTGATGAAGGCGCTTAAAACCGGACGCTTTGATGTGGCGGAATTTCCCTTTACCATCATTGAGCAGGAGTATCTGAAAGAGGTTATCCCGTACTGCAACGCAAACAACATCGGCTCGATCATCATGAAGCCGATCGGCGGCGGGCAGATGGCATCCTGTGCCGATCTTTCGCTTCGCTGGATTATGCAGCATGATGTTGACATAATTATTCCGGGAATGAAGACCATGGATGAGCTGCGGCACAATATTGCGGCAGTTGAAAAAGGCGCAACGCTGTCGGCGGAAGAGCAGAAAAAGCTTGTATCGATTTCCGAACACCTCGGGCAGGAGTACTGCCACCGCTGCGGCTACTGCCTTCCCTGCCCGCAGGGCATTCACATTATAAGTCAGTTTGATGTGTACCGCAGCAATCTTTTCGGCATTGAAAGAAAGCGGGAAATTTATAAAAACATGAAAGAGCGGGGAAGAAGCACCGCCTCAGACTGCATTGAGTGCGGCAAATGCGTGGAGAAGTGCCCCTTTCAGCTGGCGATACCGGATATCATGAAAAAAATAGCCGCAGAGCTTGATGCCTGACATTACTGCGTGACCCGCTGGCTGTTTCGCTGCTGATATCTGCGCGCTCATGTATAGCGGTCCGGTAATCATATACCGATTACACGGCTCGTTAAGGAAAAGAGAACAATTCACACAATCGAATGCATGGGCTGCGGCAGGTGTGTTACCAAATGGCTTCGCAGGCTTTTCATGCCGCGAGGGGGAGGTGTCAGGACAATAATGACACCGCAATAATGTTTCATGCGGATCAATACCGCCCGGAATTAAAAATAAAAGAGGGGGCGGGCACAAAGCCTTCCCCCTCAAACGCATTAAGGCAATTTGTTTATTGTCTCTCCCGGGGCGTACAACCCTCGCCTTCCCCGACATACGGTCGGGATCTTCGATCCGCCTTCGGCGAGATCTTTGACAGGCGAAGACGTTAGTATGCACGCGAAGCGCAGCGTTAGTATTGTTTTTTCTTTAGTCACGCCTCGGCGGATGGTGATTCGATCCCGACATGTCGGGGTGGCGGTTCAATTACGGTGCGCCGGTTTCCCTGGGATTGCCGTAATATGACCATTCAAACCAGCCGCCGTCATAATTGGCCGCTTCCCAGCCCATCAGGTATGCATAAAACGTGTATAATCCTGACCTCCAGCCGGTGCCGCAGTAAAAGTATATCTCTTTGTCAGTTGACAGCCCCGCGTCGATCCAGTCCTGCTCAACCAACGTATATGACTTCAGCGATTCAAAGTCCTCTCTTGTCAGCTCCCACCAGTCCCCGACCCAGAGAGCGGTTTTTATACGCCCCAGCTCATCGAAGTACTGGTAGTAGGAATTCGACTCACCGATGTATTCTTCCCATGAACGGTCATCTGCAATAACACGATTGGGGGCTGTTCCATTTGCCACGGCCAGCACATCGCTTGTTGTTGCGAGATAGCGGGGGTTTCCTGAACTGTCCCCGAATGCTGCCGGCTCAGGAGCGTTCGGGGTGGTTTCGATTTCTCCGCCGTAATCGACCCATGCATCGTAGTTTCCGTTGAGCATGCGGACGTCATCAACGCCTGCAAGCAGCAGGGCCCATGCCGCCCTGCCGGCGGTCATCATGGATATATCGTCATCTGCATATACCACAACGGTCCTGTCTTTTGATATGCCCAGGGTGCCAAGGAACTCCTGGAGCTCGGGGATGGGTTTAATGTTTCCTTCCTCCGGACTCGCATAGCCGTCTCCGTATTCTGAATTGGGGCCGTTTTCGAGCGAGTAGACATCCACAAACAATGCGCCCGGTATATGGCCTGTTTCATACGCGGATCCCACATAGTCCGTCCGGTTGTCTGAATAGCGGGGCTCATAGGATGGGTTGAGAATAACATACCCGTTTCCGGGATATGTCGGCGGATTTTCACCCTTTATCAACTTGTCCACCCACTCCGGATATACGAGCGCCTGATAATTTTCCATCTTTTCCATTGGCAGTGATGAATCAGCAGCCCATTCACGTATCGAGTTTGCATAATTGGAGCAGCTCTGATAGCCGAGCAGCCGAAGGGCGAAGTAGACAAAGCCGCTTCGTGTCCCGGATGAGCCGTAGGCAGCAACCTCTTTGTCGGAGGTAATGCCGCGGCTGGTAAACAGATTCAGCATTTCGTCATAGCTCAGCACCGTGCCGTTGTCCGAAGCGTAAAACCACTCATAAGGAATCTGCACAGCACCCGTAATATGACCCCCCCGGTCCTCTCCGTATATCTGCCATCCATTGTATTCTTCATCAGTCCGGGAATCGATGAGGACAAAATCGCTGCCATCGAGCCTGCTGCTGATAGAATCGCTGGTGCTCAGCACCTGATCCCGCACGGATGCGGTAAATATTTTCGGCGTCAGAGTGTTTGCAGTGGATTCCGTTTCGCGCCCTTCCAGCGCCCACAGATCCCAGCCGCCGTTCAGTATATGTACATCGCTGCAGCCCAGATATTCGAGCATCCAGAATATCCGGCCGGCAGCGCCCCTTGAGGACAGCGTATCATCATAAATGATATAGGTCATGTCACGCGTCAAGCCGGCTGCGCCGAGCTTTTCGGCAATGGCAGACGCTGACAGCAGCATGGTGCTTTCGTCGACGTAGTCATCCCACTGCAGGCTGACGGCGCCGGGAATATGTGCTGTATCGTACCCGCTTGTGCGGGCATCGATGATGACCACGCCGGACTCTTCCATGATTGTCTCAAGGAATGAACCTGAAACCAGCAGCTCTCCGTTCGGGTACTCACCCTGCGGGAAATCTATTGATGTTTTGCAGCCGGCGCAGATAAGTATGAACAACACGGCAATGGAAACCATATTACCTTTTTGCGTTTTCATGGGTGGTCCTTTCTTTCTTTGTTGTGGATATTTTTTATTGGGTCAGCGAAAACCGTACCTGGCAGTTGTAGCTCGGAAGATTCTGTGACAGGGCCACCCCGCAGTACAGCCACACACATCCGCAGGGCTGTTCAGGGCTTCCGATCTCGACTACCTGATCGATCATGCCCTTTGACAGGCCGATCCGGTAAATGGGAGCTGTGCCGGCGCTTGACAGGGCAGCGCCGATCATGAAAATCGTATCCCCGTCAACATCGTCTTTTCTCACCGAGATGCCCAGCGTGCCCGATCCAAGAGCGATAACGAAAAATTGCGGACAGCCCCGCGGAAACAGACGCTGCTGCCTGATATCGATTGCCCGTGTCACGCCGGGAGCAATAACCAGCATATTGAACAGGCCGGAACCTGTTTGCGCTGCTGCCGGCGCTGACGGGAAGTACGGGAGCACAATGCAGAAAACGACAAAGAATCTAAAGAGTTTTTGCAGCATAGCATTGTTATTGTGTTTTTAATGAATTTGATCAAATTCCAAAATCACTATACCGCAGCACATCATAATACTGTCAAATTGATAGTTAAAATACTGATCGTGGACACTATAGGTGATAGCTATTCATGATGGCCTGGGGGGTGCACGCTGCTTGTCCGTGAGGCATCCCCGCAGCCGCACATTGTCAGGCAAAGGAAAGCGGCAGGTGTCAAACCGGGAGGAGAAAATCCGCTTTTGCAGCTGTGAGCATTATCTGCCTTCAAATATCAATTTTTCAATTTCCGCCTCACAGATTTTCAAGCCTTTTGCTTTTTTACACCGTAATCCTGCAGTCGTAGCGATAGAGCGTAAAAAATCTCCCCTACCCCCTCTTTTCCAAAGAGGGGAACCGGTTTGTCTCCTCCCTTTCGGATAAAAAAGAGGCCGGGAGGACTTTTTCGTGAATTGTAAAGCAACGATACCTGCAGGCGGAAATGCCGGACCACCCCAAATCCCTCCTTCCGTTTGCCGTATATCTTCATTCTGTTTGTCACAATTATACTCATTTTTCCCTCATCGCCAAATGGCACAATTATAAAGGGGGGCTTAAAAAACACGGAATGTGTAAGCCCCGGAAACCCGGTTCCGGTTCATCTCCACCTGTGCGTTGAGGACCATGAGCGCCTCTGTAAAATGTAGGCTCGGACAAAGCGAAGCGTGTCCGGCGATAATGCAGAAAAAAAACCGGATTGGCCGGACGGAGCCGTGCAATGACGGCCTGCTGAGGCCCGGCTGAACGTATAGCATGTGGAATGCATGTGAGCTGCGAAATATTTGAGACCTAATCGGGCTTTGCTTTGAGCGGTTTTTTTTATATACTGTTCGCAACAGCCTATGCATGTATTCACTCTTTTAAAAGAAATATTTGATCCCGTTTTCGGGCAGCTGCCGGCGCCGGTTTTCCTTTTTGACTCCCGCGCCGGGCTGGTCAAGGCAAACAGGGCGTTCTGCAGCCTTGCCGGTATCCCCTCTGCCGATCCCGCCGCTTTTTCTGTCTCTTCTTTTTTTGCCGTTCTCAAAACCTACCGGTTTCCGGTCCCGGACCGCTATGTCACCGAGCTGACCGCCTGTAACGGTGACGTGGTGCCGGTTGAATTCAACTATGCTAAATTTGAGGGCGACAGCGATGCGACCCGCGGCGGCATAGCCTTTCTTAAAGACCTGCGCGACACGCGCAGGCTGCAGGAGCAGATGCAGCACATTACGGTAGTCAATGAATCCCTTGAAAAGCAGCTGGCGGGAGCGGCCCCCGATGACGGCCTGCGGGAGCGCACACAGCTGGAGCACCGGATTAATGAAGAGAAGAATTTCCTCGAGAATGTGCTCGAGTCGTGTGGAGACGCTATCGTCATTTTCGACGGCAAAGGAACCATCACCAGAGTTAACCAGTCCTTTGCAAACATTGTTGCAAAGGAGAAACACGAGCTGATCGGCTCCACCCTGTTTGAGCTTGGCCCGGACACGGGCACCTTCACCTCAACGACCGGTGAAACCGTTGTCCTGGATCAAAGCTACCGGGATTATACCTACCGGCTGGTTGAAAGCTTTGTGCAGCTTGAAAGCGGCGGCAAAATCGAAAACTGGGAGTATTATATTTTTAATGGCAAAGGCGAAATAGTGCCGATGGATGCTACGGCGACCATACAAAAAGATGCGGCGGGAGTCATAACCGGCTCCGTATGCGTGCTGCGTGATGTAACCGAGCGCAAAAAGGCGGAGCACGCGCTGCAGGAGGCATATCAGTTCAGGAGCCGCTTTTTTGCAAATATAACTCACGAGTTCCGCACCCCGCTCACGCTGACGATCGGCTCCCTGGAAGAAGTTCTGCGCACCCCCGGGCATAATTTTTTACCTGCAACCGCAGAGCAGCTTGACATTGCTTTGAGCAACGCCCGGCGGCTGCTTAAGCTTATCAACCAGCTGCTTGACTTCAGTCTGCTTGAGTCGGGCGGCCAGAGCGTGTTTTACGAAAAGCGGGATATCAATAGATTTGTTTCGGCTATTCTTGATGCCTTTTCACCGATTGCGCAACAAAAGCGGATATCGTTATCCTTTGAGCCTGACAAAGCCCTTAAAGAGGCGGCGATAGATCCCGGGCGTATGGAGAAGGTTTTGTTTAACCTGATCGGCAACGCCTTTAAGTTTACGCCCCCGAAGGGGAGCATTGCCGTAGCGGTTTCTCAGGCTGAGGGCAGCGATTTGTCTTTGGGTGACTCCTGCTGCGCCGGGGCTGAGCCGGCTGAGATCGGGCGCTGTCTGGTGATCTCGGTAAATGATACCGGCATCGGCATACAGGCGAAACACCTGCCGACCATTTTTGACCGCTTTGACCGCGGCGGCATCGAAGCCTCGAGCAGCCACAGCGGCGCGGGGATCGGCCTTGCCTATGCCCGGGAGCTTGTTGAGGCGGTGGGCGGGGGTATCGCTGTTGCGAGCCGGCCAGGCAGGGGAACCTCGTTTTCACTGTATCTGCCTATGGACGCTCAAGCAGGCGAGGCCGGAGAGGGCCCCCGCGGCGAGAACGAGGAGCTTCTCCTGGAAACCGCTGTCGAGCTGTCAGATGTCGGAAGGGAGCGCACGCTCCCCCCCCAGTCTGTAACGGGCACAAAGCCGCTGGTGCTCATTGCTGATGACAATCCGGATGTTTGCCGGTATATCGCCGGCATTATACAGGAGGAGTATGACTATGTTGCCGTGGATACCGGCAGGGGGGCGGTGCGGGCAATTCACCGGCACATGCCCGACATCATTCTGTGTGATGTCATGATGCCTGAAATGGACGGCTATGGGGTGCTGCGTCACGTAAAACAGGATCCGGGCCTGCGGCGCGTTCCTTTTGTTTTTTTGACCGCCCGTGCAGATACCGGTATGAAAGTTGAGGGCCTGCGTGAAGGCGCCGACGACTACATAGTAAAGCCGTTCAACGGGCTTGAGCTGCTGGCGCGGCTGAAAGCCCAGCTCCGCATCAGGGATCTTATGCGCGCCGACAGCGAAAAAGAAAAGACGATTACAAAGCTTACCCAGCTGCTGCATGAAAAATATCATTACGGCAACATAATCGGCAACAGCCCCTCAATGCGCAAAGTGTATCAGCTTATAGATGCCATTAAAGAAAGCGACGCAGGCGTGCTTCTGACCGGGGAAACCGGAACCGGAAAGGAGCTGGTTGCTCATGCCATCCACCACAGCAGCATGCGCAAAGACGGCCCCATGGTATCGGTTAACTGCGGTGCGATACCCCGAGAGCTGATGGAGCGCGAGCTGTTCGGTCATGTAAAGGGTGCCTATACCGGTGCTGTTGAAAGCCGCAAGGGCTATTTCGAGGAGGCGGACAAGGGAACGCTGTTTCTTGATGAAATCAGCGAAATGGACAGGGAGATGCAGGTCAAGCTGCTGAGGGTAATTGAGCGGGGGGAAATCATGCGCGTCGGGAGCCCTGTGCCGACGCAGGTTGATGTGCGTCTGATCCTTGCCACAAACAGGGACCTCTTCGGGGAAGTGCAGAAGGGGTCATTCCGGGAGGATTTGTATTACCGCATTCATGTCATTCCTATTCATCTGCCGCCGCTGCGGCATCGCCGTGATGATATTCCCTTATTGATCGAGCACTTTCTGAAGGATTTTGCGCAGCGGCAGGGCAAAAAACCGCCGCCCCTGCCGGGGAGCGCGATGGAGCGGTTTATGCGCTATGAATATCCCGGCAATGTCCGGGAGCTGAAACATGTTGTTGAGCGCTATTGCCTGCTGGGGGATGCTGAAATGCTGTTTGACGAATCTGCCGAAGCGCAGGGTTCGGGTGAGGTGCAGCCGGTATATGAGGATCTGCTTAGCCGGCCGAACCCCCTCAAGGCGGCATCAAAGCTCGGCAAGGCCCGTTCGGAGCGCGCGCTGCTCAGTCATGTGCTTAAAAGCTGCGGCAATGACTATCCTGAAACTGCGCGGCGGCTTAATATCAGCCGCTCTTCCCTGTATGAAAAATTAAAAGTCTACGGCCTTCATGGCCGCCGCTGCGACCGCGAAAGGCCCTAGCTCTGTATGGTACGGAGTGGAGGCGCGTGAATTTGTCCAGATTTTTCGGAACTATTCCTTTTTTCGGGAATTGTAATAATATTAAGTTATTACAGTTTCTTAAAGCTTATTCCTCCAACAGGCATTCCATTTTTTTTGGAAAAAAGATTCTTTCCTTTTTTGCGTTAAGTTTTTAACTATTTGTAATTACTTCATAAATAAAACAATAACTTCCTGGCACAGTAATTGTAGTTAAGAACCTGCAATTCCGCTGTAGTTTATGGCGGCAAAGCAGGCTGCTGACAGCTCCGGAAAAACCGGAGCCAAACAATAATAAACGGTGTTATTGAGAACCTTTACCTGTTCTGAACAGTGATCAATTCCATTGAAGGAACAGCAGATATGAAAAAATTGTGTAATCGGATGCTGCTGATCGTGCTGTTGTCCGGGTGCTGTATCATGCACGTCGGGTGTAAAGAGACAGCTCCGCGGACAACGGAGGACGGCTCAGCGTGGGAAGCGGTCATTGAAGCGGGCTTCGGCAGCACGGAAAACTACGGCGTTGTTGCCATGGCTGAATACCGCGGGCAGCTGTATGCCATGACCAGAAATGAAACACAGGGCGCTGAAATATGGCGCACAAACGATGCGGGCGGCTGGGAGCAGGTGCTGTATCCGGGCGGGGAGCAAAACGGGATATACGGAAATCCCTGGATCGACTGTATGTGGGGGGCAATGGCTGTATTTCAGAACAGGCTGTATTGCGGATTTTCATCGGGGCATCAGGGAAAGGTGTATGACTCAACAGGATGTGAAATATGGCGCTATGACGGCTCGGGCTGGGAGCCGGTGATTTCCGACAAACGGGATACCGAAGAGTCCGGAACGATTACGACGATTTCCGGCTGCGTGTCTGATGACGGCGACACAACGGCCCGGATAACCGACAGCAGCAAGCACTGGGAGCCTGACCACTGGGCCGGGGGTGTTCTGCAGATCACCTCGGGCGAGGGTGCTTTCAGGCGCTTTGACATTGTGGGAAACACCGGCGACACGCTAACCGTTCAGCAGAACGAGCAGGCGGGCAATCTGGGGCAGGAGCATACGGTGTGCGAAGCACAGCATTTCAAAAACCCCTATCCGCCGTTTGTCGAATATGACCGCGGCGGCATTGCGGCGGGAGACTCATACAGCATCGGCACCGGCTGGGATGAAAACGGGTTCGGCAATTACTGGAACAAAATGATCCCCTCGATGGTCATTTTTAACAATACGCTGTATGTGAGCACTGCGCTCAACAATGACTACGGCGCTCAGGTCTGGTGCACAAAAGACGGTGACACCTGGAGCGTGACCGAGCCGGCTTACAGCTTGGGCAATTTTCACAGCGACGAGGATTATCGCGACGGAAACCGGCCCATAAGCACAAGCATCCCCTGTTTGTGCGTTTCATCGGTGTCGGGGGAGCCGGTGCTGTATGCCGGCGGAACCGGCGCGGCCGGCAACAAAGGGAAGTGTGCGCGCATGGCGCGGCTGACCGATACGGGATGGGAGCTTATTGTTGACGGCGACGTCGACGACAATGACAGCGGCAGCAATGAAAACGGATTCGGCTGCGGCATGGACTGCAGCATGTGGAACGGAAATTATATGCCCTGGAGCATGGCAGAAAGCAGCGGGCGGCTGTACGTCGGCATTCAGACGCTTGCCGGCGCCCGGGTGCTGTATACGGACAACGCGAGCCCTGAAGACGGAAGCTGGCATTACAGCGCAGGGGGCGACTCGGGCATACTCAACGGGTTTGACGGCGTGCAGAACCGGGGAAAGTGGTTTTTAAGCATGTATCAGAATATTGCAGCAAATCTGTTTTCCTTTGACGGAGAGCTGTATGCCGGTCTGGTCTCAAACTTTGCGCCCAAGCTGGGTATGGATGAGCGCTATCTGACCGGCGCTCAGCTGTGGCGTACAGCGGACGGCACCGCCTGGGTTCCGGTTACCCTGAGCGGGTTCGGCGACAGCCGCGCTGTCAGCGTCAGCTCCTTTGTGCAGCATGACGGCGCGCTGTATGTCGGCATCGCAAAGGCAAGCGGTGACGGCCCGGAAGGGCTTGAGCCGCCGGAGGGAGGCATGATTTACCGGCTTGTTTCTCAGCCCGGCGTTCCGGAACCGGCGTATGATAGCGCGCAGTCATATGAAGCAACAATGCCTGAGAGCGCAGATCCGGTCGATGTATACTATCCGGACACGATCAGCCCGGATAATGACACGCAGCGCCGGTTTCCGGTGGCGCTTCTGCTGCAGGGGGCCTATTGCGATAAATCGATATATTCAGCGTACGCATCCGCTGTTGCCCGCTACGGGTTTATCGTGGCGGTGCCCAATCACTTCCGCTCCTATGAGGTGTACGGCTACCCCATGGAGGGGCTGTTTTCCGAACAGCAGCAGCTCTATGAGGTGCTGTCATTTATGGCCGGCGAGAATGACGATCCCGGGTCGCCGGTAAGCGGCCGCGTCGACACCTCGCGCCTTGTGCTGCTTGGCCACTCCTTCGGTGCGGCGTGCGGGATTATGGCTATTCAGAACACGTGCATGCCCCCGTTCTGTGAAGGGGGTTATTTTACACGTCCCGAAGAGCTGAAAGCCGCTGCGCTGAGCGGCATAAAAACGCCGCTCGGCGGCGCTGTGCCGACCGGCAACCTGGGGCTGCCGCTTGCAATTGTCAACGGCGCTCTTGACAGCAATGCCACCTATGATGAAACGAAGCGGACCTATGAGGGAATCGCGGATACTCCAAAAGCGCTTGTATTCATAAAGGGCGCAAATCACTACGGGCTGTGCAATGAGAATAACCCCTCCGGGCCAAGCCCCGACGAGAACGAGCCTGCAATCAGCCAGGAGCAAAGCATTGAAACAGCAGCGCGCTGGAGCGCCCTGTTTCTGCAGGCGCATGCCCTGGATGACGGGGATGCATGGAATTATATCTACAACACCGGGAAATATCTTGATTCAGGGGTTGAGGTTTTTTCGGATCCAGAACAATGACACACTGAAGGAGAACCTATGGCAGATACACAACAAAGCGTTTTTGTTGCCGGCGCAACCGGCAGGCTTGGCCGGCTTGTGGTAGCAGAGCTGCTGAGCAGGGGATACCATGCGATCGCTCTGCTGGTGCGGCCCTTTGATCCTCCGGAGCCCCCCGGGCTTGCAGCGGATAATATCACACTGGCTGAGGGCGATCTGGCATCGGCAGACTCTCTTGAAAAGGCAATGGCGGGAGCGGACTTTATGATAAGCGCAATCGGATCGAAAAAGCCTTTCAGCAAAAAAGAAAACGACAGAGTCGACAACAGAGGCAACGCAAACCTTGTTCAGGCCGCTCGCCGCGCCGGGATTCGCCATGCTGTAGTGGTGTCCTCTATAGGCGCCGGCAACAGCAGGGAGGCGGTATCCTGCATATACCGGCTTGCCATGGGCCCGGTACTGCGCGCAAAGACGCGGTCCGAAGACGCTATCCGGTCGTGCGGTATTGCGTATACGATTATCCGGCCCGGTGGATATACCCAAAAAGATCTGCCGGATGATGTCGCCTTCGGAGAGGGCGGCAAAATTACCGGGCTGGTCAAAAGAGAGCAGATAGCCCGGGTGTGCGTCGATGCGCTGAGCACCGCGGCCATGCGGAACAGAACGCTCGAGGTGGTTAATGCCGCGGCGCTGCGGGACGGCCGCGATGAGTTTGTCATAAAAATATAACCTGATTTGAGCGATTTTAAGGCATCACAGGCAGCATCACTGCTTTTCGCTCATTCTCAGTCCCGCTTCAGCAGGGATTCCGAGGTGTTTATTTAGTATGCAATGTACAAACCCGCTCAAAGCAATGATGATGCCTGTGCGTTGAACACATTGTACCGGTGAAAAATAACTCAGTTTAGGTACAAAAAAAGAAAGAAAGGAGCAGCTGATGTCCGATGCATATTCGTTTCCTCCGTACGAAGAACAAATGACCGTGGTGCTGAATAAGTTCAGCGGCACAATGATGGATACATACGGCGGTGAGGACATTACGCCGCTGCGGAACCTGAAAGGGGGCGGCCTCACGGGAAGCTTTAAATATCTTTATGCCGCGCCCGGCCTGGAAAAAATCGTATTCGGCGTTCAGACCTATCGCGAAAAGCTGAAGACATATACCACCCTTGTTTTCCCGGATGATCATCACGCGCTGCCGGTTTATTCCTCCTTCTGGGCGGAAAGCCAGAAGGGCAGCTACTTTATTATCGACCTCTATCCGACCGCAGACTGCATATGCGATCTCGGCTACATGGAAAAATATCTGCGGCCGCTGGAGGATTTGTATGATGAAGGAAAAAAATATTTCAAAGGCGATTCAATACGAAACCCCGACTGGTTCCGCGCGCTGGTATCCCCCTACTGCATCTCGACCGAGGTAAGCCCCAGCACAAAGGAATCTCAGGACCGGATTCTGCAGCTGATGACCGGCTATCTTGATATCTATTACCGGCTCTGGGAGTCGCGTGAGCCCTGTGATGATGATTATATGCAGCCGCTCAATGCCCGCAAAACGGCGATGCGAACCGTTTTAAAGGAAAATGACCCCGGCGGCATTATGCTGGAAAATGCCGTGGGGCATGAGCTGGCAGAGCTTACTCTGAAGGCACTGTTTTAACGCGTTGGTTCACTTCTGTTCAACCTGTTGCTGCAGAATAACAGGCCGTGCCGGGCCGGGCTTTTCAAGAGCTCACAAAAACAGCGTTTAAGGGAAACCGGCCCGTGCTGCTTCATTGTCAGGGGGGGGCTCAGCTGTGGTTTTGCCGCAGCCGGTATGCAGTGGAAGGGCCGTATGTGTTCTGAAATCAGGAAATGTATCGCTTCTATATAGTACGCACATGATTGTGAGCTCAATTAAAGACCAGCCCGGCGCGGCTGTGAAATGGTATAGCACAGGGCGGAAAAGCGGCAGCCTGTCCGCCCAGTGAGTAAAACCGGGGAGAAACTATGAACAGCGAATTTGCCGAAGTCAGGATGGTTGATAATTTCTATCAGAGCTCAAGCTTTTTCCCGATGCCGGTGGTGCTTATAAGCACGCATTCTGAGTCGGGCCGGACCAACCTGGGCCCCTACTCGCTGTGCTTTCCGCACGTGGTGACCGGCGGCTCCGGCTATGCCATGATGCTGATTGCACGGGGGACCAGCAATACGGCACAGAATATTATCAGAACGAAAACCTGTTCCATAAACTTTATTCCCGATAAAAAGAAGTACATGAAAAACTGCGTTGCGCTCGGCTTTCCCGGCGAGTCAACCGAGGAAAAAATGAAAAACAGCATATTCACCCTGGCGCCCTCCAGCCGGCCTGACAGCGGCGGGCGGCGCCATCCTGAAATTGTGCGCGAGGCGGTGCAGGTGTTCGAGTGCACCTGGGATGACAGCTATCCCCTTAAAGACAGGGAGGAGCTGGTGGAATGTCATTTTCTGCTGCGCATTGACAGCATTCTTCTGAAACAGAAATGGTATCAGTGTCTTCTCAAAGGCACGGGCTTCCCGCGGCTGCCGGTTGACTACGGGTTCAGAGATAACGTCAGGTTCTGGTTCTCCCGGCACTCGCGGCCGTATAAAGTCCCTATTCCCAAAGATAAGGGCAACAGCTTTGAGATGGTCAAATATGCCTGCACGCATTTTGACCCCGAGATCGTCTGGGAGGATGAGGCGTGCGCCAAAATTCTCAAAGTGCCCGGCATTTTTTTGAAGACGGTTATTTCCGGAGTGGTTAAAGAGGCAAAAAAGGAGGGCATTACCACTATCACCCCTGAGTTTATGGACAAGGTTAGAAACAAGCGCTCCGGCAAATGAAAAGCTCCCGGTGAGCGCGTATGCGTATACACAATAGCGACACAGATAATGAATATGTAGGGCTACAGGGTACAGCTATGAGAACAATAAAGGCAGTCATCTGCGCTGCTGCCGCCCTCATGCTGACGGCGCATACAAGCGCCGCGAGGGATGAGAGCTATCCGCCCCTGCCTGAAGCGCTGGCAGCCCTTGACAGCGATAACGGGGTGACAGTTACCTGCGGCACGCTGCAGGGCCGCATGGAAAACCCCTGCTATTATTGCTTTGAGCCCAGTGACAGGCAGCCGGCAGCCGGCTTCATTCTATATCCGGGCGGGAAAGTCGATGCGCGCTCCTATGCCCCAACGGCCAGAAATATCGCCGCTGGAGGATATCTGGTTGTTGTTGTGTGTATGCCGAACGATCTTGCACATCTGGGATACAAGAGGGCGGCCGCGATCGTGCGCTCACGGCCTGAGATTGAAACATGGGCAATCGGCGGACACTCGATGGGCGGCTCCTTTGCCTGCCTGTATGCCAGGCGGCACCCCAACCAGATCGACGGCGTGGTACTGTGGGCCAGCTGGCCGTCGGCGCTGTTCCGGCTGGATCGCCGGAATATCGGGGCAATATCGATTTACGGGTCAAAGGACGGGTTTCCTGAATACATTGAAAACGGGGCGCGGCATCTTCCCCCCGACACCGAGTTTGTACGGATCGAGGGCGGCAACCATACGCAGTTCGGCTACTATGACACCGCGCCTGAGGCGGTACAGGAACATGATCATCCTGCTGATATTTCCAGGAAGGAGCAGCAGGAGCAGATAGTGGAGGCAACGGTTGATTTTCTTGATCAGCTGTAACGGTATAAACGCTTTTTAAGATGTGCAGACAATGGAGAGTGCGTAATGAAGCTGCTTGAGCCGGGACGAATCGGCACCATGGAGGTTAAAAACCGGATCATTATGGCTGCAATGGGCGTCAGGGGGCTGTGCGACCCGGACGGGGACTGGGGTGACCGCTTTCGTGCCTATTATGAGGCCCGTGCCAGAGGAGGGGTGGGGCTGATTACAACCGAGATGACCTTCGTGTCGCGTGCGCTTGAGCCGGTCGCGCGGCAGCTTTTTAATATAGAAAACGATCGCCACCGTGATTCAATGCGCAGGCTCGCCGATGCGCTTCACTCCCATGGGTGCAGGCTGAGCATTCAGCTGACCGCAGGGTTCGGGCGCGTGGTGCCTGCGGCCGTTATCGATGAGCGCGAGCCGCCGGTGTCGGCATCTGAAAACCCGAACTTCTATGTGCCGGATTTCCCGGAGTACAGTTCCCGCGCGCTTACCGCTGAGGAGGCTGCGGCACTGGCAGAGTCGTTCGGATACGCGGCCCGCCGCTGCCGCGAGGCAGGCGCCGACTGCGTTGAGCTTCACGGCCACGAGGGATATCTGATGGATCAGTTTATGACCGCCCTGTGGAACCGCCGCACGGACCGCTACGGCGGCTCGCGTGAAAAACGGCTTACCTTTGTAAAAGAGGCGATGGAAGCGATACGGCGGGAAGCGGGCGAAGACTTTCCCGTCATCTTCCGGTACGGCGTGACGCACTATCTTGAGGGCGGCCGCGATATTGAGGAGGGAATCTGGATCGCCGGCGAGCTCGAAAAAATGGGCGCAAGCGCCCTGCATGTTGATGCAGGCTGCTATGAAACCGGGTGGTGGCCCCACCCGCCGCAGTATCAGCCGCCGGCATGTCTGGCAGAGCTGGCCGAGCGGGTAAAAAAAGCCGTGGCGATACCGGTGATCGCTGTGGGGCGGTTGCACTATCCTGACGTGGCCGAGCAGGTCCTTCAAAGCGCCAAAGCCGACTTTGTTGCTATCGGCAGGGGGCTTCTCTCAGAGCCGGACTGGGTTAATAAAGTAGCAAGCGACCGCAGCAACGAGATTATGCCCTGCCTGGGCTGTCATGAGGGGTGCCTGTGGCAGATGATCGCCGGCGAGCCGACCAGCTGCGCGCTGCGCCCGCTGACCGGGCATGAAACCCAATGGATGCTGACGCCGATAACAGGAAAGCGGTCCCTGCTGGTTGTCGGAGGCGGGCCGGCCGGCATCGAGGCTGCCCGGGCAGGTGCTGAGCGGGGCTTTGACGTCACGTTGTGGGAAGCGGGAAAACGCCTGGGCGGCAATCTCCGGCCCGCATCGGTGCCGCCGTTCAAGCGGGACATCGCAGCCTATCTTTCCTATCTTGAAGGTCTGGTAGACCGCCTTGGAATACAGGTGGTGTACGGCAAGCGGGCTGCGCCTGAGGATGTCCGCGCATGCGGTGCCGATCATGTCGTGGTCGCAACCGGCGCCCTCATGGAGCCGCTGCCGTTTTACGGCAATAATACGTTCAGCCTGATTGATGTCTTAAGCGGCAGGCAGGCCACCGGTGAAACTATACTTATTATGGGAGCAGGGGTTGCCGGATGCGAAACAGCTGCACATTTTGCCCTTCAGGGCAAAAAGGTTATTTTGTGCGCCCGGGCCGATGATGATGCGCTGGACACGGATATGGTTGATATGCATAACCGCTCGATGCTGCTGCGAATGGTTCGGCACCCTAATATAAGCATATACAGAGGAACGATACCTGTCCGGCTTGAGCAGGGCGGCGTTATTGCAAAGAGGCAGTACAGCAGCATATATCTTGCAGCGGACAGCCTTGTTTTTGCCGGGCGCATGTTTCCGGACAGCGGACTGGCAGAGGCGCTCAAAGATATGGAAAATGTAACGGCAGTGGGTGACTGCAAAGCGCCGGGCACCATTATGGATGCCGTATGGAGCGCCTTTGAGACGATTCGAACTTTGCCATAACGGTCATGACGGCAAAAGACCTTCTATGCCTGTGATGAAAATAACCGTATTGAAGCTCCACAAAAAGTCGTGCAGAAATCCCAAGAGCATCTCATGTCATGCAGCGTTACCGCATGAAAAGTGAATGCAATATACCCGAAAAGGGGAGGTCAATGGCTGAAAAAATGATACCACGGGCGGCAGCGTTTGCCGCTGCAGCGCTGGCAGCACTGATTATTGCCGACTGCCGAAGCGCATGCGCGTCGAGCAAATTTATGGACGGCAGGCTGGTGATCAGCGGCTTTGTGAAAGAAACGGCGTTTATCCGCACGGCATATCTAGACCGGGAAAAATATTATCACGACTCGAACCTCGATTTTCTTCAGACGTCTGCGCTGTTTGAAACGCTGTATACCCTGAAGGATGATTATGACTTTCAGGTGCGGGTGTTTGGAGGGCTGAAGGGCTGGTGGCAAAAGGCGCACTATCTGGATGATGATTATCACGACAGCATTCCCACTCGCGATCGCAGGGAGTGGGTGCGCCCCCGGCGCTTTATAGACGACTGTATTACCGAGGCCTATCTTGAGGTTATCAGGGGGCCGCTGCAGATCAGGGTCGGAAAGCAGATTGTTACCTGGGGGCAGCTGAATCTCGAGCGGTTTGCCGATGTGGTGAATCCCACCGACTTCCGCAGGGGCTACCCGGGCGTTAACAGCTGGGAGGAGGTAAAGCAGGGAATCTGGATGATCAGGATGCTGTATCAGACGATGCTTCCGGGAAATCTGCTGTTTGAAACAATAATTAACCCCGGTGACTTTAAAAACATACTCCTGCAGGTCGAAGCTGCGCAGCCCGGCAGCCTGGCCTATACCAACCGCTTTTTCGACCCCGAGCATCAGCGCTTCGGCATCTACCACTGGCAGCGCGACAAGTGGAATCATGACGCGCCCGGCTGGAACATGAAGGACAACTGGGAGCTCGGGTTCCGTGTGCGGGGTCACGTGAGGGGTATTGACTGGACGCTTTTGTATTGGAATGCGCGGGATGACGGACCGGTTGCGCACCCGGACCGGATAGGTGAATATACGCTGTCATACATATTTTCAGGCATAAGGACAGCCATGCGGCAGCAGTGGGTTCCCCCCTCATCCATGAGCGAGCGGGTATATTATTACAAGCGCTATACAACCATCGGCGGAACCGCCCAGTACTACTCGCAGCTGCTGTGGGATACCGTCTGGCGGCTGGAGTGGTTTTATGAGATTAACCGCCCCATGAACAAGGCAGCCGGCGGTGACCAGGCCGGGATATACGGGTGGACCCGGCGCAATGTGCTCGGCATTGCACTGCAGGCCAACAAAAATCTGTATATCCCCGGGTTTACCAACACCGTTCTGGCGAACAACGCAATGCTTGAGCTCTCGGTGAGCTACGGATGGACGAAAATATTCAATCATGACCGCGATCTGGTAACCAGCGACCGGGGATTCTACTACAAATCGAGCGTGCACGATGTGATCACCTGTTTTATGCGGCAGAGCCTGTGTCAGGGCAAGTTCATGTTTGTGTTTGTCGGAAACTATTATCTGCGAACAAACAAATGGCAGGCGATTCCGACGATGAGCTATATATTTCCGGGCGCGCACTGGCGCTTTGATTTCGGGTTTGCCGCTCACGGGGGGGCAAACAGAGAGTATGCGGAAAGCTATTATTCTTCGCCGTCACGGGACAGGATTATACTGCGGCTGCGTTATGAGTTCTGAAAAAAACTGGTGGTTTCTTAAAAAACAAATTTATGGTGCGTGCGGCATGCTCATGGAAATAAAAAGCACAAAAGGAAGTCGGAATTCAGGAGTCAGAAATCAGAGTGCTGAAAATGTCATGCTGTGGTAATCCCGCATGTGTTATTGCGAGCAAAGATAAGCAATGGGTTGTTTTGTAAGGAATTAACAAAGACGAGCTTGCTTCGTCCCTGCACTCCTCCCGGAGAGGGGGCATTTGTAAACAAAGAGCATATGAGAGGAGCAGTATTATGATCGGGTATGCAGTCAAAACAATCGTCCTGGCGGCGGCAGCATTCCTCACTGTTTTTGCGGCGGCACACAGCACGAGGGCTGCCGAAGCCCAGCAGTTTCTGTCCGCCTATACGCCTGAGGAGCTCGCCGGGGTCAGAGCATGGGAGAAAAGCTGGGCAGGAAAAAAAATCGATAAAACCAATATTGACGGGGTGGCTGAATTTTTCCCCGAATCGTGGGTGACGATTTTCAAAAACCCCCGGAAATGGGGAACTCCTGAGGGAAAGCAGCTGTATTTATATATTGAGCCCTACGAAAAAATCAAAGAGACAGCCGGAATGATCGCTGCCACCAGAAAATATGCCCCGATGGTCAAAACAGACGAAAGCGGACACATAATCAACACCGCAGAGCTTGCAGGCTTCCCGTTTCCTGATCCCAAAACAGGCCTCGAGGTCGCCTACAACATGGAGTTTCAGAACAGGGGCGACACCTATGCGATGAACTGGTATGCCCCGGTGATAGACCCCAGAGCGCACACTGACCGCCTGGCTGATCAGGATTGGAAGGAGATGTATTTTATTCACCGGACCGAGCTCGATCCGCTGCCCGCCTATGACAAAAAACACAACCCGAAAGGCTATCACAAGGGACAGCTGCTCGACTTCAACAAGCCGCCGGAAATGAGCGGCAGCCGCATGATTGCCATGAAGTTCATCGATGAGTCAAAAGAGTATGAGTCATATCTGTATTACGCACAATTCAGGCGCATAAAGCGCCTGTCCCAGGCTGAGCGCACCAATGCGATTGACGGCACCGATATGATCTACGATGACGGCAACATGTGGGACAGCTATCTGAGCAGGTCCTCCTTCACGCTTACCGGACGAAAGGATATGCTTCTTGCACGCGATCAGGACATGGACAGCACTTCCCGCGTTGCCGGGCAGGCTGTTGCCAGCGGGTATTCGTTTCAGCGGTGCAAAACCTATGTGGTTGAGGTGCGCAGCGACGATCCTGACTATCTGTACAGCAAGCGGATATGGTATGTCGATCCGGAAACGTACTGGATTCACTGGCAGGAGTGCTATGACCAGCTGGGCAGGTTCTGGAAATTATATATGCAGCCGACGCAGAACATAAAGACCGATACGGGAGAAACGAAAAATTTCATGATCGGATTTTCCTATAATGACGTGCAGCGGCGTCATTCGGGCCACACCGATATAACGGTTAAGGGCATCAGCATTAATATCGGCCCCCGGATATTTCTGCTCAGCAATCTGCAGAGAAGCTACTAATCCGCTCAAAGTCATGATGCTGCCTGTTTGATAAAAAAGTATACGGGAAGAATCGATCACGATTACGACCACGACAACGATTGCGTTTATTTTTGCAGGGCTGACAAAGCGACAGCGTGTCCGCCTGTAAGCTTCAAAACGACAGTACAGGGCTGTGGTTTCACCCAACGCCCTGGAGTGGTGACATGACGGTAAGCTTTGTGTTTGAAATGCGTATATTTCAGATATTCATGGCGGGGGTGGCGGCAGCGGCGCTTCTGATGTGTGTGTCCGGATGCGGCAGATCAGAGCGGACGATGGATGCGCCTGCAATAAAAAAAATCACCCGGGAAAATGTGCACGGTGTATTTGCAGCCGATGATGACCATATCTGGATAACCGGCAATTACGGCACCATCTACTGCTCCCGCGACGGGGGAAGCTCCTGGACTGAGCAGGAGTCCGGCGTTGAGGAAGGCATACTGGTCGACGGGCAGTTTCTTGACAGCCGGACAGGCTGGGTTGTGGGCCTGTACGGGACAGTGCTTCACACATCCGACGGCGGCAATACCTGGAAGCGCCAGAAGACCGGGACAGAGCGTCATCTGTTTGATCTGTCCTTTACCGATCTCCGCTGCGGGTGGGCTGTCGGAGAGTGGGGGACAGTTATGCACACCACCGATGGCGGACAGAGCTGGAAGCCGCAGCGCCGGGAAATCGATCGCACATTTAACAATGTTGTTTTTGTAGACAATCAAACGGGCTGGATAGTCGGGGAGCGCGGCATTATTCTGCATACCTCGGACGGCGGCTGCTCCTGGCAGCGACAGGTGCCGGAGCTGTTTGAGAGGGATTCCTTTGAAGAGATGCTTAAAAACCCGCCGCCCTCTTTATACGGCGCAGCCTTTACCGACAGCCGTCACGGGTGGGCCTGCGGCATCGGGGGTACGGTTATAAGAACAACCGACGGCGGTGAGCGCTGGGAGCCGCAGCCCGCTTCGACCGATATGACCCTTTATACCGTTTTTATCAGGTGGGGGCGAGGCTGGATCGTCGGTGATAAAGGAACCTATCTGATCTCTGCTGACGGCGGAGCCAGCTGGGAGCTTCGGGACGGCGCCATTGCATCACGAAAGCCGCTGGGGGGCATTTTTTTCAGCAGCCCGGACAAGGGGTGGGCGGTTGGGGCTGCCGGGACGGTGGTGCACACCACCGACGGCGGAGCGAGCTGGGAGTTTCGCTCAGGCATTTCATATGAAATGGAATTTTTCCAGATGCCCGAGGCGCTGGAGTTCAAAGGGCGGGTGTTTGAATAATAACCATGGGTAACCCCCCACCTTTACCGCAGGTTATGAATAACGATTTTCGCCGGAAAGGATATTTGTGCCCGTATGAAGCGCTTTGCAGCATTTATTATTGAAAAGCGCCTGCCGATTCTCATCGGCATTATTGCGCTGACCGGGTTTTTCCTGTACGAAGCGGTAACGGGGCTGACGGTTAAAACGGTATTTTCGGATCTGCTGCCCCGCAACCATGCCTATGTACACGTGCACGATGAAATCAGAAACACGTTCGGCGGCGCAAACCAGGTCTATATTATGGTGCAGGTACGCGACCGTGAAGACGGCGGTGCCTATGATGATATTTTTAACACTGAAACCCTGAATGTTGTGCGAGACATTTCGCGCGACCTGCTGCGTTTTCATGCGGTTGACCGCTATAAAATCATGTCCCTTGCCAGCAATAAGGTGAAGCATGTCACAATGAGCGCGGCCGGTATTGCGATAAAGCCTATGATGTATCCGCGGGTTCCGGAAACAAAGCAGGGCCTTCAAGAGCTGCGGCGCAATGTGTACGGGAGCCCCATGTGCTACCCGGGAATCGTATCCCTTGACAGCAGAAAAACCCTCATAACCGTCGATTTTTTTGAGGACGAGATCGATTACCGGACAACGTTTAAAGAGCTCCGGGCGCTGCGGGAAAAATATGAAGATAAAAACCATATTATCGCGATTGCCGGCGAGCCCATGCATCTTGGCTATATTGACAGCTATATAGGAGACGTGCTCAAAATACTCGCCTGGACGGCTGCGGCAATGATGGCGATGTTTTTTCTGTATTTCCGCTCCAAGCGCGGCATGCTGCTGCCCGTTGCCGCGGCTGCGGTCAGCGCAATCTGGGGCCTTGGCTTTATGGGGCTGCTGGGGTTCAACCTGGACCCCCTGGTGCTGGTGTTTCCCTTTTTGATAGCGGCAATGGCCGCCTCCCATTCCGTGCAGGTGATAAAGCGCTATGCCGAGGAGGCAGCCGGATGCGGTGAGGTAAAGGAGGCGTGCCGGCGGGTGATCGAGCACCTGTTTTTCCCCGGGTTTGCCGGCATCGTTACGGACGCAACCGGCATTATCGTCATAGCGCTGACGCCGATTCCTATCCTGCAGAAGATCTGCCTGTCATGCGCTTTCTGGGCGATTGCCACCGTGATCATTGCCATGGTGCTGGTGCCGATTATGCTTTCCTACATGCCGATCAGGCCTGCGCCGGAAGGCAGGGGCTTTCTTGACCGGCTGCTGCGCGGGACCGGCAGCTGGATTGTGCGGGGCGGCAAGTATCCGGTGCTCATCATTTCGCTTTTTCTGCTTGTGTGGGGCAGCAGCTATGTCAATGACATCACTATCGGCAATGCGGTGCCCGGCTCGGAAGTGCTCTGGCCCTGGCACCGCTACAATGTTGATTCCTTCCGGATAACGTTTGCCATGCCCATGCTCAATCCGCTCTATATTGTGGTGGAGGGCGATGAGCAGCAGTCGATCGCACACCCGACCGTTATCCGCGATATTCTTAAATTCTGCCGCTACATGAGCCATACGCCTGACATGCGGGTCATATTTCCCATGTCGGTTCTGTCCTCCATACCGGGGCGCAATCAGAAGATGCGCGACAACAGCTATAACTGGCGCTTTGTTCCGAACTACGAGCAGCAGCTCATGCTGATCTACCGCAACATTATCGATTCGGCAGGGCCGGGCTCCTGGGACCGGTTCATCGATCAGAACGACCGAAAAACAAATGTTATCATTTACTGCCGTGACAAAACCGCAGAAACCATCGACATCGTCATCGACCGGGTGAATGACTACATACGCACCGAATCGCTTTTCGGCAAGCGCACCAAGGATGTTGAGCGGCACGGGTTTGACAAATTCATATACTGGGTTGACGGCTTTTTCAGAGAAAAAGAGCCGCCGATTCCTGAAAAGCCGCCCGTAGAGGGCGCTCCCCGGGTCTATTACCGCCTTGCGGGAGGCGCTGTCGGCGTGCAGGCTGCAATAAACGAGGCGCTGACCCTGTATCAGATCTGGACGTTTATTCTGGCGCTCGGGGCGGTATTCATTTTGAGCGCCGCTATTTTTAAATCGCTGCTCGCGGGGGTCATGATCACGGTGCCGCTTATTTTGTCAAATGTGCTTGCCTTTGCGTTTATGGTCCTTAACCCCGGCTCCCCGCTGCCGCTTACCACGGCAACGCTTCCGGTATCAGCCGTGGGCATCGGGCTGGGGGTCGATTACGGGATATATCTGGTCAGCCGTATTGTCGAGGAGTACCGCAGGGCGGGAGATCTCGAGGCTGCGGTCAGCGAGGCCCTGGGCACAACGGGGAAAGCGATTGTGTTTATCGCAACCACCCTTGTGTGCGGCATTGTGTTCTGGTTTCTTTCAAAAATGATGTTTCAGGCCCTTATGGGGCTGCTGCTTGCCATCATCCTGCTGTTTAACATGCTGGGTGCGCTGCTTATCATTCCCAGCTTTATCGCGATATGTAAGCCGGCGTTTATATTCGGGCAACAGCCTGCAACGAACAGACAGGAGGGCTCATGATGGCTGATATATCACTTCCGGCATACCGGAGCGCCTATCGTGAAATTACCGTTCAAGATAACCGGCGCGGCTTTTTGGTGCATCTGGGAGTGTACCTTGGCATGAATACGCTCCTTGTTACCATAAATGTGCTCACCGACCCGGAGTCGCTGTGGTGCCTGGGCGCGCTTATCGGCTGGGGAACCGGTGTTGCGGCACATTACATAACGGCGGTTGCAACGATTCGCAAAAAGCTTTCCGGCATGGAAGCACAGGCTGAAACGCTTGCAAAAGCCCGCTGCGGAAACCAGTGACGGTCATATGGGAAAAAGACTGATATGTATGGCTGCTTTTCTGCTTGCAGCGTGTCTGGCCCCGCCGCCGCAGGAGCTGCTTGAAATGGTCATCAATGATCCCGACCTTCTTTTGATTGAAGATGGCGTGTATTGCGGGATGTATGGTAATATGGCCGATACAGAGCGCCCGGATGCATTTGTGTGCGGGGTGTCGGTTGCAATAGAGGACCATGAATACCGCTCGATAACAGTGCGCGACAATGAAACGTCACAGCGCATGCTGAACGGGTCAGGAGTGATCGAGCAGCTGACGGATCGAATCCTGGAATGCCAGAGCCTTCACGTTGATGCCGTTTCCGGGGCAACTGCTACCGGAAACGCGTTTCTCAAAGCGGTCGAGCAGTCGCTTGCCGGGATGCAGGCATTACCGGATAATCTGTTCGGATTGCAGGGCTCCGACTGACCTTTTCAACGTGCTGCGTATGGCCCCTGTTTCTCCGGAAGCTCCGGTACTGTCACCGGGGCATGAAAACCGGGGAAACCGTTACATCGAATGTGAATTCCCCTGTCCCGTCACCCGGCAGGGTAATAACCTTTTCTCCCCGGTATGCCATATCCCCCGGCTCAGGCATGGCGGGAAATCTTCCCTCGTTCATTTTCAGATATACGCTCAGGTAATACTGTCCGGACATGCAGCGGTCCCCGTAATAGGAGCATCCCGGTATTACCGTAGTAACCGGTTTGCCCAGGTCGATATCGGGATAGCGTATTTCGTTTTCATTAACGCCCACATCAGGCGGTCGCATGTCTATCTCTCCTGCTTTGTAGAGGAAAGCGGCAAGCATATACGGGCGCCTGTCGAGCTTTTCCGGAACGCGCACCGTTACCGTTATCTCATCACACTGGTCGCAGATGTTTTCCGGCGGGGGAGAGGGCGTAAAGCCGGTGCACCGGCACGGCCCCCAGCAGTCGCCGCCGGCGGCACATACCTGTGCGCCGGGCTTGCCGTTTGCACAGGTGCAGGGGGTGGTTTCTCCGGGCTGGCAGTCCTGAGGGGCGCCGTCGCCGCATTCGACCGCTGGAGACGGTCCGTCACGTACACAGCGCACCTCACCGAGCGAAAGCGCATGGTTAAAGCCGACCGTCCCTGTGTCGAAGAACACAAAGCCGATCCAGTGCTCAGGATCGTCAGCTGCCGGGGTAGAGCTCCAGTATTCAAGAAAGTGCGTGGTGCTTGCCGGGTCGATTGTGCTGCAGGTGCCGGTGAGGCTTTTATCCCAGCAGCAGCCCCACGTGCCGGGACCCGTCAGCGGCTTAAGGCGTCCGTAGCACAGAATTATGTCCAGCATCGTTGTGCCGCCGACGGAAGACCCCTGTGCTGCCGGACAGAGCCCGCCTGATCTGGACAGCGGAGCGCCTCTGATGATGGTCCGCAGCTCATCGAGTGTGGGCAGACGCCAGTCATCATATCCTCCGAAGGTGAGCTCTTCACAGTACCGAACAGCATCCCCAGCGGTTACGCCGGTGTTATCCTCTGAATAGGCATCCTTTTGCGGATCCTGCCAGGACAGATCTGTTTTTTCATCGTACCATATGCCATGCCACAGGCAGCCGCAGGGATGCCACCCGCTGCCGTCATCCATGCATGACTGAATGCCGGTCGTGTTGTCCGGGCATGTGCACTGCTGTATCTGCCCTGGCCCGCATACTGTCGCGGCGAGGGCGTCAGGAATGAACGTGGCAAAAAGGGCCGAAACAACGAGTGCTGTTATGAGCGTTTGATTTTTCATTATACTGTCTTTCGAAAACAGGGTTTCCCGTGAAGGCGGACTAAAGCCGATTGTATGCGGGGTGTCACATTGAACGTTGTACGTTCAATCAGGCGTGACGGTCGGTTTGTGCGATTTTTTCGAAACATTTATCGCGTACACTTGAATTGCGGAGGCATCGGGATTATTAAAAACTATACCATATATGCACAAAAACCATTCACAGCTTTTTTTATCATAAAATTTTGTTTATGCATAACCGGAATTGAAGCTCTACCCCGAGATGCCGGGGTAGAATCACCATCCGCCGAGGCGTGACTAAAGGAAAAAACAAAACAACTGCGAAATTTTCTTGAGGGGATATATGCACGTAAAGAGGCACGGCGGGGGCACACTCAATCCTTTGCCTGAAGGCGAGGGCTTCACTTCCCGTGAGAGACAATATGAGCAGCTCAAACATATTATCGATACTGCCGGAACGGTTGTTATTGCCTGTCATGTGAATCCGGACGGGGATGCCATCGGCTCTATGCTTGCCCTCGGGCTGGCGCTGGAGAAATCGGGCAGGCAGGTACAGCTTGTGTGTCAGGACGGCGTTCCCCATCCGTTACAATCTCTGCCCGGCGCCGGACGGGTAGAACGCGAAGCGTCAGGTGCCGCAGACCTTGCCATAGCTGTAGATTGCGGAACAAAGGAACTGCTGGGCAGTGCCCATAGAGTGTTTGAAACCGCAGGCTGTACAGTTGAAATAGATCATCACGAGTACCGCCGCCCGTTTTCCCTGGTATCTGTCATCGATAAGGATGCTGTCTCGGTGGGAGAGATGATTTACAGGATGCTGAACTATATGGACATGGAGATAGATTACGATATAGCGGTAAACATCCTGGCCAGCATAATCGTCGAGACCATGTCATTCAGAGGGCCCGGGGTTAATGCGGAAACGTTTCATATGTGCCATGATCTGATTAAAAGGGGAGTGGATTTTCCTGCGCTTGCAGAAAAGGTGTATTGGACAAAGTCAAAAGAGACAGCGCTTCTCACCGGCGTATCGCTTTCCCGGTGCCGATTTTTAAAAAGCGGCACGATAGCCTGGTCCATAATCCGAGAGGGGGATTTTCAGGCTGTGGGCGGAAAAGACGAGGATGTTGATGCGGTGGCCAGCGAAATGCTGACGATCAAGGGGGTGAAAGTGGCTGTTTTTTTCAGGGAAAAAGCACATGAGAATATTTTCCGGGTAAGCCTTCGCTCAAAAGGGAAGATTAATATTTCAGCGCTTGCCGTCAAATACGGGGGCGGCGGGCATTGTGATACTGCAGGTTGCCTGATAAAAAATGACCAGCCTGCGCTGGAGGCTTTCCTGAACGATGTCGAAGCCCTGGCGGATGAGCGCGGCCCCGATTGACCGAATTGTGCCGAAAAGAGCAGCATCGCTGCGGGAACCTTCAGACAGCGCTCAAAAGGCCCCGTTCAACTTTATAATAATTCGGGGGATCGTTAGAATAATTGTGTTGTAAATGCGGCCCGATAATCTTGAATTTCTCTATCCGCGCTATTATATATAAGAAAAAATATTTTTATTGATAAAATATTATTATATAACTTTAAAACAAAAGAGGAGAATATTTATGAAAAACAATGACGGCAAACACACAACCAACGATGCGGGTAACCCCGTATCAAGCGATGAGTTTTCCCTTACCGTGGGACCCGACGGGCCCATCCTGCTGCAGGACCATTATCTTGTCGAGCAGATGGCCAACTTTAACCGGGAGATGATTCCGGACCGCCAGCCC
>CAZUMW010000019.1:56012-76260 GCA_964621615.1 uncultured Thermodesulfobacteriota bacterium
GCAAAGGGCTCGGGGGCTTTTGGAACCTTCGAGGTGACGCAGGATGTCAGCGCCTATACAAGGGCGGCCCTGTTTCAGACCGGTGCGAAAACCGATGTTCTGGCGCGGTTTTCCACGGTGGCCGGGGAGAGCGGCAGCCCGGACACCTGGCGGGATGTGCGGGGCTTTGCGCTCAAGTTCTATACCACCGAGGGCAACTACGACATGGTAGGGAACAACACGCCTGTGTTCTTCGTGCGCGACCCCATGAAGTTCCAGCACTTCATCCACTCGCAGAAGCGCCGTGCTGATAATGGGCTGCGGGACAACGACATGCAGTGGGACTTCTGGACCCTGTCGCCTGAAACCGCCCATCAGGTCACCATTCTGATGAGCGATCGCGGCATCCCCAGGAGCTATCGGCACATGAACGGCTACACGAGCCATACCTACATGTGGGTCAATGCAAAAGGGGAGCGCTTCTGGGTGAAATATCATTTCAAGACCGACCAGGGTATCGACTTTCTTACCCAGGAGGAGGGCGACCGCATCGCCGGCGAGGATGCCGATTACCATCGCCGCGACCTGTTCGATGCGATCAAGCGGGGAGACTACCCCAGCTGGACGCTCAAGGTCCAGATCATGCCCTTCGAGGAGGCGGAAACCTACCGGTTCAATCCCTTTGATCTGACCAAGGTCTGGCCTCACGGCGATTATCCGCCGCGGGAGGTGGGGCGGCTGACCCTTAATCGTAATCCGGCCGACTTTCACACCGAAATTGAGCAGGCGGCATTTGAGCCGAACAGCTTCGTCCCCGGAATTGGCCCAAGCCCGGACAAAATGCTGCTTGCCCGCCTGATGTCCTACGCCGACGCCCACCGGGCCCGCCTGGGCGTCAACTACAAGCAGATACCGGTCAATCGGCCGAAGAGCCCGGTGCACAGCTACAGCAAAGGCGGTACGATGCGGGTAGAAAACGTGTCCGACCCGGTATACGCTCCGAACTCCAAGGGCGGCCCCACGCCCGACGCCGCGCGCTATCCTGAGCAGGCCGTCTGGAGTGCCTCAGGTGAGTTCATCCGTTCCGCCTACACCAGGCGCGCGGACGATGATGACTTTGTTCAGCCGGGAGCGCTGGTGCGCGATGTGATGAATGACGAGCAGCGCGAGCGGCTTGTATCGAACGTGGCCGGGCACCTTAAAAACGGCGTGACCGAGCCGGTCCTTGAGCGCGCTTTAGAATACTGGCGAAATATTGACAGGGAAATCGGCGGCCGCATCGCTCGGGGCGTACAGAGGGGCTGATGTGCGCATACTTTCTTTTTTATTGGCATCAAACATTATCATATATGATCATAGATCTGGACCGGCATAGCATATCCGACGAAATAAGAAGAAGGCCGGAGGTAGGGCGCTCTCTTGCAGCTCGCCCGCAGGGTCAACACACCGGCTGACGGCTTGTTGTATACATGGTGCCGCTGGAAGCGCATTCGCCCAGCGGCCGGCAGATTTCGGATTTTGGGGATCTGAAAGTGCATTTTCTGAGATTGCCGGCGTGACGATAAGGGCTTTGAACACTATCCCATATGGGTTGGCGAGCGGGTTTTTGAATATGGATCGTTGAAGGATTATTGACGTAGGGCACAGCTTCAGCTGTGCGATTGTTTTGCGGACGGGGTGAAACGCACGGCTAAAGCCATGCCCTGCGAAGTGCAAAAAAATGATACACGGCTGAAGCCGGGCCCTTCCTGTTTTTCGGTGATTATCGGTATTATTCGCCTATACTTATATTCAATATGTTCTGAACAGCCGCAATATCTGATGGAATTCATGATTGTATGCCTCGGCAAGGCGCCTGTCTGAAGCCACAACGAGCAGATCATGGGAGAACAACGAGGTGTTGTACCAGTTCAGGCTCCCCTCCAGGACAACCTCATCATCAATAATTGCATATTTTGAATGCAGCGGGCAGTAGGGGACGGGCTGATCGTGAACCCCGTACACAAGGGAGACGGCAATGCCCGCATCGCGCAGCCGCTGCACAGCCGGCAGGAGCGGCTTTCTCAGCTCATCATCCATTGAGCAGCCCGCAGCCGGGTCGCCGATGTGGGCGATGTGGCCGTTCAGTATAATGCGGATATCAACCCCCCGGTTTTTTGCGTGCAGCAGCGCATCGATAACGCTGTCCTGATATTCGCTTTGCATTTCATGAATTAAGAAAAGACAGAGCCTGATGGACCGGCGGGCGCGGTGAATTTCAGACACAATGGCATGCTGCGGCCGGTAGAATTTCCTGCTCATGGCGTAGTGGCACCCGAACGTATACAAAAGGTTGAACCTGCTTAGCGGATCGATGCCGTAGCGCTGAATGACACCGCCGCGAAGGCTTTGGAAAATGTTATCGAGCAGCCGGCATACCCCTTCGGAGTGAAATGTGAGCCCGGACTCCCAGTTTGCCCCCCAGCGGTCAAATGTTATGTTAAACGATCCCAGGATGCAGTCGCTGTCGCCGAATATCACATATTTGAGGTGCATGTCCGGCGAGACCTCTGCACGCGTATCATGGGATGAGCAGAATACCCCGAGCAGCTCGATGCCCGAGCGCTTCAGGCGGGCATAGTTGTCGCTGTTTGTCAGTGTCATTTTTCTCCAGTCAACGACGCACTGCACCCAGACGCCGCAGCGCGATGCATGCATCAGATGGGTAATAAAATCGGTGTCGTCTATACAGTCCATGCAGACTTTGATTGTATGCAGGCGGCCTGGCGACTGCAGCTTTTCGGCAATAACCCGGTCGATGCTGTCGTGAATATAGCGCTTTGGATGACAGGGGTGAGAGGGCTGGCCTTTTGTGAATTTGGGAATGACATTGAGAGATTCATAATGTGCGCTGCACCAGTCCGCATCGCGCTGCAGCAAAGAGGCATCCAGCTCGTATGTCCGGTAGCGGTTCGGTGTTGACCACTCGGTGGTTATGAACCGGTGCTGCGGCAGGTCATCGTCGAAATGGTTATGGTCCATAAAGATATAATCGCGCTCAGATTGAATCGAAGCGCCGAACCTGTGTGCAATGTATGAAAACTTCACACAGGTAACCCTGCCGAGCTTTTGAGGAAAGGGGTGAATAAAAAAATCACGGGTAACTCGTGTCTGGCTGCCCCAGTCTGCCTCAACAGCGGCTGTGTCGACCAGGAAGCGCTCACAGATGCCGTCGCTTCTATATACCTTTAGAATGGCCTTTACATTGACCTCCGTGCTCCGGAATACCCGGAAGCTGATGGATCCCCAGCGAAGGAAAAAAAGTTCGCCGAACTCATTCAGGCGGGGAAAGCTCTGGCCGAGCCGGGCATCTTTCGGGATAGCAAATTGTTCAGCATGCTGCATGGCTGTTTTATTCGTGAAACCTGATGTTAACAATATGCCGGTTCGAATTCCAGATAATAGCCGAAGTGATCTGACACCCGGCCGTAGTCATTATCGGTAAAAAGAACCCTGGCGGCTGCTGGCTTCAGCTGGCCGCTTTTGTTCATGAAAATGTGATCGATGCGCCCGTCCTCGCCGAAACGACGCTCGAAGCAGCGGTGATCCCCGCCGCACCATTCCTGAAGAACGGCTGTCCGGAACTGATCGACAAAATCCCGGGTGACAAGCCGGTACCCGCAGCTGCCGGCTGCGGCGTTGAAATCGCCGCACAGCAGGGTGGCGGCTGTCCTGTCCTGCTGTCTGGATGACGCCCAGGCGCGCAGGTTCTCGAATTGTTGGCGGAATCCGTTTTCCCACCAGCTCAGGTGTACGCAGAATATGTCAACAGGCCCCATATAGGGTACATCAACCCTCACCAGGCACACTTTCCGCGAGTGTATTGTGTGCGGATCGGTGTCGGGAGACACAAACCCGGAGTCGCGCTCCATGAACGGGTATCTGCTCAGAATAGCAACGCCCTCTCGGTAGGAATCGAACCCTATGTGAGACCAGTCGGCGAACATATGGTACGGCCGCTTCAGCCGGTCGTTTATCACCCGGGCGGCGTTCAGGCGGGAGCAGGAGCGCCCGTTTCCGGCAACAGGCTCACCGACTTCCTGCAGGCAGACAATATCAATATCCATTTCAGCGACGGCCTCTGCGATGAGGGAGAATTTTTCATCCTGCCTGTCTTCCTGATAACAGTGCAGGTTCAGTGTCAGCACTTTTAAACGGCGGCGCCTCGCCCGGTAATTTATTCCCAGATTGTTGTCCCACAGGATACCGTCCCGGCATTCGCAGGCAACGGCATATTCAATGCCGAACAGGTTGTGGACGGGAAGGCGGCTTACCCACAGCCCGGTTCCGTACCGGTTCTGGTTTTCAAATGGTACAGGAGGGTGTTTGCCCCGGTGCCGGCGCTTAAACACACAGGGGGTGGTCTGGTGAGTTTTCCAGCGATTGCCAGTCCAGCGCACATATACGCTGCGGGGGCTGAGGTGCTGCTGAACAGCAACGGTGACCGGATAGTATTTCTGTTCGTCCACCAGTGCTGTCCGGTAATCAATATTCAGAATCTGCCGGCCCTCAGCGAGCCTGACCCCGCAGCCGGCATCAATACGGTAATTGGATCCGCCGTTGTTGTCCCAGTATTCCCGCCCCTGCATCATGCAGCAAACGGCCGCCTGCACAGTGCCGGGGAGCTCGTCACGTGCGGACCGGCTCAGGAAGGTGTGCGCCCGCCACAGCTCCATCCCGCAGCCGACGGAGCTCACATACGCGCCGTCAAGAGTATCCCAATCGCCCCGCTCCCCGCCCCAGTGTATAACGACCCTTTTGTCGCAGGCGCGGTTTTTTACCAGAGCAGCAAAATCAAGCTCCTGGCTCAGTGTCTGTTCCTGATGCCTGATGATGTTTTTAGCGTAAAGAAAAGAAATTGTTTTCATGTATCATCAATGTAATTTTTTTTGCCTGTTATTCAAGGGGGGGGTGTTGGGGGAAATATACGCCATGCGCCGGTTCCGCTATCAGCAGCGAACAGCGGCCTGCCGCAGGGGACAGGTAGCGGAATATGCCGGGGAAGGCCCGCTTTGTAACAGCGGGATGCGTCGGAGTGATTTTGAAATCAATAGTAATTACCGGGATGTCACGCCCTGCAGGCGGGGAGCATCACTGGTTGATGCATGCCGCTGCAGCCTTAACCTTGGCACGAAGATTAAGAATAAATGGCTGGCGCTTTTGAATATGATCGGCCTGTGTGTCATATTCCTCGGCAGTAATGCGCTCCACGACTTTTTCCTGATTCCCGTCATAACGCTCAAGATATGCGGCGATCCAGTCTTTGTATTCACGGGCCGCATCGCGGGCACAGGCCAGGTAGCGGGCCGCATCCGGCCCTGTTACAATGCCGGAGTGCGGAATGCAGATTGCAGCAGGCTGCAGCGCGATAAGCTTTTCAATGGATGCCATATAATCTTCATAGCTCACCAGAAACGGGCTGTGGACAAATCCGTTTTCCCATGCGCCTGCCGCATCGCCTGCGAAGGCTATGCCCGTGTCAGGGAAAAAGAAGCTGAGGCTGTCGCGCGTATGCCCCGGGGTTGCTATCACCCGGCAGATGCGCCCGCCGTCAAGCTCGAGGCAATCGCCGTCCTCCAGAGGATCCGTAACGGTAAGCGGAGAAAATGAAACATCCTCACCTGACAGCTCGGTTTTCATCTGCTGTTCATAATCGGCGCTCAGGCGGCGGATAAGGCCGACGGCATTCGGCCGAGTGAGAATTTCGGCTGCCTTTGAGCTTGCAGCAATGCGGGCCGACGGAATGCGCCGCTTCAGATACGCCGCCGCTCCGCAATGGTCAAAGTGTGAATGAGACAGGGCGATGATAAGGCCCCTCAGGCTGCCGGTGTCAGTGCGCAGCTGCTCCAGGCAGCGGGGGCCGTATACAGACACTCCCGGGTCAAACAGTATCGGCGGAGAGCATGTGCAGATGGCAGCAGTCAGGTGCCCGCCGCCAAGGGTGATAAAATCCTCAAATTGCTCTATGAAGTGAAAAGGTGCGTATTTCTGCTTCATTATGATGTCCAATGCCCGCCTGTGCAGCATGCGGTGCACACAGCGCGCTTAAGCGGGAGCGGATAGGCCTACCGGGCCAGCGATTTTCCCGCGAGGTATGCCTTTTTCAGCTGCTTGGGGTAGTGGGCAATCACACCGCGGCGCCGGGTGTCAAGGCCGTGCCGCAGGCCCTCAAACCCGCAGGCTGAAATGGCTTCCACGGTTTCAACTTTGTGCAGGTTCAAGATGGTAATAATATTTTCGATGACATGATCGTAGGTGTCGATGCCGGGATAGCCCCAGGTGCCGATAACCATTGCTTTGCGCCCCGGCTCAAGACGGGAGGTGAACAGGTGCCGCTCAAACCTGAGGCACAGAAGGCTGTCTGTCATGCTGCACCGGCTCTCGATAATTGCCAGGATATGCATGGGGCAGGCGGCAACACAGCTCCCGCAGCCGGTGCAGGACTCATCGTTAACGGTGAAAATGGTGTGCTTCACCTCATCGGTCATACGTATGTTTTCCTTTTGCGTGGCACTGCTTTTCCGACTGTGCACCGCAATGTGATGCTCAGTGACAGGGAATAGACCACAGATGTTCAGGCATGGTTTGTTGCTCATATAATATTTTATACACAAAGCATAATTTATACTATGTTTTGACACGGTTGCAACAAAAATAGCATTGCGCGATCATTGGATCAGTAAATCCGGGAGTTTTCCGTTCACAGTAACCGTTCCTCTTATGTGAAAAGTCCAGCCGTCGATAACCGGTTTTTCAGCCGGAAGGGTGGGCCGTCAAAGCAAAAAATTATTTTTGCAATGGACAATTGTGGTATGCTAAAAAGATGGTTCTTTAAAACAAATCAGCACTTTTGGGGGAGGAACAGCGATGAATAAACTGTACCGGGGCATTTTGATGTGTATATGTATCCTTTTGGGAGGGGCCCCTCTGCAGGCAGGGGATGCGCTGCAAAAACAGGCAGGGGCGCTTTTTCGGCCCATACCGTCCAGGCCGCCGGCCATTAAGAAAAATCCTGTAACGCCCGAGAAGGTTGAGCTCGGCAAGCTGTTGTACTTCGATCCCCGCATTTCAAAAAGCGCACTGATCAGCTGCAACACCTGTCACAATATCGGCCTCGGGGGTGCTGATTTTCAGGAGACTTCCGTCGGCCACGGCTGGCAGAAAGGCGCAAGAAATTCCCCGACCGTATTCAACGCAGTCTTCAATATAGCCCAGTTCTGGGACGGCCGGGCCGAGGATCTGCGCGAGCAGGCTAAAGGCCCTGTTCAGGCGGCAGTGGAAATGAACAGTACTCCCGAGCGGGTTGTTAAGACCCTCAAGAGCATGCCCGAATACGAAGCCCTCTTTTCCAAAGCATTTCCCGGGGTGGATGACCCGGTAACGTTCGATAATACGGCAAAAGCCATTGAAGTATTTGAGGCAACGCTTCTGACCCCGGGAGCGGCGTTTGACCGCTTTCTGGAAGGGGATGCACAGGCGCTTAATGCGGAAGAAAAAAAAGGTCTGGAGACATTTATCAAAAAAGGGTGTGCCGCCTGTCACAGCGGCGTCAACATGGGCGGCACAGGCTATTTCCCCTTCGGCGTAGTCGAAAAACCCGCCGATGAGATCACGGCCGGAGATACGGGCCGATACAAGCTTACCGGCGCGGAATCAGATCAGTACGTCTTCAAGTCTCCCTCGCTGCGCAATATCGAACTGACGGCCCCGTACTTTCACTCAGGAAAAGTGTGGCGTCTCCGGGAGGCGGTAGCGATAATGGGTTCATCTCAGCTGGGGATATCCCTCAGTGAGGTCGATGTGGACAGGATAGTGGATTTTCTGAAAACAACAACCGGCAGGATCCCGGAGATTATGTATCCCGAACTTCCAAAAGCGACTGATGAGACGCCCCTGCCGGTACTTAAGTAAAACTGAAATCAATCTTAATTTACCGAAATACCCCGCCGCCAGCCGGGGGAGTATTATATAGTGTGCTATGCATAAGATATCCCCGCGATTTGTGATCTGCAGCGCCATTGTGCTCGCCGCTTTTGCCGCTGAAACGTACGCGGTATTTTCTATCAACACCGCCGCGTGTGAAGATGCCTATATAACGTTCCGCTTTTCGCGCAATCTGGCTGAAGGGGCCGGGCCGGTGTTTAATCCGGGCGACCCGGTTGAGGGATACTCAAACACGGTCTGGATGGCCGCCCTCGCCGCTGCACACAGCCTGGGCATTGATATGGCGTTTTTCAGCCGTGCGGCGGGTTTTTTCTGCAATTTTCTGGCCCTGCTTCTGGTGTGGTATATCCCGTGGCGATATTTCAGCTGTCGCGGCATTCCGGGATTGTTCGGCCCGCTGCTCTATCTGATTTTGTACCCGTTCCATTTTTATGCGACATCGGGGCTTGAGACATCGCTGTATATCATGCTGGTGCTGCTGTGCCTGCAGGCAGCCCTGTGGGCAGATGACCGGCCGCTGCCGTTCACCGCTGCGTCCGCATGCTTTCTGGTTACCGCGCTGACCCGCCCCGATGGCATTATATTTTTTGCCTGCTACATCATATATGTCGGCTGGCGCGCCGTCGCCGGCAAAAAGCGGCTTTTACCGTACGTGCCGGGCATAGTTTTTTTTGCCGCAGGCTACGGGCTGTTTATCGCCTGGCGGCTTCACTACTACGGCCTTCCGCTGCCCAACACCTATTATGCAAAGGGATCATTTCCGCTTCTGTTGCGCGCCGGGCTGGGCGTGCTCATGAACAAGGGGTTTGTCAGCCATTATTTTTTTCTGCCGGCGGCCGTGCTGGCAATGCTCGGCTTTGCACGCTTTCGGCTCAGCAGGCCTCTTATAACGGTTCTCGTATTTTTAATCGCCGGCATGATCTTCAGCATAGGGTTTTCCGGGTTTGACTGGATGCCCTATTTCAGATACACCCTGCCTGCGGTTCCGGCGATGATTATTCTCTGCCAGGTTCTTTTTTCCCGCCTGTGGCAGGATGCAGCCAGGACCGCATACCGGAAGCTGGCCATCACAGCCGCCGCTCTTTTGTTTTTCTGCTTTGCGGCTGAACAGTTCTGGGCTGATCTGAGCTTCAGCGTCCGGTGGAACGCTATCAGCGAGTTTGCCATGCACAACCAGCGCGTTTTCGGCAGGTGGATACACGCAATTCCGGGACGCGCCCGGCCGGTGTGGGCTATGGGCGACGTGGGGCGGCTGGCCTTTTTCTCGCGGGCGCGCATTGTTGATATTTTCGGGCTTGCAAGCCGTGAATTCGCCTCAATACGAAGCACATACGGGGCTCCGCAGGCTGACGGGCCCGGATGCGCCATAGGCTTTGACCGCTATAAGCCCCATGAGAGAAAAGAGCTTCTCGAGCAGGCTCCTGACTACGTTATGCTGTATAACGCCCGCCTGAAAATCAGCGAAACCTTTCCGGGCAGCGCTGAAGGCATTGCCGGACATCCTGATTTCAGGCAGCGCTACACCTATCTTGACACGTTTTACACTATTCCAAAGAAAGAAATGCCCTCATGGCCTGAGCTGCCCTATCCGGTCGATGTAACAGACCTTTCATGCGGCCTGCTTGCCTGGATACGAAACGGGTGGGGATATGATATGTATATCCGCAAAGACAGCCCGTACCCGAGATTTTATTGTGAAACCGACCCCGGCGGCAGGCTCACCGCAATTGTTTCGGATTCGCCGGCAGGTGCTCAGAAAAGGGGGGCTGTTGAATAATTTATTCAGCCGTTGTGCCTGGGGCGGTTATCTCAAAGCTTACGAACGGTTTCGATAATGGAGTGCTTTCCACCGCTATGGCGCTGTTGTGGCTGCGGACGATTCCATAAACGACAGCCAGCCCCATTCCGGTTCTTTCCCCTTTCTCTTTCGGGGTAAAAAGGGCGCGAATATGCGGGCGAGGAGCTCCGGATCAATGCCGTTGCCGGTGTCTTTTACGTACAGGCAGATATAGTTGCCCCTTTCTCGTACAGCCATAGCTTTGCGTTTGTTCGTGAATGAAAACTTCGTCAAGCATTACTTCAGGACCCCCGCCGGTGAATATCATTTCATCTGCTGCATTTGTACCCCTCTGTCTGATACGCTGTGTTTGTTCGAACGCTGAAATAGTATATTAAAATTTGGAATTTTTTATTGCCCCTCTTGACAAGGAAAATCAGGAGTCTATATATGAGTAGTAATGATTATCAATTGCATGAATAATGAATAAAAATCCAATAAAAAGCAGCCTGTTGCAGGCGCTCAGGCAGCGGGGGTATAAAGTAACCCCACAGCGAAACGCAATTATTGATATTATTTCAGAAGATCGCTCTCATCCTGGAGCCTATGATATTTTCCGCAAAGCCCGCCGGAAGCTGCCGGCCATCAGTATTTCCACCGTATATTCCACCCTTGACCTTTTCAAACGCGAAGGTCTTGTAAAGGAGCTTGAGTTTTATGATATGGAAAACCGCTATGAAGCGGATATTTCAGACCATATCAACCTTGTGTGCATGAAATGCGGCACAGTGCAGGACCTGCATGCCTGCATACCGATAGATGAGCAGGCTGTTGAACATATGACCGGTTTCAGACCGCTCAGGATGCGCTTTGAATATTACGGCTGGTGCCGGGAGTGTAGAAGAAAAAAAACAGGCTGAAATTTTTTTTGCCTTTAGAGCTGGAATCATTCCGGATTGACCGGATGTGCCGGATCCGGCAGATTGCTTTTTTTTAAATCTTTATACAAAGGAGGGACCAACCAATGACCGAGGAAAAACAACCTATTGCAACACAGCATATGCCGCTTATTGGAGAGCCATTTCCCCGCATCGACGTTACCACAACACACGGCATAAAGAAGCTCCCCGGTGACTATGCGGGCAGATGGCTTGTTTTGTTCAGCCACCCGGCTGATTTTACTCCTGTGTGCACCACAGAGTTTTATGCATTTACAAAGCGGTATGAAGAATTTCAAAAGCTCAACTGTGACCTTCTGGGGCATTCAATAGACCAGGTGTTTGCCCACATCAAATGGGTAGAGTGGATAAAGGATAATCTGGACTGTGATATTCCCTTTCCTATCATCGCCGACCCGGGCGATGTTGCCGCGCGGCTGGGGCTGGTGCACCCCGGCAAAGGCACCAATACCGTGCGCGCTGTGTTCATCATCGATCCGAACAGCATTATCAGGCTGATTCTGTATTACCCCCAGGAACTGGGAAGAAATGTCGATGAGCTGCTTCGTATTGTGAAGGGGTTTCAGATCTCCGATGAGCACAATGTTGCTATGCCTGCAGGATGGCCCGATAACGAGCTGATCGGCGACAGCGTCATCATTCCTCCTCCCAAATCCGTCGAGGCAATGCAAGAGCGAAAAGCAAAGCATGAGGGATATGACTGGTGGTTCTGCCACCGGAAGCTTTAGAAAGCGGCTCTTTGCTAACAAGGGGCGGCTTTTTTCGGCAAACTTCTGCAGGGCTGCAGGATGTAATGATTAACAGAAAGGAGGCAGGATGTTTATTCAACAATTTTTTTTAAAAGGCATTGCTCACAGCTCATATCTTCTGGGCGGTGCAAAAACATGTGGGGTTGTGGATCCCAGCCGCGATGTGCAGCGATATATCGATGCGGCAGAGCAGATGGGCATGACCATAACCCATATACTGGAAACCCATCTTCATGCTGATTTTGTGTCAGGCCACCTCGACCTTGCCGAAAAAACAGGGGCATCGATATATGCACCCGCCTCGGCGAAGTGCTCCTTCAGCCACACGGCTGTTTCAGAGGGAGACACCTTTACCATTGATGATATGGACATAACGGTATGTGAAACGCCGGGGCACACCCCTGAGCACATCAGCTATGTGGTAGCCGACCGCACGCGGGGAGAGCAGCCCGCGGCGGTGTTCTGCGGCGACACCCTGTTTGTGGGAGATGTGGGAAGGCCGGACCTTTTTCCCGGCAGGGCGCAGGAGCTTGCGGAAAAATTGTATGTAAGCCTGCACGAAAAGCTTCTTACCCTTCCTGATTTCTGCGAGGTATATCCGGCCCACGGAGCCGGATCGCTGTGCGGAAGAGCTATGGGGGCAAAGCGTATGAGCACTATCGGATATGAGCGGCTCTACAACAGCGCCCTGAACATAAAAAATAAGCAGGAGTTTATACAGTCGCTGACGGAAAACATGCCTGCGGCCCCCGATCATTTCAGGCGGTGCAGCGCGCTGAACGGCAAGGGGCCTGCGCTGGTACGGGAGCTTCCGGGGCTAGCCCCCTTTACGCCCGCAGCGTTTAAGGAACGGCTCCACAAGGACGGGTGCGTTGTGCTTGACACCCGAACCTTTGATGCCTTCGGCGGGTTCCATATACCAGGATCATATCACATCGACTTCCGGGGCAATTTCGCCACGTTTGCCGGCTGGATCATCCCCCCGGACGCAGACATCCTGCTTGTTTCAGACAGCCCGGAGCAGGCCGCTGAGGCGGCGGTCTGGCTGCGGCGCGTCGGGCTGGACAGGGCTGCCGGCTATCTTAAAGGCGGCGTTCTGGAATGGGCAAAAGCCGGCTTGCCGACGTCCCACATAGAGCAGCTGTCTGTCGAAGAGCTGCGCCATATGGCAACCGGCGGACAGGCGATGACGCTGATTGACGTTCGGGCGCCGGCAGAATATGACGGGCACCATATAGAAAATGCGGTCAATATTCCGGTTCAGGATTTACGAGAGCGCCATGCCGAAATCGACAAAAACACCGATGTGGTGCTCATGTGCAGCACCGGCATGCGGTCCAGCATGGCGGCAAGCCTGCTCAGGATGCGGGGCTTCGGGCGGGTATACAGCGTGACGGGCGGCATGAGCGGCTACAGCGCAGCAGGCTACGCGCCCGAGTGCCCGGTGTGCGTGATGCCTCACGGCTCGGCATTTCTCGGATCATAACACCGGTTTACCTGTGTCTGCTATAGCAGGGCAGGTGATGCGGAGCCGGGCAGGCCGGGCGCTTTTCTGAGCGCACAAAATATTTTCTGTATTGGTTTCTTGAAAGGGGGTGATGTATGGGGCATGTCTGAGAAGCGCTGTTGGTATATCTGTATCAAAAAAAAACAGGAGATCCTATCATGAAAACGAAATATATTGTATCAGGCGCTGTTGCACTGGTTTTTTGCCTGACCGGGAGCGTATATGCAGGCGAGAGGACAAAAAGCAGCTATATGCCCGTGAAGATTACAAAGCCGTTTTCTGAAACAATGGCTGACATGAAGGCGGACAAGGCGGAGGTGATGAAGCGTCAGATGAACCTGCTTGAAGAGCGCTACGACCTGAGCAACCGGCCGTCAAAAGAGGTTACCATGTCGCGCGGCAAGCCGGTGCAGGCGGGGGTGCGGGCAAAGCTTCCCGAGGGGGTAACCTGGAAGCAGCTGGGCGGCATGAGCCCTGAAGAGATCAAAAACAAAGGGCTTTTCCCTGCAGCATTTATGCCGCTGCCGCATCCCAACCACGCGGAGGGAGGCCAGGTTTTTCCGCAGTTTCATATAGATGAGATCAAAAAGCAGACCGACCGCGATCTGACCCGCTTTGATCTTGTTTTCGATCTGCCGGATCACTTTCTGCCGGATTACCCCCCTGCCATATATCTGACGACCCGGTCGGACCTGGGCGATGTCTCGCAGGGCAAGGTTGTCACAACAGATAATTACTATGAGCTTTTTAACGGCATTCTGAATCCCAAGCAGCTTGAGGGCCTGCGGCTGCTGGTAACCCCGTTTCCCCAGCAGCAGTTCAACGCAACAGGGGACAGGCGCACAGAGCGGCCGAGCCTCGGCGTCACCTGCTTTGACTGTCATGTGAACGGTCATTCAAACGGCTCCACCCACCTGGTCGGTGATATCCGGCCGCAGGAGCTGCGCCATCGCCTTGACACCCCCAGCCTGCGCGGGGTGAACGTTCAGCGGCTGTTCGGCTCGCAGCGCGCGCTGAAGTCGATCGAGGATTTTACCGAGTTTGAGCAGCGCGCCGCCTATTTTGACGGGGATCCGGTTATTGCCACAAAGAAGGGGGTTAACGTTCTTGAGCGGGGAAGCCAGGTTCACTTTATGAGCGAGTTTCAGAGCATCCTTGATTTTCCGCCGGCACCAAAGCTCGATCTGTATGGAAAGCTGTGCGCCAAGAAGGCCACTGAGCAGGAAAAGCGCGGCGCGGCGCTTTTTAACGGCAAGGCAAAATGCGCCGTCTGTCACCCTGCTCCCTACTATACGGATAACATGATGCACAATCTGAAAGCAGAGCGCTTTTATAAAAAACAAATGATAAACGGGCGCCTTGCCTCAGCGGATGGCCCCATCAAGACGTTTAGCCTGCGCGGCATCAAAGACTCGCCGCCGTATCTGCACGACGGCAGGCTGCTGACGCTGGAGGACACCGTTGAATTTTTCAATCTGATTCAGGGGCTCAATCTTACCGAGCAGGAAAAGGCAGATCTTGTTGCCTTTATGCAGGCGCTGTAGCCGAATATTTTTGTACAGGGGGGGCTCTCTGAGCCCCCTTTTTTATTTTCCTGTGCTGATGAACATCGCTGCCGGCCGGTAGTCGGCAAGTAAACGCAGCTTTTCGTTACCATATTGTCCGGAGGCCGAACTGCTCATAGTCCGCCAGTGTTTTATCTTTTGTTATCAAAGGAATTTTGTTGTTGACAGCCTGCAGAACAATTAGTCTGTCAAAGGGGTCTTTGTGGCGAAGCGTGGGCAGTTTATAATAGCCCGCTGCCTCATCCGTAGAAATATTTAATACGGAAAAACCGGATGCTTCAGCAGCACCGGGGAGCTGATCCGGCAGAATGTTCGTCAGCTCAAGCTTGCCCGCTGCATATTTTAACGATATTTCCCAAAACGTTATTATGCTGACAAATATGGTATTGCTGCCGTTTTCCAGGATGCGTTTTGACGGCCTGGAAATTTTGTCTGAATCGAAAAGCGCCCAGAGAAAAACATGAGTGTCCAGCAGATAGTTCATAATGTCAGCATATCTTCAACAGAGATTTTGAACCCTTTTTTTATTTTATAGGATGCCTTTCCCTCCAGAGTGCCTAATTTTCTGCTGACCAGGTTTTGTGCATATTTTTTGTAGGGAACAATGACTGCAATTTTTTCTTTTTTTCTCCCATAGCTGACAATAATTTCTTCACCCTGCCTGACCATTTCAAGCACATGCGACAGGTCATTTTTTACTGTTGCTGATGTGAGAGTTTTCATATATATCTCCTTTGTGCAATACGGTAAGCGTCATTTGTATTATAATTAAAAATGACAACTTGTCAACTTTCATCTTCTCTCTCCAGCGCATTTTTTGTTCAGCCCTCTTTTTAAAGTTCCCCAAATAGTATATATTACGTGCTTATAATGGCTGGTCTATTGCCCGGGAGCGGCTGCTAAAATGGTATTTGTTCCACGCAGCCGGATTCGTGTAAACAAAACAGCGCAGGACAGGATATGCCTCAAAAGCGATACACCATTCCAAACCGGGTGGATCTCGAAAAAAGATATCTGGCTAAGACGCCGACGTACAGCCGGATTCTCGACATGCTTCAGGCACAGCTCAATCATGAGCTGATCGAGCGCGGGCTGCACCCGACAATCAGGTCGCGCGTGAAGTCGTTCAGCAGTTATTATGAAAAAATTCTGGGCCTTTTGGCAAAAGGCAAAAGCAGCGAGGAAGCCTTTCTTATTTATGATGTGATCGGTCTTCGCATTGTGTGCCCGTTTCTCGATGATTTGAAGATAGTCGAGGAGCATATCGGCAGCTCCTTTGATGTGTTTCAGACAGAATATAAGGGAAGCGAGCACACTTTCAGGGAGTTCGGATACCAGTCCATTCACTTTCTGATCCACGTGCCTCAGGGGATACTGTTGCAGTGCGGCTGTGAGGGATCGCTGCTTTGCGAAATACAGCTTCGAACCATCCTGCAGGATGCGTGGTCGGAAGTCGAGCACGAGCTGATATATAAATCCGATTTCAGCCCTTTTGACGAGCCCATGAAGCGCAAGCTCGCTGCGCTGAATGCGAACCTGACACTCTCCGACACTCTTTTTCAGGAAATACGCGATTACCAGCGCACCCTCCAGACCCAGCTCCAAAAGCGCCGCCGTGACTTTTTGAGCAAAGTAAAAAATCCGGATGCAGATGCGCCGGCGCCGCTCGAAAAGACACGTCCGGATGTGCCCGAAAGGGAAAAAGCTGTTCCGTCGGATTTTGTCTATGCCGAAAAAAGCGTCGACGATCTTCTGGTCGATGCGCTTGTTGCCCACAATTCCGGGAATTTCAAAAAAGCCATTGATATTTATTCAAATATATTGCTGCGGGATTTTCCGGAGCACATTAAATCGATCATCCATATCCACCGCGGCATGGCTTTTTTCGCCGAGTCCGAGTACGAGCAGGCGCTCTATGATTTCAGTGCCGCGCTGGAGCTCAACGCCGACAATTACCGCGCGCTGTATTACCGGGGCTGCACCTATCAAATGATGCAGAAGCACGAGGCTGCGCTTGATGACTTAACTGCCTGTCTGGAAATAAACCCGTATCAGTTCGAGCCCCTGTACCGGCGGGCGCAGCTGTACGCTGTTGTGGGAGACCGCAGGAAGGCGCTGTCAGACTGCAGCCGGGCCCTGAAGATCGACCCCTCATCGTCTGAGGCGCTGCAGCTGAAAAAAACGCTGTCCTCCCGGGGAAAGGCTTCCCGCTGAGCGCCGACAGCTTCCGGATATGAAGAAAACATTTATAAAACAAGCAACTCATCGCCGGTTTCGTACCGCCCAATGCCCTCGCGTACCACCCACCTTATTTTTTCCGCAACATGTTTCCCGATTCCTTCAACCGACGCCAGCTCTTCACTGCTTGCGGTTATAACCCCTTCGACGCTTCCGAATGTCTCCAGCAGGCGCTCTGCCCGTTTGCTGCCGATGCCAGGCAGGCCCTGCAGGATGTAGCGCTGTTTTTTGCTTTTGGATTGAGGCCGGTATCCGCTTCGGCTCACCCCGCCTTTTGCAATAAAGGCTATCTGGCGAACGGCATATACGATCAGGCGGGCAGTTTCATGCGGGCTCATTGATCTCAGGACCGGAATGCCGAGAATAAGGCTTATTGTTATAAGCGCTCCCTGAAGGGACTCTCGCTTGACACCTGCCTGTGTAAGGTCTTTGCCGGTGCCCTCGAGAATCATGACACTTTTGTGCCCGCCATTTGCCAGCTTGACGGCCTGCGTAAAAAGCCTCCCGTCGATAAGAGATATGGAAAAATCTTTTAGCGTTTTTCTCTCAAAAAGAAGCCGCTCTGCTGCACAATAATCACCGACTTTAAGGCGCCTCATGCCGACGACAACACCGTCCATTTCGCGAAGATGCTCAACAACACCGCTTTGCCGCTCACGGTCATCTGCAATGATAGTAACTTCCTTTGGGGCTTTCATGTGAAATGATCAAAAGTAAATGTAAAATCCCTTTCAAAAAATGCTCATGGCCTGTTAAATAGTGTAAAGTATTCGACGGGGCCGGTATAATCCGCATGCCCCTGAAGCTCAATGCGCAGATCGACAGATTACATGATAAATCATAATTTGACAACTGCACCAGTAACTTTTTGCGTGCAATTCAATATTTATGCTGGCAGTCTGATTTGTTTTTGAAGTAAAATTACGTATCCGCCAACAGCGAAAGGAATTGTCCATGCTACAAAAAACCGGTTTTGATAATGACCTCTACCTGCGCGAGCAGACCGACGCTATTGTTGACCGCATAAAGAAATTCGATAATAAGCTGTATCTGGAATTCGGCGGCAAGCTGCTGTTTGATTACCATGCGGCCCGGGTCCTTCCCGGCTTTGACCCCGATGTCAAAATGCGGCTTCTGGAAAAACTGAAGGACAAGGCTGATATTATCCTGTGTATATTTGCTGGTGATATCGAGCGGAAAAAGGTCCGCGCCGACTTCGGCATTACTTATGACTCCGATGCGCTTAAGCTTATTGACGATTTAAAAGAATGGGGCATAGATATCACGGCGGTTGTTATTACACGCTTTGACGATCAGCCGGCTGCAAAAGTTTTTAAAAACAAGCTGCAGCGCCGCGGCATCAAAGTCTATGTTCACCGATATACAAGGGGATATCCAACGGATATTGACGTAATTGTCAGCGACGAAGGATACGGGGCCAACGAATATATAGAAACCGAAAACCAGCTGGTCGTTGTGACAGGTCCCGGCCCGGGCAGCGGCAAGCTTGCAACCTGCCTCTCGCAGCTGTACCATGAACACAAACGAAACATACATGCCGGCTATGCTAAATTCGAAACCTTTCCCATATGGAGCATTCCCCTTAAGCATCCTGTTAACATTGCATATGAGGCCGCAACCGCCGATATCCAGGACTACAACCAGATAGACCCGTTTCATCTTGAAGCCTATCAGGAAACAGCCATTAATTATAACAGGGATGTTGAGGTGTTCCCCGTGCTGAAAAGAATACTTGAAAGGATTTCAGGTGAGAAATCCATGTATAACTCGCCGACGGATATGGGGGTCAACAAAGCCGGATTTGCTATTGTTGATGATGTGGCCGTTCAGGAGGCAGCCAGGCAGGAAATTATCCGCAGATACTTGCGCTACAGCTGTGAGTACAAAATGGGCTTTGTCGATCAGGAGACCGTGCAGCGGGTTGAGCTTCTCATGAGGGAGCTCAATATCGATGCCAATGAGCGGTGCGTTATAGCAGGCGCCCGCGAGGCTGCCCTGGAAGCCGAAAGAAAGCAGGAGGGGCATGAAGGCATTTTTTGCGGAGCAGCTATTATGCTTAAAGACGGCACGATAATTACCGGACACAATTCGCCGCTTATGCATGCCGCATCAAGCCTGGTGATAAAAGCCGCAAAACATCTTTCCGACATACCGCAAAAGATCCACCTGCTGCCCCAAAACATCATTGAATCCATATCGAAATTCAAAGAGCATACGCTTAAGAGTAAAAACACGAGCCTGAACCTGGATGAAGCGCTTATCGCGCTGAGTATCAGCGCAATGTCAAATCCTGCCGCCCAGCTTGCCATTGAAAAAATTTCAGCGCTCAAAGACTGTGAAATGCACATCACACACATTCCCACACGAGGAGATGAGGAGGGGCTGAGAAAGCTTGGGATTAACGTGACCAGCGATGCAAATTTCCCCAGCAATAATTTATTTATCGTTTAGCGGCAGGCTCTTGAGTGTCTTGAAGCTTTTTTTGCGTTAACCCCCTTTTTTTATTATCCTGAAAATTTTTTTGCTGCTCCTGCTTTGTTTTTGCCTGAAATTCAGGAAATGCGGTTCCCAACGGAGAGCGCTTCAGATATTTTGCGAGATTGGCTTTGCGCATAGGCATACAATAACCCGCATGCACCGGACATGCATGCGATGAATGATTTTTAAAAAAGGAGAGCCAGGCATGAACAGCATAAAATCAAAAGCAGCCATCAAGAAAGAGATTATAGAGTACCTTAATGAAACGTCCGGGCAAATCGATCCCAAGCCGGGTAAATACAGCTGCGGCATAAAGCATGGCAATGCACTGGTGCTTGCCACGTCTTATAAGGATTTTCCCCGTGCCACGGCGGTGGAGTTTTTCAACGAAGGGCTGACTATCTACATTTTTGGAGAGCCCGGGGGCAAAATAGCAAATATCAAAAGAAATGACAACGTATCCGCTTTTATTTATGAGCCGACCGATCACTCAAAATTTCAAAGATACCTTCAGATTTTTGCTAAAGCTGAGCTTATCACTCTTAAAAATAATGCAAAGCTTTTTCGGGCCAAGGCGCGGAAGTGGGGATTGTATACGGCCGGACAAAACATGGCAAAGTCATATATACAGGAACAGAACCTGTCTGATAAAGAGGGAGAGGAGTTAATTAAGAAGGCGATTTCGGCGCTTAACCTGATTAAGTTGTCGCCATATCATATTATTTTAAAAGAAAAATATCCTGATATTTCTACAAAAACGTATGAATGGAAAAAATAGCAGGTAAGGCGCTGTGCGGTTAAAATAGCAGCTTGTGCTGCGGCAGCAGTGCGGGTAATGCTGCACATGATTTTTTTTGCTACAGGCGTTTTTTTCTTAATTGACATCCCCGTTTTAATGAGATATATAATATAAATTTAGAGCATACAGCCTATATCAGGGCGGTTAGCTCAGTTGGGAGAGCATCGGCCTTACAAGCCGAGGGTCACTGGTT
>CAZUMW010000020.1:0-18230 GCA_964621615.1 uncultured Thermodesulfobacteriota bacterium
CTCTAACCGGTTGAGGCCCTACTGAGAAAAGTGCGAAAGATTCTTGACACTACCTACAGTGCCGACAAAGTGCAGGGGCGGCTTTTCTCTCTACGCCGTAACAGGAGTATAGTCTGTGCCGTTTTTACGGAGCCAGTTATAAAGGTTCGGCTCAGTGGTTCCGTACCGTTTGGCAACAAATTTTTTGGTTGACCCATTGCGAAGCAGCGCCACTATTTCCTCCCTGTAGTCATCAAGCTTTGACCGTCCGGGGCCTTTGGGGCGCCCCAGCTTCATGCCTGACTGCTTCCGTGGGCAGTCTACATCCTCAAATGTTCGGACAACTCATATTATGTCGGCCATACGGAAAATCTTGATGTCCGACTCAAACTTCACAACAGTGGGAAAGCCGCAACACACACCGCAAAATATCGACCGGTCGAACTGCTCTATAGCGAACCGGCCGATTCCAAATCCGCCGCCGTAAAACGCGAAATGCAGATCAAACGCTGGTCGAGAGCCAAAAAAGAATCCCTGTTAAACGGTGACAAACAGTCGCTGAAAAACCTTTCCCGATGCCGCAGCCTTCACGGCTTACCGGATTAGAACATTTTGACACCGTCCCCCTGCCGCCCACAGTCCTATCGCGGGAACATATTCTGCCGCCGTGCCTTCCTGCAAATTTTACATCGTGCACTTTATCAGGAAATTTTTTTATCACAGAGCCTAAAAAAAGCTCAAATGCAGTATTTTTTTCTTCCGGTTTAATTTTTTTATTGTATGTTTATTAGTACATACATAAGTATGTCAGATTTTTTATTTCAGCTGGGGGGAGGATATTGTCATGAAAAATATGTGTATTTCGAAAGTTTTGGTTTTGTTATTTATAGGTTTTGCCTGCGCCAGCGCAACTGCTCAATGCAGGATTGAATGGTGGGGTGATTCAAGCGGGTCCGTTATGACAGATGAAACGGAACGCACGGAGCAGGCAATGCAGGAAGCCCACGAAGCGATTGTAGGTGCCGTCTGCACTATGGGGTCCGTACCAATAGGTTGGCATACCTGTGACCCTGCCTGTCTTGCGGGCGGTGGGGCAAGCAATATGGCACCATTCGCTTATGTCTGTCAAGACGGTTACTGGTTTGATGGATGTATGGACGGCATGGGTGATGAGGGAAACTGGGATGTGGTATGTGAGGTATTTGTGCAGCTTTCTGCATTTAATACAGAGCCGTCGAGTAATCAGGTTGTTTTAATATGGGAAACTACATCCGAAACCGACAACGCCGGTTTTAATATTTACCGTGCAGAAAACGGTGGCGAATATATAAAAATTAATACCCAATTGATACCTGCTGAAGGCGCATCAACTGAAGGTGCATCATATGAGTTTATAGACGACGATGTGCAGAACAGAAAAACATACAGCTATAAACTGGAAGACGTGGACCTGAATGGTGTATCAACCATGCACGGGTCGGTTTCGGCTACCCCGCGATTGATGTATGAGTTGCTGAAATAGCTTTGCTTTTTTTCAAAAAACACCACAAGAAACCACAAGAGTTTCGATTTGGTGTGGGGGTAAATTTATCCGTTTTCTAGGGGAGCCGATTTCTGCGAACCATTTTTGTCACTTATAGAGCCATTGTTGAGTCTCGGAATTCAGATTATTGATGATCACATAGTTGTCATAGTCAGAGAAGAGAATAACGCCTCTGAGGATACCTAATCGTGTATCGCCACAGTAACACGTCCGGTCTGTTTGTGGTTTAACACTCTTAAAACAATAACTGACAACATCGTTGAGTTTGTCCCTAGGATTAACTCTGCATACAAGGTAGTCTGCTCCTTTGTTTTGCGCCTGCTTGATCTTTGGGATCATAGGTTTTCCGTCTTTTCCCGACTTACCCTCCTCAAAAATGTACGAATGGACATCATCTAGCACATCGCAATCAAATAAAGTGGTAGTGCAGGTTGGTTCGTCATATTTTTTTATGGCAAAGTAAATGTTAATTTCTTCGTCGCAATAAGGCATCGGTTCATTATCCTCGTTTGAAGAGCCTGATTCTTTTTGGTTTTCAAATTCAGTGATGTGGTCTCTGATTTTTCCAAGAAGGGTATCCATATTCTCGCAATTATAAGAACGATCTCTCAGTTCCGGTGTAAGTGTATACCTCGACTCAATCGTATTTAAAGCTTCAATCAAAGCATCAGGCAAAGACTGGGACACTTCATTGCATTTAGCTTTCGCCTCAAAGTAAAGTTTCTCATCTTTAAACTCAGCAACAATATCGCAGTCTGTCTGTCTCTTTGCCTTTGGAGATATTTCATCGAAGCCTGTAATTGTAAGGCCAAACGTCTCGCCGATAAGATACATTGTCCGAAACTCTGCGCATATACTGTGGAACTGTACCTCGCCTTGATTGGTTGTTCCTTGGTTGATTGGCTCTGTTAAGAATTTTTTTATAACAGGAGCCGGCGTCATGCAGCTTTGGGATATGTTTCCCCGGTCGCTTTTGAAGAGCAACAGGGTTGGAAACAGGCTGCCTGATTACACACAGTAATCGTCCGTTTTTTGTTGAGCACATCACTGCTCAAACACTTCTCGCAGGGCTTCAAGCTTTTTCAGGTGGGCGTATTTGCGGGTGGTCAGTACAGAAATTTTTTTATTTTTTGCAGTGATGTGCCGTAGGGGGGGTATCGTGTGAAGATATCAGGCCATTTCTTTTTTCGGAGCACACTTTTTTTGTGGCTGAAAGTCATGAATCCGTGTTTGCCGTGGTAATTGCCCATGCCTGAATCTCCTACACCGCCGAGAGGCAAATGAGGGTTTAAAATATGTGCCATGGTATCATTAATACACACTCCCCCGGATGAGGTTTCGCTGAGTATTTTCTCCTGAAGCGCTCTTGAATCGGAAAAAATATATAGCGCCAAGGGTTTTGCATGTGCATTTATCTGTGAAATAACGTCTGCAGCATCATCGTACCCGATCACGGGCAGAACAGGTCCGAATATCTCCTCTGACATGCAGGCGCTTTCCCATGATGGGTTGCTGATTATGGTAGGGGCTATTTTCGCCGCTTCCCGGTTATGAGAGCCGATGGTCAATGCTTCGCCGTTTATCATCCCGCGCAGCCTGTCATAATGTCGCCGATTTATTATTTTCGGGTAATCAGGGCTTTCGGGCGGGTTATCGCCGTAAAACATTTTTATAGTGCCGGCAAGCTTTGAAACAAACGCCTTCTGAATGTCTTTGTGGGTATATACATAATCCGGCGCGACGCAGGTCTGGCCCGCGTTGAAGAATTTCCCGAGAGCGATCCTTTTGACTGTTCGATCAAGATCGGTATCCCTGTCCACAATGCAGGGGCTTTTCCCCCCAAGCTCAAGGGTTACGGGTGTTAGATGCCGGGAAGCGTTCTGCATAACGATTTTGCCAACGGCTGCCGAGCCGGTATAAAAAATATAATCGAATTTTTCATGCAAAAGCTTCTGAGCCGTATCCGCTCCACCCTCGATGACGCTTACATGGTTCTCATTGCAGGATGAGCGTATAATCCGGCGTATAACCCGGGATGAAGCCTCAGATAATTCCGAGGGCTTCACAACAGCGCAGTTACCCGCTGCTATTGCCGAGACCAGCGGGCACATGACCAGCTGAAACGGGTAGTTCCATGGCCCGATGATAAGCACAACACCGTACGGCTCGCAGGTTATCCAGCTCCTTGACGGAAACGTGAGGAGGTTTTGCCTGACCCTGACCGGTTTTGTCCAGGATCTAAGGTTTTTCATGTGATGGTCGATTTCTTTGATTGTAAACAATATTTCGCTTGCGAACGCTTCAAAAGCGGGCTTGGCAAGGTCGTCTGCAAGGGCGGTCATGATAGAATCTTCTGAATCGCGTATTGCTTGCTTCAGCCTTTTGAGCGCAGACAGCCTGAAATCGATGTCTTTGGTCTGCGATGAGCTGAAAAAGTTCCGCTTGCGGTGAATTGAAGGCTGTATGCCGGTATCCATGGGTGATACCAAAAAAAACATTTTGAGATATATTACACGTTGTATCCTTTTTACTCGCGCTAATCAATTAATATTAATAGTGCCACTGCAGTGTCCACATTAATGTAACGAAGCCGGTTTCGGGCAGTGCTCTGCAATGCCCCCGCCCGAACCGGCTTTTGCTGAATGCTTTAATGTATTTTGGACACGTTTAGTATTGCCATATAGATAATAAGATGTTAAAAAATCTATATATATGCATGCTTCTTATTTTATTCCATCTAAACATACCAGGCAATGAACAACGAAACAAAAAATATCGCTGTCATAGGGGCCGGGCTCGGGGGGCTGTCTGCTGCCATTGCACTGTCATGCGAGGGGTTTACCGTTTCGGTCTATGAAAAAAACGATAAAGTCGGCGGCAAGCTGAACCTTTTCGAAAAGGATGGCTTCAGCTTTGACCTTGGGCCCTCCATATTTACCCTGCCGCAGTTTTTCAGAAGCCTCTTTGAAAAGGCACAAAAAGATATGGAACAGTATTTTACCCTGGTCCGGGTAAGTCCTCAGTGGCGTAATTTTTTTGAAGACGGAACGGTGATTGACCTGTATAAAGATAAAAATTTAATGAGCCGGGAGATTGCCGGACTGGGAGGCGATACAGACGTGCTTTCTCGGGAAGTGGCCGCATTTCTTGAGTATGCGAAGGAGCAGTATGAAATAATTGACAGCGGCTATTTTTCTCAGGGGCTCGATACGTTCCGTGATTTTCTGAGGCACTACGGGCTTTTTACCATCGTTAAAAAGATGGATTTTACCAACACCATGGCCCAAAGCATTAAAAAACGTATTTCTGACCGGCGTTTGCAGTATATTTTCGAATACTTCATTAAATACGTTGGATCATCGGCCTACAACGCGCCCGGCTTTATGAATCTCATGCCGCACATACAGTTTGAGTACGACCTCTGGTATGTTAAAGGCGGCATGTATAATCTTGCACGGGGAATTGAAAAGCTGGCACAGCAGACAGGCGTAACAATACACCTCAACAGTGAGGTGGAAAAAATTGTGCAGCAGGGCACGCGCGTCAGCGGAATAAAGCTGAAAACGGGTGATGTAATAGAGGCGGATTATGTCGTGTCGAATATGGAGGTCATACCGACCTATGAACAACTGCTCGGTGAAAAGCCGGCATTCATGAAAAAGCTCGCAAAATTTGAGCCTGCATGTTCCGGATTTGTGCTGCACCTCGGCCTTAAAAAGATATATGAACAGCTTGCTCATCACAATTTTTTCTATGCCGAAGACCAGAAGAAACATTTCGAAACGGTCTTCAACCTGAAAAAACTGCCTGAAGATCCAACCATATATCTTGTCGCGCCCACACGAACCGATCCGTCTCAGGCTCCCGCGGGGTGTGATAATATTAAAATTCTTCCCCACATCCCCTATATTAATGATGAAAATCAGTATTCTGAAAAGGACTATCTCGCTTTCAGGGAAACGGTGCTCGATAAGCTTGAACGGATGGGGCTGAAGGGGTTGCGGGACAATATTATTGTAGAAGATATGTGGACACCGCAGGATATCCTGAAGCGGTATTACTCAACCAGGGGGTCTATTTACGGAGTCGTTTCCGATTGGAAAAAGAATTACGGGTTTAAGGCACCGAAGCGAAGCGCTAAATATAAAAATCTCTTTTTCACGGGAGGAAGCGTAAACCCGGGCGGCGGTATGCCGATGGTCATGCTCTGCGGCCAGAATGTCTGCAGTAAAATCGTCGCCGAACAATGATAGCGGCCTGTCTGATTATAGTGTTCGTTGACGTTATTCTGCTGTGTGCCGGCCCATATATGTTATGGAAGATACCCTTCTGCACAGAACGATCCGCGCAGAATCTGCATAAAATCCTTTCAATAATAATTCCCGCACGAAATGAGGAACGAAACCTGCCCGCCCTCCTCGGCTCTATACAAAACCAGACGGTAAAACCGCGTGAAGTTATCGTTGTTGATGACAGCTCAACAGATGCCACACGGCAGACAGCGCTTGATTTCGGGTCCAGAGTCATAGAGGCTGGAGCGCTGCCGGACGGATGGACCGGCAAGAGCTGGGCATGCCGGCTGGGCGCACGGGCGGCACGCGGGGATATTTTATTGTTTCTTGATGCGGACACCCGGCTCGAACAGCACGGCCTCGAAAAAATACTTGGTGCTTTCGGGCGCTGCAGCGGGGTTGTTTCCATGTGCCCCTATCACACAACAAAAAGGGGCTATGAAGATTTTTCGGTGTTTTTCAACATTATGATGGCGGCCGGCATAAACGCTTTTACGCCCCGGGGAAACAAGGAAAAAAACAAGGGGCTTTTCGGGCAGTGCATGATCCTGTCAAAACAGCATTATGAAAAAGCGGGGGGGCACGAGTCGGTGCGCGCTCAGATTCTGGAGAATTTTTTTCTGTCAAACAACTTCCGCACAGCAGCAATAGCCATTGCCTGCTACGGCGGTAAGGGAACAATTTCCATGCGGATGTTTCCCGGGGGCCTCAGTGAACTGATACAAGGCTGGAGCAAGGCATTTGCAAGCGGTGCGGGCAATACCGCTCCGGGCATTCTCTGTGCATCGATTATGTGGATAAGCGCGGGCTTCGTGTCTTTTATTCTTCCGCTGTGCTGTCTGCACACCGGTATGCCCTCCTGGCTGTGTGTGCTTTCGCTGTCGCTGTATGCAGCGTATGCTGCGCAGGTTGCATGGATGATGAGAAGAGTGGGTTCCTTTGGTCTGAAGTGCGCGCTGTTGTACCCGATCTATCTGATATTCTACAACGCTGTTTTTTTGAAATCACTGACTTCGCTGGTGTTCAGGCAAACCGTGACGTGGAAGGGCAGAAACATTGGTGACCATTCCTGATGTGTGGATAGCTGTTTTAAATATAATCGGCTGGCCCTGTATCATGCTTTCGGTTTCATATGCCATTCTCAGGGTAAACCGCCGCTGGTTTACCCCCGATCGATATGTGTTCCGGACAAGAGCCTGGGAATCAAATGGAAAGGTGTATACAGGGCTTTTTCTTGTCAAAAAATGGAAAGGGCTGCTTCCGGACGGAGCGGCATGGTTCACAGGCGGTTTTGCAAAAAAACATCTGCGCAGCCGCGATCCGGGATATTTTGAGCAGTTTGTCCGTGAAACCTGCAGGGGGGAGGCGGCGCACTGGATATCCCTGGCGTTCGTGCCGCTTTTTTTTGTGTATAACCCTCTGTGGGCGGCAGCTGTCATGATGTGTGCCGGCGCGCTTCTCAATGTGCCGTGCATTATTACCCAGCGTTTTAACAGGATACAGCTCATGCGCCTGGTCCAGATGACGTCGCAGGGCACGCGCTCGTCATTGAGGCGGGAGCGCCGGAGCGCAGGCCGTGGAATGAAGTGTTTTTTGTGAAAGCAGAAAGGCTTCCGAAAGGCAGGGCGCAGTATGGGCTGGCTTGTGGGCTGTGTTGCTGCGCCTTTGTGCCCTAATCCGCCCGGTTTCGAAGCGCTATGCCGGTTATGTGCTGCGTTGAGTCCCTGAGGTCTGTTGCCAGCGAAATTTCAATCTCGCCGAGGTCCCGGGTTATTGCCTGTGCCGCCTCGCACAGCTTCTCCCGTGCCTCATGCAGCAGCTTTTTTGCATCGTCATCCGCCGGGCGCCCTGGGCGCTCTATATGTTCGGCAAGCGGCGACAGGCAGCTGTTAATGTGCTCGATGAGACTTTTGGTGTGTATAACCAGATCCTGACTGTATACGACTCTCATTGTGTTCTTCCCTTTTATTCCTCAGCACTTTCACGCTCAAGGGTGATATGTTGTTTTGCGTTTTTATCTGTCCTAACGGAATGCCCTCCCGTGCCGGCAGCCTGTTGAAATCCGCTTCTGAATAGAGGTGAGGAAATTGCTTCAGCATTTTTATAAAATAAATCAGCCTGCAATTCAAGTACATCACGCGGAGCGCTCTCCCGGCGCCCGCCTGAAAGCAGGGATGACGCAGGCCCGGCTCGCTGAAAAACTGGGGATTCGCCAGAATATGATCAGCGACTACGAATGCGGCCGCCGCACCTATTCCGATGCCATGGCCGGACGGCTCAGCAAAGCGCTTAACGTCAGGGAAGAGCATCTGAGATACGGAAGCGAACCGCCGGAGTCATGATGCTGCGGCAGAGAGAACAGAATGTATAATATTTCTCAGTCGCTATCGCTCCATCGAAATGACGGTTTGAAGTCGGCACAGCCGAGCGTGAACCGAAAACAACAGTTCCCCACTTTCGTAAAGGGGGGTCAGGGGGGATTTTTGATTCGTGTACGTGAACGAGTACGTGTACGTGAACGAGTACGTGAATGAGTACGTGAATGAGTACGTGTACGTGAACGGACAAAAGATTGAACCGCCCAGCTTGCTCTGAGCGCAGCCCCGACTGCGTCGGAACAAGCGGGGGGTCAGATTATTATTTTTCCGGATTATTGCATGCTTCAGCATGGCCCGTCGTTGACTTAGCAGGGTATTTGTGATACCTGTCAGAACATAGACAGCACTCACATCACGGAGGGAATTATGCTTTCAATAAAAGGTATTTATGATGGAAAAAAAATTATTCCGCTAGAAAAATTGGATGTCGATAAACAATACAAAGTTGTCATTACTTTTATTGAAGCACTTGACGACGATGAAGACATTAGAGATTTTTCGGAACAGACTGACGGAGTATCTTTCTGGCATGACTGCCGGGAGGACATCTATCAGGACTATCTTCCCGGAAACCGCAACAAGCAATGAAAACAGGAACTATTATCCTCCTGCCTTTTCCCTTTGCCGAACTTAACGCTGTCAAAGTTCGTCCGGCTGTCGTTATCGGCATGACCGCAGATAAATATCGGGATGTCATAGTATCCGCTATCAGCTCAGTGGTTCCTGACCATATCGGAAAAAATGATATTATAATTACACCCGGGGTGCAAAACGGTTTGCGGGTAAAATCTGTAATAAAAGTCGATAGAATTGTTACGGTAAAAAGGGACAGAATTATAGCCACCCTGGGCAGAATTTCTCCCAGCCTGCTTAAAAATTTTAAACAGAAGTTTAAAAACCTCATTGATTGATTAAAATAGAAAACTAAGGGAAGAGATCTTCTGCTGAGTTGTTGTTTCGGTCGAGAAAAACTCGTAGAATCGTAGAAAGATACTTTTTTTTGCCGGATGGAATGGCAAAGAAAACGGTTCCGGCCTCCGGCGGGCGAACAAAAAATGGAAACATAAACCCTGTTAAGTTTCAGGACTCAGTATATAGTTACCGGGAGCGCCGTGTGCACTAAAGGGTCTGGATTACCCGGACACAGCCACCGGAGCCGGGCAATGACAATACGGTCAACAGTTCAGCACAAACCGTCATCACCCGGTTTATCCGGGTGATCCAGAATTTTTTTAACGATGGAAAAACACCACGCAGTCGGGGCTCACGTCGTTCGCTCAAGGCGCAAACCTTCGACAGGCTCAGGGTATTGTTGTGTCAAGATTCATATTGCCGGCCTGCGCCGCCGGAGGCGGGGGTGGTGATGCGATTTCTCAGCCGCTGGCACTCCATCGAAATGACAGTGTGGAGTCGGCACAGCCGAGCGTGAACCGAAAGCAACAGTTCCCCGTTTTGGCAAAGGATATACAAAATCTCCCCTAACCCCTCTTTGCAAAAGAGGGGAACTAAAATGACTCCTCACTTTTGTTCAAAGGGAGGCCGGGAGGGCTTTTCCGGGTATGTGAACGGGTACGGAAGGGCGGCTGTTTTATTCCGGCTCCTGACTTCTGTTTCGCCGGCAAGGGATGACGGGAGGGATTTTTGAATCGTGTACGTATACCGAAAACAACAGTTCCGAAAACAACAGTTCCCCACTTTCGCAAAGGGGGGTCAGGGGGGATTTTTGAATCGTGTACGTGAACGGAAAAAAGATTGAACCGCCCAACACCTGCCCGCAGGGTGCCGGGCAGTGACGGCTTTGCCCCGGTTTGTTTTGCCATAGATCCCAAAAACACCCGCCCCCCCTTGACACCATGTTTTTTTGATTTTACCTGTCACTATAACCAGCGGAACAGGGCTGTTCACGCATTGATACTGCCGTATGTGCAGAAATTAATCATGCAGGCTTAATATGAGTGGATATGAATGTTAGCTTTGCTTTTTCAGGGAAACAAAGGCACACTTATTTACCCGGAACCCCGTCACATTTTTTTTGAAACTTTCTTCCACAGGAATTGTTTAATCCAGTAACGGTTTCCGAATAATAATATATATCTTGTTATCAATGATGCCGATTATATAATAAATTATATAAATCCTGTCATAAGACCCCCCGAAAAGCGCGAAAAAATGCATATATGATTTAATTTAAATTTGTTTGAGTGCAACAGGCTTTAGCTATCGGGACAAAATTATTAATAAAATAAAAAAAATGCTTGACAAATCGGCGGACTATCCGATATGTGTTAAGAAATTTATCAAGCCAGTGGTGTTTCCTGCGGATGTAGGTGTATCTACGTGCTGAGTGGATGCTGATCGGTAACTGATGCGTTTATATATATACATAAATAAGGGCTGAGAAAGAAAAAATTAAAAACAGGGGGAGGTGATTACAGGCAAAGACGAACACACACACTCACATGCAGTATTCACACGCAGTTGATCAGAAGCAGTACACAGCAGTAATTGATGATGTATTCACAAGAAAATGATCACTTTTTGAAAGGAGTGACGAATGACAAAGAAAATGTTAACTATTTTTATGAGCCTCCTGCTTGCCTTCACGTTCGCAGGCAGCGCGTTCGGCGCCGAGGCCACCACGGTCTATATCGAGCTGCAGAAGACCTCAGCGAAGGCCTTCGGCACGGTACAGGGCCGGGTTCTGCTGCTGGACGCAAACGGTGAGCTGGCGACCACGTATAACGGATCGCCCATTGCCGACTCGACGCTGACCCTTGAGTCAACCGTCTACGGTGACGACATACAGTTCAGCACCAGCGAGGTGACGGATTCAAGCCTTACCTGGGAAACCGCCGCCGATTCAGTTGATGTCAACCTGAATGCCGCCTATCAGGAATTCGCCGTCCGGTATCAGGATGCGGGAACGCCGATCTCAAGCACCGGCACCGACACCATCAAGGTGACCCTGACCAAGGGCCAGGAAAGCATTTCAAACACGGCCAGCATCACCGTGAGCGGTCCCGAGGCCAACTGCTACGTGGTCAGGACCGGCCAGCTTCCCGACACCTATGATGTGCTCGATGAGCTGCCAGGCAGGCTGCAGAACAACAGCGGTGAGGTTCGCGCCGGACAGAACATCACGGTGCACGTGTTTGCCGCGTACACGCCGGACAGCGGCACCACCTATTACTACACCGACAATGTGCCCACGGGCGCAACCATGGCACTGCTGAGCGGTATGTATATCAACACCGGTGCGACGGTTCAAGGTGCCCCAGTAAGCGCCTTTCTCGGTGCAATGCCGCATCTGCTTCTGGCTAATTTCGGTGTTGCGGTTGTGCTGTCCAACTCGCCGGTAATGCTTACCGACGGCTATACCTCGACAACGGTCAGCATCACCGACCTGAAGATTCCGGATATTATCAGGGTATTGGGGACATCCGGTGATACCGCGTCCGAGATCTCATCAAATATTCTACAAGGCATCTCCGTGTATTTCGACGTGTTCCCGATGACCACCCGCTGGATCGGTGACGAGTCCGGGGATATCACCTCCGATGACTATGTCAACGCTACCTATACCCGGCTTCTGGGATACGGCGACAATGACTACGACACTGTCGGTACCCTCATGCCAGGAGAGATCAGCGGTATGACCATTGTCGGCCTGCCGATCAATATGGTTGATACAGACGGAACCCAGAAGGAAGCAGGTTTTAACACCACCTCCAGCGGGGTTTCAGCCGGAACGGGTAATGTCCACCCGCTCGATGTATACTACATGCTCGAGGACTGGACGCAGAAGCCCTCATCGTTCAAGGTGCCCGGCAAGGCAAACTCAACCTATATTTACGGTGCCATCACGGGCTTTGACTCCTACGGCAACCCGGCAGCGTTTCAAGAAGACGAGAATGTCAGCTTCAAGCTCGCCGACTCCAGCAACACCAGCGGCTATGACTGGTACCATGCTGCAGCGGTCACGCTGACCGGTTCCACCGACAAAAGCCTCTGGGCGACTGCAGTATCACAGACCTGGAGCTCAAGCACGCCCCAGGAAACCGAATACTACATAACCTGTACAGCTGATTACCAGGCGCTCGTTCCGTTCATGATCACGGCTACCAGCGCTTCCACCACCTCACCCGCTGCATCGATCGACGATATGTACATTGCCGATGCCCGGTATCTGTCAAGCGGCAGCTGGACAAGCCTGAGCAGCTCGCTGTATGATGATCTTAATACGGCCAGCGAAGGTGTTGATTTTGTCGCTCAGGACTACATCGGTGCAATAACAATCAATACCTCAAGTCACCCGGATACGGGCCTTGGCGGTAAGGAAGCCGGTGAAGATACTGAAATCCAGGTAGAGGGAAGCTCAAGCGAGCGGTCCTTTACCGCACGCGGTATCGCCCGCAAGGGTGCTGCCATGGGTATCAATGTCAAGGATACCACATCAGCACTGTCTACTGTCAGCATCCCCAATGACAGCGGCAATACCGCCAAGCAGGATGTGGCAGTATTCAGCCAGCTCAAAACAAGCGGCACGGATCTCGAAGAGAAGTGCTTCCTTATCTTCGAGGGTGATGATTCAGACACGCTGTTCATTTCGCCGGTGACGGTATCCAGTGACATGACGCCGGTCGACCCGAGCGACACCACAGCGGTAACCCTGATTTCACCGTTTGCATCAAGCGTGAAAACCTACATTGACGAGGAAGGCGATCACAACACCATTTCGCTGACGCAGCTTATCCAGATCAACGATGCCTACGGCAACGTGTACTCAACTCTGGAAGATTCCGATGTGGAAGGTGCCGCCTATATCGTATCAGACAACGGCGAAGCCACCAGCAGCACATTCAGCGGATCGTCTGTTGAATTCAACAGCGCTGCGCTGGAAATGGAGTTCGACCTTGATACCATTACCGCTGCACAGGACACCGCCAGTATCCAGCTTTCCGGAAAATACGGAACAGCGAGCGGCGCTTTCACGCTGTATCTGAAAGCGATGAAAGACCCCAAACTGGAAGCAGTATATATTCCGGTTGCAGACATCACCAACACCCCGGTCAAGCTGTCCCTCATTGACCAGGACGGCAAGGGTATCGCACCGGTAACCGGTACGAGCGCAGTCGGTTCTGTTGAGGTCGATATTGAAACCGACAACGGAACCACCGGTTTCTCAACTACCGAAACCCTGACAACCGATACCTCCGGCGATGCAACCGGTGACAGCAAGGTCGTCAACGCGCGCCTTACCGCAGGCAAGTCAAAGATGACCATCACTGCTGACACCGACTACGGCGAAACCGCGCTGGTGCTGACCTATCAGCCGGACTTCGAGAAACCGACCGTTGGTACGCCGACCGCCATCAACTGCGGTTTCACCATCCCGATCAGCGACAATATCGCTGTCGACTCCGCATCAACCCAGGTAACGGTCAAGAACGCTGCCGGTGACGACATCACCAGCACCCTGACCTTTGCCTACAGCGACAACGATACCGCCAAGACGGGCACGGTAACCGTGACCGGCGTTTCCACCGGTTCCTACAACGTGACCATCACCGCCTATGATGACTATGGTAATGCCTCCGACGCGGTTACCAAGATCGTTACGGTGACATCATGTGAAGTTGCCTGCGACAGCGTGGATCCGACCTTCGCGACCGCCGGCGACAATGGAACTGAGGTTACCATCACCGGTTCCAACACCAGCTTTGTCGACGGTACGACCACCGTATCGTTCGCCTGCAGCGATGTGACGGTAGTGTCAACCACCGTTAACTCCGCTACAGAAGTTGTGGCAACCATCAATGTTGCTGCTGATGCAACCGGCGGCGACTGCGATGTAACCGTCGCAACCGGTGACGAGTCCATCACCTGCGCCTTTGAAATAATCGGTGCCGGTGAAGAGGAAGAAGAAGAGGAAGAAGAAGAGGAAGAAGAAGAGGAAGAAGAAGAGGAAGAAGAATGCACATTCTCCTCGATTACCCCGACCAGCAAACGCTCTGGTCTGCTTCTGCCTCGCTTTGCCCTGTTCCGGATCGCTTACAGTGGTGACAACTGCACCGTCACCGCTCAGACCGAGGTTGATTTCGGTACGACCGATATCACGCCGCTGGCAGTTATTCCGGCCGGCAGCCGTATCCTCGTGCCTGCACTGGTCAAACCGCGTGCGACCGAAGGTACCTTTGATGTCACCGTTGGTGGCCAGGATACCGGTCTCACCGTCACGATCCAGTAGCGCGATCTGACGCTTCATAGAAGCCGAAAAACCCGGGGAGTCTCAGCATTCCCCGGGTTTTTTTTATAAAAAAGCCTGTAGGGTGGACACGGATGTGTCCACCGAATATGAAGAGTTGGAATTGTTGCAACTGCGGCGGACACGCTTAGCTTAGTCCGCCCTACGGGGGTAGGTGATGGAATTTGCGTAGGGTGGACACGGATGTGTCCACCGAATACGGAGCATTAAGGGTGGTGAAATTGCGGCGGACACGCTTTGCTTAGTCCGCCCTACGGGGGGGGTAGATGTTGTAATTTGGCAGGGTGGACACATGGATTGTCCACCAAATACGGAGCATTAAGGGTGGTGAAATTTCGGCGGACATGCTTCGCTTAGTCCGCCCTACGGTATGAGATTGCGGGATTTGCATGGTAGGGTGGACACGGATGTGTCCACCGAATATGAAGAGTAGGAATTGTTGGAATTGCGGCGGTAGATGATGAAATTTGCGTAGGGTGGACACGAATGTGTCCACCGATACAGCGTTATAGATCATTTGTATTATGTGTATTGAAACAGTGATACCGCTTTTCTATAATGGGTAGCATACGGCTAAAGATGAAAAACAGTTCCCGGTACAGGGGTGGAGTCCTGTTGTGTCTCAGCAAAAACGTTCCCATGACTGGCTTTCACAGGCACAAAATGACATCAAGTGGGGTGAAAGTTCATTCAGTCAGGGGTTTTATGCGCAAACATGCTTCATATCCCAGCAGGCAGCCGAAAAAGCCTTGAAGGCGTATGCCTATCTGTTGGGATATGATTTGGTGAAAAGCCGTTCAGTCCGGCTTATTGCACAGAAATTGAACATCAATGATGAAATTGAAGAGGCTGCAAAAGTTCTTGATCAATACTATATAACAGCCCGGTATCCTGACAGCCTGCCGTATGGTGCGCCGTTTGAATCATTTACGAAACGTCAGGCAGAAGAAGCGCTCAGCTTTGCAAAACGTATTGTCGGTTTCAGCGAAGATGCATTCAGTAAAACCGCTGCTAAAGAATGATGACGTACTGATTTATGATGATTCAGCAGACCCTCTGTGCGGACGCACAAGGGAGGAGCTTCTGGATGCTGTTTCCCACATCCTGGCCGGCAGAGTTGAGGAAGCCTATGTGTTCGGCAGCTTTACCTCAGATGATTTTTCAAAAGACAGCGATATCGATCTGATAATCGTTACGGAAACACACCGTGAATTCCATAAGCGGCACAAAGATTTTCCCGAACTGTATAACCTTATCCCCCGCCTCGATCTTCTTATCTATACACCGGAGGAGTTTGACCGGCTGAAAAAAACAGGCTCCTGCGGATTCTGGAAATCCGTTTTTGAGACAGCAAGGAAAATAGTATAGTCGAATGAGAAGAGCAGGAATTGTTGCAATTTCGGCGGACACGCTTTGCTTAGTCCGCCCTACGGGGGTAGGTGATGGAATTTGCGTAGGGTGGACACGGATGTGTCCACCGAATACGGAGCATTAAGGGTGGTGCAATTGCGGCGGACACGCTTTGCTTAGTCCGCTCTACGGGGGTAGGTGATGGAATTTGCGTAGGGTGGGACACGGATGTGTCCACCGATTGAGAAGAGCAATTGCGGCGCAGACATGCTGCGCTTAGTTGCAGTCACAAATCGTTTGTATGTGAAAGCAGAGCGGTGAAACTGCTGCGTCGTAATTATAATTGAAAGACGATTTTCAGAGCGTGTTCTATTTCCTTTAATGAATCAGAAGAAATCCGACCACGCACACGTACCAGACGTTTTGTTCGGTCAATTGGCCGTGTTTGCAGGCAGTCTGCGATTGATTTTTTTTTCAGGCCGTTTCCGGCTTCAGAATTAATTGTAACATTTGTTTTGATCCGCGATTTTTTTTCGTTCCAGGCGGTGACAGGAACAACCTGAATGACCGGTATTCTTTCATTGTAGATATCGTTCGTAACCACTATACAGGGACGTATTTTCCCCGTTTCAGAACCCAGCGTCGGCTCCAGATTGATATCGATAACCATTCCCCGTGTTAACGTTGTCATTCGGGCCACCCATCGATTGCACTTTCAGTAAGTTGGTGAATTTCTTTATCTTCTGTATACAATTCTGAATATAAATCCGCAGATTTTTTAAGCTGTTCTTTTTCGAGCTGTTTTCTGTAAAATTCGATAGCGGTTCTGAGCATTGAACTCTTGTCCTTAAAGCCGTACTCTTTAAAGTGGTTTAAAAAACGAAACTGTGATTCGTTTACGCTGAATTTTGCCTGTATCATAGGGCCTCCAAAAAGGTGTAAAAATAAGACCGTAAACTGGTACTTATTATAGGGGACAATACAAACAAAATCAAGATTGTTTTTTTTGCAGGAAGAGCCGCTTGATGCTCTTGTGCGCATCCTGGCCGGCAGAGGTAAGGAAGCCGATGTGTTCGGCATACTGCGGCGGACACGCTTTGTTTAGTCCGCCCTACGCGTGGTAGATGTTGGAATTTGGCTGGGTGGACACGGATGTGTCCACCGAATACGGAGCATTAAGGGTGGTGCAATTGCGGCGGACACGCTTTGTTTAGTCCGCCCTACGGGATAGATGATGGAATTTGCGTAGGGTGGACACGGATGTGTCCACCGATTCAAAACCTGAAGCGGGATCATCGAATCCAGTTTTCCAGCCTGAGATTATCAAACCGGGAAAAATGTCGAATATTTCCGGTTACAAGCAGGGTGCAGGTTTCAACTGCTGTTGCGGCAATCAGTACATCTGCATCCGCAAGCCGTTCTCCTTTTAACTCAAAGCGTGCCTTCATTAGACCGAATGTTCTCAGAATATTCATATTTGTGTGAATTACCGGTATGCTTATGATAAATTTATCGACAAGCTGAATATTTTTAGCAGGATGGGGTGATTTTTCGGCTCCATAATACAATTCTGCCACGGTCATAAAGGAAACCGCGACTTCTTCGGAATGCTTTTCCCGCTGTGTAATAATGTTTTTATTGCCGCGCAAAAGTTCTATGCAGATATCGGTATCAAGTAAAATCACAGGTCAACCGGCCTTCCCGGTGTCCGCTTTTCCAGGATGTCATCAGTAATTTCATGTGCCGGCCGGCTGTCTTCCCACTGTCCGCAAAGATCCGTCCACAGGCTGATTTGTGATTGTCTGTCTACGAAAGTGTGCGGGGTGCTGGCAGAAGCGGTCCGGCGGACACTTGTTTCCAGAATTACAAGAATTTCATTGTTAATGCTGCGACGGTCACGCCTGGATAATTTTTTTATTTTTTCAAACAGCTCTTCAGGGATGTTGCGTAGGGTAATGTTGGGCATACTATCGCCTCCATAATGGATGCATAATGATACTATTTTAGTATGAAATTAGCAGTATTTCAAGTGGAGGGGAAAAAATTTTGTACATTCCCTCCGGAATTTCAGGTGTATAAGTTTGTGTTTTTGGGACTATAGAATGTTTTTGGGACTATAGAAGCATAAACCATAATTTTGCAATTAGTGAGTAGGTGGCGAGTTTCACCACATCGTCGACACATTGTATAATCTCGGACCAGAAAGGAGAATATACAATGGCAAACAAAACACAGGAACAGCGATCAGGAAATCCTGCTTCGCAAACGATGCTTACAATTAAAGAATGAAGTCAAAACCGTAACACAGCAGGGTGGACAGTGAGGTGTCCACCGATTGAGAAGAGCAATTGCGGCGGACACGCTTCGCTTAGCCCGCCCTACGGTATGAGATTGTGGAAATTGGGTAGAGTAGGGTGGACACG
>CAZUMW010000020.1:18330-19669 GCA_964621615.1 uncultured Thermodesulfobacteriota bacterium
GATGTGTCCACCGAATACGGAGAGTTGGTGGCTGTGAAATTACGGCGGACACGCTTCGCTTAGTCCGCCCTACGGGGATAGGTGATGAAGTTTGTGTAGGGTGGACACGGATGTGTCCACCGAATACGGAGAGTTGGTGGCTGTGAAATTACGGCGGACACGCTGCGCTTAGTCCGCCCTACGGGGATAGGTGATGAAATTTGTGTAGGTGGACACGGATGTGTCCACCGATACAGCTGAAGCGGTTTTGTCCTTGGCACCGACCCGCATTAATTCTTGATTTGTCCATACAGGTAATGTACATTTAAAATTTATTATTACGGTGCTTTTTAATATGCTGGACAAGACAGGGGCGGGGCAAATGGTCCCCGGTGGTGCCTGTAATCATGCAAACAGATTGTCATGGGGGCAGGGAAATGCAGTGAAAAAAGCGCACACCTATTTTTGTATCATTTGTTTGGCGTTCGCCGTGCTGCAGGCCGGGCCTGCGTTCGGAGAGGAGGAAGAGCAAAACGTTATCATCGAGCGCAATCTTTTTGATCCGGAGCGGAAAAAATGGGAGGAGGAAAAGAAGCCTGAGGTAAAGCAGCCGGCCATACAGCCTGACAAAGACCGGTATAATGTAAATGCGATCCTGCTGTTCGGTACGGTTATTCACAGAGATGAGCGCTATGCAATTCTGCGGACAGGCAAGGGCAGCAACAGAAGCACCAGGACGCCCTATACAACCGGTGATTACATAAAGGGGTACCTTGTTGCCGAAATCAACCCTCGCAGCGTAGTGCTGAAGGATGAAGACACGCAGGAGGAGTTTGTCCTGTTTATAAATGATGAGGGCAAGCACCGTGTAGCGGAAAAAACCGACATTACCGAGGAGGCCCCGGCTGAGGATGCTGAGGAGGCAGCGCAGGAGGGGACGGATGTTGCTGCTGATGACAAAAAGAAAAAAAAGGAAATGCCGCCTCCCAAAAAGGCGCAGACATCGGCGTTTTTGAAAAAAAGGCTTGAGCGGCATGTGAAGATACTGAAGCGCAAGAAAAGCGATCTGGTCATAAAGCAGGCCGAGCGCGATTATGAAAAGCTCAAGCGCCTTATGCCGTTTATGAATGAGGAGGAGCGCCGGAATATCATTGAGCTGAGAAAGCAGCTCGATGCGATAAAATGACGAAATATATCCGCCCCACGGAATGAGATTGTGGAAAGCCGGCGGCGGACACGCTTTGCTTAGTCCGCCCTACGATATGATATTGTGGAAATTGGGTAGGGTGGACACGGAGGTGTCCACCGATTGTGGAAAGCTGGCGGCGGTTACATTGCGGCGGACACGCTTTGCTTAGTC
>CAZUMW010000020.1:19769-20719 GCA_964621615.1 uncultured Thermodesulfobacteriota bacterium
CGCCCTACGATATGAGATTGTGGAAATTGGGTAGTGGACACGGATGTGTCCACCGATTGTGGAGATCTGGCGGCGGTTACATTGCGGCGGACACGCTTTGCTTAGTCCGCCCTACGATATGAGATTGTGGAAATTGGGTAGTGGACACGGATGTGTCCACCGGTTATTAAAAGAAAAGCACCTCTATCATGGGCAACTATCGCAGGGTATACAAAAAAGGGGCCTGTTATTTTTTTACGGTGGTAACTCATAAGCGCCGGAAGATATTTCAAACCGAGGAGGCAATAACAAGAATCCGGGATGCGTTTAACAGGGTAATACAATCCCGCCCGTTTCACATTGATGCGATTGTGGTGCTTCCTGATCACATACACAGCTTATGGCTGTTGCCTGAAAATGATGCCGATTATTCAAACAGGTGGATGCTGATTAAAAGGTATTTTTCCATAGGATGCAAAGCAGCTGCAAACAGTCGAAGGGAAAAGCAGATATGGCAGAGACGGTTCTGGGAACATACTGTACGGGATGATAATGACTGGCGGCGGCATATGGATTATATACACTATAACCCGGTTAAGCATGGGTATGTTGTTCGACCTGCTGACTGGAAATACAGTTCATTTTGCCGTGCTGTACACAAAGGATATTATGCAGATAACTGGGGTGTGCATGAACCACCTGAGACAGTGCGTGATATGTGGTATGAGTAGGCTGATTACGGCGGACACGCTTCGCTTAGTCCGCCCCGCGGTATGATATTATGGAAGTTGGGTAGGGTGGACACGGATGTGTCCACCGATTGTGGAGAGCTGGCGGCGGTGAGACAGCGGCGGACACGCTTCGCTTAGTCCGCCCCGCGGTATGATATTGTGGAAGTTGGGTAGGGTGGACACGGATGTATACACCGATTGTGGAGAGCTGGCGGTGGTTACACAGCGGCGGACACGCTT
>CAZUMW010000020.1:20819-71433 GCA_964621615.1 uncultured Thermodesulfobacteriota bacterium
CGCTTAGTCCGCCCTACGATATGAGATTGTGGAAATTGGGTAGGGTGGACACGGATGTGTCCACCGATTGTGGAGAGCCGGCGGCGGTTACATTGCGGCGGACACGCTTCGCTTAGTCCGCCCTAGGGTATGATATTATGGAAGTTGGGTAGGGTGGACGGAGGTATACACCGATTGTGGAGAGCTGGCGGCGGTTACACGGCGGCGGACACGCTTCGCTTAGTCCGCCCTACGATATGAGATTGTGGAAATTGGGTAGGGTGGACACGGACGTGTCCACCAAATTGAACAGCAGAAGGTCCAGCTGCAATGGCACACAGAATTGAAGTCGGCTACAAAGACGGGTATGCAGATCCTGCAGGCGAGAAGGTGCATCGGCGGATACGGGAAGAGCTGGGGCTTGAGGCCGGTACAGTGCGAACCGTTTCGGTGTATACGCTTGACATGCAGCTCTCGCGTGAGGAGCTTGAAGCGCTTGCGCGCGGGCCGATGTCCGACCCGGTGGTGCAGCGCTACAGCATCGACCGGCCGCTTGCGTCGGATTTTTCATGGCTGGTCGAGGTGGGGCTGAAGCCCGGCGTTACCGACAACCCGGGGCGCACGGCCAGAGAGGCTGCGGTTCAGTGTATCGGCAGAACGCCCCCTGAGAACGAAAAAATCTATGCATCACAGCAGTACCTGTTTTACGGCGATCTTTCCCGGGAGCAGGTGCAGCGGATCGCCGGCGAGCTGCTTGCAAACGATCTCATTCAGCACACGGTTATTGTCGCCGCTGCAGATTTCGATCAAAAGAAGGGAATGCCCCCCCACGTGCCGCGCGTGGCCGGCACGGCTGAAATTAGCGTTGACCATATTGATGTCAGAGTCGATGACGAGGCGCTCGAGCAGCTGAGCCGGGAGCGCCTGCTTGCGCTGAACCTCGAGGAAATGGCTGCTGTCAGGGCATACCTCGATCGCAGCGATGTACAGGCCGAGCGCCGCGCCCGCGGGCTTGACGATCAGATTACCGATGTTGAGCTCGAGGCTGTAGCGCAGACGTGGTCTGAGCACTGCAAGCATAAAATTTTTAATGCCCGCATCCGCTACACGGACGAAACCGGCACGGCCGTGACCATCGACAGCCTTTTTGATACCTGCATTAAAGCGGCTACCCGGACCGTGCGCGAGCGCCTGGGCGATCGGGACTGGTGCCTGTCCGTTTTTAAAGACAATGCCGGCGTTATCGCCTGGGACGATGAGTACAGCCTGGTGTTCAAGGTTGAAACCCACAACAGCCCTTCTGCGCTCGACCCGTACGGCGGTGCCCTGACCGGCATCGTCGGGGTCAACCGTGATACGCTCGGGACCGGCAAGGCTGCCAGGCTTATTTTCAATACGGACGTGTTCTGTTTTGCCTCCCCCTTTTACACCCAGACGCTGCCCCCGCGCATCCTGCACCCCCGCCGCATTCTCGAAGGCGTGCGCGAAGGCGTGGAGCACGGGGGGAACAAAAGCGGCATACCGACAGTGAACGGGAGCATTGTGTTTGATGACCGGTTTCTGGGCAAGCCGCTGGTGTACTGCGGCACCGGGGGCATTATGCCGCGGCAGGTTCGGGGAGAGCCCTCTGAGGAAAAAGCAGCGCGCCCGGGCGATCTTATCGTTATGGCTGGCGGCCGTATCGGAAAAGACGGCATCCACGGCGCCACGTTTTCATCGGAAGAGCTGCACGAGGGCTCTCCGGTAACGGCGGTGCAGATCGGCGATCCCATAACGCAAAAGCGCATGGCAGATTTTATACTCGAAGCACGGGACCGGGGCCTGTTCCGGTGCATTACGGATAACGGCGCCGGGGGGCTCTCCTCGTCGGTCGGGGAAATGGCGGAATTCAGCGGGGGGTGCGAGCTCGATCTGAAGCAGGCGCCGCTCAAATACAGCGGCCTGCAGCCCTGGGAAATACTGGTCTCCGAATCACAGGAGAGAATGACATTTGCGGTTGATCCTGACAGCATAGATACGTTTTTGTGGCTTGCCGGGCAGATGTGGGTTGAGGCGACCGTGCTGGGAACGTTTACCGATTCGGGATATTTTCATATCCTCTATGGCGATCGCACCGTTGCCTTTCTCAGTATGGATTTTCTGCACGGGGGCGTCCCGCAATTGAAGCTGAATGCGGTGTGGCAGCCTCGCCGGAGGGCCGCAGAAGACCCGCCGCCTCCGCGGGATCTTTGCACAGCGCTTACCGGGCTGCTGTCGATGCTGAATGTCTGCAGCAAGGAGTGGGCGGTGCGCCAGTATGATCACGAGGTGCAGGGCTCAAGCGTTATAAAGCCGCTGTGCGGCGTTGTTGAGGACGGCCCCAGCGATGCTGCGGTTTTGCGTCCCCTGCTTGATCGCATGAGGGGGATAGTGGTCAGTCACGGCATCTGCCCGCGATATTCAGATATCGATGCCTATCACATGATGGCGTGCGCCATTGACGAGGCGCTGAGAAATTATCTGTGTGTGGGCGGAAGCCTCGAGGGAATCGCCGGGCTCGACAACTTCTGCTGGTGCGATCCCGTTCAGTCTGTGAAAACCCCTGACGGCGAGCACAAGCTTGCGCAGCTGGTGCGCGCAAACAGGGCGCTGTATGATTACTGCACCGCCTATATGATTCCCTGCATTTCCGGTAAAGACAGCATGAAAAACGATTACCTCATCGGAGATCATAAGATTTCGATACCCCCCACGGTTTTGTTTTCTCTTATAGGGCCGATTGAGGATGTGCGCCGGGCCCTCACCATGGACGCCAAGAGGGAGGGAGATATCGTCTATGTGCTGGGGGTGACGCGCAATGAAACCGGCGCCTCTGAGTACTGCGCCATGCACGGGCTTCCGGGAGGGGCGGTACCCCGGGTTGATGCAGCCGCTGCTCTTGCGCGGTACCGGTGCCTGAGCGCAGCCATAGCGCAGGGCCTTGTGCGCTCATGCCATGACTGCTCGGACGGGGGCCTTGGCGTTGCACTCGCGGAAACCGCGTTTTCGGGAAACCTGGGAATGACGATTGATCTGGGCACTGTTCCGTCAGATGGGATCGACAGAGACGATATCCTGCTCTTTTCAGAAACGCAGAGCCGGTTTGTCGTTACGGTTGCCCCCGAAGCGGCAGCCGAATTTGAAAAGGTTATGCAGGGAGCCGATTGTGCCCGGGCGGGCAGGATAACCGGTGACGGCGTGTTTGAGCTAGCAGGCCTGAGCGGGTCCGCGGTGGTGCGCGAGCAGGTGAGCGCGCTCAAGGAGGCCTGGCAGAAAACGCTGCGCTTTTGAAGGGGTTCCGGATCGCATCCATGGAATAATTACCGTAGGGGCGGACACACCGTTCCGCCCGATCAAACAGAATGCACAATTCACGGACAAGAAAGCGAATCAGGTTAAAAGATTATGATTATTCAGAAAATGGATATTATTTTGTAACCGTTTGTACGGATAACAGGCAGGAGTTATTTGGCACAATCGAAGGTCCCCGGATAGTATTAAATGATGCGGGGAAAATGATCCAATTCTGGTGGTCGGAGATACCAACCCATTTTAAAGAAATTGCATTGGATCGATATGTTATCATGCCGGATCATATTCACGGAATAATTATTGTAGGGGCGGACCGGCGTGTCCGCCCGATACAAATGAGGCACACATACGATGTCCCATCAATACATACCGGTTATATTCCCAATGATGAAAAATATAATGATATTACCATAAATTGTGGTGATGCAACCAATACCGGGCGGACACACCGGTCCGCCCCTACGGTGTCCGGTATTATGCAATGGTTCAAAACAATGACCACAAACAAATATATTCACCATGTTAAAACCGACAATTGGAAACCGTTTCGTAAACGTCTCCGGCAACGATCATTTCATGATCACATCATCAGAAACGATCGATCGCTGAATGCCATCCGTAAATATATTGCTGAAAACCCGGTTAACGGAGAACAGGATAAACAAGGCGGCTGCATATGACACAGAAGACGGTTAAAGCGCTTGTGATGACCGGCAACGGCACCAACTGCGAAACAGAGATGGCACACGCGTGCAGGCTCGGCGGTGCGGATCAGGTTGATATTGTCCACATATACCGGCTTCTTGACGGTGAAATACGGCTTGCTGATTATCACCTGCTGAACCTCCCGGGCGGATTTCTTGACGGTGATGATCTGGGATCTGCAAAAGCCCATGCCGCGCGCCTGCGGTATGCCCGCACGCCGGCGGGAGAGAGCCTGTTTGAGCAGATACAGCACTTTATTGCCGAAGGCGGGCTCATTCTGGGAATCTGTAACGGGTTTCAGCTGCTGGTAAAGCTGGGTCTGATTCCCGCGCTGGACGGAACAGCATGCCAGGAAACAACCCTCACCGGTAACGATTCCGGCCGCTTTGAGGACCGGTGGGTGCAGCTGAGCGTAAACCGGGAATCCCCCTGTGTTTTTACCCGGGGCATTCGGTCGCTCTATCTTCCGGTGCGCCACGCCGAAGGCAAATTTGTGGTGCGGGATGAGGAGGTCATGCGGCGCCTGAAAGCGGGCAATCACATTGTTGTCCGGTACAGCGACGCAACCGGCACGCAGCCAGCGATGACCTATCCTCAAAACCCCAACGGCTCCCAGGATGCTGTGGCAGGCATCTGCGATCGGACGGGGCGCGTGTTCGGCATGATGCCCCATGCGGAAGCATATCTGCATTATACCAATCATCCGCGCTGGACCCGTGAGGAGCTGCCCGAAGAGGGGCAGGGGGTTGCTCTGTTTCGTAACGCGGTTGACTATATCCGGAAGGAGCTGTGAGCGGATATGTGTTTCCCCCGGCCGACGGCTTGCCCTGCCGGGGATTATAATCCTGTATTGTGTATTCGCTGAACACCATGCCGCGCAAAGAGCTTATCTACTGTCCCTACTGCGGGGGCCTTTTTGATCGACGTGCTGTGAGCGGGCGGAAGCGCCTTGTCTGCAGGGAGTGCAGGGAGATTTATTATGAAAACCCTGTGCCCGCTGTCACCGCGCTGGTTGCCGACGGCGACGGGCGCATACTGCTCGGCCGGCGTTGCGTTGAGCCTGCCCGGGGCGAGTGGTGCCTGCCGGGCGGCTTCATGGAAATGGGCGAAACGATGGAGGATACAGCCCTGCGTGAGCTGAAAGAGGAAACAGGGCTTGCGGGAAGGGTTGTGTCTTTTGTGGGGTGCGTTTCGCACGAAAGTAAATTTTATCAGAAAACGATCATCATTTTCGGCTATCATGTAGAGGCAGCCGGCGGCGAGCCGATCCCCGATGACGACATCGGCGAGCTGGGGTTTTTTGACTTTGATAGAATGCCCCCGGTCGCATTTGCCAGTCACCGGCAGTTAATAGATGCGTTCCGGAAGCGGCTCGAGGATGAGGTTTGGGCAGGCCGTTAATTTGCGGCGGGCACGCTTTGCTTAGTCCGCCCTGCGGTATGATATTATGGAATTTGGGCAGGGTGGACACGGAGGTGTCTACCGATTGTGGAGAGTTGGCGACGGTAATAATGCAGCCGAGCGAGCACGATGCGGAAAAATTTTTCACTGTCACCGAAATTGCGCACGCATAAAAAGATCGTAACCGATCCTCGATCGGTTTTTCAAGTTGGGCGAAACGACCCCTGTCCCTGCGGAAGCGGAAAAAAATATAAAGATTGCCACGAAGCATTCGGGGAGGGGTATCTGCGAAAGCTTGCCCGCCGGCGTCATCAGGACGAGCTTAAACAAAAAGGGGTGCCGTGGTGGAAGCGGATGCTTTTGTTTTACCGCTGATAAAAAAAGCGCGGTCACATGACCGCGCTTTTTTTATGTCTTGGGGTATGGAAAGTACAGCTGCCTTACAGCCCCTTTTTAATAATGGGGATCAGGGCCTCGAGCAGTGCTTTGCTTCGTGTGCGAAGCGCAGGGCTGCTTTCAAGAAGCTCACATACCGAAGGCCCCAGCCGGTAGTAGGTGCGTATTAAAAGCCTGCCGGCGGGCGACTCCGCAAGCGTTGTGTCTCTGAAATCCCTGAGAGCGTCAAGGCGCTCGTCATTCTCTCCGAGCACCGCAGCAGCAGGACAGGTCTCATTATCTGCTGCACAGCCTTCATCGATCGAGCCGTCGCAGTTGTTGTCTATGCCGTCGCCGCACACCTCTTGAGCGCCGGGGTTGACGTCAGCGTTTGAGTCGTCGCAATCAACGGCGGTGCCGCAGCCGTCCTCAGCATAATAGCCGTCACCGTCGGCGTCGGTGCACTGGGTTTCGTTGTCGGTTTCGCAGCCCTCGTCGATCGAGCCGTCGCAGTTGTTGTCTATGCCGTCGTCGCACACCTCCTGAGCGCCGGGGTTGACGTCCGCGTTTGAGTCGTCGCAATCAACGGCGGTGCCGCACCCATCCTCGGCATAGTAGCCGTCACCGTCGGCGTCGGTGCATTCGGACTCTGATTCACAGTCGCTGTCAGCCCCGTCAACGTCCCCGTCACAGTCGTTGTCGATGCCGTCGCTGCAGTCTGTCTCAGTCTCTGCGCATTTTGTGCCGCTGTCTATTGCGTAATCATCATTATCTCCAGCCTCTACCGTAAAGCTTTGCTGATCGTCAGACAGCGTGAGGACAGTATACGGAACACTCGAAGACCCGGAGAGATCCTCGGTATATGTATAAGCACCGGCAAAATTGTTCCAGTCGATTTCAATCTCTGCGCCTTCAGAATTGGTGCCGAGCGCCTGGCAGCCGATTGCAATATTGACCTGCTGATTCGTTACGCTGTCAACGGTCCATGTAACGCTTGATCCGTCATCCATTTGAACGAGCCATGTGCCTTCCCACATCGAGCAATCAGCAGCCCAGCTCAAACCTGCAGCAGCAAAAACAACCGCCAATGACATAATAAACGCTTTTTTCATATCGATTCCCTCCCCGTTGTGTTGATGTTAAGTAAAAAAGACATATTTATTAATATATCGTCTGTTCTTAACATTTCTTGAGTTATTTCCAGATGCATCCTCAACAGCTGCAGGATTGGAGTGGAAATAAAGACGATAAACGGTGGAAGACCATTGCGGGTGCGGTTCGCACACCGCACCCGCAATGTGTTATGTTAATCAGTTGAAATAAAGGGCTTTTCTTCCGGCAGCTGAATGAGCGGCCCCTCATCAAGATAGGGGAAAATATTTATCCAGGCGTTGAGCCCGTGGCACACTGAGTCGGTCCGCACATAGCGCTGGTGCCGGTTCCAGAAAATGCCCCCGTCGACGCGCTGCGGGCTTTTGGCGCACCAGGCGGTTTCAGCGGTGTAAGTGCGCTGCAGTATCCAGCGGGATACCTTTATGATGGCATCCTTGTATTTTTCACAGCCCGGCATATCGTGATCGATGCAGTACAGAAAAAGCTCTGACATGACCTCGTTGAGCCAGCCGTTGCCGCTGGTGGACAGGGACCTGCGCCAGCGGCCGTGGCGGTACAGGTCGTCGGGATTATCCAGCTGGCGGGCAAGAAGATTGTCTGCACATGCAAACACCAGATCGCCGTAGTACTCGTCGTTGCTCACCAGAAAATAATCAAACAGCGCCAGTATCATCCATGAGCTCGATATGGGGTTTGGCTTGCGATAGTCATCTCCCACGTAGCAGCCGTCAGATTTATATTTTTCCACGAAGCGCTCTGCGATTTTTTGAGCGGCGGCGAAATATTTCTTGTCGCCGGTTGCGCCATACATGCGCGACAGCGCGGAAAGCACCTGTCCGTTATACAGCATCGATTCCTTTTTGGAATGATACCACGTGCCGTTTCGCAGGCGAATATAGGGCTTCATGCTGCCGTTTGTGCGCTGCATGGTGAGCAGCCAGTCCGCCCCGAGGCGCGCGGATGCTCTGTAGCGCTCATCGCCGGTGCGCTTGTAAAGATTTAAAAGGGTGAAAATGGTTTTGGATGCGGTTCCGACCACGTATTTATCCTCTTTTTTGGCCCTGTCTGTGAAATAGGAGTAATGAAAGCCGCCGCGGGCTCTGCTCGCGGGGTCGGTATTCTGCATCCAGAGGATAAATTCACCGCACTTCTGAATATAATCGGTGAGCCGCGGATCGTCGTCTATTTCCTTAAGCTTGAGCAGGGTAAAGACCAGAGAGGAGGTGTATATAGTATGGAGCCGGTTTTTGAACGTGTCAGAGGACGCGTAATAATATTTATGGGCCCCGTGGTGTGTATTATCGATTACCCTGAACAGGTATTCTTTTGCCCGTGTGATATGGTCGGCAATACGGCTGCGGTCAAGAGACCGCACGGAAACGAGCCGCTTTATCATTTCATGGCCGGCCCCCCTATGCTCGAGAATCGTCCGGCTTTTATGGCCGCCGCTGTTAATTCGTATTATGTGCCACGTATTGCCTATCTGTTCCCTGCTCAGCGATGACTGGGCAACCGCATCTGAAGCAGCCTTTTTGAGCGCGCGGTACATGACGGCATCCTGTGCCGCGCCGCTGCCTTTTTTTGTCCCCTCGTGATACAGGGAAATAGTTATGCGCCAATTGCCGCTGGCGGCAAGCGCCGGGTGGCAGGCGACGGTATCGTTGCTTCCGGCAACATTTCTCACAAAGCCGGCAATCTGATCTCGAAGCTCTTGCGGTGAAAGGGCGCTTTTGTGCTGCGTTGAGGAAACGGCAATGGCGGGGTCTGGTTTATACGTGCCGGACCCGCAGGAGGCGCACAGCGCGCAGGCCGACAGCAGGGCTGCAGCAGCGGTAATAAGGCGGTGGTTCATAACATTCCCTGTATAAAAAAATAGTTTTGGAGATGCGTAATCACTGAGAGCGCAAGAATGTTCAGCAGGCTTTTATATCAATGTCTTGATTCTGCCGCTGTGTATACCGTTTGCAGCGCAGCATAAAGGTACCCGTGCATCTATCCATCCGTTATTCGTCAAGCGAATCCCAGCTTTCCTGATTGTTGAGCACTTTTATGGCGCAGAACTCGCCGCACATGGTGCACACATCGCTGTCGGACGGGGCGCGGCTGTCGCGCATAAGGCGGGTGCGCTCAGGGTCGAGGGAAGCCGCAATCTGTCCCTCCCAGTCCATGTTTTTTCTGCACCGGGCCATCTGATGGTCACGCTCGAACGCGCCCGGGTGCCCCTTTGCAATGTCGGCTGCGTGAGCGGCTATCTTTGATGCAATAACGCCCTCGCGAACATCCTCAACGGTGGGCAGGCGCAGGTGCTCTGCGGGCGTGACGTAGCACAGAAAGTCTGCGCCGTGGGTTGCCGCTATCGCGCCGCCGATTGCAGAGGTGATGTGATCATATCCCGGCGCCGTGTCGGTTACCAGCGGCCCGAGAACATAAAAGGGCGCGCCGTGGCACAGCCGCTTCTGGAGCTGCATATTGGCTGCAATCTGGTCGATGGGGACATGTCCCGGACCCTCGATCATGACCTGTACGCCGCGTTCCAGCGCCCGCTGGGCAAGGTCCCCCAGAGCTATAAGCTCCTGTATCTGGCCGCGGTCGGTCGCGTCGGCGATGCACCCCGGGCGAAGCCCGTCGCCCAGGCTGAGCGTCACATCATACTGGGCTGCTATGTCAAGCAGCCGGTCGTAGTGCTCATAGAGCGGGTTTTCCCGGTGGTTGTGGATCATCCAGGCAACCGTAAACGATCCGCCGCGGCTCACCACATCCATGAGGCGCCCCTCGCGCTTTATCTGTGCGGCAGCCTGTCTGGTCAGGCCGCAGTGTACCGTTATAAAATCAATACCGTCCTCGGCCTGATTCGCGATTACGCTGAAAATGTCGTCAGTGGTCATATCCACAATCGCCTTGCCGTCCCTGACGGCCTCGATTGCCGCCTGATACAGGGGAACCGTCCCCACCGGAACCGGTGAGTGCTCAAGGACTGCGCGACGGATCCCGTTTATATCTCCACCCGTGCTCAGATCCATGACGGTATCAGCCCCCGCCCTGACCGCAACGTCGAGCTTTTTCAGCTCTTCATCAAGGTCGGTACAGTCGCGGGATGTGCCGATGTTTGCATTTATTTTTATCGACAGCCCGCTGCCGATGCCGATCGCCTTCCGCGTGCCGTGATTCTTGTTGAGCGGAATAATGATGTGCCCCCGGTCTATTGCCCCGCACAGGTACTGCTCATCGCGCTGCTCATCGCGGGCAACCTGCTTCACGGACGGGGGGACGGCTCCTTGGCGAACCTGTTGTATCAGCATGGTGTTCCTTTCCTACGAGCTAATAGTGATGATTTTTGACGCAACGTCGGCAGGGTCGGTGCCCAGAACCCGTATCATCGGCTCTTTTCCGAAATCGCCGCGGTCAAAGACTATGTCGGGCACTCTGCCTGCACAGGTGATCGCACGCTGGGTTCCCCACTCAAGCGTTGCGCCCTCCCGCTGCTTGACATCCGCGGGCTCTGCGCTCCGGTCGAATTCATACACCAGGTACCCGATCGCTTTGCACCTGTCGATCAGCGCAGGGCTCCAGGCGATGTTCATTGCCGAGCGGAACCTGCGGTCGTGAGAGAATGCCGTCAGTATAATTCGTGCTATGTGCCGGGATCCGCCCGGCTCGGGCGGCGCTGCTGCATGAATAGAATCACCGCGGCGTATGATGCGGGCAGGAAACCCGACAACATCCTCAGGCGCAGCGGCCGCTGGGATGCAGTAGCCGAAATTTGACTGAACTTCCGGAATAAGATGGCCGATGCGCGCCTCCTGCAGCAGGGAAAACGCCCGGCTCAGCCCGGCGATGCAGTCCATGAGCGATGCTCTGCGGTCGATGTATGCACAGGGGTTGGCGGGCCCGTGCCCGCCTCCCAGCGGAAGTGAAAACCGGATAGCGTCTGTTATGAATGATTTGGCCTGCGCTGCCGCCTCGGCGGGCGTCAGGCCGCCTGCAAGGCCGGCTGCCAGAGCGGCTGAAAACGCACATCCGGTGCCGTGAGTGTTCGGGGTGTCTATCCGCTCTCCGGCCAGGCTGGTAAAGCTGCTGCCGTCGTACACTAGATCGGTACAGGAGTTCTCGTCACGCCGGTGACCCCCTTTGACGATGATGCACTTCGGGCCCATATCATGCAGCTGCCTGGCCGCATCCTGCAGGGCCTGCGCCGAATCAAGGGCTTTCCCGGTGAGCGCTTCGGCCTCATCGACATTCGGCGTCAGAACTGTTGCAAGAGGAAACAGCTCCCGGGTAAGCGTATCAACAGCTTCCGGCCGAAGCAGATCGTCCCCTGATGCCGCTTTCATGACCGGGTCGACAACAATGTGTCTGATTTCGCTGTGAGCGCTCAGCGATGCTGCAACCGCCGCAATAATATCTTCGTTGTAGAGCATGCCCGTTTTTACTGCATCTGCCCCGATATCACCAAGCACCGCCTCGATCTGAGCGGAAACAAACGGGCCCGGCACCGGATGTACGCCGCTGACCGCGCGGGTGTTTTGTGCGGTAAGCGCTGTTACAGCGCTCATCGCGTATCCGCCCAGTACCGTAATTGTTTTTATGTCGGCCTGAATTCCCGCTCCGCCGCCTGAGTCGGAGCCTGCTATTGTAAGAATACGCTTCATGATGAATCGGTCCGGATATAGATAATTCTGCAGTATAGAGGCTCTTGCTACAGAGGGTTAGGTTCAATAGAATAACGCGCCTTGGCAGCAAGGCGCGCCTGTGAAATCACTATAAAGACTATTCAATTTTAAAAAGATAACAGAAATCATTTTTTCTATCAAGATCTTTTATTTTCCCCTTGTCTATTGCCGCTTATCGTGTTATCTGTTTGAAAAAACAGCATAATTTTGTTATATGACGGAAATCCGGATTAGCCATGGACTCTGTCGGCGAACTGCTCAAATCCGAGCGGGAAAACCAGAATAAAACACTTAAACAGATTGCCCGGGAAACCCGCATCAGCAAAACAACCCTTGCTGCGCTTGAAGAGGGCAACTCACGCCTGCTCCCGCCCCCCGCATATGTGCGGGGCTTTATCCGGCTGTACGCCCAGGAGCTTGGAATAGATGCCGATGAAGCGCTGCATATGTATGCAGAGGAGCTGCGGGAAACACCGAAATGGGAGCCGCAAAAAGAGCTCAAAGGGCCGCCGCCCTCTTTTGTCGGGCGGCATGCGCTGACTATCTGTTTTGCTGTTTGTGTGCTTGCTGCAGCGTGTACGGTCGGCTATCTGTGGTTTTTGTATGCTCCGGCTGATCAGCAGGTTGTGGTGAGGCACGCTGTGCCTGAAAGGGCCGCGCAGCCTCCGGAGCCGCCTGAGGCCGCCCGGGAGCTGATGCCGCCGGCGGAGGAGAAGCCCGGGCAGCCGGAACAGAGTGTGGGAGAGCCTGATACCGGCCCGCCGGCGCCTGCCCCGACGACAGCCTCAGCTGCCGGGGCGGAGCCTGCTCCTGAGCCCGAGGCGCCGGAGCCTGCAGCAGGGGCGGCACCGGAAGTGATTGCCGGCTACGAAACCGGCACCCCGTTCACCGTGAAGATTGCTGCCTCAGAGCTGGTATGGATCAGAATCGCCGTTGATGAAAAGGAGCCCTTTGAGGTTATGCTCTATCCGGGTGAATCATACACCAGGCAGGCCCAGGTGATGGAGCTGCGCATCGGCAACCCGGGCGGTATTACCCTGTACTACAACGGCAAAGCCCTGGAGCTGGAGGGCGATCCCGATAAGCCGGTTGATCTGCAATTGCCTGAAGCGGCGAAGCAGCTGGAAGAGCGATAATTTATCAGCTCCCGCATTGCTCCTATTGAAATAAAAGCTGGCGGGGCGATGTGCCCGCGCCGGCTTTTTGCTTTTTTCTCTGCATATGGGTAAACCAGAGGTCATCATCATTCAGGGCCCCACAGGCGTCGGTAAAAGCTCGGTTGCAGTCGATCTTGCACGGCGCTTTAGTGCGGAAATCATTAACGCTGATTCAATGCAGTTTTACCGCCATCTTGACATCGGCACGGCAAAACCCGGCCCCGAGGAGCTTTCCAGTGTGCGCCATCATTTATTTTCTGTTGTCGATCCCGATGAGCACTTCGATGCCGGGCGCTTCAGCGCCGAGGGCCGCAGGCTGATAGAGGAAATAACGTCCCGCGGCAATACGCCCCTTGTTGTCGGGGGCACCGGCCTGTATATCCGTGCGCTCACGGGAGGGCTGAGCCCCTCACCGCCGGCTGACAGGGCGCTGCGGGAACGGCTCCGCGCTCAGCCCGCAGCGGCGCTGTATGAGCGCCTGCAGCGCCTTGACCCCGAATATGCTGCCGCTGTTCACAAAAATGATACGGTGCGTATTGTCCGGGCCCTTGAAGTGTATTATCAGACCGGAAGCACTTTTTCCGAGCACCATCGCCGGCACCGCTTTTCCGACTCGCCGTACCGCTGTCTTCAGATAGGCCTGCGCATGGATCGCGAAGCGCTGTACCGCATAATTAACCGTCGCGTTGACGCTATGATGTCCCGGGGCTTTATGGACGAGGTGCGCGGGCTTCTGAGCGCCGGATATTCACCGGAGCTCAAATCGCTGCAAAGCATTGGCTACAAGCAGATGGTGTCCTGCGCCCGCGGCGAGATCAGCAGCGAGGACGCCGTTGCTGAGATAAAGAAGCAGACGCGGCGCTATGCAAAGCGCCAGCTGACCTGGTTCCGGAAAGCGGACGGGATAGTGTGGTTCACCCTTCCGGGGCAGCGTGCGGCGATAGGCAGGGCGGTGAAAAAGTTCTTGAATGTCCGTTAAGATTTATTTTATTCTACTCTTTCAGGAAGCCCGGCCGGGCTTCCTGAAAGAGTAATGTAATGCGGAGGAATGTGTTAACCATGAATGGGACCTGCTTGTTGAGAATGAAGGCTGTTTGTATCGCAGCCCTGTGTTCTGTGCTTCTTTTTTCCGCCAGCGCTTTCTGTCAGCCCATGATGCATGAAATGTTTATCGGCCGCGGTGTGGCCGATATCCCTGAAGGATATGACACCGTTGCCGCACGGCAGAGAGCTCTTGCCGATGCTCAGCAAAAAGCGGTTCTGGCTGCGGTAAGCGCTGCGATGGCGGTTGACCGTATGGCGGCATATTTCCTGACGGTGAGGAATCTTGTTCTTGCGCGCGCCCAGCAGTATGTACACCGGTTTAAAATTATAAGCGAGTATGAGAAGCTCGGATGCTATTATGTGACTATTCAGGCGGCTGTTCATCAGCAGCAGCTCAGAAAGGCACTTGTGGATATGGAGATACTGGAGCCGGAGCCCCGCAGGCAGTCCGTTCTGCTTATGATTTCCCGGGAGTACAGCGGCCGTGAATCGCCCCGGTGCTGGTGGTCGGCAGCACCGGAGCCGCAGGGCGCTGAGGTCACCTCCCCTGATGCAGAGCTTTCTGTCACGGAGCCGCTGGGCGACTTGTTTGTGCAGCGCGGCCTTGAGGTGGTTCCCCTGCCGGAGCAGGAGCCCGGCTACGCCGCAACCCAGTGCCCGCAGAGCTGTGCTCCCGACGATTCCGAAGTGCGGCGGTGCGCCGCATACTTCGGCGCCGATCTTGTTGTGAGCGGCACCGCCGTTCTGAGCGCGGCGCAGATGCACGGCAGCTCATCCACCCATGCCGTGCAGTGCGATCTTGAAGCGCGCATAATCGATGTGCGAAGCGGCGCAGTGCATGTTCAGGGTGCAACGCATGCCCTGGGCGTCAGCGTACATACCGGGGCTGCCGCGCAGGATGCTGTTCGAAAGGCAAGCCTCAGAATTGCCGATCAGCTTATCGACAAGCTGCAGCTGCAGCGCACCACTGTGAGACAGTATGCTGTGACCGCTGTTTACGGCGCGCCCGTTCCGGGGCAGGAGGTGCGCTCCTGCATGAACAGCATTATCGGCTCTTTTCCTGATGCTGATATACACCGGATTGAAAGCGCCGGCGATAATCAGACCTGGCAGGTATCCCTTTCCTGCCAGGCAAACCGGGCCTCCGTGCTTGAAAAGATATTTGAAAAAGGGGTTGCCGGCTACAGCCTAGAGGTGCAGCCGCTCGATAAAGACAGCTTCAAAATAATCTTTTCCGCAGGAGAGGCAAAAGAGCCATGAATGCGGCAAACATGCTTTCGCTTGCGCGCATGTGCCTCGTTCCGCTGCTTGTTATATTGTTGTGGTATGAGCGCTACCGCTTCGGTCTCGCTGTATTCACTGCGGCAGCGGTAACGGACGCCTTGGACGGCTATCTGGCGCGCCGGCTGAATCAGAGGACAAACCTCGGCTCCTATCTCGATCCCATAGCGGACAAGCTGCTGCTGGACAGCTCGTTTATTGTCTGCAGCGTGCTGGGCCTTATTCCGGTATGGCTTACGATTATTGTGCTCAGCCGGGATATGCTTGTGCTGCTCGGCACGCTTGTGCTGCATCTGAACGCTGTTGCGTTTGAGGTGCGCCCGCGCGCTTTGAGCAAGTGTGCAACCTTTTTTCAGATCGCTACCGTTATTGTTTCGCTGCTGGTGCATGAAGCATCGGCGGTGTCCGCGTATGCCGCTCCCGTGTTCTGGATAACCGGCCTGCTGACTACGGCGGCAGCAGCGTATTATCTGCTGATCGGGATGCGCATTATGAAAGAAAACGCATTATCCGGAGAGCCGTGATATGCCGCTGCCGCTTCGCAAAAAACATATTGTAACCGGCATTACCGGTGGTATTGCCGCGTATAAGTCAGCCGATCTTGTGCGCAGGATTATCGCCTGCGGGGCGACCGCTGAAGCGGTTATGACCGGCCACGCATGTGAATTTATCGCACCGCTTACCCTGCATACGCTGACAGAGCGCCCGGTGGTTACGGGTCTCTTCAGCCATGATGCCCCGAGCCCGGTTATTCATATTGATGTTGCGAAACGGGCGGATCTGGTGGCGGTTGTGCCGGCAACGGCGAACATTCTTGCCAAGGCGGCTGCAGGCATTGCCGATGACGCCCTTTCCAGCATTCTGCTTGCCACGCCGGCGCCGGTGCTGTTTGCGCCCGCAATGAACACAGTGATGTGGGACCATCCCGCAGTGCAGGAAAATGTGGCCCGCCTGGCAGGACGGGGATGCCATATCGTTTATCCCGAAAGCGGCGAGCTTGCCTGCGGGGATGAGGGACGGGGGCGGCTTGCCGATCTCGATGTGATTATAGATGAAATTGCCGCGGCGGTAAGCCCGAAAGATTTTGAGGGCAGGCGCGTCATCGTGACTGCAGGCCCGACGCGGGAGTATTCTGACCCCGTTCGATTTATCAGCAACCCGTCATCGGGTAAAATGGGCTATGCGCTAGCCCGCGCGCTGCGCCACCGGGGCGCCTCAATTGTGCTTGTCAGCGGCCCGGTTGCCCTGACGCCGCCCCCGGGTGTTGAGCGTGTAGAGGTTGAGAGCGCTGCCCGGATGGAGGAGGCGGTGCTCGAGTGTTACCCCAGCGCCGATATTGTTATAAAAGCGGCAGCCGTTGCAGACTACCGGCCGGCAAAAAAATTTCCACAGAAAATGAAAAAGGATGACGCTGCAGCCCGGTGGGATATGGAGCGGACTCCTGATATTCTTGCATCGCTTGGCAAAGACAAGCAGGGACGCGTTCTCGTGGGGTTTGCTGCAGAAACGCAGAGCTGTGTTGATGCGGGTCGGGAAAAGCTCCAGCGAAAAAATCTCGATATGATTGTTGTCAATGATGTCAGCAGCAGCGATATCGGATTCGGCGCCGATATGAACAGGGTCACCTGTATATATGCGGACGGCCGGACGGAAGAAATACCCACCATGAGCAAAGATGAGCTTGCCCATGCTCTGCTGGACAGAATAGCCGGCCTGTTGAAGCGGTAAAGGGCTATCGGCTGGTTTGATGGTATGGATTTCGGCGGACACGCTGCGCTTAGTCCGCCCTACGGGGGAATTGATAGGATCTAGCAGGGTGGACACGGATGTGTCCACCGATTAAAACCGGGGCGGTCATAGCGGACTTTTTGGATAATGACGTATGGCGCAGCAGGATAGCATAGGCCAGGAAATACATGAAATACTCAACAGCTTGCGTGCCCGGTGCGAGCACCGCAAAAGAGCGGGATTGCGCTTTATCGCTCGACCCGAAGCCCTCGAGACCGACAGCGGACGCACCAGCGCCGCAGAGCCTGACAAAGAGGGCTGCCTGATCGCTTTGCAGAATGAAATTGGCCCCTGCCAGCGGTGCGGCCTGCACGCCGGCCGCACGCACATCGTTTTCGGCGAGGGGAACCCGGACGCCGGCCTGATGTTTGTCGGGGAGGCGCCCGGCAGGGATGAGGATCTATCGGGGCATCCGTTTGTCGGCCGAGCAGGCCAGCTGCTTACCAGGATTATTCAGGCTATTAACCTTGAGCGCCGGGACGTCTATATAGCAAATATTATCAAGTGCCGCCCGCCTGACAACCGCGACCCCGAGCCTGAGGAGATACAGACCTGCTTCCCGTTTCTTGAGCGCCAGATAGATATCATCCGCCCGAAGGTCATCTGCGCTCTCGGCCGTATTGCGGCACAGGTGCTGCTTGATACCAGGGCGGGAATAACAGGGCTGCGCGGCAGATTTTATGAGCGAAACGGTATCAAAATAATGCCCACCTATCACCCGTCATACCTGCTCAGAAATGAGGGCAGAAAAAAGGAAACCTGGATCGATATGCAGATGGTGCAAAAGGAGCTGTAAGGGCGCAATAGAGCGGGGGCGACAGCGGCTTCGATCACGAACCGTATGCCGCCGAGGCGGGGCTTTTATCAGCCGGAGGTCTCTGTGTCGTCTTCGAATGCAATCAGCTCGTGATCTATTTTGTCGGGATCCTGCGTATTGTACTGCACAATTTTTTTGAGGTGGAAAAAGTCATTTTCCTCCATGCTTTCAAAGTGTATGCCCGCATCGGACGGGGTGCTCCTGACTATGTGCCCGTTGATATGAACGCGTATGCCTGCATCAAGCAGAATCACAACCTCACAGGGGCTGCCCGGGATCAGCTCGGGCAGGGGGGCGCAGCGCAGCCCGCGGAGGCTGAGGTTGAGCGTCTGTACCGGTATTTCTTTGCCGCCCTTTTTGATAATGACGTCAAAATGCACAGGAGCGCGTGTATGCTTGCGTCGCTCTGACATAGCGGACCCCTTAAAAACAGTTCATCTGATGCTGTCAGTTTGAATAATACAACAAAACAGCGCCAAGAACAACATGCATTCTTTTATGGCTGAGGGGCTATGATCGAACAGGTAACCCGCACTCTGTACCGCATTGCATGCAGCCGGTCAAACGCCTACCTTGCCGCAGGCAGCGGCCTTGTGCTTATTGACACCGGCATGCCGGCGGACAGCGACCGCATCATTTCCGCGATTAAGCACATCGGGTACAATCCGGCAGACCTTCAGGCGATAGTGCTGACGCACGGCCACCTTGACCATGCGGGCTCAGCTGCACGCTTGCAGCAGATATCGGGCGCACAAGTGGCTGCCGGGGCCGCCGATGCCGAATATATCGAAGGGAGGCGAATGCTGTGCAGCATGCCGCGCGAGGGCGCAGGCGGGAAGGTGTTCCGCCTGGTGCTGTTTGTGCTCGAGAAATACATTCAGCGATACGCGCCGGTGCAGGTTGATATAAAACATGCCCCCGGCGGGCACACGGATATCAGCGGGCTTTCTCTTATAGGCACACCCGGCCATTCACCCGGAAGCATATCAGTATATGATTCGCAGCAAAAGGTTCTGATCGTGGGAGATGCTCTCAGCGGCGAGCCGGAGGTGCATCTTCCTCCACGCCCCGGATGCGCCTGTTACGCCGAGGCGCTTCGCTCGGTTCAGAAGCTGGCGCGATGTGATTTTGATATCTGCCTTTTCGGGCACGGCCCCCCGCTGCGCCCTGATGCCGCAGGCCGGATACAGCGTCTGGCGGGAGCGCTGCCATAACACCCCCAAAGCACCGGCTGCCTGTTTTCCCGCTGTGCGGTTTGCAAACCGCCCGGGGCCCGGGAATAATAATCACAGGTAAACCTCCGGCTCTGCCGGAGGACTCACAGAGTTTGACATATGCGGGATTCTCATGATTTTTTCTGCATTGTGATACTGAAAAACAGTACTGGATTGCCCGGACTTCAGAGGATGTGTCGCAATTGATTGTCAAAAAAAAGAGGCTTTCACATTTGGTCTACAATCAAATATTTTTGATTTTGAGGGGTTCGATCTTTCCGAAATATTCAGCTTTCTGCCCTCAATTTGAATTGCGACACAGCCTCCTTCAGCGGGCAATGACAACAGGGTCAACAGTTCAGCACAAACCGTCATCACCCGGTTTATCCGGGTGATCCAGGATTTTTTGTCGATGATAACATAGCACGCAGTCGGGGCGGTGCTGACAGTACGGGCAGAATGCCCCGGTTTGTCAACTGTTTTGAGTTGTTTGTTTTTGCAGCCGCTTAGAGCGGCTCATTAATCAAGCCTTCGGCTTTGTCGCAGGTTATGACTTTTTTCATGGGCGGCACAGATGGCTTACTTTCTTTTGACCGCACTTGCATTTTTGTTCGGGGCGTACGGCGTTGCCGCACAGGTGTATTTTGTGCGGGAGCTGCTTGTCGTTTTTTTCGGCAATGAGCTGTGCATCGGCATTGTATTTACCGCCTGGTTCGCCGGCATCTGGACGGGTGCGGCATGCGGCGGACGGAGCGCGCAGCGGCTGACAAAAAGCCCCGCGCTTTTTGTTGCTTCCTTTGTCGCGCTGACGCTGCTTCCCTTTTTCCTGCTGCCGGTAATGCGCTCGCTGCGCATGATCATGTCAATTCCCGCCGGGACGTTCCCCTCTCTGTATCACATTATCGTAGGTACCGGTGTCAGCGTCTGCCCGTTCAGCTTTATGGTCGGTTTTCTGTTCCCGGTTTCCTGCAGCATGGTCGGGCTGCATCACCGCCGGGCAAGCGCGGATATCGGGTGGGTATATCTGTGGGAGTCGGCCGGCAGCCTCGCAGCCGGAGCGCTGCTGTCTTTTGTGCTTATTCCGGCGTGCTCGCCGCTTCTTTTTTTCGCTGCAGGTGCTTTGCTGGTGCATGCCGCATGTGCAGCGCTCTGCGCTGTGCTGGATCCCTTTGGCGGAAAAAAATTTCTGTTTGCAGGGCTTTGTGCGCTGATAGTTATATCCGCCGGTACCATCCTGAGCGGCTCGATCGGCCGGCTTGACACGCGGCTTGAGCTGCTTCGCTGGCAATCGCTCAAAACAGGCCAGCGCTTTGTTGACGCAACAAACAGCAAATACCAGCACCTTGTCCTTGCATGCTTACAGGAACAGTACAGCCTTTTTGCCAACGGATTCTTTCAGGCGGCCTATCCCGACCGGTATACGGCTGCGGGAACAGCCCACCTGCTGATGTGTCAGCACCCGCGGCCGCGCCGGGTGCTGCTGATAGGAGGCGGTGTAACCGGGCTTCTCAGGGAAGTGCTCAAGCACCCCGTTGCGCGGGTTGATTATGTAGAGCTTGACCCTGCAATATTTACCATTATGGGGCCTGTTCTTGAGCATGAAGACAGGCTGGCCCTTAATGACCCGCGGGTCAGCACGTATTTTACTGACGGCAGGCGCTACATCATGCAGGCGCGCACAGCCTATGACCTGATTATCGTTTCGGCGCCGGAGCCGTCGACCGCGCTGCTTAACCGGCTGTATACCGTTGAGTTTTTCTCTGAGGCCAGGAGGATTCTGGCACCCGGCGGCGCCCTGACCACGGGGATGAGCTCAACTGCCCAGTATGTAAGCCGTGAGCAGGCCGATTATCTTGCATCCGTGTACTATGGGCTGAAAAGTGTTTTTCCGGAGGTTCGTATGCTGCCCGGAGAGACAAATTATTTTCTGGCGGCAAGCAGCCCCGGCGTCGTCAGCTCGGACGCTGCGGTGCTGCAGCAGCGGTTTGAAGGAAGAAACATTTCCACGCAGTATTTTTCACCAGCGCTGTTCCCGTTCATTGCAGACAGCGAGCGCGTGGCATTTGTGCGGCAGCTCCTTTCTGACCGAAAGCCCGCCGTGGTGAATTCCGATTTTCATCCGGTTACCTATTACTATAATCTGGTGCTGTGGGATATTGTTTCCGGCCCTGCCGGCGGTTTTTCAGTGATGAATTTTTTCAGCCGGCGGGGTTTCTGGTATGCGCTTGTGCTGAGCGCTGCTGCTGTTTTTTTCACTGCTGCGCTCGTCGTTGTCCGACGTAAGCGCCCGCACGTGCGCGCTGTGTGCCTGTGGGCTGTTGCTGCGTCCGGTATGGCCGGGATGGGCATGGAGCTGGTGATTGTTTTTCTGTATCAGAGCCTGTACGGGTATGTTTATGAAAAAATCGGTATTATCGTGGCACTTTTTATGGCCGGCCTGGCCTGCGGCGGATGGTATGTCCGGCGGCGCATCGTTTCCGGCAAAACAGCATCGATGCCCGGCGTTTGTGCGATACAGATACTGCTGTGCGCTTTGTGCGCCGCGCTGCCTGCTTTGTTCGGCTCGGGCTGGGCTGACCGGGTTGTGCCGGGTGTTTTCTCTGTGCAGGAATATATGAGCGCTGCGGTTATATATGCTGTCGGGCTTCTGGGCGGTATGCAGTTTCCCCTTGTCTGCCACGTTATGATCGGCTTCGGCTGCGATCCCGCAAAAAGCGCCGGATGGGTTGATGCGATGGACCATGCCGGCGCCTGTGCAGGCTCGTTTTTTACCGGCATATTCCTTCTGCCGCTGTTTGGTATTGGTACGTCATGCACGATCATTGCCGTGCTGCTTGGGACCGGTGCCGTCCTGACAGCAGCGCATCTGTGGGCAGCTGCAGAGAGAAAAAGCGCAGGATAATTGTATGGCACAAATGTTTGATATATGCAAAGTACATTTTGTGTTTTGTGAGGCTGTGAAGCGGCCCTGCATAGATAGAAACAGTTTTTTTAAGGCCGGGGTAAAGTTTTGCGGGAAATGTGCCGATACGTTGAGTGAAAATCTGTCTGCGAATATGTCCGGGAGGATAGTCTATGAAAATAAATACAGAGATTTTTCATATAAAAAACACAAAAGAAGACCAGAAAGCCGCAAAGAACACCGTTAAAAATGAGAAACACGAACCCGAGGGCGATCGCGTAACACTTTCAAGCGATAGGCTTAATGAAATAAGCAAAGAAAACAAGGCATCGTCTGTGAGCAACCTGACAGATGTCCAGAAAGCAGAAGAAGAAATTGCACAGCTTCGGGAAAAGCTCTCCGGGGATCACGATACAGCATCACGTACACACAACCTGAATATAAAGTCAGATATTTTCCAGTCTATTAGCTGACCTTTTTTATCCGCAGCCAGCCCCCATCACCGTTATTTTATCTTACATTGCATTTGCCGGCAGGGTCATGATACAAATGTATTGATCGGAATGCCGGGCAATCAACACAGTAATACGTACCGGGATACGTCGCAGCGTGCCGCGGGATATCATTTTTAATGAGTGCATGGCGGATCGTGTGCGCTGCACCGGCAGTCGTAGGCTTGGACAAAGCGAAGCGTGTCCGGCGATAATGCGTAAAAAATCTGCCCTAACCACTTCCCTTCGACTGTGCTCAGGGCAGGCTTTTCCAAAGAGGGGAACACGGTAGTCTCCTCCCTTTCGAAAGGGAGGCCGGGAGGGATTTTTGTAACGATGGTACAATACCACGCAGTCGGGGCGGTGATGACAGTACGGGCAGAATGCCCCGGTTTGTCAACTGTTTTGAGTTATGTGTTTTTGCAGCCGCTTAGAGCGGCTCAAGCGGTTAAGATTTCTTATTTCTTTCTTCGTTCGAGATAACAACCGAGCTGTTGTGACACAGCCTGCTGTGCGCGGAGCGCATCACCTATGCAGACACGGGAAACACTGAATAAAAAACTCCTCGGGCTCGACGGCAGGGGATACAAAGCCTACAAGGATATAAAAGGCGAATATGATTTCGGCTTTTGTGTGATGAGCATCGACCATGTGCAGGGAGATCCGTTTGCCGCTCCGTCGAGGCTGAGCGTCAGGGTACCCACGCAGCAGGCGGGGTTCAATCCGGATATGCTCGAGAGCAGAATCCGGCGCACAGCCCTGGGAGATTTTCTTGCTCGAGCTTTTTTTAGAGCTGCAGGGGATCGCTCGAACAGGTCGAGGGGGAGCGGAAAGAGCGGCCTGATAACCATAGACACCTGCGGCCAGGAGATACTCGAGCGGACTGCGGTGCTGGTGACCCCGCGTTTTGTCGAGGCGCGGTTTGTTGCCGGACTTCCTGCAGCGGGACGCACTATTCTGGGCAGGGAAGCATCGGCTATGCTGTGTGCGGATGTCCCGGACATTGTCAGGCGCTCGCTGCTTGCGGACAGCATGGACATGACAGCAGCGCGCGCGCACCTTCAGGCTGCCGCCGATCAGCAGGCTCTGCGAAGCTCGCTTGCCGACCGCGGGCTGGTCGCTTTTGTGGCGGATGGATCGATCCTGCCGCGCCGGAGCGGGATCGATGACCGGCCCATGCACGCCGACGATCAGCCGGTTGCCTTTGTTTCACCCCCCGGATTGCGTACCGTGCTCAGCCTGCCGGGGGGCGAAGAGATATCCGGCATGGGCATTCCGACGGGAATCACCCTGATCGCGGGCGGCGGCTTTCACGGCAAATCAACGCTGCTGCGCGCTCTTGAGAGAAGTGTGTATAACCATGTTCCCGGCGATGGGCGGGAGCGGGTCGTAACAGATGAGCGGGCGGTCAAAATACGAGCGGAAGACGGGCGCTCGGTTAAGAAAGTTACCATCGATCCCTTTATCAGCAATCTGCCCAGGCAGAAGGAAACCGTCCGCTTTTCAACGGATAACGCAAGCGGCAGCACCTCGCAGGCCGCTAATATAATCGAGGCGATTGAAATGGGGGCCGGCACGCTGCTTATTGACGAGGATACGTCGGCGACTAATTTTATGATTCGCGATGAGCGCATGCAGGAGCTGGTGGCAAAACAAAAAGAGCCCATAACGCCGTTTATCGACAAGGTGCAAAAGCTGTATGCGGACCGTGGGATTTCAACCATTCTGGTTACCGGAGGATCGGGAGACTATTTCGATGTTGCCGATACGGTTATTATGCTCGACACGTATCGGCCCCGGTGCGTTACAAAGGAAGCTGCCGAGATAGCCGGGCGGTATCCCAGGAGGCGGGCAGACGAGGGCGGCAGCGAATTCGGCAGGATTGTGCGCCGGCGCGCACTGCCGGAAAGCTTTGATCCGCGCCGGGGGAGGCGTGAGGTGAAAATAGACGCTAAGGGGCTGCACACAATCCTTTACGGCGAAGAGCGGATTGACCTTTCGGCTGTTGAACAGCTGGTCGACCAGAGCCAGACGCGGAGCATCGGGTCGGTTATGCATCGGGTAAGCAGCTGCGCCGGTGCCGGCAACAATGGTATCGATCTGCGGCTGGCTGTGGAGAACGTCCTTTCGGAAGTTGATAGGGACGGGCTGGATGTGCTGTGTTCATCAAAACGGGGTGACATGGCACTGCCGAGAACGTTTGAGGTCCTTGCAGCTATCAACCGGATGAGGAGTCTGAAGATACGGTAGGTGAAATTATATCATTGTCCGGGCAATCCGGAGATTTTGTGAATATCAGGCAGGGCGGACAAAGCGACAGTGTGTCCGCCGATTAAAAACCTATAGAAAGGAAACCAATATGAAGATATTGGTTACGGGCGGGGCGGGTTTTATCGGATCACACGTATGCGATCTGCTTATTGGTAATGGACATACGGTCTCGGTTATTGACAATCTGTCGACCGGAAAAAAAGAAAACCTTCCTGCGGATACATCCCTTTACGAGACGAGCATTGCCGATAATGACCTGATATCGGTGCTGCAGGAGGTGAGGCCGGATGCGGTTGTGCATCATGCTGCACAGATTTCCGTGGGTGCTTCCGTTAAAGACCCCTTCTATGATATGGACATTAATATCAGGGGAACGCTGAATCTGCTTCAGGCATGTGTAAGCTGCAGTGTGAAGAAATTCGTCTTTGCCTCCACGGGCGGCGCTATTTACGGCGAGCATGACTATTTTCCGGCTGATGAGCTGCATCCGCTCAGGCCGCTGAGCCCCTATGGTATCAGCAAGCTGGCAGGGGAAAAATATGTGTATTTTTATCACAAAACCTACGGGATCGATTATACCGTTCTTCGCTACAGCAACGTGTACGGGCCGCGGCAGGACCCCTTTGGCGAAGCGGGCGTGGTGGCGATTTTTTCACAAAAGATGCTTGCCGGTGAGCAGCCGGTCATTAACGGCACCGGTGAGCAGACGCGCGATTTTGTGTTCGTGAAAGATGTGGCGCGGGCAAATATCTGCGCGGTGGAACAGAATAAGCCGGGGGAGTTCAATATCAGCACCGGTACGGAAACAACGGTGAACCGCCTGTTTGCCGTCATAAAAAACATTACCGGATCAAAGGCTGATGAAGTGCACGGCTCGGCTGTGCCGGCGGAGCAATTGCGCAGCGTTCTTTCATGGGATAAGGCGCATGCTGAGCTTGGCTGGGAGCCTGCATACAGACTTGAGTCCGGGCTGGCGGAAACACTTGATTATTTCCGGAAGAAATAACGCTGTTTGATCGGAATCGTTTCGCGCACACGCCGTACGGCAGTGCGGAGTTAATCGGAATGTATCAACATTAATTACCGGGATACCCCGCAGCGTGCTGCGGGGAGTATCCTTAGCGTTATACTCCGTAGAAAGAGCGGTACCACTCAACAAACCGTTTTACGCCGACAGAGATGGGGGTTGACGGCGTATACCCCAGGTCCTGCTGAAGGTCGTCAACATCAGCCCATGTTGCCGGCACATCTCCGGGCTGAATCGGGAGCATATTTTTTTCAGCCTTTTTGCCAAGCTCCTCCTCTATTGCCTCTATAAAGTCCATAAGCCTGACCGGGCGGCTGTTTCCTATGTTGTATATTTTGTACGGGACTGCGCTTGATGCCGGGTCGGGTGCGCTGGAATCCCATGCAGCATTTCCGGCAGGGGGGGCGTCAATCACGCGGACAACCCCTTCGACAATGTCGTCGATATAGGTGAAATCGCGCTCCATATCGCCGTTATTAAAAACCTCTATCGGGCGCCCCTCAAGAATGGCTTTGGTAAAAATGAACAGCGCCATATCGGGCCGTCCCCATGGGCCGTACACGGTGAAAAAGCGAAGGCCGGTTGTGGGAATGTCATAGAGATGGCTGTAGGTGTGGGCCATAAGCTCGTTGCTTTTTTTTGTGGCTGCATACAAGCTTACGGGGTGGTCGGCGTTTGCATGCGTTGAAAACGGCATTTTTGTGTTAAGGCCGTATATGCTGGAAGTGCTTGCATAGGAAAGATGCTGTACGGGGTAATGCCTGCATGCCTCCAGTATATTCATGAAGCCGTCGATGTTTGCTTCAATGTATGCATAAGGATGGCTGAGAGAATAACGCACACCTGCCTGAGCGGCCAGATGGCACACTCTGTCAAAGCGGCACTCTTCAAATAGCTGGTCAAGATGTTTTTTATCGTTAATATCAAGCTTCATGAAGGTATACTCAGGATACCGGCTGCTTTGTGCCGGAACTGCATATGAAACGGTTTGCATATCGATGCCGGCCTGAGCCAGGCGCCCGTATTTGAGCGCAACGTCGTAATAATCATTGATGCTGTCGATGCCCACAACCCGGTCGCCACGGTCAAGAAGCCGCGTGGCGAGGTGAAAGCCGATGAAGCCGGCAGTCCCGGTTACAAGAATGTTTTGTGTCATGGGAGTGCGCCCTGTTTAAAAATGTTTGAGGGGGGGCTTGCCGATGGGGAACACATTGTACCCAATGGTGTACAGCGCATGATGGTCAAGGATATTTCGTCCGTCAAAAACAAAGGCGGGCTTCTCCATGGAGTGATATATTTTTTTATAGTCGAGCTCCCGATACTGATCCCACTCGGTCATAATCGCCAAAGCGTGTGCGCCCTGTGCCGCTTCATACGGATCTTCGGTGAATTCTATGCGATCGAGGCAGTCTGAAAGGTCGCCTTTTGCATTTTTTATAGCCTGCGGGTCGGTTATCACAAGCTGTGCATGCTCATTAACCAGACATCGTGCAATATAGATGGCGGGAGATTCGCGGGTGTCGCCGGTATTTGCCTTGAATGCAAAACCGAGAAGCGCAATACGCTTGTCGGCGACGGTATTAAACATTGCTTTTATCATTGTTTTGAAAAATCTCTGCTCCTGATATTCGTTCATCCGGACCACATGCTCCCAGTATTGGGCGACCTCATACAGCCCGTAGTGCTCACAGATATACACCAGGTTGAGTATATCCTTTTTAAAACACGAGCCGCCGAATCCCACGCTTGCGTTGAGAAATTTCGGTCCGATTCTGCTATCGGTACCGATGGCACGGCCCACCTCACCCACATTTGCCTCCGTCACCTCGCAGAGCGCTGAAATGCTGTTGATTGATGAAATGCGCTGTGCAAGAAACGCATTGGCTACCAGCTTTGAAAGCTCAGAGCTCCACAGGTTGCTTGTGATTATTTTTTCCCTGGGGACCCAGTGTGCATAGATATCCACTATTGCCTGACGTGCTTTAAGCCCGCTTTCTGTTTCCCGGGAGCCGATCAGCACGCGGTCGGGATTTTCAAGATCTGATATAGCCGACCCCTCGGCGAGAAACTCGGGATTGGAAACCACTTCAAATCGCAGGCCATTGTTGTTGGCATTAAGAATTCGCTCCATGGCATGAGCGGTTCTGACCGGCAGCGTGCTTTTTTCCACAATAATTTTATCTGATTCCGATACCTGCAGGATGGTGCGCGCCGTTTTTTCCCAGAACTGGAGATCTGCGGCTTTGCCGGCACCTTCGCCGTAAGTTTTTGTCGGGGTGTTTACCGAAACAAAGATAATGTCCGCTTTTTTTATGTGCTCATCAATTTTTGTTGAAAAAAACAGATTTCTGCCTCGAGCCTGTTTTACCAGGTCAAGCAGGCCCGGCTCATAAATCGGCAGCTGATCGGATTGCCATGCGGCTATTCGTTCGGCGTTTATATCGACAATAGTGATTTGATATTGAGGGCATTTGGCGGCGATCATAGCCATTGTCGGCCCGCCTACGTATCCTGCGCCGATGCAGAGTATTGTTCTGGGTTCTTCGCTTACCATTTATCCTCCGCCGACAATAGTGGTTTAAAAAAATTCTTGATAATACGCCTTTTTTTTGTAAAAGTGGGAACGTGCTCTCCACGGAATAATTTTCACAAGATTACCCAATTATGGAATATAAGTCAATCTTGAAGAAACTATAACTCGTGATGTTTTTCTTATTCACTATGAAATTAAAAAACGTGCATTACGGGAGACGAAACAGATATGCAGGATTATTCTATTGGTCCGGATAATAAAAAGTATACATTGCCGAGCGATAAAGATCACGAAAAAGAATTTGCAGGGATCAGAAAAGTTGTAGACGAGCAAAGGTCCTTGGGAAGGCAGATCGTGGTTGTTATGGGGCTCGGGTTTGTCGGCTCGGTCATGGCAGGGGTGGTCGCAGACAGCGAAACGCCGGAAGGAAAGCCGGGAAAGTTTGTAATCGGTATGCAGCGGCCGAGCCCCCGGAGCTTCTGGAAAATCGCCTATATTAATCGGGGAGTGCCCCCGGTGTCATCAGAGGATCCAACCGTTGATGCGCTTATCCACCGGACGGTAAATGAGAAAAAAACATTTATAGCAACCTATACCTATGATGTGCTGTCTCTGGCCGATGTGATTATCGTCGATGTGCAGTGCGATTACATAAAAAACTGCCTTGGTAACGTAGCTGACGGCCGTGCAGATATCAAAGCCCTTGAATCATCCCTTGCCGTTATAGCAGGAAAAATGGGCTCCGATGCGCTGGTTCTCATTGAGACCACTGTGCCTCCCGGAACGACCGAACAGATTGCCTATCCCATAATGAAGAAAATTTTTAAAAAGCGTGGCATCGATGCGGAGCCGCTGCTTGCGCACAGCTATGAGCGCGTCATGCCCGGCAGGGATTATGTGAACAGTATAAAGAATTTCTGGCGGGTCTGCAGCGGCATTAATGATGAGGCACGGGAAAAGGTGGCCGCGTTTTTACATGAGGTGCTCAATACCACAGACTATCCTTTGACCGTTATGGATAAGCCGATTGAGTCCGAAACAGCAAAGATAATAGAAAACAGCTTCAGGGCGACAATGCTTGCGTTTCTTGATGAGTGGAGCCTTTTTGCAGAAAGAAACGGTGTTGATCTTATAAAGGTTATCGATGCGATAAAAATGCGCCCAACACATAATAATATGATATTTCCGGGTCCTGGCATAGGGGGGTATTGCCTGCCGAAAGATGGTGGGTTGGGCATGTGGGCATATCGGCATCTGATGGGCTTTGAAGATCATATTTTTACCATAACCGAGGCAGCGATTAATATCAACGATACGCGCGCTTTGCGCGTTGCACAGCAGACCCGTGATGCTCTGCGGAATATGAATAAGGCGATTGCGGCAGCGGATGTGCTGGTGCTGGGCGCTGCATATCGGCAGGATGTGGGCGATACGCGCTACAGCGGCTCAGAGCTGGTAGTGCGGCGCTTGGCTGAAATGGGGGCCGAGCTGAAAGTGCATGACCCGTATGTGGATCACTGGTGGGAATTTGAAAGTCAGGACACCTATCCAGCCAGCGGTATGAGCTGGGCCCGGTTTTTCCGCAATCAGGAAGGCCTCAAGGACCTCAGAATGGAGCAGGACCTTGAGGGTGCCCTTAAAAACAGCGATGTGATCATCTTTGCCGTACCGCACAAACCGTATTTATCTATAGAGCCTGACTGGCTGGTGGATAAGATAGGACAGCCGGCAGCAATTATTGATTGTTTTGGTATATTGACGGATGAAAAAATCCGGCGCTATTTTGAATTGGGCTGTGAGGTCAAGGGGTTAGGCAGAGGTCATATTAATAGAATAAAAAAGAGTGTTTTGCATCCCTGACCCTGCTTTGTCAGTTGCGGCTTCGCCTTCAGAGTGTAAACATTTTATTATGCTTAAAGCTGATGCCTGCATGAATTGGTTTGTAATGTGAAATACCCGCTTGTCAATTTTGCAGAAAGCTAAGCTGTTTCAAGACATAATGAAGATTTTATATATACATCAATATTTCACAACACCTGAAAAAGGGGGCGGTACACGGTCATACGAGTTTGCAAAATATTTTATTGAGCAGGGCCATCAGGTCGTGATGATTGCCTCAACTAATGAACCCGGATTTTACATTGAGGATATTAAAGGCATAAAGGTGTACTGGATACCAAATTATTATGATAACTCTCTTGGAACCCTGCGACGAGGCATTTCATTTTTTAATTTTGTTATAAAAAGCACCGTTGTGTCTCTAAAAATACGAAACGTAGATATCTGTTACGCTACTTCAACACCGTTAACCATCGGTATTACCGCGCTTGTTTTAAAATGGTTTAAGAAAACACCATATATATTTGAAGTGCGTGATTTATGGCCTGATTTTCCTGTTCAGATGGGGGTGCTTAAAAACAGGTTTTTTAAATGGCTGGGGTATTATCTTGAAAAGTACATATATCGTCATTCAGAATCAGTAATCGCCTGTTCTCCGGGTATGCGTAAAGGTATAATGCGATATAATCTCAAACAGCCTGTTGTAATGATTCCTAATTCTTCAGATCTGGAAATTTTTTATCCACATAAAAAAAATCCATGCATACAAAAAAAATATAATTTAGAAAACAAATTTTTTGTTATTCACTTTGGAGCAATGGGTCTGGCAAATGGATTGGAATATATACTTGCAACAGCAAAAGTATGCCAGGAAAAGGGTGAGGATGGTATTGCTTTTGTATTTGCCGGTACCGGTAAAGAAGAAGAAAGAATGAAAAGCTTGGTGAAAAGCTATAGATTGCACAATGTGTTGTTTCTGGGGTTTCTACCCAAAGGTGAAGTGGCAGAAGTTGTTAACTGTTGTGACATGAGCTTAATTACTTTTTTAGATCTTCCGGTGCTTTGTACGAATTCACCAAACAAGTTGTTTGATTCCCTGGCAGCAGGAAAAGTGTGCCTTGTAAATTCCCGGGGGTGGACGCGGCAATTTCTTGAAGAAAACGAGTGTGGTTTTTATGCTTCCCCTGATCGCCCCGATGAAGCCTTCCAAAAGATTGTCTGTGTTTATAGGAACCCGGCACTAAGGAAAAAAATGGAATCGAATGCCAGACGGCTGGCTGAAAAAGAATTTGACAGAAAGAAGCTTGCCGCTAAATTACTCCGTCATATTGAATCCACCCGGCATGCAACCGCTATTTAGTGTATTAACAGTTACGCTTAATTGTGTTACCGATGCTGTTTCTACTGCACGTAGCCTATTGTCCCAAAATACTGATAATTATGAATATATCGTTAAAGATGGGGGTTCACAAGACGGAACGGTGGAACGTTTACGGGATCTTGGTGTGAACGTATACGTCCAGCCGGATAATGGTATTTATGATGCAATGAATCAGGCTGTCGAACTAAGCAGCGGCAGGTATGTTCACTTTTTAAATGCTGGTGATATATACGCATCTCCTGATGCGCTGCAAAATATCAGTCGCTTATTAGGAGATGAGCCGCTGCCGGAGATTATCTTCACCTTTTATGTGAAGAAAGATTCTCAGGCGCGCATTACATTTCCCAGCCAAATTTCACAGTTTTATTTGTTCAGGAAAACAGTATGCCATCAGGCTGTTTTTGTGAAAAAGAGCGTTTTTGAAGAGGGCAACTTTTTTAATACCAATTTCAAAAGCATTTCAGATCATGAATTTTTATTGCGCTGCCTGATATCACAGAATCGATCCTACCGGGTTATTCCAGTGACATCGGTGATTTATCAGGGGGGAGGCTTTTCAACAACTTGGCCCATAGTTAAAGAGGCAAGAGAAGATCTCAAAGAGCTGAGGAAGTTATATTTCCCGGCCCCTGTTTTTTTGATCTTCACTTTTTTGCACGAAGCGACACTCTGGAGGTGCCGCCGCTGGATCATGTTGCATTGCAGATTTCCCAAAGCCCTTCGGCTTTATCATTATATTTCGAACTATTTTGATAAATTGTAATTGGCTGTTGTGAATACTGTAAACTTATTGGAGCTACGTATTGACTGAGATTAACGAAAAAATACTTGTCGTTGACGCAGCACTGTTCAGTCCCGGCTATAACTATTCCCTTTTGACTGCGCTGTCCCGGCATTGTCAAAACATAACCTATGCCCACACTGTTTATCCGTATGAACCCCGGATGTCAAACATACCCAGTGTAGGCAACCTCTGCTGTTTCTTTTTTATTGCACGGTTGTTTCATGCGTTTATTAAAAACCGCCGGTTGCGTCGGGCTTTGCGGGCTTTGGAATATCCGTTTGACTGGCTTTTTCTATTTGGTTATATTTTTAAAAAAAGGATATATATTGTCCATTTTATGTGGATTCTCTCACCACAGTTTGATCTGATTATTATAAAATGTCTTAAACGTATGGGACGCAGGGTTGTTTTAACCGCACATAATCCATTTCCACACGATCAAAAGAGACCCCATTGCAGCCAATATGGAGCAGTTTACGAAGCAGTTGATCATATTATTGTTTTATCAGATTATAGCAAAAAGATGTTGGAAAATAATTTCGGCATTTCGGCACAAAAGGTGTCGGTGATACCGCATGGTGACTTTAAATCACTTTTTTCTCAGTATGGTTTTAATAATCAACTTGCTCGCCGTGTAAAGAAAGCTGCCGCCGGCAGGCATGTGATAGCTTTTTTGGGAACAATACGCCCCTATAAAGGATTATCTGTTTTTATAGAGGCGATGCCGTTGATCAAAGGCCTTATGCCTGATTGTTTTTTCCTGGTAGCCGGATCGACCATAATGTATGGCGGAAAAGAGCAATGGGCGGGGGAGATAGTGAGGGCGGGCGGCGATGATCAATCGTGGGTGGATATTCGCTTTATTCCCACAGAGGATCTTAAAGCGTATCTTTCAGTGACAGAAGTTCTCGTACAGCCTTATGTAAGTGCGTCTCAAAGCGGCAATACGGTTATGGCATATGCAGAAGGAATCCCTGTAGTCTCGACGAATGTCGGAGGCCTTGGTGAAATGACAGAACACGGAAAAACAGGATATATTGTCCCCCCCCAAGATCCCCGGGCATTATGTGATGCAGTTGTAGGATGCTTCAAACCTGAAAACTATTCAGAGTTTTCAGGCAATGCCCGGGAGCTTGCTAAAGCTAAATACAGCTGGAATCGTATTGCAGAGCAGACTGCACAAGTTTATTTGGCGGCATTTTCAGGCTTGTAAAAAAACCCGCGCCTCCTTAATCCACTTTTGTCGCTTTTCCGGCAATATCGTGCGTAAAAGGCGGAGAGAAAATCTTCAAATTTTTGTTATTGCAAAGTTCAGTTGTCGTGCCGAGGGTTTGTCCTGTCCAGCTGTCATACCATTCAATGCAATAAAGACCATCTTCAAAGCCGGGAAATGTCGCCGACACAAAGTTGATTTTCGCTGGTTGAATATTATGACGGATGTGCGTGCTTGTGCTGTCCCTGTTTCTAATCCAAAAGTATGCTGATGCTGGCGTCTTCTGTCCGGTAATATGGACCGAGCCGTTTCCGTGGATGTAATCGTCTATTCTGTACATAACCTTGAAACGGTCCTTTGCAACCGCTTCCACTTTTACCCTATGCTTCCCAGGTGGTACAGGTATTGACACTTTTTGTGGTGCTTTATACTGTATCCGCCAGTTCTTATATTGTTTAATATACTGTGCGGTACCGGCGGCAGTGGGGGCAGCGGGCAGCGGCTTCGTTATAATAAGCGTACCGTCAAGAAATATTTTTAATTTATTTTTTTTATTACCGATGGTTTCGCTAATCATTACATGAAATGTAACAGGCCTGCGGCAGTCAAGCAGAAAAACAGGGCATGTTTTACGTGATGCCATGCCGTGCAAATATGGCTGAAGGTGCTCGTCGTTTTGTATCCTTCCGGTCAAAGGGTCGATTGCAAATTCAGTGACTGTAGATTTGGAAAAAGGATCCGGGGATTTGCCGATGACGAGCACATCGCGCGGAATTCCCGTACCGCTGTGCATAGAAGTTACCGTTGATCTCAATTGGATAGGCGATTTATGGCTCAGCAGTATATTATTGCTCCAGGCGCTGAATGATGTGTAATGATGAAATAGGTTGTATTGTGATATTATATTTATATACCAATCCGCGATACCGTCTCCTCCGGCCATAGCAGTGGCCCAGAGTGCGTTATGCATACCTACACCTTTCGGGTCTGCTGTGAGCCAGTCCCGGTTTGATGCGTGGAGTCCGAACTCTCCATACAAAACAGGCTTATTATATTTTTTTTCGATTTCGGTTGTGATTTCCTGAATATATTCAGGTACATACTCGATACCATAGATGTGCGGTGACAAAAAATCCATCTCTGGCAACAAAAACAATTCATAGGTTTTATTTCTACGGTAATGAAAGGATGATGTTACCGGATGATCATAGGGGTCGAGCTTTTTGAGGTATCTTGACATGCTTTGATGCCATCTGATCACTGCTTTTCTGTCTGTACCGTTCAGCTCATTAAAAAATTCCCATCCCATAAGGTTGGGGCTGTACCCCCACCTTGCCACGCAGTATCGAATTTTGTTGTGCACAAGCCTGCGCATTTCTTTGTTTGTCCAAAATTGATCCTGGGTTTTGCACGGCCCACCGTTTTCTAATAATGCATAATTAAACTGTCGCCTGCCTTTTTTTAAAGAATGACTTCCAACAAGGAGATTAGCATTATACAGGCAGTGGAGGATGTAGATGCCACGGGACTCAGCCGCTTCGTAGATTTTATCAATTTCCCAGCATGCACGCTGGTGATACCATCCTGGACCGAGAAATCTGGAAAATAAGTTCGATGTTGCCTCTATTGGAATATAATAAGAATCCGATCGCAGGCGGGCAAAGTTTCCTCCAGAGTTTGCAAGCTGTGTGATGATGTCAACGTAATCGGCAAATCGATTCGGTGGGATTGGGCGGCTGGGCAGAGAGATGACATCTGACAAATTCAGGCCAACGGGGTAAAACGGTTTCCGGGTGTCGAATTCAAAGGAAGCCGGGCATGTGCGGGACCGTCGAACAAAACCTTTGTAATTATTATATGTACAATACATGGTTCCTTCAGGGGAAACGGCTGTCACATTTTTATTCCGCACAATAATTTTGTAGTGATAAGTGCCAACCCTTTGTGGAGTGAAACGAATTTTCCAGACGGGCCTTCCCCGTTTTGTTTTTTTGTCTTCAGGATAATATGAAAAAGGGGTAAAGAAAAACCCCGGAACTGTTACGGTTGTCCTGTCGGGTAAATTAAAGACACAGTCAACTCGTATATCCTGAGGATCGAATGGATTATCAAAAGATGCATCCAGATGAAAGGTAAGCTCAAATTTCCCCCCCCTTTTTACAGAACTGCCGGGTTTTGTTTGGACAGGGCCGATGGAGAGCTCTTTGTCCTGGATCATTCCTGCTGAAATTTTATATTTTTTTTGGAATGCGGCGGACATGAAGACAGGTTTTTGAAACTGCTGAGCATAAGCCGGGGATACTATTTCAAAGAAATAATATTGGATAGAAAACAGCAGCAGGAAAGCAAATAGTATAAACAACGCTGCATGTTTAGAAATTACGGTCAGAGTAGTTATGATAGTGGTTATGTGTTTCACGCAAAATGTCTCCCTGAAAAAGACATTTGAAAGAAACGGCAGCCTAAGATCAAGAATGATATGTGAGTGGAGGTGACAAAATACGAGAAATCAGGCACGTGCAAATTTTTTCAGAATGTGTTTGCCATATTGTTTCAAGGAGTATCCCAACCCGGTGCAGGCTCTGCTTCCGGTATGGTCAATGATATGAGCCGTGACTTCCTGCATTGGACGTGGGGTTGCGCGTACTATGCCGTCGTTATGAACGGTTTGGATATGGCCTTCTATTCTTTTTGCGAAAAGATGGGCCCCGAAGTTTTCTGCTACTCTTTGTATCGACGCTTTGCTCATTGAATCAATCAGAGATCGGTCAGATGCCAATTCTATAATTTTCCGGGAAAAGGATTCCGGATTGCCTCTTTCGCAGAGGAACCCTTCATTTTCATTGCTGATAATATAATCGGTCGAGCCGGGAATATGTGATACCACGGGAACGGCGCCCTTACTCATTGCTTCGAGCAAAGCCTGGGGAAGGCCCTCGTGGTCTGAAGGCATCAGAAAAACATCGGCCTCTTTCTGGAGAAAGTCAAGCACCGCTTCTCGCGAAGCAGCGCCTCTGAAAGTAAATTTATGTGAGATTCCCATCTTATCGACCGCTTTCTGCAGCGGAATCAGGCCCGGGCCTGCTCCGAATAACGTAACAGTATATTCGATTTTATTGTGTTCTAGCTCACGGGCTATCAAAGGTATCAGGTCAGATCTTTTCTGGAGCTTGTCAATACGACCCGCCCATGCAATAGATAGCGGTTTTTTGTCATTGTCCTGTTTTTTTTCGATCTTTTCGTCAGCCGGTATGCCCAAAGGACAGACATGCAGCTTTACGCTTCCCGGTAAACCTTTTGACGCGTTATAGACAAGAGGGCTGACACACACGGCCCTGTCCCACCAGAAATGCTGTGCAAGGCTTGAACGTACTTCATCTTCAAGGATATTATGAACGACAGCGATCCTGATAATGTGCCAGGGAATAAAAGGGAGGGAGGCGCTTACAAACGGAGAGTTATTAATAATGAGAGCATCAGGGTTTATTTCTCCAATGGCAGCAATATATTTATGAATATGTGACCGTGCGGTAGATACGCCGCGGTTTATGAAGATACAATTTGTAAATACACCCGCTGCTTGATACGTTTGAGCGGCATCATCGTATGCCGTCCCGCACAGAAGGGTTGTCTCATGGCCCCGTTCTTTTAGACCCAAAGCAAGATTTTCGCAATACGTAGCAAGACCGGCCGGTTGCATACGAGGCATTGTGAGCATTATGTGCATTATACCTGCCTTTGCTGAAAGAGGTGTTCTGTCCGAAAATTACAGCTTTTTGCATTTGTTGTATAAAAGAAAAGCTGCTTTGCCGAGAATTGAACGCCTTATTGTTTTGTTTTGAAAGAAATTGTATGCTCTGCCAATGGTTAAATTATATAGGCGGTTTTGAGACCTCCCCTTTTGCAGGAGGTTGTCAAAATCATCCTGCTCGCGAATTTTTTTTATTAGTTTTACATTTACATAATCATAGAGTTTTATGTCATACGGGTTGAATTCTTTAATGATATCAAGTGTGTTATGATCAGGCATATCAGTCTTGTCCGACGTATTGATATTCTTTTTTTGATAATAGATGTGTTTCCACCCATAGTGCAGTGCCATTAAAAGCAATGATTCTTCAAATTTTTCAAGGGTTCCGCACACAGCAAAATAATGTTCAATATTTTCTATCGCCTTGGCATATACATTCTCTGTAACATTTTTTCCCCCGAATATCGGATCCACCTCAGGAACTCCGGACAATTGGCGGGTCATCCCGTTTCGTACCTCTGATGTAATATGTTGAGAAAGATAATCTGTCAGAGATATGTTTTCTTCAAGTATTCTTTTGCGAAGATAATGATCTTTTTTAACTTTTGCATAATTGTAATGTGACACAACACGTTGTACCGGCTCTCTCAAAAAGGTTATATAGCTGAAGGTGGCCGGTAAATGATTATGAATGCCAAACGGCATATGGCCATAGATGCATTTTATTTGCTGCCGTTTTTGTTCCGGAAGCTTTGAGAACTTCTTCATGGATTCTTGTATGTTCGGCCCGATATTGTCAATGGCATACATGCTTTGAGCCGGGTACTGTCGTACAAGAATTCGATAGAATGTGGTGCCGCCGCATTTGGGAATATGAACAAATAAACAAGCTTCGTTGTTCATAAGAAGCCTTTTCAAATGGAAGTGAAAATTGTCCGCTTTGTCTTAATAAATAATCGAACTTTTTTTCTTTTAATAAAATTTTTTTTGATGGTGATATGCGGTAGCCTGCTTTGCCTGTTTTTTTTATCTGTTTTTTGCTAGAGCTTGATTCCAGGGTAGAGCGTGACCGGAGCAGTTGAAAGGGCATAAACAAAGGTATCTTTTATGCTATTTTATTATAAACAAATTGACATTGTTTTCGTTGATCTTTTTACCGATTTGTGTTTCCTTTAATAATCGTTTTGTGGGTTTCGATTCTGTGTGCCAAATTGAATGTGTGTCGTCCTCATGTGACAGGATAAGACCTTGGCTTCTTTAACAGTAAGAACATTTATACTTATTTTTTGTCGAATATCAAAATATGCCATAACGTTGGTAACGCCGTTTTTCCTGGTGCGCATTTTTGATGTCAGTACCTATGGTCAATATCGTGAGTTCCTTCTATATGCAATGCTGTTTTCAAATGTGTTCGGCTTCTCCATAAAGACAAATCTGCTCTATTTTATTCCCAAATTTCCCCAATATGAAAAGAAATCCGTTACTAATACCACAGTTTTATTATTGCTTATATCATTAGTGGGATGTGGCGGAATTTACTTTTTCAAAGGTATCATTCTCGCACAAACGGAATTCAATGTTATTTTGCCGGTTATTTTGTTTGTTTTCTTCTTTGTTAATTTTGATTTTTTTGAAGAATACTGGCTTGGTAAAAAACGCCCTGAATACGTTCTTTATTATTCGACGATCCGTGTTGTTGTCAGAATGGTAATTGTAATAACCACCGCCTATATTTTCAAAGATGTGGGGATGGTTATAACCAGTATAATAGCGCTTGAGGTTCTGAAAAATTTTATTGTCATTATATTATTTCGTCAAAAATTCACCACTGTTTTAGATGCTAAACTGATGAAGGAGCAACTTAGCTACATCGTTCCCCTGGGTTTTGCAGATGTTGTCTATATATTCAATAATCAACTTTCGAAACTTTTTGTCTCCATAACCATGGGAGCATCAAGCCTGGCTATTTATACCATAGGGAGCTATCAGAATCCTATTATGGGGATTATACGGCGCAGTGTGGTAGATTCAATGTTCCCTGAAATGGCACAGAAAAAACACGCACATGAACGTATCTTGATATGGCAAAAGGCAAATGTTTTATTTTGTTTCGTCATATTCCCTATATTTTTAGTGTTTTTTTATTTTGCCACGCCCATTATTCAATTACTGTTCACTGAAAAATATCTATCTGCAGTACCGATATTTAAAATTTATTTGTTGCTTATGATACGGCAATGTTTTGAAATGGTTACTCCTTTGCGGGCAATAAATAAAAATAAAATATTAGCAGTTGGAAACATTATTTTTCTTTTGGTTAATCTGGGGTTTATTTTTTTATTTTATGGGTATCTCGGAATCCTTGCTCCGGCAGTCGCTTTCATACTCGGAGACGCTGTTGCCGCTGTTTATGAGGGGGTGTACATATTGAGATACTATAATTTGCCTATTTCTGAATTGTTGATGTGGAGAAAAATAGCGATAATTGGTGGTGTGTGTTGTGCTGTGTTTCCGTGTCTATTGTTAAGCAAGGTTATTGCATTGCATAATATTATTGAAATTATATTTTTATCGGCGCTATATTTTGTAATTTATTTCCTCATATTGAAATTGTTTCATATAGAAGAAATTGAAAAGATCATTAACAAATTCAAATCAAGATTTTTAAAAAAAACAAGTTGAATCTTATAGCTTCGGTATTGTTTATCTAAAGCATCCATGTTTGTCAGAATCCCATTACCAATCCGGAGACTGTTCATAGCCTAATTTGACGAGGTTGTGATTCCACCTGCCGTTGTGAGCGGTTTTGAAAGCTTCTTTAACAGACTCATTAAAATAATTTTTCCAGTCACCGGCGATTCCTTTGCGATAAAATGATTCGCTGTTCTCCTGCCCCTCTTTTCTACCGCCTGAAACTTGTTTGAATGAATTTTTTTCAATTACACTGGTAATAACGCTGCGGTCAAGCGTAGAAAGATGTATATCCGTTAACAGATTCTGAAAAACAGCCGATGTATTTTTTATTAAATCTTCATAGTGTATATTGATTGCGGATGGATAATCATACCAATTTTCAAGTAGATCAAGATCAAAAACACCTTTTTCCAAGTATAATTTTATTTTTTGATCGATATTTTTGTTGGAAAGTTCCGGCCATCCTCCTTTGGTAACCGGTATATTACTTAAATAATTAATGTTTGATATAACAATATCCCGGGGGTCGCGTACCATAGTGATCATCTGTATATTATCTCCAGGAATCCATGAAGGCGGCATGGAATGGGTTTTTACGATGATTTTGTCTGTGCGCTTGTCCAAAAACGGTTTACATCGGGGCGCATCCAGTGAAAGAAGTGAATAAATATTCGCGTTTGAACGGAGATGTCGGGGGAGATACAGAACGCTGCGATAAATATACAGGTCCCTCAATAAATTAAAAAGCCACGTGCTTCCGACTTTGTGAGCAGATGCGATAATGATTATTTGCGGACAGTCTCCGGCAAAACGCCGAATTTTGTAATTAGCAAAATAATGAAAAAGATAACTTATAAATTTATTGTATTTTTTTAATTTATTTTTTGTCTTCATGAAGCCATTCATTTAATTTTTTACTACGTTCCATTTTTTTTCTTGTACGATTTATCATCTTGGAAGCATATGATGGATGCAACGCCATGTTCAGCATCACTTTAACGTAGTTCAGAAAAGTCTTCAATTGTTTTTGGAAAGTTATTTTTATGGAGTACCCTATAGAGTTGCTCAGAGTGTTATAGTAATTTTCACAATATCGCCAACATATTGTTTTAACTTTCCCCATTAGGAGTTGCATTTTTTTGCTTGTTGTTTTTTCTGAAACAAGAGCGGTTAGCAATGATGGTGAAACCTTTTTTGCGCTTTGTTCAGTGTCAGGAAAAACATGGTTATCTATAATGAATGAGGTCATTTCTTTTTTAAATCCATGAGATGTCAGAATAGATTCAGCCTCCACCGGCAGGTTTATTTCGAACAATTCCTGCACGATAAGCAATGAAGTCAGAACAGGCCGAGTTGCCTTGTATTGTAATACGTGATTAATAAAAGCATCCCAATCAATTTGCTCTTTGCTCTGAATTATCATCCCATAGATATCACAAAAATTTTTCAGTGCTAATTTTTTTAAAGGGTTGTCGCGCATTATGTGGAAACAGCTAAAAAGGATGTCATCTTCCGGACATAAATTCAAATGATTGCTATCCTGTTGGCTGACAAGGGCACGGGACCAAAAATCATCGACTCTGATATCAAAGCGGGAATCAGGAAAGTCAATATCCCAGTGCAACTCTACAACCACAGAAAATTTTTTTACTTTTTGCCAGAATACTGAGTGAAAGTGATTTTGACGGTGATCGCGACGTTCTTTTTTTTGTGTGTAGCCTGCACGGCCGAGAACGTGTTCAGCTCGTATAATGTCTTTTGTTTTTACCAGGATATCTATATCTGAAAGATCCCTGAGAGCGCTGTTATGGTATAAACTGTTAAGAAAGGCAATCCCTTTCAGTGGAATAATGGGTATGCCCTGTGAAGAGAAAAGTTTATGTAATTGCTTGAATTTCTTCAAATATATAAGATTTTTGTATAAGGTATTGTGAAGTGATGCCTCCAAACTCTGCAGGTAATGAGACGGGACTAAGGATTTATTGTTTGTTTTGGTTATGTTATAGGATAAAAGATTCGATATACCGTGCAGACACGAGAGGGTATAGATATAATCCCAATTAATTTTGTGATCCGATAATAACCTGCGGGTTCGTGAAGGTGCAATGTGGCCAAATGCAGATTTGCAGGCCAGAATCAGCACATCGTGTTCTTTTTGTAATGAAAAATCTTTTATCATATAATGGGTAAATCCGGAAAAATTACATTGAGTATATCAATTATACAATACCTGATAGCAATATAAAATTCAAACCTTAGAGTTCCAGAGGATAGATAAAAATCAAATATAAATCAAAAAACAATTAAATGGAAAATATAATATATTTGGCCGTTTTTTGCGGCATAATTCTGACATTTATAAATCCGGTGTTTGGTATATGCTTTTTGATTGGTACCTGGATAACTAATCCTGAATATTATATCGAGAGCTATAGTGAGTATCGCATAAACCTTATTGTGTCCGGATTGGTTTTTTTTAATGCATGCATGCGAAGATTTAGTATATATCATAAAAAATTTATATTATTCTGTTTTTTATTTATATTTTTTTCTTACATATCTACTCTTTTTTCAAATACAGAAGAAATACCAAAACAAAAATTACTTATTTTGGTTAAATCATTTCTTTTGATTTTAATAATGCTTTCATATGTCAAAAAAAGAGTTGAGCTAAATTATATATTAATATCATGTGTCATTTTTTGCACATTAAATGGTGGATATGGTATTTATCAGCAATTGTTTGATGTTGATCTTGAAAAAGGACGGGCGGGGGGCCTTGGGGATATTGATCAAAATGTATATGCTTCAGGGCTGACAGCTTTTCTTCCTATCGGGTATTATTTCTTTTTGCATGGTAAAAACGTTATTCGCAAAGGATATCTTGTCGCACTTCTGTCCATGGTTGGAGGTGTGTTTGCCTCGGTATCCCGCGCTGCTATACTTGCTTTATGTTATGTAGGGGCCCGCCTGTTTTTCAGAAATATCAAGCGCATTTCCACGTTTTTCATCGCCGGCATACTGGTAATAGTGGTCCTGAATTTTGCGGTAAACTGGTATCAAAAACGCGGGGTGGCAACGGTTAAAAAATCTTTTTCAGGCGGAACGCAACTGGACGCGAGTGCAGATAGTCGATTTGCTCTGTGGAATTACGCTTTCAGATTGTGGCTGCACCACCCGGTTTTAGGAGTGGGGGTATACCAGTATGCGGAATCGGTCCGGGTTGAATTGGGAGTGGCGAGGCATAAGCAGCCTGCTCACAATACTTTTATAGAGGTTCTCGCAGAACAGGGATTGGTCGGATTTTTTTTCTATATGTCTTTGTTTATTTTCAGCTTCCGGACACTGCAAAGATTGTCAATGCACGAAGAACTCTACATTAAAGAGCTTGCCGGATATTTGAATATAGGTTTTGTCGGTTTTCTTATTTGTTCTTTCTTTATTTCAAACCAGTGGAATTATTTATTATGGATATATCTGGCGTTGCCTTTGCTTCTTGAAAAAGTTGTTTTTCACGATACTGAATAGCTTCATAATTTATTATGCAAAAAAAATTGATTTCAATCGTAACGGCTGTCCTGAACGATCGTGACGCTTTGCTTAAAACTATAGAAAGCATACGGGAGCAGGAATGCGGGCAGTATGAATTAATAGTTGTTGATGGGTGCTCTGAAGATGGAACAAGACAGGTCATAGAGCAGTGTGCAGATGTAATTGATATAAGCATAAGCGAGAAAGATAACGGCATTTATGATGCTATGAATAAAGGCATACAACTTTCCACTTCGCAATATATTACTTTTTTGAACGCGGGGGATTATTATACTACACCAAATGCCTTGCTGCAGATAGTAGACGCCATACAGAGCAATAAGCCCGATATGATTTATTCTGATGCAGCGCTGAGCACTGGAAAAATCTTTTTTGCACGGGAACTGACTAAAAAGAATCTGATCAGATACGGGTCCAGTACTGTCGTCCATCAAACCCTGTTCGTTTCTAAAAAGATTGTTAATCAGTTTGATATCACGTATGAAATAAAAAGTGATTTTGACTGGTATTTCGGCCTTTTGGCTAAGAAAAGGCACGTTTCTTTTTATCATATACAAAAGCCGCTGGTTGCCTATGATATGAGTGGAGTCAGCTCCCGCCATTTTGTTAAAGGACTTAAAGAGCATATGCTTATTATAAAAAAAAGGGTGGGTTTTAAAGGGCTTATTGCTGCTTTCCCTGTCGTTGGATATTCCCTTTTTTTGCAGTGTTACAGAAAAAAAAAACGGGCAGCATCGAATTGAATTTTGTACTATGAAACAAGGCGTATGTAGTCTATATATACTTCTTTTTTCATTGAGATGTGCGGCATAATTAATAGCAGCCGCGTTATTGATGTAAGATTGAGATTCTCCCTGCCCTCTCCAATACAGGCGTCTTTAATTTCGACACGAACGTGATTGATGCCTGGTTTAAGTGTTATCGGCACCCTGAATTTATTCTTGTGTTCTGGCCATTCAATCCGGTCCGTTAATATTGCGGTCATCCTGACGACACTTTTTTCACTATTGTAAATATCAAAACAAAGCCTGCTATAGGGTGTCCAGTTCTGCGGGGCGAAAAAAAAATAAAACCCTGGATAATCTGAGGGATAACACGTCATTTGCAGACAATACCTGCCGTGCGTTGCGTGCTGGGGGCTGAGATGAAAAAGAGTATGACATTTCCAGTGAATTTTTTTTAAATCATCTGCCGATTCAAAATCAAAAAGAACACGTGTTTTTTTTGCAGAGGGGCTCAGGAACAAAATGCCTCCGATGAAGCATATGACTGCAATAAGTATGAATGAGAGGGCTTTCATTCAGAAATCTATGCTCAAAAATGCAGAACGACCAGTTCCGGCGGAGTCAAAATTCTAATAGGGAAATGACTTGTGCCGATGCCGCGCGAAACGTACATTGTTTTGCTGTTTTTTTTAAAGAGGCCATGTTTATAGCGGGCACATTTTTTATACCCCACTATATTCCATAAAAAATCAGGCAATGGAATCTGGCCGCCATGTGTATCTCCACTGAGTATAAGAAGAGGTTCCTGTGCGTTGATTCTGTCAAAGAGCATTGGGTTGTGTGCCAGAATAATTAAGGGGATGGATCGCTTACTCTGTGAGAGCTGCTGTATAAAAGGACCATTGTCTTCATGATCTATGCCGGCTATCGCAATATCGCCGTCGGGCAGGGATATTTTAGAGACACTGTTTTTAAGAAAATTAATTTGGTGTGCAGTGGTTTTATCCCCGCTGTTTTTTTTATGACAAAAATAACAGCTTTGCATGCTATTTGAATAGTCGTAGTCTCCCATTACCGCCCAAGTTCCGATTTGTGCCTTAAGCTTTGCCAAAAATGAAAGAGCGGCTTTATTATGTCCTTTCCAGGTAATATAGTCGCCGGTAAGAAAAATGAAGTCAGGGCTTAATTTTTCTATAAGAAATAAAAGTTTTTTTTCCCGCCCCCCGATTTTTTTTATATGTAAATCTGATAAATGGATAGCGGTTTTATCTTTCAATAATGAGTTGATTCCTTCAGATTGTATATGAATATGAGTTACGGTTAATTGGTTGGGCTCAACCCATATTCCATATAGCGCAATAAGGGCGAGAAACATTATTATGCATACAGGCAGCGGATGGTTTTTTTTCATTTTTCTTGGGGAAACGAAAGATAATGGATACAAAAAGACAAAACATGCCTTTAAGGGGCTTACGTCTGACGGCTTTTTTGTCGTGTATTTGAATCCTGCCTTATTTTTTTCTCTATGCCGGAATATATACTGTGCCACGAATACCGTTGCGCCAAGCGGTTACCTTCCTTGACGAGGTGCTCATAAAGGCCGCGATCCTGTAAAACTTTTACAATGTGGTCGGAAAAATCTGAAGGGGAGTCTGCGATCAGTATGTTTCGACCGTGAGTTACGGAGATTCCCTGGCATCCTTTTGTTGTAGACACTATGGGTACCTGCATAGCCATAGATTCCAGTATCTTTAATTTCGTGCCGCCGCCGTAGCGGAAAGGAGCGATACATACATCTGCTTTGTTATAGTATTCTCGGACATCATCAACTGAACCTGTTACAATAATATTGCTGTTGGCGAGTGAGAGGATTTTTGACGGGGGGGTTCTCCCGCAAATGGTAAAGTAACAGTCCGGCATTTGACGGAGGACCAGGGGGAAAATTTCTTTTGCAAAATACATTACCGCGTCCTGATTCATAGTCACATCAAGCGATCCGCAAAAAAGAATATTATACCCCCTGCGGGATTGTTGTCTCTTAGCGGGAGTGAAATACTCAAGATCAATGCCATTGGGGCCGTATAATAAGTTTATAGTTGAGGGGGCCCAGTTGCGGGTATGCTCAAGGTCAATCGGGGAGCAGGAAATATGATGGCTATACAGGGAGAATGTTTTAGGTAAATATTTTTTCATTTTATATGTGTTGAGCAGTCCAAATAATTTTATCAATGAATGTGTTGAACGAGCAAAGCTGTCAGCAAACAGAATTGAGTTATTATGCTCATCCAGGACAACGATGCTTTTGCTCAGGTTTACTCCCTCGAGACAATAATCAAGAAAGGGGAAATGTACCCAAATAACTTCATAATCCTTTTCTGCTAAAACGTCGGCAGTTGCTTTTTTAAAACGGTTATCTGCAAATTTTGCACATTCATACGGCCGGGAAGAAAAAAGACTTTTTATGAGAGTAACCGCTTTCGGGGGATGTTTTTTAGGGATGGGTATGAACGTTACATTCGGTATATCCGGGATTGTGCCGGACCCGACTTTGAAACCGATTACCGTAATGGTATTATTTTTTGCAAGCACTTTTATGGACTGAAGAATTCTTATTCGTGCACCGGAATCTGTTGGAAATGGAATTATAGTTGTAAGCATTAAAATGTTCATATTCAATGATTCCCATTAATATTGGAAACTTTCCGCTAATGTAATGGTAGAATTAAAATGACGATACAATATAATTGCTTTTAATTCTACTATATATTAATGTATAGATCTATTATTAACGGTTTTTGATTTAGTATGGGCTTTCGATGCTTAAAGTCTCGATCATTACCATAGTGTTTAATGGTGAGAAGACTATCCGTGAGACAATTGATTCTGTCCTTGAGCAAGATTACAGCAACATAGAATATATTGTCAAGGATGGCGGCTCAACTGATAATACGGTTAAAATCGTTGAAGCATTCGGTGACAAAGTAAGGCTTATCCAAAAGAAAGACAATGGACTATATGATGCTGTCAACCAGGGTATTGAATATGCAACAGGCGACATAATCGGTTTGATACACGCAGATGATGTTTTGTCTTCCCCGGATTGTATAAGTGCAATAGTAAATACATTTGAGCAAACACAAGCCGATATTGTTTATGGTGATACTGTTATTGTGCAGCCTGATAATCCGGAAAAAATATTCAGGTATTGGCGTGCCGGAATCTATAAAAGAGAGAATATTCTTAAAGGATGGATACCCCCTCATTTGTCCTGTTATATAAAAAAAGAGGCTTATTTTAAGCATGGTTTATATCGAACCGATATGTATATATCGGCGGATTACGATCTATTGCTGAGGTTTATTTATCTTGCAGGGTTGAAAGTTCATTATCTCCCCAAAGTGCTTGTTAAGATGCGTAAGGGAGGCAGAAGCACTAAAAATATCCTGCGCACCCTTATCGGTTCATATGAGGTGTATCAAAGTATGCGCAGGAATGGACTGAACGTCAGCCCGCTTATTATTATCATGAAACCGGTTTTCAAGGTAACGCAGCTTTTTCATAAAAAAATAAACTAATAGAGGGCCCTCATAATGCTCATTGGTATTACCGGCGGCTCGGGGTTTATCGGCAGAAATTTATATGAAACGATTAAGAGCAGGGAGACATCATATCACGTGCGCATACTTGATCTTGCTGCTCCTGGATTTACGATAGACGACGATGATGCTTTTTTCAAAGGTGATGTCCGTGACAGCGACATCACACATTCTTTTGTCCGTGACGTTGATGTGCTTATACACCTTGCAGCAGCACATAAAGATGAGGGGGTAGAAGAAGCGGAATACTATGATGTGAATGAAAATGGTACGAGGGTGCTTCTTGATGCCTGCACAAAAAACGGGGTTCAAAAATTAATTTTCACCAGTTCAGTAGCTGTATATGGAAAAACGTATGCTGATGATAATACAGAAGTGAAACCGGAAAGCCCCTATGGCAAGTCAAAATTGGCAGCCGAAGAGTTAATATGTTCATGGGTGAAGGAAACGAATGCGCGCGCGGTGATTCTTCGTCCAACAGTTGTGATCGGCAAGTATAATATTGCAAATATGTATAATTTGATAACAACTATAGACAACGGCAATAAAAGATTTTACGTGGGCAAAGAAGCAAATATCAAATCTGTTGCTTCAGTGTATGAATTGGTAGAATTTATTTTGCACATTATAGATAATATGGCTAAATTGAATAATCACGTAGAGACATTTAATTTTGTTTCCTATCCTCAGCTGCAGTTAAAAGAAACAACAAACATTATTTGCAGAGAGTTGGGGAAACCGACTCCTTTGGTTACCATTCCTGCCTGGTGGGTTATTTTTTGTGCTCAGATGGTTTCACTTTTGTGCCGCATGCTGGGGCGTTATACCCCTGCAAGTGCAATGCGTGTGAGAAAGCTGATCACGCAAACACGTTTTGAGGCTCATAAAAAACAATCATGCGGGTTCCTCAGCAACCAAACATCAGATGGAGCCCTTGTTGATATGGTCAGGTGGTATAAAGAATACAAAAGAAACCGCTGAATTCCATTTATGACACCAAAATATTTTGTGACAGGCGCCCATTACACGGCTACCACCCTGATAGGGAGGGTCGTTTCTAAAAGTAGTGCTTTGAGTTATATTCATGAGCCCTTTTCATATCGTACCTGGGCCCCGTATTGGTTTTTATATATTGATGAAGACAATGAGCATGAGTATTATGATAAAATTTTTCATATTATCACGCAACGACCGCAATTAAACCACCTGTTTACACGTAACCAGCTGGCCCGCTCTCCGAAAGTATACGCAAGGAAAATAATATTATTTCTGCAGCTAATGCAGGCCCGTTTTAATAATCGGGGAACAGTAATAAAAGATCCGACAGGTGTGTTGCTCTCTGACTGGTTGTCCAGAAGATTTGATATCCCGGTTGTGGCGTTGATCCGTCATCCCGGTGCATTTGTGGAGAGCGTGGTTCGCAAACAAAGTCATCACCCGTTTGAACATTTTCTGAACCAGCCTCATTTGATGAATAAATACCTAAGTCCGTACACAAAGACACTTCATGAATTTGCTGAAGAGCGAAAGAATCTTGTCGAGCAGGGGGCGTTGCTGTGGATACTTCTCAATCGGGTTTTATGTTCATATGAGAAAAATAACAATAAGATTAAAATTTTCCGTCACGAAGATATAGCTCTCCATCCGGAGGAAGAGTTTAAAAAGATAATGGATCACCTGGGGTTGCCCTTTGAGAAAAAGACCGGTGATATTATTATGGAGTATTGCAGTAGCGAAAACACATCAGAGGGCGGTACAGTTAGGGGGGGGCTTTCACGAAATTATGTAAAGCGAAACCCGGTCGCTTCGATTTCTAAATGGAAGCAGCGGCTGTCAGAGTCTCAAGTTGAACTCATAAAAACATATACGTGTGAAATTGCCGACCGATATTATGCACCGGATGAATGGAGGATAAATTAACACGGTTTGGTTAATTATTGTGGAGTGTTTCCACGTAATCCTGATATGAACGGGCAAGGCCTTCTTTGAGAGAAGTTTTGTAACCCCACCCCAGCTTGTTGATTTTTGAAACGTCAAGCAGTTTTTGCGGTGTTCCGTCTGGTTTGTCAGTATCCCACACTATGTTGCCCTCATAGCCCACTGTCTGAGCAATAAGCCCGGCGAGCTCTTTAATAGTTACGTCTGTTCCGGTGCCGACGTTTATATGTTCATATCCGTCGTAATTTTCCATTAAGAACAGGCACGCTTCAGCAAGATCGTCCGCATACAGAAATTCACGCCTTGGATTGCCGGTGCCCCAGCACACAACCTCCTTTTTGCCTGTAGATTTAGCTTCATGAAACCGGCGTATCAGCGCAGGGATGACATGGGAGTTTTCCGGATGGTAGTTATCATTGGGCCCATAGAGATTTGTGGGCATGGCAGAAATAAAGCTGCAGCCGTGCTGCTTCCGGTACATCTGACACAATTTAATGCCGGATATTTTTGCTATAGCATAGGCTTCGTTGGTGGGCTCAAGCTTTCCTGTCAGCAGAGCACCCTCTGCCATTGGCTGAAGGGCATGCTTCGGGTAGATGCACGAGGAGCCGAGAAAGAGCAGCTTTTTAGCGCTGTGCAAAAAAGAGCTGTGAATGACGTTGCACTCCATCATCAGGTTTTGATAAATAAAATCAGCTGAATACGCGTCGTTTGCTTTTATGCCTCCGACTTTTGCCGCTGCCATAAAAACATAATCGGGCCGCTCGCGGCTGAAAAAGTCCTGAACTTGCTGCTGATCGATCAGGTCAAGTTCTTTATGTGTTTTAAGCACAAGATTCTCATAGCCCTGCTCATTAAGCTTTCGGGTTATAGCCGACCCGACCATTCCGCGGTGGCCGGCAATGTAAATTTTTGCATCCTTTTCCATTAGATTATAAATTCCTCCATTTTTTTGTCCTTCGGGCAACATGAAACATTCGCCGCGAATTGCCTAATCTCACGAATTTGACCGGCAAATCCCATTTTATTTGACCGGCAATTTC
>CAZUMW010000021.1:0-70068 GCA_964621615.1 uncultured Thermodesulfobacteriota bacterium
TCACTATGCCACGGCGGGACTATGCTGTGAAGATGCGGTTTATGGATCGCTTACATTTGTCCGGATATCCCGGTAATACTTATCAGTGGCAATATAGATATGCTGGAGGACAAATTACAGATAAACGATGTTAGTTCGGTTATCCCAAAGCCATGCAGAAAGGAGAATCTTGCAAAGGGGATACGGTCAGTGCTGGATGGTGAGTGATTACCAGGCGCCTACAATCAGTTCAGCATTTCGCCTGTGTTTTTATTTTTAGGCAGGACCCTGTGAATAGTTTCGGCAGCGCTATGCTTTAACATCGGTTTTTTTAAAACGTCCCGGATGCCGTGATTGCGAAGCACCTTATCATCAAAATGTCTTGTAAGGCCGGTGCAGAGAATTATAGGCAAATCAGGGTTCAGCAAATGTACTTCTCTTGCAAAATCAAGCCCTGACAAATTAGGCATTGCGAAATCGGTGATAACCAAATCAAAATATTTATCTGGTCCAGATTTTATTTTTTCAAGTGCTTCTACTGAGCTGGTGCGCGTTTCCACCATATAGCCAAGATTTTTCAATGTTTCTTTTGCTATGTCTGCAATTTGTTTTTCATCATCCACGAACAAAACCCGTTCTCCATTGCCTTTTTTGATTTCTTCTTTATCTGTTTCCTGAGGATGCAAAGCTTCTTCAGAATAAAGAGGCAAATAAATATTAAATGTGGTGCCGTCGCCGCATGTGCTTGTAAAATTGATACTGCCGTTCAGCTTGTTTACAATCCCGTGTACCATTGAAAGACCGAGCCCTGTTCCTTCATCTTTTTTCTTTGTGGTAAAATACGGATCAAAAATACGAGATTTATATTCTTCCTTTATCCCGCATCCTGTATCGGATATCAAAATATTGACATACTCGCCTGGGGGCAGTTCGCTGCTGCCTTCATTTTCTGATATCGTTTTTTTCTGTGCCTTGATTGTTAATGTGCCATATGAGTCGGACATTGCATGAGCAGCGTTGGTGCACAAATTCATTAATATTTGATGAATGTCTGAGGGTTCGGCACAGACGACTTCGTCATCCAAATTAATCTTATATTCTACAGCGATGGTTGACGGAATGGTTGATCGAATAAAGCGTATTACTTCCTTGAACAGAGGTTTTAGGAGCAATGATTTTTTATCATCTTTCACCTCCCTGGTAAATGTCATGATTTGTTTTACCAGATATCGTGCTCGCTCTGATGCAGTAATGATTTGCTGTATACCTTCTTCAGCCTTTTTGGGGTTGTCTTCCATATTGTAGAGCGAAAGTTCCGCAGACCCCATGATTACGCTTAATATGTTATTAAAATCATGTGCTATGCCTGCGGCCAGCGTGCTGATGGATTCAAGTTTATAAGCCTCTCTCAGGTGCATTTCCATTTTTTTTGATTCATCTATATCAAGACAGATTCCCAGAAAAGCGATAACTTCTCCCTTTTCATCACGAAGCGGTATGGCTTTAAAATATCCATAAAATTCCTCGCCGTTTTTTTTACAAAAACGGGTTTCTTTTTCAAAATTTGTTATGCAGCCGGTTTTCATTTTCGAGGTATGGTTATCCATAACTTCATTTGCTTCAGGTCGTTGAATAAAGGACACCGGCTTTCCTTTTACGTCATCCGGATGATAGCCAAATAATCTTTCACCTGATGGAGTGCAATTGATAATTTTATACTGCGGATCTTTCGCATCTACAATTAGGTAGCAGACATTTTCCATCGCATTAAACACAGCATTAATCAGTTCGTTTTGTAAATGGAATTCAGATTTCAACAATTCATAGCTGATGGACATGATATTTTTACCTTCTTATTTATTATGCAATACAAATCAACATAATTTATTGCCACTTTAATGTAACAATGTTATCATAATATATTTTTTCGAAACATTGTCAAGCTTGTTGAGTGAAAATATTTGCGAAAATATATTAATAAGTTATAATATTGAAATGTTTTGATGTGCTAATCAAAATAAATTTAATTTAACCCTTCCTTTTTACCATTGTGCTGCACAAGGATATTGCAGGTGCCTATTTTTTACCGCGTTGAAAATGATGGCCATTTCATAAAATCTTTTGCTATTCCACCTGTATCGAAAGAGGAATTTGTAGACTACGAGTTAGCACATGCAATTGATAAATCAATCAAACCACCGGCTTGTGAGCTCCTTTCAATTTATAACAATGCATTTAGAAACATAACACCGAACGATATGAAGCAGGTATTTGACCGGCGCAACGAACTGAATCAAATACCGCATCCTCACCGCTGTGCAATAGCCGTAAACTTTTCGGTTGATTCTTCCTGGGACGTGGTGGAATTTTATTGGGGCATGGTTATGCTTCACCGTTCAGAAGCCGTGCATATTTTCGATAACAACGATAAAGCAATAAAATGGCTGGGTATACAGGACACATCATAGCAAAAATCCCTGTTGATATATGTGGCGATTACTCATAAAATAAGAGTGATAGTGTGAGAAATAAACCTTTCGATATTTATTGATATAGCATACCATTTGTCCTATTATTATACGTATAATTATACGACATTTATTACATTATAGGGGGGGCGGGGCAAATGAATGCAATTCCAAAAAATAATATATCCCATGAACCCGAACGGATCCTTCTTGTTGACGATGAGAAACGACTTCTGCCGGTTCTGAAGCTAATGATTGAAAGCCTTGGCTTATCAGGTAACCGCAATGATCGACATCCGGGAGGCCCTTGAACTTTTTAAAAAAAATCCCCACGGATATGACGCAATTATCACTGACATGAACATGCCCCATTTGAATGGTGATATGCTGGCCCTTGAAGCTGTTACCATTCAACCGGATATCCCCGTGATTCTTATAAGCGGATTTATAACATCAATCTACGACAGTAAAATCCAGCAAAAAGGCATTAAAGCGTTTATACGCAAACCATGTAAAAAAAATGAGATGGCGAGAACAATCAGGAATGTTTTAAAAAAGCATTAAGCGGTTTGCTAAAGCGCAGTTGATTTAATCGTATTTTAGATTTAATAAGTTGGATATGTTTAATCCGAAACAGGTCGAGCCAAGCTATAACACGTTTGATTAACTTGTTATCTTTCATCGACCGAAAAAAGTTTACTTTCGACTATAGGTCGACAATTACATTCACTGTCAAAAATAGTCGACTCTATATCTCACGCTCCCCGGTTTTGTCCATTGCAATATATTCTTCCCGAACCAGCTCAAACACAGCCGTCTGACTGATAAGAGCTACACGGAATCTGTAATCTATATAATCATCGGTGTGTGAAATCGTTGAGATATATAAAATATAATGGCCTCTACAATGGAAGCGATTTCCCTGCAACACATACATTCCGAACCCTACACCTTATCATTAAGGGGTGCCGAATTATATTTCGGGATCAAAGAAAAGACCTTCAGGAACTGGATTCATGAAGGCAGACTGCGCCGGGGTTACCATTACCGTAAAGTCGGCGGTAAAGTCCTTCTGATCCGGGATAAGTTCATTGAATACATGGAGCAAGAAGATGGCTGTACGGGTTAAGCGCGGCATATTATACATAGATTTCCGGTGCAAAGACCCCAAGGCATTATTGTCCGGTGCCGCGAAACCACCGGCAGAAAAGACACGCCGAAAAACCGGAAGTGGGTTTCCGATAAAGACAAAGCCATTTAATATGAGCTTAAAAATGGAATGTTTGATTATTTGCGGCACTTTCCTGATGGTGCCAAATCAAGCCGGTTTAAGAAACAGTGGGATGGGCAGAAAATCACGATGGCCGATTTCTGGACTGAATGGATCGGAGAAAAAACACTGCGCATAAACACAGAACGCGGTTGGGAATCGGCTTACAAACTATATATCAAACCGTATTTTGGCACCTGGCCGGTTATTGCAATTAAGGAATCAGATATTTTGAAATTCAGAAAACAACTGATTTACAGCGGCCATTTGAAAGAATCAACTATTAATCACCGCATCATAAAACCGCTTTGCATGTGTCTTGGAAATGCGGTAAAAAAGGAATTGATAGAAAACCATCCCTGTGAAGATGTGCGTCGTCTGGTGGAAACCCCTGGAAGACATGGACCCGTTTTCGTTTGATGAGATAATAGCTTTTCTTGATTTCCTGAAAACAGAAAATGATATGTTCTACAACCTGGTAGATCTGTGGCACCGGACAGGACCGCGCCCCGGAGAAATATGCGGGCTGATGTGGCAAAGAATCGATTATTTCAATAAGAAAATGCTTATACGGGCTACCAGGAGCAACAACATGGATGGTCCTCCGAAAACCGCCAGCTCCATCCGTGACATTGATCTCAGCCCCGCAGCTATTGACGCACTGAAGCGGCAGGAGAAACACACGCTCCTGCAAAACAGCTACGTGTTTATGTCAGAAAACGGAAATCCTTTGTCCGTTGAAGGGCTGGCAAGCAGAATGCGGCATCTGATGAAAAGGGCAGGGGTGAGAGCCCGCGTCCGCCGAAACATTTCCGTCATACGTTTGCTACCCTTCATCTGGCTGCCGGTGAAAACATCACCTGGGTAAGCCGGATGCTGGGACATGCAAATGCAAAAATCAACTGGAACACATATAATAGATATATACCGAATCTGACCCGCGATGATGGGTCGGCATTTGAAGCCATGATGAACTCAAAAAAAGTTGGGCACACTGTGCCCAAAATGAGGGAAAAAGAGGGAAAATGAGGGACATTTTTAGGGAACACCAATTTGAAAAAACAAGAAAAACAACCACTTAGGAAAGCTGAAATGGTCCCAACGGGAGTCGAACCCGTGTTTCCGGCGTGAGAGGCCGGCGTCCTAGGCCACTAGACGATAGGACCGCATAGAATTGATGGCTGGGGGACCAGGATTCGAACCTGGATAACCAGATCCAGAGTCTGGCGTATTGCCATTATACGATCCCCCAGTAAGTAATTTCGAGAAGCTATGAATTAATTTATTAAATTACGATAATCAGACTTACCAGTCAAGTAAATTTTTTTCTGTTCTTATCTGCGCTGTAAAATATTTTTTAAGTAGAAGAATTGTAAGAGGGTATTCGCTAAAACCACTTTTCCAGAAGGGGAATTAATTAGGTTTCCCCGCAGTTTTCAGTGTTTACGTAGATTCGCAGATGCCATCGTATTTTTCAGCTATGTTATGCATTACGCAAAAATTTTATCGACAAATCAACCGTCAGCCGTGTTATCCAGGTAAAAAAAACTTTTTTATTTTACATTTTTTTCGTATTTATTTTTTTCATCTTGACATAAAACATTTCATTAGTTAATTGAAAAAAAGATTCAAATGAAATGTATGCTGTTGATATATTTTTTATAGTGTCTGCCCTTTACTTATGTATAAAAAAAGCCAAGCAAACCGCTCACTATATATATTACATACAGAGGAATCAACATAATGAATCAGGGTTACCGTTTTTCTAAATCAGCGTGCATAGTAATCGGAGCTGCTATTATTGGTATGTATACATACCAGTCACCGGCGTATGGTGATAATCTGCCGCAATGGGTAACACAGTGGCAAAACTGGGCACATACTACTAATGACTATGATTTTATTGAATGGTCAAAGACGTTATCATCTCCTGAAGCTGTTAACCTTGGAAATGAGTGGGAGGATTTTCTTGGTTATAATGCTGTTGATATCGTTGCCAACGACAACACAGCACCGCTCATTAAGCCGGGCCTGGTTATAACGCCGGACAATGTTCACAAATATGAAAAGCAGCTGCGGCAGCTGTTCCCGTTCGGCTTTGACTGGGAAGTCGACAGGATTACCGGCTCCGGCATCTTTGCTGATTATAGCTGCTCACCTCTTGAAATGGTCATAGTTCCCACAACCCATGCCTGGAATGATCGCGCATATCTTGAAGCAACAAAAAAGTATTCATCAATGTGTTACCTTGATCAAAACAATATACTCTGCGGCTGGGTGGCTGGAATACCGTTTCCAAAACCTGATAGTGCCGTACAGATTATTCATAATTATGACCGCCTTACAATTATGGGTGACAATTTGAATTCAATGCCTATGTCTATCGGACTGTATGGGAGGGAGGGCGTTCGAGAGCGGGTTGAAAAAATTGAACTGCACTGGCGCAATTACTCCGGCCGCATCAAGATATCTCCGACACCGGTAATTCCGGGGTTCAAAGGAATTTATGAAAAAGGGTCTATATTCGGCTTATATCCCTATGATTTAAAAGGATACACTGCTGTTCGAACACGGTTTGCCGACCCGCAGAAAGAGGATTCGTTTGTAACCTATATACCATCTATACGACGAATACGCAGGCTGGCCGGAAGCAACACACAGGATCCGCTTGTGGGATCAGATTTGCTGTGGGAGGACTGGAAAGGCTACTGGAGCAAAATCTCCGACCATCCGGCAACGTATGAACTTCTCGGAGAGGCGGTTGTGCTATGCCCCTCATTTAATCCTAAGCCGATACGCTACGAGTCAAAATATGGGGGATGGTGTCAGCGCTACTGGTGGGAAAAGCGCCCTGTATGGGTTGTGCGCATACAGTATACCGCTAACAGTTATATTTACGGTTCCCGTGTGATGTATATTGACAGGGAAACATTTGCCCTGCAGCAGCAGATGATTTATGACCGGCAGGGCCGGATTTGGAAGCTGTGGGACTGGTGCTGGCGCTGGAATCCGGACAACGGAGAACTGGATTACTGGAATCCATGGATGTGTGATATCTTGAACAAGCACTTATCCATAGTGAAGCATCACATTATCATTAATATGCCCAATATAAGTGATGATTTGTTTAATATACGATATCTGATGAAGCGGGCACACTAGAAATATATAGTATTGCGGAATATTTTTAAGGCATGAAAAAAGCCCAGAAGATTATATATAACCCTGTTTTTGTGATTGTTGTCATCTGTTTGAGCTTCGGGTGTATTATCTGTCTTTTCCAGTTTTATGACTATAGAACATCCCAGCTGATTGCTGAAAAAGATAAAGCTCTGTGGCTGCTTAACGGATGGGAGTTGTTACAAAACACGACAAAAGACCTTTTGATTACTGAAGATCTTCCGGCTGCACAGCGGCGATGGACAGAGGCAATTGATGCTTTTGACGGGAAAATACACAGCTTCATCAATTCTGACATCACCAGACAGATATACAGCGACAATAAGCAATTCAGACATAAAATTAAAGAAACAGAAAATCTGTGGCGCGTAATAAAACCGCGCATGGAATATGCCCGGGATCAGTTCAACAATTACCTGGCCATTGACGGCACACACTCACGTAATAAAACATTAAGTCTGCTCAATGAACTGTTTATTAACGGTGAGCGCCCCGGACATAAGATGAATCAAATGGTACTGTTCGATTTAACCTATGATATACAGTACCTTGTGTCTTCACTGAATAATTATTTTGTTTCCGTACTGTCAGACACTGTGAAGCACATCATAGATCTTATCGATCAGGAATCACGTGAGATACGATACATTGCAATCATTTCAACGCTTATTATAATGTGTTTAACAACAATGTTTATTCTGGTGAGCCAGCGCAGGCTTGCGGAATCAAATGTACAGCTGAAATTTTTATCAAATCAGCTCATTCAGGCTGAAGTAAAAGAGCACCGGCGCATAGCTTACGAATTGCATGACCAGCTTGGACAGTCGCTGACCGCTATAAAATATGCTTCAGAGCAATCTATGCTTCTGGCAAAAAAGGGTGACAGCGCAGCGTGCTGCAGCGTACTTGACAACGTTGTCAGAAACGCCCAGCAGGCGATTGCTGAGACACGAAGGCTTTCTAAGGGGCTTCATCCAGCGATTATAGATCAGCTCGGCATAACCGCAACCATTACCTGGTTTACCCGCGAGTTTAATGAACTATACAAACATATTTCAATTACCAAAAGCATTACGGTTGATGAAAATGACGTACCCGGCAATCTGAAAATCATTATATACCGGACGCTGCAGGAGTCGCTGAATAATATTGCAAAACACAGTAAAGCCTCCAGCGTCGATGTCCAGCTATTCCGGGGGAAAAACAAAATTTCTTTTAATATTAAAGATAACGGAATAGGGTTTCCAATTGAAAACATCTGGCATATGAGAAGCAAAATTGATGGCTTGGGATTGTTAACGATGCGAGAGCGTATAGAGCTTTCAGGAGGGATGTTTTCTGTTCAATCGTCTAAATCCGGGACGAGCATAAGCGCACAGTGGGCTATCTGACGCTGTGGTTTTCAAGGATACCGTTTTCCATTGCATAATTTATGATGTCACAAAGGTTATGCAAATTCAATTTGTGCATTAAATTTTCCCTGTGCTTTTGAACTGTTTTCACGCTAATACAAAATGTTTGTGCAATGGATTTATTTTTGTACCCTTCCGCGATAAGCTTTAATATTTCACGCTCGCGACCGGTAAGGCTGTCAATGCTGGATGTTGTTCTGACATGCTCTTTTCCCGCTATATAACCGGAAATTACTTTGCCTGAAATGCTGGGGCTTATAAAGTTTTTCCCCCTCAGGACATTGTCAATAGCCAGCATTAATTCCTCCCGGTTTGCCTCTTTCACAACATACCCGTCAGCGCCGGCATTCAGTGCAGCTAAAATAAATTCTTCGGAATCATGAACAGTAAGAACGACGATTTTCGTATCGGGGCAGTGCTTCTTGATAGCGCTGATTGCATCCATCCCTGTCATACGCGGCATGCTGAGATCCATCAGCACAAGATCGGGCTGTAACTGCTCCGTGAGTTTTAACGCCTGATATCCGTCGTCGGCTTCCCCCACGATTATGTAGTCCTGACAGGAGGTTATAATTAGGCGTAACCCCTCGCGTACGATTGTACGATCTTCAACAAGAACTATTCTTTTCGTGCCGTTCACACTATACATTTAAATTATTAATATCAATATATTGCTAAATATATAAATTAATTACATCATCAATTTTCATTTTAAATAGCTTACCGTTCAGTGTCAATAATTTTCTTTAATAACACAGTATTTAAAAATACGGTATTAAACAATCAAAAATACGATACTAACCGTATTTACTAGTATGAAGGTATAAGGTAAATCCTATAATTACTTTTATCTATCATAAATTGAATGTTGTTAAATTTGTTCAAATTGTGAGGTCATACAGATGTCAAACAGGGTGCGTATTATTTTAATTCTGGTTCTGATGGCAGCGGTGATCGGCATCAGCTATTGGTACATGAAGGAGACAACGGGACAGATTGAAAAGAAAGCAGAGAAAAAATGGAGGCTGCACGATCATCTGTATTCCGTTTCCTTTAATCAAGGCGGAAAACAGGGCTGGGCGGTCGGAAAGCATGGAACAATAATCTGCTCCTCTGATGAAGGTGAAACATGGTCATATCAGCAAAGCGGTGTCAGCGAAGACCTGCTGAGCGTGTATGTGGTAAGTGAAGATACAGTTCTGGCAGTGGGGCGGTTAGGGCTGATACTCAGGACAACTGATGCCGGGAAGACCTGGGAGAAAATGAACATAGGGAAGAATTACCTGTTGAATGACGTATTTTTTACTGATGAAAGATCCGGATGGATTGTCGGGGAATTTGAAAGCATATATCAGACAACCGATGGGGGGAAACAATGGGATCTGGTTCACGGCGGCGAGCAGAAGGAGATGGATTTTTCAGATGTTGAGGAGGGCGAGCTTGTCGGCGCAGACTTCGGCGTGGAGGAAGAAGTATATACGCTTAACAGCATATACTTTTATAAAAAGAATTATGCATGGTGTGTTGGTGAATACGGGACAATATTGATCTCTTCTGACGGAGGACGGAACTGGAATAAAGTACGCGATGCAACAGATATGACACTCTGTGACGTTGAATTCTTTGATGAAAGCTTCGGCTTTGCTGTCGGGCTTGACGGCACAATACTGAAATCAACCGATGGCGGCAAGACCTGGGAAAAGGAAAAGCCCAGCATTGTCGCTCATTATTACGGCGTTTCTTTTAAACGGTTCGGATCGGAAATAGAGCGCAAGGATGCAGTTGCTGTCGGGCAGGGTATTATTGCTCAGTATTCATTTCATAAAAAGCCGTATCTGCAAAACTGGGTTCCGGCGCTCGAAATGAATTATAAGATTGATTACCACTGGATGTATGATGTCGAGTTTATATCCCAGACGGGAGAGCGCGTTGTTGCGGTGGGACATGAAGGGCTCGTGCTGATGAGCACAACCGGCGGCAGCGAGTGGGATATCGTTCGCTATCCCGAAAAAGCAGTCGAGCAGGTATTGAACCCGTAGTCAATAATACATTTCACATGTGGTTGAATTCGGACTTTAAGATCCCAATGTTGTCTTTATCCACCGGGGGAGACCTTTAAATGGAACAACACATCAAAAAAAGCCTTGGGCAGTATTTTATACAGTATCGCTATCTAATTCTTTCCGTTATAGCAGCGCTTACAGTGCTTTTCGGCTACGGCGTCACTCAAAAGCTCAGCGTTCAGGTTATACTCGAAGAGCTGATCCCGCCCCGGCATAAATATGTAAAACTGCACCAGGAATATGAGAAACAGTACGGCGGTACCAGCACTGTTATTGTTGCTGTAGTTGTGGATGAAGGCGATATATTTAACGCACCGACGCTCGAAAAAATAAAGCGTGTAAACGATTCGCTTCTGTTTCATCGCGATGTCCGCAGAGCGCTTGTATATTCCATGGCTCAGCGTAAAAGTAAAGTTGCGAAGGGGCACGCCGGCGGAACTGTTGATGTGTCGGCATTGATGTGGCCAGAAATCGACACAACGCCGCTGGGGATTAAACAGTTAAAAGAAAATGTGCTGACCAGCGATATTTACAAAGGAACGATGGTTTCCAAAGATGGAAAAGCCGCGATTATTATGGCTGACTGCTGGCCTGATATTGATTATGCAAAGTTCTTCACATTCATCCAGAATTTAAAAGAAAAAGAGGAGACAGACAACGTAAGCATTCATGTCGCCGGACGCCCGATGCTGCTCGGGTGGATTTTCCACTTCATGCCCAAGCTATATGTCATTTTTGCCATTACCATTGCGTTTATCGTTTTTGTTGTCGGGCTTATTTTCCGGAACCTTGTCGGTCTTATTATTCCGCTTTTTGCGGGAGGGCTCTGCGCAATGTGGGGCTTCGGTCTGATTTCCCTTGTCGGTATAAACTTCAATCCCCTGATGGTTGTTCTTGCCGTCCTTGTCGGCGCCCGGGCCCTCAGCCACTCGGTGCAGACAACCCGCCGCTACCTTGAAGAGTTATACATTGCAGCAGGTAATAAAATAAAGGCCGCCCAGGCTACAATCGACGGAATTTTCCTTGCTAGCCTTGCAGCAATCGTTACCGATGCAGCGGGCTTCTGCGTGCTGATACTGGCAAGAATTCCGATGATACAGCAAATCGCAATACTGTGTGCGTTCTGGGTCATATCCATTTTAATAATTGTATCTGTAATCGGACCGCTTTTATGTGTTTTCATGCCTGTTCCGCGAAACCTTGACAAGTATTCATTTGCATATGAAGGCGAGGCCGGCGCAGCAGGCTCCACACAGAAAAAGGGGTGGATGGATGTAGCGGCTTCTCTTTGCCTTAAGCGATCGAATATTGCGATTGTCGCGGCAATGATAATTATCGGTCTGATTGCTGCAGGGTTCGACTCAAAGCTGAAAGTAGGTGATACGTTCCCAGGATCACCGATTTTGTGGCCGGATTCAGAATACAATCAGGACTGTAAAGTCATCAATGATAAATTTGATGATTCAGGCACTGACATTATAAGCATCATCGTCGAGAGTGAGGAGGAGGGCGCCATTTTAGAGCCTTCCGTCGTAAAGAGGATGGATTTGTATGAGCGCTATATATCTCATAAGCACCCGTCATTCGTTGCCGGAACGCAGTCTATAACCAAAATCATCAAAACATTAAACAAAGAATTCCACGAAGGCGATGCGCGCTTCTTTTGCATACCGCAGGACAAGGGGCTCATTACCAATCTTTTTTTCTTTTATTCAATGTCAGGTGATCCCAGCGACTTTACGACTATCGTTGAGGCCCGTTATAAACATACGATTCTCAGGGTGTTCCTGAAAGATCACACCGGCGAAACGCTGAAAAAAGTCATTTCTTCTACAAAAGAATTTTTCGATTCACAGCCTGAGATACCGGGGGTTGAATTCCGCTATGCCGCAGGATACGGCGGCATACTTGCCGCAACGAATGAAGAAATAAAAACATCGCAGGCAGGTACGCTGCTGCTGGTTTTTCTGACGGTATTTATTTTTTGCGGGCTTGCTTACCGCTCAGGGGTTGCAGCTGTGCTGCTCTGCGTACCGCTGCTCGTTGCCAATCTTGTGGCTTTTGCATATATGGTCATAAAAAATATCGGGCTTGATGTCAATGTGCTGCCGGTATCGGCGGTAGGGATCGGTGTCGGTGTAGATTACGGTATATATATCTTGAGCAGAATGGAGGAGGAATTCAAAAACACCGGCGGCAACTGGGTTGCAATGACCCATACAACGCTGAATTCCGCCGGCAAGGGTGTTGTGATTACCGCTGTTACTGTTATTTTGCCGATCTTGCTCTGGCCTATTATGGCTGATATGAAGTTTCAGGCTGAAATGGGTCTTCTGCTTTCATTCATCATGTTTTTTGACATGCTCGGCGCACTGTTTTTTCTCCCGGCCGCGGTCATTCTCATAAAGCCCAAGTTTATTTATAAACACACAAAGGTCCTGAGAGAAAAGCAGACTGTTACTGAAAAAGGATATGAAGCCATAGCGGTTGATACGGCAACACATGCGGAGGGCATAATCGAGCACGATACCGCAAAAGTGATCCGGGAAAAAATCGCTCGTGGCGAAAATGTTGATGCTGCAAACAATGAGGGCCGAACGCTCCTTATTGAGGCAATGTCCATTTATGACCCGACTGTCCGGAATGCGGCTGTAATGATGCTGCTGAAGGGGGGCGCTGATGTCAATCACAAGGATTCCGGAAACAATACCCCGCTTCACTATGCGGTAAGCTATGGAATGATCGATACGGTTAAAGTGCTGGTGGAAAACGGAGCGGATGTCAACAAGGGAGCCGACATAAAACACACAGCGCTCGGCAATGCGATACTGCGAGGCAATATTCCAATGATTGAATATTTGGTTAACAGCGGAGCCGCGGTCGATGCGCAGGCTGTTAAGCTGGCCGCTGATATTAGCGGCCACAATAACATGAATACCGGCAGCCTGATTTTAAAGCTGTTTATAGAAAAAGGTGTTGATTTTGACATGCCGGACGAGCAGGGACGGCCGGTAAGCGATTACATTCGCCTGTCGCGCATCGATGAACATATAATGAAGCACCTTAACAAAGGGTCATAGCTGCCCGGAATGGAAGGCTATACATTGCTGTATTGTTTTTTTCTTAAAATAAACAACACCTCGGCAATGGGATACTTCTATCTGTCCCGTTCATATATATCAATAGTTTCTTCAAATATAAACTATATGAAAAAGGGGGAGGGTTATGGGAAAGACAGGAATTATTAAAATTTTTGCACCATGGTTACTTGTCACTGGCATTGTTCTTTTTTCATTCCCGGCACAAGCGGTTGAATATAAATTCCTCGGGCGCCCGTTTATCATAAACGGGTTTGTGCAGCAGGAATCTGCTCTCGGCGTCGACAACTCAGAGTTTAAGGGCAAAAATATCACCAATTACCACACGACTCAGATTGAGTGGCAGTATAAGATTACAGACAATATTTCAATTTACAGTATCAACAGAGTGCTTGGTGACCTTTCCTATACACTGCACAATGACAGTGACTGGTTTGAGGATGCAAACCATACACCGTCACAGCACAGCCACGCCAGGCACAACCTCGAGTGGGAATGGAACCGCTATGATCGTTACGGGGAAATAATTCGCGAGCTGTATATGGATATATTCACCCCTCACTTTCATTTCCGGCTGGGCAAGCAGCAGGTTATCTGGGGTGAAAGTGACGGCCTTCGGCTTATGGATTTTATAAACCCGCTTGACCAGCGTCGGGAATTTAATCTGCGGGATTCCGATGAGGGGTATGAGTACACCAGAATTCCGCTGTGGCTGTTGAAGGCTACCTATTTCCCGAGCTATGACTGGCAGCCGTTCGGTATTCGTGACCTGCATGTTGAATTTATTTTCAACCCGGGCAAGCCGCGGGTAAACCGGTTGGAGGTTTATCAGTCGGAGGGCGGAGTCTGGGCGACCGAGGAGCCGAATCTTCCATACGGCGTGCGTGTTGACGTTGACAGGCTGCGGCCCGGAACAAAATTTCGAAACGCGGAATTTGCAATGCGTATTCTGGGGTGCTGGAAGGGCTGGCTGTTTACCCTTAATGCCTACTACGGAAAGCAGCATGATTTTTATCTCAAGCCGACCGGCCCCAACCTTGTGCTGCCTCCATGGGACAAGCGCTTTTTGCAGCTGAATTTTGACGGTATCTACAGCTGGAGAAAAATTGTCGGATTTACCGTCAACAAAGAGCTGACCGGTATCCGCTTCAGAGACACCACCTCGCCGGTATTACGGGTGGAAGCGCTGTATGAATTTGATAAGCCCTTTCAGTATGAGGGAAAGCACGCCGGCGATATGGCATGGACAGGATTGAATCCTGCATACAGCGATTACAAAAAATTTAAAGATCAGATACGGATGATGATCGGCTTTGACTGGAACATATATATACGGCCGCTTAACCCGCGCGAGTCGTTTTTCTTCAGCACGCAGTTTTTTCTGTATTACATACGAAACAAAAACGGTGAATATGTGAATGCACCTTTTTATTTCACGAACAAGGTGAAATCTGATTTGATGCCGCCGCTTCCGCCATGCCGCGATCGCAGCTACGTTGACCCGTGGCGCATACATCAGACGCAGAAATATTTCAGCTTTCTTGTAAACACCAACTATGACAACAAGCGCATTACGCCTCAGATTCTTTACCTTGTTGATTTGAATGAGCGGGCCCACGGGCTTAAGGCGAAGATAAACTTCAAATACGGAGATCACTGGCGGCCTGAAATCGGTTTTATGGGCTGGTGGGGAGATCATGATACCGGTAAATCGATGGGATTGTTTCAAAAGAACCGACAGGTGTACCTGAAAGTTAAATATCAGTTTTAGAAGGGAGTGCTTATGAAAAAACAGTTTGGACTTACGGTTATCTGTGTTTTTGCCTTAACGCTGTTCAGTTCCGGGTTTGTTTGTTCAGAAGAGCTGCCGCACTGGGTAAAGCAGTGGCAGGACTGGGCGCAATCGACTAACAACCCGGAATTTATTGAGTGGTCAAAGGCGCTGGCCGACCCTGAAGCAATAAAGCTCGGCAAGGAGTGGGAGGAATTTCTGGGCTATAATGCCGTTGATATGGTAGCAAAGGATGACAAGGCGCCGAGCATAAAGCCCGGTCTGGTGATCACCCCGGAAAATGTTCACAAGTATGAAAAGGAGCTTCGGGAGCTGTTCCCCTACGGATTTGACTGGGAGGTTGATCGTATTACCGGTACCGGGGTATATGCCGACTATAATTACTGCCCGCTTGAAATGGTTATCGTGCCGACAACCCACGCATGGAATGACCGCGGCTACATGGAGGCTGCAAAAAAATACAAAAATTCTCAAACCTGTAAAATAGGTAAAAACGACAGCCTGGTCAACTGGGTTGCGGGCATTCCGTTTCCAAAACCGAAAAGCGCACTGGAGATTGTACATAACTATGACCGGCTGACGATTATGGGCGACAATCTTAACTCCATGCCGCTTCAGTTCGGCTATTACGGTCGGGACGGCTCGCGGGAGCGTGTGGAGAAAATTGAGCTTCACTGGCGAAATTATGTTGGCCGGATTAATCTTGACCCGATGCCGGTTATACCGGGGTTTAAAGATATATATGAGAAGGGCTCGATCGTAGCGCTTCACCCCTATGACTTGAAGGGATTTGCAGCCGTCAGAACCCGCTATGCCGATCCCGAAAAAGAGGACTCCTTTGTTACCTACATACCCTCTATGCGCCGTATACGGCGCCTGGCCGGCAGTAACACACAGGACCCGCTTGTCGGTTCAGACCTCACATGGGAGGACTGGAAAGGGTACTGGTCTAAGGTTTCGATTCACCCCGCTGAATATGAGCTGATCGGCGAAGACATCGTTCTGTGCCCCTCGTTTAACCCCAAGCCGATCAAATATGAGGAAAAATACGGCGGCTGGTGCCAGCGCTACTGGTGGGAGCGTCGGCCCGTCTGGGTTGTAAAAATAAAATCCAAGGAGCCCACGTATATTTACGGTACGCGCGTGTGGTATGTCGATAAAGAAACGTTCGCGCTGCAGCAGGAAATGTACTATGACCAGAAAGGACGGCTGTGGAAGCTGTGGGACTGGTGCTGGCGATGGGATCCTGTGACCGGCGAGCTTGATTACTGGAACCCCTATATGTGCGATATTATCAACAAGCACGCCTCTATTCTTAATCATCACATTATTTTGAATATGAAAGGGCTGAACGAAAACTATTTTAATTTGCGGTACCTTTCATCAAAAGCGCATTAACACATAATGAGCGCAGAGGGGCATGTGCATTCATATATATTGAGCGCGTGTCCCTTACGCCTTATATGGAACAGTTATAAAAAGACAACTTGTATGCAGATTATTAATGTGGAGTAACAGATTATGCAGCTTCTTAAAAAAGTTACCTGTTGTGCCTTTATTTTACTATTATTTGCTGCGCAATTTGTGCCGGCTTCTGCTGATGAGCACGTGGTGCCTGAAAAAAAAATACAGGGTTCTACCATCGTACGGCTGCATGAAACCCGTGGCATTTCTCCTGATGTGCTGCGAGTGAAATCCGGCCACACCGTTGTGTGGCTTAACGAAATCAACAGCTTGATTGAGATAAAATTTATAGGCAGGCAGATAACAATGGCCTGTGACAGCCCGGTAAATTTTGTTATCGATATTGACGGAAGCTTTGTTTCAAATAAGATACCGATTGGTGCAGTTGCCAGCCTGTGCCTTGTCCAAAAGGGCAAATATGAATACAGCGTTCAAAAGGTGTCGCGCGGAGCTGAAAAAAAACCCGAACAAAAAATATATCACGGTCAAATTATAGTAGAATAGCATCTGTTTCGCAGGCGGTTTTTAGAGCACGTATGATGAGCGCCGGACACTGTTATCGTGATTGAGTACGAGCGATTGATGATATAGATCTCGTCTGATTAATAATGCGGGCTGTTTTCTGATACTGTCTATATCCGAGATCGGCTCTGATGCCGAACAGTATAACTAAAACCCATAAGTGATCATCTCTGCTTATGGGTTTTTATTTTATTCAAACTGATAAATGCTATTCCTTTTGCACGGTTGTCAAAAGTGTGAAAAATTGTTACAACAAAAAATTGCAGGCATAACATGTGTATCCATATCGGCGGATACCACAGCAAAAATAGCTTTTGACTTATCCCTGCTGTTTACCTATAATTTTCACATTTTAACCGACGCCGCCGAAGGGGTTCTTAAATGAGCATACAGAAAAAACATAAAAAACAAATAAAAGTAAGTAAAAACATAAAACAAAAAATTAACAATGTAATTGATGAAATTATCCGGGAAGCACAATCCGAACAGAAATTTGACGCGTTTTACAAAAAGAAGACAGAGCATCTGTGCGCATTTGGCGATTCGTTCCTGCCGGTGCTGGAACGGCGTTTTAAAAAATCACCGCCGGCTGAACAAAAAATCATCCTTAATCTTTTAAAGCAAATCACCGGTGTCGAGCATATAACATTCCTGCAAAACTATATAAAAAACAATAGCTTTCTGCCCTCAATCGGTCTTGAAATTCTTGATGTCTGTAACAAAAGCGACGCAATACTCGATGACGGGGTATCTGCAAAAATTATTGAAGTTAACAGCCTTTATCAGAAAATTGTTAAATCATTTGATAGCCAAACCGCTGCTGCTGCCGAAGAGTATGCGCTGCTGGGGGAATCTGAGCGCGTCGGAATACTGCAGCAGCTTGCGGATGAATACGGGCCTGGGATGTGTCCGTTTTTAATGAGCCTTCAACAGCGCAGCAAAGAACTTTTCGATGCCGCACTGCACTATATCGCTTCACATATATCTATTGAATCCTTCAGAATACTTCAGGAGCTCTATGGTCGTACGAGCAGTAAGGATGTAGCTAAAATCATGAAAAAAACGGGCCATGTTTTGAAGCAAAAAGGCATTGCTGTAGATATCCCTCAGCTTGAGGAAAAAAATGAGGCTGTATTTCAAAAGGCTACTCTCCCACCCGAGCGGGCTTTTATATCATCTGTGGATGCGGAAGGGTTCAGGCTTATTTTTATGATGAAACCGCTTTCGATTCATGAGTTCAAGATATTTCATATTGTTACAAATGATTTAAAAGGCATTCATGAAACAGAAGTAATGACTGTTACCCGGAAAGATGCAAATCAATTTATTGAGAAAATTAAAAGTGATGATAAAATCGAGTTTCTCGAGACCGAACCGGCCTATGGGGCATTTCTTGTTGATGAGGCATGTGCTGTTTCCGAGCAGCATGAGCATATTGTTTCAGCCAATATCGACCAGTGGCGCCTCATGTTTTCACATATGCGCGATGCTGTGCAAAAACCGCGCATTTACAGCTGTATACAGGAAGCAGATATTATAGAGAAAAGCGAGCAGCTGCTTCAGTCTCTGGAGACCTTCTTTGATGAAACAGAATGTCACTACTGGTTTGTTCTCAGCGAAGAAGGCAAGGAAGCAGTTATGAAACTGAAAAATATTATGTACAGCCCGCTTGTGCTCAGCGACACGCAGAAAAAGGAGCGCATAAATGAGCTGGAAGCGGAGATATCCGCTTCATTTTTCACGGATAATCTGAGAAGAGCATATAAAAGACGGCTTGAGGAAATTGCCTATTTTCTTTATAACAGCGGTAAAACAGAAAAGGCTCATGTTGCAGTCGCTGCAGCACAATCACTTGATGACAATACAACAGAGCCGGAGAACAACAGGTTCTGTATCAGCATGATTCACAAAGGCATTTCGTTCATAATCAAGGCATATCAGATGAATCAAGGCGAAAAGCAGCAGGAGCAGCACACAAATTCCTCTGCGCTTATCGTCTGATGCAGTAACAGATACACATTTGTTATTGAGCCATTGCTCAGGGCCAGCGCAATGATTACACCCAGAATACCTAAAGGGTTCAGAGATTTTCTGCCTTCCACAATGTACCTGCGCCAGCGTGTCACGGATACTATGAGAGAGGTTTTTGAACTGTTTGGATTTGCCCCTCTTGATACTCCCTGTATTGAGTATGCGGAAACGCTTACCGGAAAATACGGTGAAGAGGGCGAAAAGCTTATGTACAAATTCACGGACAAAGGAGGGCGTGACGTTGCGCTTCGCTATGATCTGACCATTCCTCTCAGCCGTGTCATGGCTGCGCATCAGGAATTGGTAAAGCCTTTTAAGCGATACCAGATAGCGCCGGTATGGAGAGCCGACAAGCCCCAAAAAGGCAGATACCGGGAATTTTATCAATGTGATGCTGATATTGTCGGGACCGAAAGCCCTCATGCAGACGCAGAGCTCCTGCTGGTGTCGCACACAGTGCTAACGCGGTTGGGCTTTAATGGATTCACCATGCGCATTAACAGCAGGAAAATTCTCAATGCGCTGGCGCAGGCGCTGTTCATTGGCACATCTGAACAGATGACTTCATTTTTCAGAACCCTTGATAAGCTTGACAAAGCCGGGCCGGACGCAGTACTGCAGGAGCTTGTTGAAAGCAGAACCGTTGACCCCGGTCGTGCTGACACAATCACAAAGCTTATAACAGAAAAAGCTCCCTGCGGCGGGAGTGGGCTTTCTCTCATGGCTGATATCGTATCAGGCGTTGACGGGGCTGCAGATGCAATTGATGAACTGGGTAAAATTCACACAGTTCTTGCTTCCCAGGGTATCGAGGAGAGCTGTTATACATTCGATATAACCCTTGCAAGAGGTCTTGATTACTATACCGGGCCCGTATTTGAAACAGTCATGGACGGCTCAGGAATGGGAAGCATCAGCGGCGGCGGCCGATATGATGATCTCATTGGGTTGTTTTCAAAAAAATCACTGCCTGCTACAGGTATTTCATTCGGCCTTGAGAGGATTATAGGCATTATGGAGCAGCAGCAAAACGATGCCGGGACAGGGTGCGGCACTAAGGTGTTAATCGCACTGTTTTCTGATGACCTTATGGGACAGTGCCAGCGGGTGGCTAAAAAGCTTCGTAAGGAACACATCCCTGCAGAAGTGTATTACTCATCCGACAAATTAAAAAAGCAGCTTTCATATGCATCCGGCAGAAATATACCGTATGTACTGATTCTCGGCCCTGATGAGCTGGAACAGGGCAACGTTACCGTTAAGCATATGAAGTCAGGTGATCAGCGCAGCGTGCCTCTGTCCGATATCAGCAGCTCTCTGTTTAGCGGAACGTAATATACATGAACTACGAAGGAACTATCATACGGCCGCCAAACGAGGCCGGCAGCGTTATATTGCAGATAACCGTCGGGTGTTCGCACAACAAATGCACGTTCTGTCCCGCCTATAAAGAAAAAAAATTCCGCATAAAATCGCAGGATGAAATTGAAGCCCATATAATGAGCGCGTCTGCAGCGTATCCTGCAGCCAAGCGTGTTTTTCTGTGTGACGGGGACCCGCTCATTATCGATCACAGATATCTCTCCCGTATTATTGATCGGGTCGGCCAACAGTTTCCGCAGCTTAAAAGAATCGGCATGTATGCAAATGCCAAAAGCATACTGCGCAAAACGGCTGACGAGCTAGCGGAGCTGCGAAATAAAAAAGTCGGCATATTATATATGGGGCTTGAATCGGGGGATGCTGAAACCTTGAAGCGCATTCAGAAAGGTTCAGCACCTGATGATATGATTGCAGCTGCAGGGCTGGTTAAAGCCGCCGGAATGAAGATCAATGTGAGCGTGCTGCTCGGCGCGGGAGGCAAAGCGCGCAGCAGAGAACATGCCAGGCACACCATTGAGGTTTTGAATACAATGCAGCCGAATCATATCGGCGCGCTCACGCTGATGGTTGTGCCGGGAACGCCGTTGTATGAGGAGTACGAGTCCGGTCGGTTTATTATGCCGGATAGATTTGAGCTTCTGGATGAGCTCAGAATAATGGTGGTGGGCTCGGAGCTGCATAACTGCCTTTTTTATTCCAATCACGCATCGAATTATTTCCCGATAGAGGCCCGTCTGCCGCGGGATAAGGAAAAAATATGCGCTGCTCTTGACAATATAATAGAGTCTCAAAGCGATGAGGTGCTGCGCCCGGAATGGTTTCGGGGGCTTTAAGGAATGCGGGGCGGCTCTCGTCTATTCAAGAATAAAATTTCTGAAATAAACATCCTCAATTACGGGTTCTGAAAAATTTTTGTTGATATTTGTACGAATGTGCCTCTTAAGCCGCATTTTGCCTTCATGGGTCAGCAAATGCTGCAGGCTGTATGACGAGACGATATCGATAATGCTGCCCTGGATGAATTGAATGAATTTATCCTGCGTCAGCTGCTTGTGATTTTGTTTGTTTATATGCAGCGTGAAACCTGCTCTGCAGAAATGCGATCTTCTTCCTGACAGGCTGACGGTAACGTCAGGAACGCTGACATATGAAGCATTTCTGTCTGACTGTGTTTGCAGAACGCTGTCACGGATCTCAATAACCCAGTTAGAGTTGTGCCGGAAGATATACAACGTAAAAAGAAAAAAAATCAGGGTCAGAAAAAACAGAAAAACGAATAATTTTTTCATAGTGTCGCAGCGCTAATTTAATAAATACGTTGATTATGCAGGCTGTTAACATTATAATTAGCACAATTTATTAAAATCGGGAAGGGTGGCCGAGCGGTTGAAGGCGGCGGTCTCGAAAACCGTTAAGCGGCTAACGTCGTTTCGGGGGTTCGAATCCCCCCCCTTCCGCTTATTATACATGAATTATGGGGAAATGCCGTACAATCTTTTTTATGCAGTCATTGAATTTCTGATTTATTACCATGAAAAAGGCTATACGCTGCCCAGTGTGCAAAAAAATCATTACCTATCGACTTGACAACCCGAACCGTCCCTTTTGTTCCGAACGATGCAGGCTCATCGATTTGGGAAAATGGCTTTCCGAAGAGCACAGAATAGAAGATGACGAACAGGCTGAATTCGATGCGCCCGATATCGGTCCAACACTGCATTGATAAAATTATTATCGATAATATACAAACAGACTATGACAATGAACACACGATATATACTGCTGGTAACAACTGCTGTGGTGGTGTGTGCACTGAGCTGTATGCCTGTACTGCAGCAGGATACCAGTCGTGCATCCGATGAACCGTCAATACGGATTATTACCGACAGACAGTATTTTCCGGAAGTTAAACGATTGCTGAACGGTGCACAAAAATCTGTTTACGTAATGATGTTTGAGGCGGGATATTATGAAAAATATCCGACCAGCCCAAGCAACCAGCTTATACAGGCGCTCATTGATGCCCGCAAACGCGGGCTGAAAGTTGATGTAATACTTGAAAGAGGACAGCCAACATCCAGAACAACCAAAAGAAATATTGAAACCGGTAAGATACTGAAAGACGCTGGTGTCACCGTCTATCTTGATCCGCTGCACATTACATGCCATACAAAAATGATTCTCATAGATGATGATATTATTGTATGCGGCAGCACGAACTGGACATACAGCGCGCTGACAAAAAATCATGAAGCAAGTATTATTATCAGAGACAAAGATGCTTTACAAAAACTGAGGCACTATTTCGACACTGTAAAGCATTCCGGTGAAAAATTATAGAAACTTTTGATTGACATCAATTCAGCAATTAGTTATAAAAACTAAAGTAATTAGTTAAAATATCTTGATTATTTAATATGTAAAGATTAGTCGGAGCCAGATATGGTTAAATCTGAGTTAATACAGAAGCTTTCCGAATCGGCAAACATTCCACCCAAGATCGCAGAGATTGCCGTTAATACAATATTTGACAGCATGACTGATGCGCTTGTTCGAGGCGAAAGCATTGAAGTCCGCGGATTTGGAAGCTTCAAGGTTCGGGAATACCGTGGCAGAACCGGCAATCATCCGAGAACAGGAACAGAAATCGAAATCGCTCCCAAGCGAAGACCGTTTTTTAAAGTCGGAAAAGAATTAAGGGAACGTATCAATATGGAAAAAAGTGCTGATTTTGAAGGTGTTGATTAAGGACAGTCAGCGCTGCAAGTCATACGTATGTATGAAGGAATAAAAAGCAAAAAGCCCCCACAGATCTCGAGTGTGCGGGGCTTTTTTTATGTGTCACTGGCCGTAATACGAGAATATCTCATTCCTGTATGCGGTTCCGTGAGGCAAAGAACGCCTCGTAATCAGGCAGAGAAAAAGCAGGAATCTGTTTAGAATATACCTGCTCAAGCATTTCATCATTTTCTTTTTGTATACGCTCTGCGCAAATTGAGATCTTCTCATAAATAGCATCAAGCTTTTTTTCAAAGTTATCCATACTCGGAAAGCTTAAGTGTATGTGCCGATCATTTTTTACGTCGGTTTCTTTCATGAAAGTGCTGCTCCCTAATTGATTGGAGTTAAAGTACTTTTAACAGGGTTTGAAACTGTTCATAAAAAAGGAAAGCACATAAACGGTAATGTTATTAAGAACCGCTTTATTGTATGATTTTCGGTGTCATAAAGGATAACTTAAGCAATACTTCAAATCAGTTGTGTCCAAAATAATTTTACGAAGCCGGTTCGGGCGGGGTTCTGCACAGTTCCCGCAACAACTTTAAAAGGTTTTGTCTCGGCTTGTGCCGTTACATTTCAGCATACATACGGCCCGCGGCAATCCCTGCAAAATGCCTGTTACGCAGTTAAACTTAGCAGCATCGGGCCGTCCATGAAGTGAGGTTTCATATGGCTGCTGATGCGCAGAGACACGCCTGAACCGGCTTTTGCTCAATGCTTTAATTTGTTTTGGACACGTTTGGTTAAAGATATCATACAAAACGGGCAGGGATATGTGTTCGGCGGTGAAAGTATTTAGAAGGTAGGATGTGTTTCACTCTCAATAAATTTAAATCCGAAATGGTACCCGCCGCTGGTATGACGTTTCAGCCAGACAAGGTAAGCACGTTTTCTTTTTTTTTCGCCTTTATGATAGAACTGCATCTCAAAAGGCAGATCCTCGCTTAACTGGAGACAAAGGCCTCCATCAGAAATATTGACCCCATGTGCCGTAAGCAGATCAAAGTCGCCAATGAATTCGATGTCTGCATCAAGGTCGGAGCGCTTGCGGCGCTGCACCCAGTCGACGGATTCTGAAGGCTCTTTTGACTGGGGGGTATGTTCGTATGCAGCAAGCTTTTGTCGCATGTGATTGAGCTCTTCTATGAGCTGTTTTTTTGTTTTGTCTTCATCATTCATTGAGGTAATCCTCTAGTGGCAGGGGTTGTGTGATAACGGAACGATCATACGCATATAATCTCCGTTACCATATACGTTTTTATCATATTTGATAAATATCGTTTTTATATAAGTTTAGTATCCCAACACAGAAAAGAATACAAGTAAAAAGTTTATGCAGCGGACTTTACTGCGTGCTTTTTTGCTTGTCTAACTGAGGTGAATCTGCTAATATTTTTCAAATATTATACACACAAAATATTTGTCTGCTAACAGTATTCCATCTTATCATGATAGTAATCAACCCAAATGATTGCCGCCCTCATATTGGAGTGTATACGGGCGCCGGTGCATCACATTCCTGGATGTGGTTTGCGGATATACTTGACCAAATTGGATATTATAATGTCTGTTTTATCAATGAGAATGAAATCGAAGCCGGAGCGCTTCAAAACTGTGATGTGTTTTTTGTATCAGGAGGTGATACATTTGCGATAGCGGATGCTCTGGCTGGAAGCGCTTACCTTATTGAGCATTTTATTAAAAGCGGCGGAACCTATGTAGGAACCTGTGCCGGTGCATATCTTGTGATGAAATCGTCCCTGTCACCGCTTGACCGCTTTAATTTTGTGAATGTGCAAATAGTTAATCTTACGAAAAACCTTCCTGTTTCGCTTCGCAAACACGACAAATTCTGCACACAATACGGATGCCGATATGTATTTCACCCCGTACGTGATGAGGTGGCTGTTCGCCTGTCACAAAACTGCGATGCGGAACAGACGCGGATTATTGAAGCCCCGCTGTACGGCGGTCCTGCCATGTACCCGTCTGATGATACTGAAAGTATTGCCGTGTTTGAAGATTTTACCGAAAAAACTGAATTCCTTACAAATGTGTCCATTGCACGCAAAACGGTATTGGAAAAAACAGCTGCTGCAGTGTCACGTTACGGCAAGGGGGTGATTTACCTTTTCGGTCCGCATTTCGAACACCCTGCCTACGCTGATGCAAACAGCGTTCTTTTAAACCTTCTGCGCGTCGAGCCCCATGCGTCAGATACATTAGCTGATTATTCCGGGATGCTTTGTGACGACGAGCCTGCAGGACGTAAGATGCGCGCTTTCAGAAAGGTTCTCGGCAATATAAGCAATTCGCGCATCGCTGCACGCGGATTTGAGCATACTGCATACCGCTGGAGTATTGGAAGGAAAGTATATGACCCGGAAAAAATTTTAATGTTTATCGAGGCTGTCTGGAAACACGCACGATTTATCCATGACAAGGGTGCCTGTACGGGACTTTCAGCAGGCATTCTTGAACAGCTTATCGAACAGACAGACGGCATCACAGATGCGATTCGCCTCCTTCGATCAGCATCGGCACAAAGCTGCAGCGCGAATGATGCCGCGTCTGATGTGATTGCAGGGCTCCGCCGGCTGAGCGCATTTATATATTCACTGTATTTTTCTATTCAAATGGCTGCAGTCGATAACTGCGCTGATATATGTAATAATAAAAGCAGTAAAACAAAGGTAACAACGAACCGGGCTGCTGCACTGAACAGGTGAACCCGAGCGAAAGGGGGTAGAACAGAATGTATCTTTATTTTAAAGCAACTGCCACGCTGTATGTGCTTTCAGTTATTACGGTTATTCTTTTTATGGCAGGAGTTATCTGCAGCGTTATTCTCTGGAAAAAAGGTAAGGCGCCAAGCCTGCACAAAAAAGTTCATGTTGGTGCAATTTTAAAAGCCTTTATTCTTGATGTAGTATTGCAGCTTCAGATTCTGAAAATAAGCTTTATTAGATGGCTTATGCACTTTTGTATTTTTATCGGGTTTCTTGGGCTCTTTGCTCAAACATCGGTTATGGCTTTTATGAGTCATTTTCTACCTGAAGACAGTGCCATTGCACACACGTTTTTTACCGTGGGCGAACCCGGAAGTATATTGTTTGATGTGTGGGGCGATCTGTTCGGCGCTATGCTGCTGCTGGGGCTTGTTATCGCGATTGTACGGCGATATGTTGTTAAATCCCAGCAGCTTGAAACCATATCACGCGATACTGTTTCAATTGTGCTGCTCACAACGATCGCTGTAACCGGTTTTCTGTGTGAAGGCTTCAGGCTGATGGACCCGCAGTATGCATCTGTGGCGTCATATTCCTTTATCGGCTCCGCGGTCGCCTCGATACTGAATGCGGCCGGGGTGCCGCAGATGGCCTATACAGTGTGGGTATGGATACATGCGCTGATTTCACTATTCTTTCTTGCATACATACCGTTCAGTAAAGCGTGGCATATCTTTGTCAGTCCGGTAGAAATCATTTTAGATGCATCTGAACGGGCTTAAGGGAGGACTTCCATGGACGATACGATCAAAAATGCCAATGAAACTGCAGAAGAAACAAAAGAAAACAATGCTCAGGAAAGCGCATCATACACATCGGATTCAAGCCCCGCTCCAAAGATAGATATTTCAAAATTCAGCCCGCGCCAGCTTCTTGAGCTTGATGCCTGTACGCGATGCGGTGAGTGCTCCAACTGGTGTCCTGCATATGAGCAGGATAACCGCGAACCGCTCACCCCACGTGGCAGGGCAACGCAGTTTCGTGATATTATCCGCAGGCAGCACGGCGTGTTCAGCGCTGACAGCCCGCTGGGCAGGCTGATCGGCAGAAAGCCGGTAACAAATGAAGAGCTGACATTATTTGCAAAGGATCTATATGCATGCAGCACGTGCATGCAGTGTCACTATGTGTGCCCGGTGCTTATCGACACAGTTGAGCTCTGGGAAAAAATTCGTGAAACTGTTGTTGATGCAGGTTTCGGTCCGCTCGAATCGCAGAAAGACCTTGTTTTAAAAACCAAAAATTATGACAACCCGTGGGGGCAGCCGCGAAGCTCACGAGCCAGGTGGGCAAAAATCGCCAAAAAGAAAAAACGCATACAGGACGCACCCAAGGACATAAGCAAGCAGTCTGCTGACGTCCTGTATTATGTCGGCTGTACCGCCTCCTATGACAACAATGTGGAGGAAGTCGCTATAAACACCGCTAATATATTAAATCATGCCGGTGTTGATTTCGGCATTCTCGGCAACAAGGAGAAATGCTGCGGAAGCGTGCTGCTTCGCATGGGTGATCATCCGTCCTATGAGCGGCTGGCAAAAGAAAACATTCAGCAGTTTAACGAGCTGGGAATCAAAACGCTTATTACCTCATGCGCCGGCTGCCTCAAGACAATAAAAATGGATTATCCCAAAGTCGGAAAAATGAATTTTGAGATCAAACACACCCTGGAGCTTGTTATTGATCTTATTAAATCAGGGCAGCTTGAGTTGAAAAAAAATGTGAATATGAAAGTCACCTATCACGATCCCTGCCATTTGGGCAGACACAGCGGAGTTTTTGACGCACCCCGTGAGCTGCTGGGGCTCATTCCCGGTGTTGAGCTTGTTGAAATGGAGCGCACGAGAGAAAACTCCCGCTGCTGCGGAGCAGGCGGTGGGCTGAAGTCCGGCTACCCGGATATGCAGAATGAAATATCTCAGAGACGCGTTTCCGAGTCGCTGAAAACCGGTGCAACAGAGCTCGTTTCCGCCTGCCCGTTCTGCTACCAGGGCCTGCAGGTCGGCATTCAGGCAATGGACGCTCCCATTAAAATGCGTGACATTACCGAGCTCGTATGTATGGCGCTGGGTGATGAGCCTGCAACAGAAGAAGATGTCAAAGAATGAGCGGCTCGAAAAAAAATGTTCAATTGGAGTTATTGTCGACGATGCTCGGCAACTGTATGATTCGTACGTGAGATTGACAGCTGTTTTGTTAACCGGGATTATATGATTGATATGCCGATGAGCGAATTTCGCCGCATTTTTATTTTGTTTTCAGCTGCGTTTATGCTGTTCTCTGGATGCGGATCCGGCACCGGACAAAATAATCAGGTGCGTATCGGGTATCTTCAGAATGATTTGCATCAGCTTCCGGCCTTTGTCGCTATTGAGAAAGGGTTTTTTGAGCAGGAGGGACTGAGCGTAATAGTAAACGGGGTTTTCAAGGCCGGTCCCGAACAAATGAGCGCTTTTGCTGCAGGTGAGCTTGATATCGGCTATGTGGGACAGGCGCCGGCAACAGCAGCTGTGCTGAACGGGCTTGCGGATGTAATGTTTTTACAGCAGGTTAACCTTGAGGGCTCATCAATCGTCGTTAGAGCGGATTCAGGCATAAATGCGGTGGGAGAGCTTGCAGGTAAAACAATAGCGATACCAGGCTATGCAACAATGCAGGACTTTCTTCTCAGAAAAGCCCTTGAAGATCACGGACTGAATGTAAGCGGTGTAACTATTATCGTCCTGAAGCCGCCAGAAATGATTCAGGCGCTTGGCCTTAAAAACATCGATGCGTTTATAGCATGGGAGCCGTACCCGACACAGGCACAGATAAAAGGTTCTGGAGAGATTCTTATATCATCTGATCTGATATGGGAAAACCACCCCTGCTGTGTGTTAATCGCTACGCGCTCATTTTGCAGCAGAAATCCGCAGATGGTGCAAAAAGTTATTGCTGTGCATCGGAGGGCATGTTCATATATTCATTCACATCCTGAAGAAAGCAAAAAAATAGGCGTTCGCTATACCGGAATGGATGCAGAAACTGTTAAGAAAGCCATGTCGAAAATCATATACACTCCGGCACTCGAACGACATAAGCAACGCGTGTTCGTTGATTTTTTAAAGGATATGCAGTATATAAAACAAAAAGGCACACAGGCTGATAATCAAACCGGTGATTTTTTCATTTCGCACAAGTAACCGCGCTTTTTTGCTCACCGGAATGCCGCAAACTGATTTTTTTGCTGGATAATTAGATGCCGCTGCAGCAGCAGGTTGCGAGTCATTTTTACAGCGATTCCCATCCTCTATTTTAATGTATGCCAAAAATCGTATAAAACAAATTGTATTCCCAATTATTATTGTTGCAATCTGGCAGGTGTTTTCACTCACGGGAATACTTCCGGCAACCAAAATTCCATCGCCTGCTGATATTGTATATGCTGTTATGCATCTTGCCGTGAACGGCCTTCCGACCGGAAAAACGCTTTTTCTGCATTGTCTGTACAGCGTTTTGCGTGTCGCCGCAGGGTTTTTATGCGCGGTTGCCGTTGCCATCCCTCTCGGCATCATAACTGCTTGGTCGGCCTATGTTCGTGATTTCCTGACTCCAATTATTGAAATGATCCGCCCGATTCCGCCGCTTGCATGGATACCGCTTGCAATACTGTGGTTCGGCATCGGCATTAAATCCGCCGCGTTTATCATTTTCCTTGGATGTTTTTTCCCTATACTGCTGAGCACAATATCCGGCGTGCTTTCTGTTGATACGCTTCTGGTTGATGCTGCACGTACTCTGGGTGCCAAAGAGCGGGATATTTTTGTTAAAGTTTTTCTTCCCGGGGCAACGCCCTCAATTTATACCGGCCTCAGGATTGGATTGGGAATCGGATGGATGACACTCGTAGCTGCCGAATTCACCGGTGTTAAAAGCGGCTATGGGCTCGGCTATATGATTATGACCGCGCGTGATATTCAGCGACCGGATCTCGTTGTAGCCGGAATGGCGGTTATCGGCCTTGTAGGCTATCTGCTTGATATACTGCTGCGCTTTTTTGAATCTAAGTCTCTCCGGTGGCGTCTTTCATCCTAGGAATAGAGTGCTGCCGGGCAATATGCGATCTTTTGCTCTGGTTACAGTGTGTTGGTATCTATGTAAAGCTCATATATGAAATCGGGAAACTACAGGATTTGCCTACGGAAGGGACCGATCGATTTGAGCAACAGAGTAAATAAGGCATCATCACATAGGGGCTCTCATGCCTTTGCTTCTTAATAAGCTCTGCAAACAGTATTATGACGATGATACTGATTCGACCATTGATGTTCTGCTCGACATCGACCTGTCTATCGAAAAGGGCTCCTTTGTTTCTGTTATAGGCCCCAGCGGATGCGGCAAAACAACTCTTTTGCGAATTATAGCCGGTCTTGAGTCTTCAACTTCAGGAGAGGTGTATATACACAACCAGAAGCCGAAAGAGCCCTGGAGGCACGTGGGGTTTGTATTTCAGGAATATGCACTGTTTCCCTGGAGGACGGTCTGCAAAAATATCGAGTTCGCTTTAGAAATGAAGAATATTTCAGCTAAAGAGCGACGCCAGAAAGCCATCGATTATATACGCAGATTCGGGCTCGAGGGCTTTGAAAACAATTTCCCCAATGAGCTCTCCGGCGGAATGAAGCAAAGGGTTGCCCTCGCACGCACCCTTATTGATGAATCTGACATTATACTTATGGACGAGCCATTTGGTGCGCTTGACTCTCAAACGCGGCTGCAAATGCAGCAGTTTCTGCTGAAGGTGTGGCATGATATCGGAAAAACCATACTTTTTGTAACGCATAATATTGATGAGGCGGTCATGTTAAGCAGGAAAGTCATCGGGCTTACGCGCAGGCCCGGACGCGCCTCTTTTGCAAGAGATGTTGACCTCCCATATCCCAGGGATGTTACCAGCGATGCATTTAATGAATACCGCAAAGATATATTGACGTTTCTTAATGAACAGCACTCGTTTCTTCCTGAACGCTGACTCACGAAAAAGCACTGAATGTTCAGCCAGTGTAAATTGTATGGATATTGCACGCCTTTCAGTTGAGCTGCAATCGTTTGGGGTTGGTGTTCCCTCACAATGTTTCGGCAGAAAAGGCGGAGCCGGCCCCTCTGAGGGCCATACGCTTATCGTGAGCGGGTTCTATATAAATGTTCCGACATCGAGCTGGTTTGTTAAGGAATCACCATACCGGGTGATGGAGGAACCTCCGGGATATGTCCTCTATAAACACGGCACGCCCGTTTGTGCTGTGGATTTTCCTGAGCGGCCCGCATTCTATGATTTATCCACGGCAGAGGGCGTGTGCTTTCAAAAAATAGCGCTGATGCACGGGCGCGACTGTATTGCATCAACAATATATCAGGATTGCAGCTATGCGCGCTCAGGCATACCATGCTCTTTTTGCGGTATTTGTCTTTCAGCGAAAGACGGTCAGACAATATATGAAAAAAATGCGCACGATATTGGCACAGCAGCAGAAAAAGCTCATCACTGTGACGGCGCAATGCATGTAACGCTTACAACCGGAGCGCGGGACGATGAGGATACTGAAATTTCTCACCTTGTCGAATGCATTACTGCTATAAAAAAAAGAACCGCCTTGCCGGTTCACATTCAGATAATGCCGCCAAGTAGCGGGGATGCTCTCGAGCGCCTTAAAGATGCCGGTGCGGACGGCATCGGGCTGCACATTGAGACCTTCAATGAGCAGGTACTGCGGAAAGTTTCCCCTGCAAAGCACAGAATCGGATATGAGCTTTACCGCCGGACCTGGAAGAAAGCTGTGCATGTATTCGGACACAACCAGGTGAGCAGCTTTATTATCGCCGGTCTTGGAGAAAGCATTGATGATATTGTGTCCGGTGCTGAACAGCTGTCCGGCATTGGAGTGTACCCGTACATCCTGCCGCTGCGGCCTGTACCGGGAACACCTATGGGAAGCAGGCGTCCGCCGCATCCTGACAGAATGCTTTCTGCGTATGAGCAGGCAGCCCGTATACTGGAATACCGCGGGCTTAAATCATCCACATGCCTGGCTGGATGTGTCAGATGCGGCTCATGCTCATCGATCAGAATGTTCGAGGCATGAATTCAGCAATATATTTAATCAGTAGTGTCCAAAATAATGTAACGAAGCCGGTTCGAGCGGGGCTCCGCAACATCTGAAGAGATTATGGAGCGGCAAGTGTTGTTAAACTTCAGTACACACAAGGCCCGGCGGAAGGGCTGCCCGGGTCAATTCCTGCACAATGCCTGCATCATAGTTACAGTGAGCAGCATCGGGCCGTCCATGAAGTGAGGTTTCATATGGCGGAGGCTGCGCAGAGACCCGCCCGAACCGGCTTTTGCTCAATAATTCAATTTATTTTGGACACGTTTGATATTTAATAATAGTATTGTACCCGTTGTTATATGGCTGCGATAATATGCAGGACCGCTGAAAATGTGTCTGAGCTTGAAGAGTGCTTTCGCATAAGGCATGAGGTTTTTGTCCGCGAGCAGAGCCTGTTTGCAGAAACCGACCGTGATCACAAAGACGACAAATCCCTGCATCTTATTGCGCTGCAAAATGAACGCATAATCGGCACCGTTAGAATATATAAAGATCCGGAGGGGATATTCTGGGGCGGTCGCCTTGCGGTCAGAAAACGGTATCGCGGGAAGGCCGGCCGCCTTTTAGTCCTTGAGGCGGTAAACGTTGTCAGGCAGCAGAACGCGCAGGTATTCAGGGCGTGCATTCAAAAAGAAAACGCTGATTTTTTCAAATCACTTGGGTGGAGTGCTGTGGAAGAGGAAAAGATACTGTATGGAAAACCGCATATTGTTATGGAAGCACCGCTGTGAGAAATATTTTCATGGTATTGTTTTCTGGTGACGTTGGTTTTTTATGCATCGTATCTGGTGACACTGAACCATATCTTAAAGATCAATAACGATTTATAAGGGAAAGGGCGTTTCCGTGATTCAGAATATAATAAATGAAATAAGGTCATATCCCGGCCTGACGCGAAAGAGGAATATTTGCCGGCTTACCAACATGCTTGTCCCGGTTGCCGATTTCGGTGAAACCGCAGTTGATTTCGGTGAGGATGCTGCTGCGGTTTTTTATAAAGATGAATACCTCCTTCTGGCAGCTGACGGCATATGGGGTACACTCATCGATGCAAACCCGTATGGTGCGGGCAAGGCATCCGTTATGGCAAGCGTAAATGACATTTATGCCATGGGCGGACGGCCTATCGCTATGGTAAACGTAATGGGCATCCCAGGAGATGACCGGTTTTACTCTGAGATTGTTTCAGGTATCAGAAAGGGATGTGAGAAATTCCGCGTTCCCATGATCGGAGGCCATTTGCATCCTGACACGGGGGAGGCTTCTTTGTCGGTGGCGATACTTGGAGCGGCAAAGCGGCTCCTCAGGAGCACAAACGCACAGCCGGGTCAGGATATTATTTTCGCAGTCGATCTCGAAGGGAAGGGCTTCCAGTGCTCTCCAGTCATAAGCTGGGATACAAATTCAGGCAAAACCTCATCACAGGTTCTCGATCGGCTTGAAGTATTACCCCTGCTTGCTGAAAAGCATAACTGCTGCACCTGTAAGGATGTAAGCAATGCAGGACTGCTCGGCACGATAGCGATGCTTCTTGAAACCTCACAAGCAGGCGCGCACATAACGCTCGACAATATACCGGTACCTGAATGTTTTGATATAATCGACTGGCTTAAAGCGTTTTTGAGTTACGGTTTTGTGTTATGCGCAGATCCGGAAGATACTGAAACTGTTACGAGCATGTTTTCACAAAAACATATAACAGCAGCTTCAATCGGAAAAATTACGTATGAGCGCCAGATGACAATTGAACTTAAGGGCAGCACAGGGCTTCTTTTTGATTTTGAAAGTGAGGATATAACCGGAATAGCTGTCTAATATTAATGTTTTTTTTAATAAAATACTCATTAATCTCATTTATATGACGAAATAAAAAGTAATAAATGTACATTATGTGTGTGTAAAGATCATTTAATCAAAAAGGAGCAGGCAATGTATTGTCCAAATTGTGAGCTTGAAATAAAAGGTGAAGAAAAAAACGAGTGCCCCATATGCAATACGCCCCTTATCGAGAATCCATTTCAGGGGGATACCCATACTGAAAGTCAGGATGAAGAACAAAGCAAGGTTAAAGAGCTGATCGAAGATATAGAGGAAAAGATATCACTGTCGGAGGAGGATTCGGATAGCGATGAAGGCGCGCTGTCAGAGGATCCTTCAGAAACCGATTTTAAAGTTGAGGAGGAACCTGAAACGCCTGAAACGATAGAGGCTTCAGATGAGATGGCCTTTTCACTTGAAGAGGAGGGTGCAGCTGAAGAGGATCAGATAGACAGCAGCATTTCTGAAGACATAACAGCTGATGAGTCTGAATCGACGATTGAGATTGCGCAGGAACCTGCTGATGAGGAGACGAATGATATTATTTCTGATGATGAATCCTATAAGCAAAAAGAAGATACTGAAGAAATTGAGCCGGTTATGTCTGAAACGCCGGATACATCCAACATAACCGAAGAGCCCCCTTCAGAGCAGACGGAGGATACGGAATCTGACATTGAACAGGAGCTTCTGCAGATACAGCCCGAAGAAACAGAACAGGATGAGCTTTTTGATAAGGAGGAATCGGCTATTACAGGCAGCGTTGATGAACAGGAAGGCGAATCAACGAAAGAGGTTCTGGACAGGGCACTGAACGAACTCGATGATGTTAATGATCAGCCGCGTCCGGAACGCAAAAAAAGCGTGTGGGCTGTTTTGTCAATAATTATAATAATATGTGCTGCCGCTGCAGCGGGGGGGTATTATTATTTTATAAGTCAGAAACAGACGGTATCGCCTGAGGTGGGCAAGCCGGTGATTATTAAAAAAGCGGCTTTGCCAGAAAAACCAGTGAAAAAATCAGCTGCGAAACCTGAAACAAAGACGGCTTCTTCACAGAAAGAAAAAATTTCCTCTGCAGAAAATGAGGATAGGGCAGCGGGTGAAGGAGCAGACGATCGTTCAGAATCCCCAAAGCCACCGGCTGCCGAGGAAACAGATGACGCCGGGCAGAAAAAGACTGAAGAAACTGTGCCGAAAACAGACAAAAAGGCTCTTGCTGCGTCCGCTGCAAAACCTGCTGAAAAAATAGAGCCCACGGCTCTTGATGAAGAAAGCATTCCCCCTGAAAAGCACGCAGCGGCCGATGATAAAAAAGCAGTTGTTTCTGAAAAGCCGTATTCCGTTCATGCCGGCTCATACAGAAAGCGGTCGGTAGCAAAAAGCGAAGTTGATAGATTCAGCTCAAAGGGGTTTGATGCATTTGTCAAGAGAGTCGATCTCGGCCCTGAAAAAGGAATATGGTACAGGGTTATGATCGGAAGGCATGCTACGAAAGAAGCGGCCCGCTCATCGCAAAAGGATGTAGGTGAATATATTAATTTGAACACGCGGGTGTTGAAATTAAATTGACCGTCAGCCGGAATATGGATCAAACGTCGACGAGTGTCGGCTGAAAAAAACCAGAGCCTCATGAAATTGAATGCCAGGCGTTTTAGAAATAGATGATCGCCTGGCATTTTTGCAATTACGGTTATTTGACAATGAGCATTTTACGTGAAATATAGCACAATGCATACGGTTAGGCCGTACAGCAAGACGGTAAATAAAATAGGCTTGTCATTAAGAAGGACTTTCTCAGGGCTTCCCCCCTCGTTCTTGTGGTGTATGAGGTACAGGTAGCGAAAAATACCATATAAAACAAAAGGAACAGTGTATTTGAGATTGTCGGTCCCGAATTTTCTAATTGTTTCATCCGCTATGGTGTATAGAATATAGACAATGACCGTCGCGGTTGTAACAATTGTTATCATCTGATCAAGCAACTCGGAGCTGTATTCAAAAAGTATTTTGCGATGATGAATCGCGTTTGTGTTTAGCAGCAGTATTTCGTGCCGCCTTTTGCTGAGGGCCAGGAAAAGCGACAGCAGAATTGTACAAAAAAGAAGCCATGTTGAAAATGTGACGCTGATCACCTCGGCCCCTGCAATTACCCTCAGGAGAAACCCGGCAGCAATTGAGAATACATCGATAATAACGATATGTTTTAACATTGTTGAATAGCATATCTGTAAGACACAATATAATAAACAGGTAATCAGGAATGACATGTTCAAATATGCTATTGAAATGAACAGCGAAGCGGTAAATATGATAAAGAGTACAATAAACGCCGAAAGAGGTTTCAGGCTGCCGGATGCGATCGGGCGACAGCACTTGACGGGATGCCTTTTATCCTGCTCTCTGTCTATGAGATCGTTGAGTATATAAACGCAGCCAGATATAAAACAAAATACAATAAAGCCCAGAACGGATTTCAGAACAAGATCAGCGTTCAACAGGTTTTGCGAAAATACCAGCGGAGCGAAAATAAGAAGATTTTTTGTCCACTGCCGTGGCCGGATACTTCTGAATATGAGAAAAAAAAAGGAATCTTTCATCTGCGGCAGGCATAGATGTTTTTGGGAACAGTACAATGTAATGTGCTGTAAACCATGACACAGGCGCACAATTTTGTCAACAAAAAAGGCCCGCATTTCAGCGCATTGAGCGGGGCTGGATTATTAATGAATACACAGGAATTCATACATGCATGCAAAAAGTAACGAAAGCAAGCGACGGCTGCTAGTGACGACATCAACCTTTCCCCGGTGGCACAATGATACTGACCCGCCGTTTGTGTATGAGCTGTGCAGAAGAGCTGCATCTCGATTTGCCGTGCAGGTGATCTGCCCGCACACATCCGGATCTCAACGCCTAGAATATCTGTCCGGCATCGAAACCATACGTTTCCGGTACTGCTTTTCTCCGCTTGAGCAGCTTGCATATGAGGGCGGGATTCTTAACCGGATTCGTCAGCATCCGCTTCGATGTATGCTTGTGCCGCTTTTTCTGGCAGGAGAGCTGTATGCGACGGCGAACATTCTTCAAAACAGGCAGATTGAATGTATAAACGCACATTGGATGATACCTCAGGGCCTAACCGCTGTATGGGCGGCGAAGATTATTAATGCCAGGTGTCCGGTCATATGCACGCTGCACGGTGGTGATATATTTTCCTTAAAAGGTGCGTTGCTCAACCGGGTTAAGCGATATATTCTGAAGCGCAGCAGTGCAGTTATAACTGTGAGTACAGCAATGAAAAAAGCGGTTGAGAAACTTGGAATCGATACACAAAAAATCCACGTTATACCGATGGGCGTTGATTTGAAACACCGTTTTGTACCATTACCGCAATCACGGAAAATGAAATCGATACTTTTTGTCGGACGGTTTGTTGAAAAAAAGGGAATACGCTACCTTATCGAAGCGTTTCCCTTTGTTGCTAAAAAGCATCCCGATGCCGAACTCACCCTGATCGGTACCGGTCCGCTTGATACGGATATAAAACGACGTGTAAAGCAATATGGTATACAAAGCAATATCAGGTTTATGGGCCCGGTACAAAACGCAGAGCTGCCCGCCTTTTATCAGAAGGCCGACATAGTCGTTTTCCCATCAATAGTTGATAAAAGCGGAGATACTGAAGGCTTTGGTCTTGTAATGGTGGAAGCGCTCGGATGCGGATGCGCTGTTGTAGCATCGGATTTGCCGGCTATATCGGACATATGTATTCATAACAGAACGGGACTTGTGGCTGAGCAGAAAAATCCGGAAATGATTGCTGACCGCATAATAGAATTACTTGAAAAGCCGGACAAATGCCGAATGTTAGCGGATGCAGGAAGGCAGCATGTGCTTGAGCGATATGATTGGGATGTTGTCAGCGGCAGGTATTGTGAGCTGATCAGCAATGTTATAGAAGAAAATACTTAAACTGATGTATTGTGTTTGTATCATATTATTGTTTAACATAGCGGTCACCCGTCACTTGCCATATCTGATAAAAGGGGGTATTCAAGGCGATGGGATTAAAATACTTTTTTGAAAATTTGTGACGGATAAACAGCTTGTTGAAAACAGATTCCGCTATGCCGGTATCCATAAGAGCACCATACCGTGATGCCGGAACCATTTCAAAACGGTAGCCAGGCCTGTAAAAATGCTCTTTTTTAAGTGCGCTTTCTGTCCGAATGAAAATACTTGAAAGCTTAATGTCTTTCCTTCTAGTGCCCATGGACATTATACCGCTGTTTCTGTCTATATGAAGCCCGTTACTCCCTGTTACCGCACCATTTTGAAGGCGTATATTGTGAAAGGGCTGATAGGCAGGATGAGTTCCGTTTTTTTGCCCTATATCCCAGGTGCCGAACCAGTACCACCAGTGCGCTATACGGGTAAGAAGCTCATCAAGAAAAAGATAAACCGGCCGCTGCGGTTCAGGGTAAAAAAACGAAAGCCAGTCATCAGTTGTTTTGAGTTGTTTTACCGGTTTGAGTGAGGCTGAATCTATAATAGACGCTGCGCGCTCAGGTCCGGCCGAAAGTATATCTTTCACAAGGTTCAGCCCGCGCACCCGGTCGCGGTCAACGGATCGATAAAACATATTTAAGCCGCGCATGCCCCTGACAGTATAAAACTGCATAAAATTAGCTGCCAGGCGAAAGCTGTCGGCAGCAAAAGGAATCGCCGTGTAGACCGTGCGCTCACCGCTGTGTATTGATCCGTCATTTATTGTTGCTCTTCGCGCATAGTAGGTGAGTGCATATCCGTGATCCCACCATGCCCAGATTACAGAGTCGGGAGGTGTGCTCAGGCGGGCACGGTCCATGCCCGCAACGATTGCTGCCGATTCTTTCGGCCACTGCGTATACTGCTTATTGGTGGCATACAGCGGGTAAACAAACGCAATAATAAGTACGGTGCAGATAACCGCATCAACCGGGCGATATTTTTTTGTCGTTTTCCATATAAATGCCAGGGCATATCCGCCTCCAAGTCCTAGTATCGGTATCATGAACAGAAGAAAGCGGTTGGCAAAAAATGACGCTGCAGAAAGAACAATGAGCGCTATAAGAAACATGCTCTCGCGGAACCGGTTCCAGATGAGAAGTGCAAGTCCTGCTATGCAAAAAAAGAACAGAAAGCCGTTTTTTGTTGTATAGCTTATAATAACGGCAAGGTTGGTACGTGACTGTTCGCTTATGGTTATGCCGATGTTTGGAAATGCTGCTGATTGCGTTTTTGATATATATTGAAATTTAGCGAGCAGGGCCTGCAGCATTGACAGTGGATAAGACCACCCTTTGACAGCGATCATCGCTGCAGCTGCAGCTGCAAGCAATCCGTAAAAAACAGCCCCCTCCCTTTTTGTGGGCCTGTAATAAAAAACAAGTGCAGTTAAAAAGGGTAGAACCGTAATTGCTGTGACTGCAGATGGTGCCTGATCCCACCACCACAAAAAAAGTCCATATGATAGAATTGCTGCGACAAAATAAAAATATCTCTTTCGTGTTTGCTCAATGCCGAAATACAGAAAAAGCAGTGCGATAAGCGATGCCCACGTTATATTCATGCAATCGGTATCAAAACGGCCGATATTGCTTCTGTGAATATAAAAGGGGAAAAAGACCGAAAGCAAAGCGGCACAGAAACCGGCCGGCGGACCGCCGAACCGGCGCCCGAGAAGATAGAGCGGCACCGCAACAAGCGGCCCCAGGACTGCGGGAAGAATGGCGCCTATCCAGCTCAGGGTCCATGTTGAAATTTTTGCTATGTACGCAGCGAGTACGGAAATAAGCGGTGCCGGGCTTGATGTCGGCGGCGGGTTGGGAACGCCCCGCAATGAATCCCTCGGTCCGTAGGATCCCTCTACTATGTCTTTTGCCAGATTAAGATAGTACCATGCATCAAAGGTTGTGTGCAGCGGCTGGCCGTTGAACATTGCACGGTGCTCATATTTTTGCCATGTGCTTAAATCGTCGAGCCTTAGGAAGATGCCCGCTGCAATAATCAGGACAAGCAGAATGATTTCAATTACAAACCCGTATTTTTTTAATGATGTAACGATACCCGGAGATGAATTGAAAATAACATCAAGGCTGGGTTTTCGCTCCTGCGGTTCATGCGGCTGTTTGTTTTCATCAAATTTTGATTTTTTCAATCGCGACTTTTTCTTTTTTGCAGAAGCCATAGCGTATCTTTATGTTACCCCCCGTTTTCTATTCGATCATATCGAAGCTGTGTGATCTGTTCGCTAATCAGGCCCATCATAAATATGACAACGGATGAGATTATCAGCAATGCTGACATGTTGGTAAACCGGTGCTGAACGACGTAGGTGTACGTGTAGTTTATCAGACCAAGCATAAAAAACAGAAAGCTTACGGGAAGAAAAACAAGCAGGGGAGAGTATAGAGTTGCAATTTTAATTATTATTACCAGAAACAGAAAGCCGTCATGAACGATTTTGATCTTGCTTGTACCTTTTCGCTTTTGTGCTCTGATCGGCACATAGCCTACCGACCTGCCGCTTCGCAAATAGGCTAGCGTAAGCGTGGTCGGGTAGGAGAAGGTGTTGGGAAGAAGGCACAGGTAGCTCAGAACCGTTGATTTTTTCATAACACGGAATCCTGAAGTCAGATCAGGTATTTTGAACTTGGTTACATAGCTTGCAAGCATATTATAAAAAGAATTGGCAATCCTTCTGAAAACATTTGCGTGGGTGGACGGGGCCCTTGCGCCGACAACCATGTCAAATTCTTCTATATGGCGCAGAAGTTTCGGGATATCTGACGGATCATGCTGCCCGTCTCCGTCCATCAAAACGATAACATCACCGCTTGCAGCCCTGATGCCTGTTTTAACAGCCGCACCGTTGCCGATGTTATACGGGTGGTTAATAACTGTTGCGCCGCAATTCCTGGCAGCCGATTCAGTATTATCTGTGGAGGCATCATTTATCACAATAATTTCACTGTCAGGTGCGTGTGACTTAACCTCCTGTATGACGCGTGCAATCGATGCGCTTTCATTATGGGCTGGAATGACGACCGATACGTTCATATTATTGGCCAAAGAGTTTGTATTGGTACATTGAAACTGAAGAAATTCAGGATAATTAAGGGAGTATAGTTGAATACATACCGTGAGTCAAGATTGAATTGTGTAATACGAAGTTTAATCTGATGGTTCACTATTTCCCGATACAAAACCGGCTGAAAACGGAATCTAGAACATCATCAGGCACGCATTCCCCGGTTATTTCACCAAGCATATTCAGGGCTTCATGCAAATCAACCGCTGCAAGCTCACTGGGTGCGTGTTTGCCTGCAGCATCCTGAAACCGAAGAAGTGAATCCCGGCACCGCATCAGCGCGTCTTTATGGCGCTCGTTTGTAAGCACAATTCCATTGTGCGAACATTGCACACCGCTTCGAACCCGGCGAACGATCATATCTTTGAGGGCGCCGATGCCGGTACCGCACTTTGCTGATACGTGCAATGGTTTCAAGGCATGCATATGTTTCGGGAATTGCGAATGGTCGGTTATTTGTGGAAGGTCGCTTTTGTTTATAACGGTGATTGCCTGCACATTGTTAACTGTTTTACAGATTTTACGGTCATTGCCGTCAAATGCGGCGCTCCCGTCAACAACAAAAATGACAAGATCTGATGAGGAGATTTTTTCACTGGTGCGCTCCATGCCAAGCGCCTCAATCATATCAGCGCCGTCATGAACACCTGCCGTATCATACAGATTTATCTGAAAGCCGTCCATAATGACCGTTTCACCGATAATGTCACGGGTTGTGCCCGGAACAGGAGTTACTATAGCGCGATCGCTGCAGACAAGAGCGTTCAGAAGGCTGGATTTGCCGACATTGGGCTTGCCGGCAATAACAACATCCACGCCGCGCCGCTGTATTCGACCTGATTCATAGGTTGCAAGCAGTTTATTTATTTTGCTAATGGCGCTGCAGCTTTTTTCAATCAGCTCTTCAGCTGATATACATGATGTTTCATCTTCACAAAAATCTATATCAGCTTCCACAAGCGCTTTTATTTCTATAAGGGAATCTCGTATTTCATATAAATGACGGGAAAGTGTGCCGCCCAACTGACGTGAGGCAATTTTCAGCCCGGCTTCAGTTTGTGATTCGATTATATCAATGACTGCCTCAGCCTTTGCAAGATCGATGCGGCCGTTAAGAAAAGCCCGTTTGGTAAATTCTCCCGCCTCGGCCGGGCGCGCTCCGCACCTGCAGGCAATCTGTAAAATTTTCTCAATAACCGCAAGCCCGCTGTGACAGTTGATTTCCACAATATCCTCGGCAGTGTATGAGCGGGGTCCCTCCATATATGAAACAAGGGCCTCATCGATTGCAGCATTTTCATCCGGATCATAAACGATACCGTAATAGAGGCGGTGGGAAACAGGATATGCAGCGGAAAAGTGTTTTGATTTAAAAAACCGGGATACTGTGGACACAGCATCCCGGCCGCTTATTTTCACTATGCCGATCCCGCCATAGCCGCGGGGGGTTGAAATAGCAGCTATTGTATCGTTTCTGTACATATCCCGGTATATACTGGCGTTCATGACGGCTGCCCCATTGCCTTTATACCACATGAGACGGTTTCAAGGCACAGCAGCCGAAGCTATGAAGATCGCTGTTTTGAGGCACTTTTGGGTGCGATTACAACTTTTTTTAACGGCCCGTCCCCCTTGCTCCATGTTGTCAGATTGCCGTCTTTTTTTAGCGTTCGGTGTATAATGCGACGCTCGCTTGATGTCAGGGGAGACGTATTGACCGGAGTTTGCTCTTTTTTGACTTTGTCACTCAGCCGTTTCGCCATGGTAATGAGATTTCCGATCTGGCGGGAGCGATACGATTCTGAATCGACGATAACAGGCGGTATATCCTTAAATTTGTTCATGCGGATCTTATTTATTATGTACTGCAAGGCATCAAGCGTTTGACCGTGCTTTCCGATAAATATGCCGCTTCCCTGAGCTTTTATGTGCAGCACTGTTTCCTTGTGCAGGGTCTTTATTTCAACATCTGCGGGCGGATGAACCATCTTGACGATTGTTTCAAGAATGTGCTTTAATTCGTCAACGGATTCAGCTGTGTTTCTTTTTTGCTGATCATTAAATTGAGCCCGGATTCTGGCTTTTTTGCCCGAAAAAAAAGATAGTAGTTTGCCGGGGCCCTCTTCAAGTATATCAATATGCAGATTATCCTCAGTTGTATTGAAATGCCGGCAGGCAATCACTATTGCTTTTTCGACCGTTTTGGCTTCGAATTCGGCTGAGCGCATGCTGTACTACCTCCTGAGTCGTGGGATTTTTTGTTGATATATAGCTGCTGAACTATGGATAGAACATTGTTTATCAGCCAGTATATGACAAGGCCCGCAGGGAAATTAAGAAACATAACTGTAAAGATAATGGGCATGAACATCATCATGCGCGCCTGTGCGGGGTCAGCGGCAGTAGGGGTCATCCGCTGCTGCAAAAGCATGGATGCTCCCATTACAATCGGCGCGATGTAGGTGGGGTCTTTGGCTGATAAATCGTTAATCCAGAATGAAATAAAATTTGCATGTCGCAATTCAATTGAGTCCATAAGCGTTCGGTACAGGGCTATAAAAACAGGAATCTGGAGCAGTATGGGCAGACAGCCCCCGAACGGGTTTACTTTATATTTACGGTACAGCGACATTTGCTGTCGGGCGAACTCCTCTTTGTCGTCTTTGTACTTTTCTTTGAGCTTTTGCAGCTCCGGCTGAATCTGCTGCATGCCCTTCATTGACTTCATGCTGGTATTGGTCAGAGGCCAGAAAAGCAGTTTGATTATAACGGTGATAAGTATTATGGCGAGCCCGTAATTACCCAGAAAGCTGTAGAAAAATTTCAGGCTTACAAGGAGCGGCTTTGCTATAATGTCAAACATGCCGAAATCGATCGTTTTTTCAAGATGTGCTCCCTGTTTTTCAAGTATATCAATATCTTTCGGACCCAGGTACAGCATGCAGGAAATTGACTGGCGCTCCTCAGGTTCGAGCGACAATGCTGGGAATATAATCTGATAGGCGGCTGTGTTTTCCGAGGAGGAAACGTGCACCTGAAAGGGTGCATGAGACTGCGGAATAATTGAAGATATAAAATATTTCTCCTCAAATGATGTCCACTTTATATTCTCACCGTCCAGCACGTACGGCTCCTCTATATCGCCGAGCTCTTTTTTCTCTACGCTGTCTTTCAGAAAATATGAGAACTGGACACTGTTATGAAAACGGCCGCTGAAAAGCCCTCCGCCGCCGTTCTCGGTGCGGGGGGCGGTCCATTCTATGAACGGGTTGCCGGTCATTGTTTTTTTAGAAGAGTTTGAAAACGTAAGGTCAAGCCGGATAGCATATGTATCCTTTAAAATGCTGAATTTTTTTTCAAGCACAACACCGTCGCTGAACCGCCTTGCAAAACGTAATACAGTGTCTTCTGAGACGGAGTTAGAGGAAGCGGTGGTGCCGGCAAGCTGCCATGGCGTATCTTCAGGAACCTGGCCGGATTCGTTAATAATTGATGTTCGCAGGGGAAGACGCCGGCCGGGGCCGAGCGTTATGAGTTCTTTCAGCTTTTTGCCTGCATCGCGATCTTCGGGTTCGCCTGAAAACAATTTTCTGAACAGCTTTACAATGCCGGGACTTTCAATGGATTCCTTATAGGTGTGAAGCTTAAAGCTCTCCAGGCTGGCATTCCGCTTGTCAAACAAAGCGGTATACAAGTCAGTAGTAACGCATATCGTTTCCCCTGGAGAGGCCGGAGGTGTTTCGTCAATAGAGGACAGCACATCAGGTGAGAAATCCGCTTCAGATTTTTCTTTTGGCTCAGGCGGGCGCTGGCCCGATTGTGCTGTGTGCGGCAAGGAACGGTTATCTGCTGTTTTTTGTTTGCCGGTTTTATCAGCAGGCGGAGGAGGCGCGGGTGCAAAAAGCCACTGATACAGTATAAGAACAGCCATGGAAAGAATAATTGCTGCAAAAAGGCGTTTTTCGTTATCCATTGAATATAATTCCCGCAAATAATAATTTATACACACATTCGGTCAATGATACCACCGAGATCAGTACAGCACACACAACATGTGACAGCATGACAGCCTAAAAGATTAATAGTATGGAAAGAACAAATCTGTCAGATCGGATCGTATCCGCCGGGAGAGAAGGGGTGACAGCGTAATATTCTCTTGCAGGACAGCAGCAGCGCCTTTGGAAAAGAGTATTTCTTAAATGCAGCTACTGCATAGGCCGAGCAGGTTGGGGTGAAGCGGCACTGAGAACCTAACACAGGGGATAAAAGCAGCTGATACGATCTGATTAATACTATTGCCGCTTTGTTGGTTGCGTTCATTTGTTGACTGGCAAGCAATGTAATTTCTGCCTGTTATGCATTATGCGTATTCAGCGATTCATGCGGAGACAGTGCTTTTCTGACGGATCAACGCTGTCTCTGCCGAACATACCGTTGAGTTCGCGGCACATCTGATGATAGGTTAAACGATGCGCACCCTTTTTGGCCGTAATGACAATATCGCACGATTCAGGCAGATAGTATTTATGCACCCTGAAATATTCCCGCAGTCGCCTTTTAATATAATTTCTTTGTACCGATTTGCCCACCCGCTTGCTGACGGTGACTCCCAATCGTCTCCAAGACAGTTTGTTCTGTAAGAGCGAAATTTTAAAATGCTCGGATTCTTTCTTATCTCCTTTTTTATATACGCTGATAAATTCGGTATGATTGTGTATTCGCTCTTTGTGTGAAAAAGTAAATCGCTTCATGTAACAACCATAGTTAAGCATGGCTGTATTTGATTATGCGCTCAGCCGTTTTCTGCCCCGTCGGCGCCGCCGTTTTATTACCTGCTGGCCGGCTTTTGTGCTCATGCGATGAAGGAACCCGTGCTTACGTTTTCTTTTTAGATTGCTTGGCTGAAATGTCCGTTTCAAAACGATCTCCTCTGCGTGTTGAAATATGTTTACTGGTTGATACGGTTCCTGCTATAGTGCTCAGCTATAAAATCGCTCTGTGCAACCTATCTTCTTATAACCTGTCGCGTTTTTTTGTCCAGCGCATCATACTACCAAACACCCGGAAATCGTGTTATGCTGAATGTACCATTTTAACAGCAGGGGCAAGACAGTAAAAGAGCTGGTCATAGAAGAAGGTGGAATCTAACAAAGGATAAATTTTTAAATAAACATATTTAAATAATATTGTCAAGTAAATTTGGTGTATTATAATAACAAGTATTATAATAACAATTTTGGCCGGCAGCGGCAACCGGAATAGCGTTTCCCTTTTTATTTCAGCTTTGCCTGCACGGCGGAAGATACCATATATATATGACGGCAATTGATATTCAGGAAAAAAAGAGGCGGCGCAGGGAGCGCACAATAATAATTGTCATTATTGTGCTCGTGGTTGCTCTCACATCGCTTCTGCTTTATGTGACCGGACTTAAGGGGGAGGCGCTTCTTCCGCAGAATATTCTCGTATTTCTGCTTATCAATGTTAATGCCATTTTGCTGCTGCTGCTTATCTTTCTTGTCGTCCGGAATATTGTTAAGCTGATTTTCGAGCGGCGAAAAGGAATCCTCGGCTCAAAGCTGCGCACTAAGCTTGTATGCGCCTTTATCGGTCTGTCTCTCATTCCCACGCTGCTTCTTTTCTGGGTGTCCATAGGCTTTGTTACCAATACCATAGAAAACTGGTTCAGCTTCAAAGTGGACCGCTCCCTGCAGGAAGCCCTTTATGTAACAGAAGTGTATTATAACAATTCCCAGAAAAACGCACTTTATTATGCGCAGCAGATCAGCAGACAAATTACCGACAATAAATTGCTTAATGAAATGAATCTTGATGCGCTTGAGGACTTCATCAAACAAAAGCAGCAGGAATACAATCTGGGTGTCGTTGAAGTCTTTTCTTCACAGCTTGAAGAGCTCGTCAAGGTTATGAACCCGCGGATTCCCGGAAGCGGCTTTATCAGCGCTGAGTCAGGTCTAGTTCAGCAGGCCCTCGACGGCGAGGAGGTAACCAGAACGCAGCCGGTCGGTGACGGGGATATCATACGCGGCGTTGTTCCGGTGCTGTCCACATGGAAGAGAAAAGATGTTGTCGGAGCGGTTGTTGTTAATTATTACATAGAAAAAAGCCTGGTTTCCAAAATGGATACAATATACCGGGCTTTTCAGGAATACAAGCAGCTGAAAGTGTATAAAAAAGAAATTAAGCTCATTTATGTAATACTTCTTTCTGTTGTAACGCTTTTGATTATTTTTTCCGCCACCTGGTTCGGTTTTCATCTGTCTAAAATCATTTCTGTACCGATAAGCTCACTGGCAAACGCGACGCAACGAGTTGCGCAGGGCAACCTTGATTTTCAAATAGAGCCGGCCTCTGACGACGAGATCGGCTCACTGGTTGATGCGTTTAATAAAATGACGCGCGATTTGCATACCAGTAACGAGCAGGTCAAAAACACCACTAATGATCTTCGCAAAACCATCCGGGAGCTGGATCACCGCAGAATATACATGGAAATTTTACTTGAGAATGTGGCTGCTGGTGTAATATCGATAAATAATGAAAATATTATCACGACATTCAACAAATCGGCTGAAAACATGCTGCAGCTTCCGATTGAAGAGGCCTTCATGAAGCCATACACAGAAGTGTTTTCATCCGAGCCGCTCACCCCGCTGTATGAGTTCATTAATGAAATTTGCAGGTTTCGGCTCCGCTCGGTACAGCGGCAGCTGACCCTTTCATTTAACAATAAAACAGGATTTCTGTACATCCGCTCAAACATGCTGTTCGATAATGAGGGCAATTATATGGGCCTTGTCATTGTTGCCGAAGACATTACGCAGATTCAGCAGGCCCAGCGCGCATATGCGTGGAAGGAGGTTGCCCGCCGCATTGCTCATGAAGTAAAAAATCCGCTTACCCCGATAAAGCTTTCGGCACAGCGTATACGGAAAAAGTTTTTCCCGCAAATCACCGCCGACAGCAAAATTTTTGACGAATGTACCGCGACCATTATCAATCATGTTGATGAGCTTAAAACACTGGTAAATGAATTCTCTAATTTTGCAAAAATGCCCGCAACAAACCCGCTTCCAAATGATATTCACGACATTATAGATGAAACCCTGAAGCTGTACCGCGAGGCGCATAAAAATGTTATATTCACATGTATAAAAGGTGATGATGTTCCGCGGGTTCGCGTTGACCGCGACCAGATGAAGCGCGTTATGATTAATCTGCTTGACAATGCGGTTGTGTCTATGGAAAATGCAGGAGAAGTCACCATCAAAACGTCTTATAATGATACGCTTGAGCTTGTAACCGTAGAAGTTGCTGATACCGGGCCTGGTGTTCCGAATGACTTGAAACCCAAGCTCTTTGATCCGTATTTTTCCACACGAAAAGGCGGCACCGGCCTGGGCCTCGCAATAGTCAGCACGATTATTTCCGACCACAGCGGTTACATCAGGGTTCGCGACAACCACCCTCGCGGAACAAGCTTTATAATCGAACTGCCGGTCAATCAGAAATTGAGCCTGTAAAAGGGTAGCTATTATGAAAACGCCTGTCATATTAATCGTTGATGATGAAGAAGCCATAACAACTTCGCTGCGCGGAAGCCTGGAGGATGAAGGCTATATTGTGCTTACGGCGTCAAGCGGAAACAAGGGCATCGAGATAATTCAATCACAGCCCGTGGATGTTGTTCTGCTTGACATATGGCTACCCGGGATGGACGGGCTGGAAACGCTGAAGGCCATAAAGGATTTTGACACATCTATAGATGTTGTAATGATGACCGGCCACGGAACCGTCAACACAGCAGTTCAGGCAGTCAAGCAGGGTGCCTTTGATTTTCTTGAAAAGCCGTTTTCACTTGATGTTGTTCTTGATATCATAAAAAAGTTAAAAGAAAAGCAGCAGGTATACGGTGCTTTCATGCCTGCTGCTGAAGAGACTTCACCGACCGATGCGTCCCACCTCAATCTGCTTGGCAGCCATCCAGACATTTCAAAAATCAGAGATATGATACCTAAGTTGGCAGCTGATCTAAAGCCGGTTCTGATACAGGGTGAAATAGGAACAGGAAAAGAGATAGTGGCACAGCTCATTCATGCCAATTCGCCCCTTAGCGAAGGGCCGTTTGTAAAATTCAATTGTGCGTTTTACAGCCCTGACGATATTGAGCGTGAAATTTTTGGTGAAAAGAAGTCAAGGAAATCCGGTGGACAATCGGGAGGCGTTCTGAACAGCGTATCTTCAGGTACCGTATTTTTATATGGAATAGATGCCTGCAGCGAGAAAATCAAAAACCGGCTGAGTCGTTATATTGATGAAAACCGCAGCAAAGAATGCCGTATAATCGCTGCATCGCTCAGGCAGATGGACGATAGAGACAGCCAGCGTAACAGCGATGAATCCTTTGTTAAGCACTTTCCGCATCGCTTAAGCATGCTTTCACTTCGCAGGCGCCGCAGAGACATCCCGCTCATGCTCGATCATTTCAAAAAAAGCTTTTGTGATGATTACGGAATGAGAGAAAAAATATTTGATGACGAAACTATTGAAACCCTCATAAATTACGACTGGCCTGGAAACGTAAAGGAGCTGAAAAATCTCGTTGAAAAGCTGGTCGTCTCTGTTCCCACAAAAAACATTTCAGCTCATGATATACCCATGTCTGTTCGGGATGAAATGCAATACAACATCGGACGATATTACGAACGATACACCTCAATGGAGGATGCAGAAGCTGCCTGGCGAAAAAACTATCTTTTGTACTACCTGAGGAAAAACGATAGAGATATACGTAAAACAGCTGCTAAATTAAGTATAAAAGAAAAAAGTCTAAGAAAATACATTAAGGAATTCGGCATTGTTCTCACCACAGAAAAAAAGAAAACACGCAAATTTCAGCGAACGCTGAAACGCAGCATGGTGTTAAGCGGAAGAGGGCTGCATTCCGGCGACAAAACCGGCCTTATTCTTACCCCGCTGCCGCCCAACAGCGGCATCTACTTCGGTAATATTTCGAGCGGAGAAACGGTGCCTGCCGATATCGACTATATTATGTCTACCGGTTATGCAACCTGCCTTCAAAATGCAGGTGCCACGGCAAAAACAATCGAACACTTTCTGGCTGTTCTTCATGCATACCGCATAACAAATTTGATGATAAAAATTAACAATGAAGTTCCGATAATGGACGGATCCTCTATCGATTTCTGTCAGTTTATTGAAGACGCCGGCATAGAGGAGCAGGAAGAGCCTCTTGAGGAGATTACTGTGTCAGAGCGCTTTAGTATCGGCGAAATGAATAAGCGTAAAAAATTTATAACCATTGAGCCTTCTGACACGCTTAGCATTCACTACACGCTTAATTATCCCAAACCGGTCGGTCACCAGGAATATACCTTTACTATGGACGACACCGAGGCATTTAAGAAAGAAATAGCGCCGGCGCGCACGTTTGCTTTTCTGAAAGATATCGAAAGCCTTGAGAAAAAAGGCCTTGCCGGCGGTGGGCGCCTCAATAACTTTATCCTCATTGATGACGAAAAAATCGTTAACACCGATCTCAGATTTCCTGATGAATTTGTCCGGCATAAAATACTGGATATGATGGGAGATTTTTATCTGCTTGGCAAGCCGGTCAGGGCAAAAATCACAGCAAACATGACGGGCCACACGGAAAACACCGAACTTGTTCGAAAGTTACGCGCAAAAATGCATGTATAACGATGGATACCGTTTCTGAAAGGTGCTGCACCCGCCCGGCCTCTTTGTTCGCCTCAGACAGCGGTGAAGCAGTTGTACACGGAGAATTGAAGACGCGCCTGTTGGTTGTCAGGCACGGTGAGCTGACTACCTCAAAAGAATTCCGCTTTGTGGGCCACCGGGATGTGCCGCTCAATGATACCGGCAGATATCAGATGCGTCTGCTTTCAGACCGCCTGCGATCCGAGCGGGTTGATTTCGTTCTTTGCAGCGATCTGCAGCGGACGATGCAGTCTGCGTACATACTGGCTGCGCCGCACGGTATCACGCCGGTGCCGAATGACCGGTTTCGCGAAATTGATCTCGGACATTGGGAAGGCAAAACAATGGCTGAGATCGTTCAGGACCACAGTGAGGAGTTCGAAAGTCGCAGCAGGGATGTCGCCCGTTATCGCATCAGCGGAGGAGAAAGCTTTTCGGATGTGCATGCCCGGGTAATCCCCGCGCTTGCAGAATATCTTGAAAATTACCGTGGAAGCTCTATAATGCTTGTTGCTCACGGCGGAGTGAATAGGGTCATTTTGTGTCATTTTCTTGGATTGCCGCTCGATCAGATTGTCAAAATCGATCAGTCCTATGGGTGTCTCAATATAATTGATTTTTTTGAAGCCGGACCTGTTGTGCGGCTTGTGAATGCCGTGGCGTAGGCAATACTTACCAAAGACGGTTTTATGATTATATCCCCGGGGGTGGCGCCCGAGGTTTTTTTTGTTAATACATTTTGCAACTTATGGGATTGCATATGCAGTACGAAGCGGTTATCGGACTTGAGGTGCATGCGCAGCTGACCACGGGCTCTAAAATATTCTGCTCGTGTTCGACGCGGTTCGGAAAAGACGCAAATACTCAAACGTGTCCTGTTTGTCTTGGAATGCCCGGTGCTCTGCCCGTGCTGAACCGCACCGTAGTCGAATATGCGCTGAGGACAGCCCTTGCAACCAACTGCCGCATAAATTTGTTCAATCAGTTCGCCAGAAAAAATTATTTTTATCCCGACCTTCCCAAGGGATATCAAATATCACAGTACGAGCTGCCGATATCAGAGCACGGTCACATCGATATAGACCTTCCCGGGGAAACGCAGACAAAGCGGATCGGCATTCACCGCATTCATATTGAGGAGGATGCAGGCAAGCTGATGCACGAGCTTGATGGTACCGTGTCCGATTCAAGCTTTGTCGATTATAACCGTACCGGCGTACCGCTGATAGAAATCGTAAGCGAGCCCGACATGAAATCTCCTGATGAGGCAGGCGAGTATTTAAGAACGCTTCGCGCCATAGTTCAATACCTCGAAGTCTGTGACGGAAATATGGAGCAGGGAAGCTTCAGGTGTGATGCCAATGTGTCTGTCATGGTCAAAGGCGCAGCAAAATTCGGCACTAAAGTTGAGCTGAAAAACATGAATTCATTCCGCAATGTGACAAAAGCGCTTGAATATGAGATCAGCCGCCAGACCGCGCTCATTGAGGACGGCGAAACCATTGTACAGGAAACCCGCTTGTGGGACGACAGCCGCTCCCGTACCATATCAATGCGCGGGAAAGAGGAGGCCCATGATTACCGCTATTTTCCTGATCCGGACCTGGTTCCGGTTGTTATTGACGATTCATGGATAGAAAAAGTGCGCGGCAGCCTGCCGGAGCTCCCCCGCACAAAAATCGACCGGTTTGTCGATCAATATTCAATACCGAAATACGATGCCGCCATTATAGCCTCAAGCCGCACGCTTGCCGATTATTTCGAAAGGTGTGTTTCCCGGCACAATAACCCGAAGGCTGCCAGCAACTGGATTATGACCGGCATACTTCGACATCTTGACGACGTGAATGCTGTTGACCGTTTTTCTGTTACGCCCTCGCATCTAGCTGCAATGATTCAGCTTATTGACAGTGGAACGATAAGCGGTAAGATCGCAAAAACCGTTTTTGAGGAAATGGTCTCATCGGGAAAGATGCCACAGGTCATTGTTGAGGAAAAAGGGCTTATACAGGTTTCCGATGAGGCTGAGATTGAAAAAACAGTCATATCGGTCATTGATGAGCACCCCGGTGAGGCACAGGCATACAGAGATGGCAAAGATAAGCTGCTCGGTTTTTTTGTCGGTCAGATCATGAAAAAAACCAAAGGCAAGGCTAATCCCAAAATGGCAAATGATCTATTGAGGAAACATCTTGGCCGGTAGTGAGATTCAGTCCATTGTCTGGGATGAAAACAGCTGCGTGCGCATACTGGACCAGACCAGGCTTCCCGCGCGTGAGGAGTATCTTGAATGCTGGGACATGCACGCCATTATGGATGCTATACGGCGTCTTTCCATACGGGGCGCTCCCGCTATAGGCATAGCAGGGGCACTGGCACTTGTGCTTGAATCGGAAAAAAGCGATGCTGCGGATGCCGGTGCTTTTATGGCAGAAATTGAAAAGAAGGCGAACAGTATAGAACAGGTACGCCCTACTGCAGTTAACCTGAAGTGGGCTCTTGACAGGCTGATTAACAAAGCCCGAAATCATGCAGGCGATGGTGTCGATCCTTTAAAATCAATAATTAAAAAAGAGGCCCTGAGGATATATCAGGCGGATTTGGAGATAAACCGCTCAATCGGCGAACAGGGGCAGGCTGTTCTTCCGCGCCGGGCAACGGTCATGACCATCTGCAATACCGGCTCCCTTGCTACCGGTGGCCACGGTACCGCTCTCGGAGTCATCAGAACGGGCATCACGACAGGAAAAGATCTTCATGTTGTCGTTTGTGAAACGCGCCCGCTGCTTCAGGGGGCGCGGCTCACCTGCTGGGAGCTGCAGAAAAGCGGGATCCCGGGCACGCTGATTACAGACAGCGCTGCCGCGTATTATATGATCAAAATGGGGGTTGACCTTATTATTATCGGCGCGGATAGAATCGCTGCAAACGCTGACACCGCTAATAAAATAGGCTCATACAGCCTGGCGGTTCTGGCCCGCCATCACCGCATACCGTTTTATATTGCCGCACCCATATCGACATTTGATTTTTCTTTGTCTTCAGGAAGTGATATTCCGATTGAGGAGCGTTCTCGCGAGGAGGTTACGTTCATGGGCAGCCTGCAGACCGCCCCCGAGGAAACAGCGGTATGGAATCCGGCTTTTGACATTGTTCCGGCGCAGCTTATATCGGGAATCATTACTGAAAAGGCGGTCTTTCAGTGCCCGCTCAAACAGCAGATTCAAAAGATTGCTGAGACGTCACATATCTGATGTTGTTCGTGCTCATACATGTGACAAACACGGCTCAGCGTGCCGTGCAGGCTTATAGACGATGAAATAATTTGAGTTTTACTGCGCAACAGTAGTGTACAAAACAGTTTAACGAAGCCGGTTCGGGCGGTTTTCTGCAAAGCCCCCGCAACAACTGCAACAGATTATGGAACGGCATGTGCCGTTAAACATCAGCATACACACGGCCCGGCGGAAGGTGCTGCCCGGGGTAATCCCTGCGCAATGCCTGCATCGCCGTGACGTTGAGCATCATCGGGCCGTCCATAAAGTGTGGTTTTATATGGCGGAGGCTGCGCAGAGAACAGCCAGAACCGGACCTTGCTCAACACGTTAATTTATTTTGGACACGTTTGACTTCGCACATCTAAATTCTTCACAAAAACACAGGAGATCAGGTGCATGGAAACAGTTGACAAAATCTGGATTGACGGTGAGTTTGTAGACTGGGATAAGGCAAATGTGCACGTACTGACACATACGCTGCATTACGGTATGGGAGTGTTTGAAGGAATACGCTGCTACAAAGGCGAAGATGATAAAGCAGCTGTTCTCAAACTCACCGAGCATGTCGACCGTCTTTTTCTCTCTGCAAAAATCGGCCTGATGGAAATACCTTTTACGCGCGAACAGATTTCAGAGGCGATCTGTGAAACAATTCGTATTAATCATCTTCGAGAGGGATATATACGGCCGCTTGTTTTCATCGGTGAAGGTGAAATGGGTCTCTATGTTAAAACGCCGAATGTCAGGGTAATGATCGCCTGCTGGCCATGGGGGGCGTATCTTGGCGACGACGGACTCACACACGGCATTCGCGCCAAGATATCCTCTTTTACCCGTCATCATGTTAATGTCGGCATGACAAAAGCGAAAATTTGCGGAAATTATGTAAACTCTATTCTTGCCAAAAGGGAAGTAACCCTGTGCGGATATGATGAAGCGGTTATGCTCGATTCTGAGGGATATATTTCTGAAGCAAGCGGGGAGAATATATTTATTGTGAAAGACGGTATAATCAAAACAACACCGCCCACATCAATACTTCGCGGCATAACACGAGACGCTGTTATGGAAATAGCCCGTGATAATGATATACCGGTCGTGGAGCAGAGATTTACCCGCGACGAGCTTTACATTGCCGATGAGTGCTTTTTCACCGGAACCGCTGCAGAGATTACTCCTGCGCGTGAGGTGGACAACCGGGACATTGGAACCGGCACGCCCGGTCCGGTGACAAAGCTGATACAGAATATATACTTTGATGCCATCAAGGGTAAGTTGTCGAAATACCGATCCTGGCTCACCCCGATACAGCTGTAATGTTTGCACCTCCCCCAGAAAGGTGCAATTATCATAGCTGCGATACATTACAAACAGATTGTTCCTGTGTAACCGGCTGAAAATAACGGTTGTTTTGCATAGCTGCGGCTTAAGCGCCCTCAAAATATAAGGACACAGATAGTTAGGATACTAATTAGCGCTTGCATTTTATTTGACAACATGGTAGATTCCTGCTTGTTTCCTTGAAGCCAGAGACACATTAGCTTCACGGCTTCAATAAATAATCCTTACGTACAAACAGTATATCGTTTAAACTTTTCTGATTACGTAAAACCTCTATTGGGAGAAACGTGTATGCATATTGTCGTGTGTGTGAAAATGGTTCCTGATACTACACAGGTCAGCATTGATCCGGTTACCAACACGCTTGTGCGCGAAGGGGTTCCATTTATTACCAACCCGTTCGACACCAATGCCGTAGAAGAGGCGATCCGGTTCAAAGACCGCTATGGGGCATACGTTACCGCTATATCAATGGGCCCGCCTGCAGCAGAAAGCGTTTTGAGAAAAGCCATCTCAAACGGAGCTGACGAGGGGATTCTGCTCAGCGACAGGGCATTCGGCGGTGCTGATACACTTGCAACAAGCACTGCACTTGGATATGCGATCAAAAAAATACATGATCAGCGCCCCGTTGACATTGTTTTGTGCGGAAAGCAGACAATTGATGGCGATACCGCTCAGGTCGGCCCCGGAATCGCGCGCAGAATGGACATACCCCAGCTGACGCTGGTCGATGAGGTCATTTCAGTCAGCCAGGAGAAAAAGACCATAAAGGTTCGCAGAAAGCTGGAAGGCTATCACGAAATAGTAGAATCAGCCATGCCAGTTCTGATGACTGTTGAGCGCGAAATTAATACGCCGCGCTATCCTACAGTACCCGACCGTCTCGAAGCCGATGATATACCGATTACCGTATGGAGCAATAATACGCTTAAGCTCGACCCCAATACAATCGGGCTTCTGGGATCTCCGACGCAGGTCAGGCGAATTTTTGCGCCTGAGCGCGAAAAGGGCGAAATTATGATGGGGGAAGGAGACCAGAAGGATACAGCTGTTGACTCCTTTTTTAATAAACTGACTGAGTGGGACTTTGTTACAACCGAATGATATTTGTCAAGGTGTTAAGGTATACAGTCTTTATCAATTTGGGAGGCTAAATGGAGCAGAAACCGAAAAAGAAAAAGAAACCCCGCGGGCGGGCTCGTTTGCTGGAAGGAAAATGTATTGCCTGCGGCGCCCGGTGTCAGATGTCATGTCCTGTCGATGCCATCGAGATGAATGAAAAAGAAGAGCCGGTCATCGAAGAGAGCAAATGCATCGGATGCCGCAAATGCATCAAGGTGTGCCCTGCAGATGCTCTGGAAATTTATTATACTCCTGAAGAGGAAGCACTGCTTAAAGAGCTTGAAGCGGGCGGAGACGCTGCTGAGGAGCCTGAGGAAGAAAAAGTGGACGAAGGAAAATCAGCAGATACAGACATTTCGCAATGGAAGGGAGTATGGGTTTTTGTAGAGCAGGTTGACGGACACGCTCACGAGGTTTCATGGGAGCTTCTCGGCAAGGGCCGGGAGCTGGCAAACGATCTCGGCGTTGAGCTTGCTGCTTTTGTGCTCGGTGAAAACATAAAGCCGCTTGCTGGTGAGGCGTTTGCCTACGGCGCCGACAAGGTTTATATTATCGACAGCCCCGTACTTAAACACTACAGAACAACCCCGTATCTGCACGGAACAGTAGAGCTTATTAATAAGTACAAGCCTGAAATAGTGCTGATGGGGGCAACAGGGCTTGGTCGCGATCTGGCGGGAGCGGTTGCCACAGATTTGAAAACAGGCCTTACCGCCGACTGTACCGGCCTTACAATCGATAAAAATCAGCGTATTCTTGAGCAGACACGTCCCGCATTCGGCGGAAATATCATGGCAACGATTCTCACGGAAACAAGGCGGCCGCAGATGGCCTCTGTTCGCCCCCATGTTATGCCCAAGCCCGAGTATCAGCAGGGCAAAAAGGGCGAGCTTATCGAGGAGCAGCTTACCATCGATGACAGTCAGATACCGACAAAAGTTCTGGAGGTTATTTCTTCAGCTCAGGAAAGCTCAGTCAATATCGCCGGCGCTAAAATTCTGGTTTCAGGGGGCCGGGGCCTGCAGAGCAAGGAAAATTTCAAGATACTCGAAGAGCTTGCCGAGACAATCGGCGGCGTTGTTGCCGGGTCGCGCTGCGCTTTTGACGAGGGCTGGATAGAGCACGCCAGGCAGGTGGGGCAAACCGGAAAAACGGTACGCCCGAAGCTCTATATAGCGTGCGCGATTTCAGGAGCAATTCAGCATCTGGTAGGAATGCAGGATTCAGATTATATTATCGCAATCAACAAGGATAAAACAGCGCCCATTTTTGAAGTTGCACACCTGGGAATTGTCGGTGATGTTTTTGACATCGTTCCCGGATTAATAGAAAAGCTGAAACAGTCAAATGCGAGAATTGTTGAATAATCCATTAGAATACGAAAGGAGACACCTTGAGTAGCATAGAGCGCCTCATATTCGTTATTGTTTTCACTGGAGCCGTTTTATTCTTCTTGAGAAATGCCTTCCGGCTCCTTGCTACTGTTTGTCTTGGACGGTGGGATAACCGGTTTGATCGGCTTTGGTCACGTCTTGGTGATTTGCTCGCGTATGGATTCGGTCAACTGCGGGTTGTACAGGAAAAATTCGGGTTTAACCATTTCCTCCTGTTCTGGGGATTCATGGTTCTTTTACTTGTGAATTTCGAATTTACCGTGTCAGGCATATTCCCTGAATTCAGCCTTGATTTTATCGGATATGTTCCCTATGGCATTCTGCTGTTCCTTGCAGATATTATGTCACTGGTCGTGATAGGCTGCGTTGTTGCTGCCATTATCAGAAGAACCTTTTTCAGGCCACCGCATATTGATCCGACAATCGACGCGTATTTTATCTTAGGGCTTGTAGGCGCGCTGATGATAGCCTATTTCGGTATGCACGCATGTGAAATACACATGGGCGAGCTTGACATGGCATCCTGGATGCCGCTGTCAGGTGCAGCGGCAGCGCTGTTCAGTGCTGCATCACATGAAACGGCACATATGCTCGCGCGCGTATTCTGGTGGATTCATGCAATCGTTCTGTTATTTTTCCTTAACTATCTGCCCTACAGCAAGCACCTTCATGTGCTTACCGCTCTGCCCAATGTGTTTTTCAGAAGCAATAATATGGTATCAACTGTACCGGCCCTCAAATTCAAAAAAGGAGAGGAATTCGGTATTTCCAAAGTTGTTCAGTTTAAATGGAAAGACCTGCTGGATTTTATGTCTTGTACTGAGTGCGGGCGCTGCCAGTCGGTATGCCCTGCAACCAATACCGATAAGCCGCTGAATCCTAAACAGGTTATACACGAGGGCAAGCTTAATTTATTTAAAAACGGAAGCATTGTGCGTAAAACCAGACCGGCAGACATGCTAGCGTCTGCGCCTCCTGACGCTGAGATGGAAGTGCCGCTTATAAACGGCAGGGAGGAAAGCGTTTCCCGGGACGCTATATGGTCATGCACAACCTGCGGCGCATGTATGCAGGTGTGTCCTGTGTTTATCGAACATGCGCCAAAAATTGTTCAAATGCGCCAGCATCTTGTCATGGAAAAAGCTGAATTTCCTGAAGAGCTTATTACATTCTTTGAAAATTCCGAGCAGCGCTCAAACCCATGGGGCATTGCCCCGACAGACCGCGCCAAGTGGGCTGCGGATCTCGATGTTCCCGTTCTGTCGGACGGCGTAAAAGCCGAATATCTTTTTTATGTTGGATGTGCCGGTGCTTTTGATTCCCGTGCCCGCCAGGTTACCGTATCGGTAGCGAACATTCTTAATAAAGCCGGTCTTTCATGGGCTATACTCGGCAATGAAGAGCAGTGCTGCGGTGATTCATTGAGACGGCTGGGCAATGAGTATGTATTTGACCGTATGGTTAAGAAAAACCTCGAGCTATTCAACAAATACGGCATCAAAAAAATTATAACCTACTGCCCGCACTGCTTTACGACCCTTAAGAACGATTACAAGCAGTATGGCGCGGACTTTGAGGTAATTCACCATACGGAATTAATTGACGATCTTATAAATAAGGGCGATATCAAGCCCGGCAAAAACTATACCGGCAGAACGGTTATTCACGATTCATGCTACCTTGGCCGCTACAATGACATTTATCAGCAGCCCAGATCTATTGTGAAATCCTGTTCAGGTAAAGCACCAGTTGAAATGGAGCGGCATGGCGATAGAAGCTTCTGCTGCGGAGCCGGAGGCGGACGGATGTGGATGGAAGAGTTGATCGGAAAGCGGATCTATCTGGAGCGGACTCAGGAGGCACTCAGGACGAATCCTACGACTATTGCGGTTTCCTGCCCATACTGTATGACTATGTTTGAAGATGGCGTGAAAGATGAGAAGGCGGCGGACAAAGTAAAGGTAAAGGATATTGCTGAAATTGTTTCAGAATCATTGTAGCTGACCGGCCGGGGTTTTTAAAAAGGCAGGGGTCAACCCATTGGCTTCTGCCTTTTTTATTTATGGTACTAATTGAATGGCTCTCATTGTGGCCGAACAGCACCCCTCAATACATCTCACCAGGGCTGACATAAGCCGTTTCCGCAAAACCGTATTGAATTACTATCGTCATTATGCCAGAGATCTTCCGTGGCGGCAGACTGATAACCCGTATTATATACTTGTTTCCGAAATTATGCTGCAGCAGACACAGGTCGATCGCGTTATCGATAAATACGTTACCTTTATTAAAGCGTTTCCCTCTGTCAAATCGCTTGCCGAATCACACTTTTCGGATGTTTTGAAGCTCTGGCATGGACTCGGATACAACAGAAGGGCCAAATATTTATACGAATGTGCACGCTCGATAAATGAAATCCACAGCGGCACTGTGCCGCAGGAATATGACCAGCTTGTACGCCTGCCGGGAATCGGCTCATATACAGCTTCTGCAGTGTGCGTTTTCGCCTTTAACCGCCCGCTGGTGTTTATAGAGACAAATATACGCACGGTTTTTATTTATTATTTTTTCAACGATCATCAGTCGGTTTCAGACAAACAGCTTTTTCCTCTTGTAGAAACTACGCTGTATCATAAAAATCCTTCTTTGTGGTATAATGCGCTCATGGATTACGGGGTTTATCTCAAAAAGATGTATGGTAACCCCGCCCGCAAAAGCGCTCATTACATCCGGCAGTCTCCGTTCAAAGGATCTGACAGGCAGGTTCGCGGAATGATACTCAATCTGCTGATTGAACAACGAACCTGTACTTTGCATGACATAACCGGTGTAACGCGAGATTCAGAAATTCCTGATAAAAAATTAAATGAAATAATAGCACAGCTTGAACGGGAAGGTTTAATCCGGAAATCCGGCAGAAAATACTGTATTGCCGATTAACAGGACCACAAGGAGCATTCATAGCCTGACTTTGTCCGGCCTGTCCGGATAGTTTGCTGATAAAATGCCGAATTTTGATGATTCCGGATGATCCGTCCCGGTCGTGACATAACAGAATCGACAACAATAATTATTCCGGGTGCGCAATGGCACACAACAATGACACCAAGCTGACACTGCTGCAGAAACAGATCGAGGTTCTGTACCGGGTGGGCAGCTTTATGAGCACGCTTACTGATCTCAATCAGCTTCTTGAACAAATCATGCAGGAAAGTCAGCAGGTAACCGATGCCGAAGCAAGCAGCCTTGCACTGTATGATGAGTATGCTGATGAATATGTTTTTAATGTTGTACTCGGAGAGAAGGATTCTGAAACCAGAAATGAGCGGATCAAAAGCGGTGAGGGGATTATCGGACAGGTCGGATCTACCGGCACCTCGGTTAATATCGAAGATGCGTACAAAAGCGAGTTTTTTTCTTCCCGGATGGATGAAAAAACTGGCTACAAAACGCGCAGCATTCTTGCCGTTCCCATGCAGCGCCATGGAAAAACAATCGGCGTCATCGAAGTGTTAAACAAAAAATCCACACCGTGCTTTACCGATGATGACCGGGTAATACTTGAATTCCTGGCACATCAGGCTGCAATTGCCATAGAAAATTCACTGCTGTACCGGGAAAATATTAATAAAACACAGCTCGCCTCTCTCGGTGAGGGAATTTCAGGGGCTGCACATTGCATTAAAAATATAGTCGGCATACTTGAGCTCGGTGCAAGCAGCATCGATTATGCGCTCGAGAAAAATGATCTGGATATGATAAATGATTCATGGACGCCGCTGCAGCAGGGATGTAAAAGAATTTCTGAGCTTGTTATGGATATGCTGTCATATGCAAAAAACAGAACCCCCGAACCGGAACCGGTTGACATAAGTTCTTTTATTGATGGTATTGCTGCAATGGTATCTCCGGGCTGCATCGAAAAAAATATTTCGATTGTCCATGAGGCGCAATCGGATGCAGGTACGGTTATGATTGATAAAAATGCCATTCATCGCTGCATGATGAATTTTATTTCAAATGCCGTCGATGCCCTCGAGGGCCGGGAAAATGCCTCGATTGTAATACGCTCATGCAAATGCAAAGAGCCTGATGCTACTGAGATCCGCATCGAGGACAACGGAGCAGGAATACCTGAAGATACATTACAAAACATATTTGATGTTTTTTACAGCACAAAAGGATCTCGAGGAACCGGCCTCGGTTTGTCTACAACAAAAAAAATCGTTGAAGAGCACGGCGGCTCCGTAACCGTATCATCTACCGAAGGGAAAGGGACAACCTTTTCAGTCAGGCTTCCTGCTCAATAAAATTCCCCGGAACAGTAGAATAAATCACCTAAAAAAACGGGCTCACAATCGAAATCGCTTTCGTGATCGAATACAGAATGTCTCTGTGAGATGATTGCCTAGCAGGAAATTTTGCAGCGTGGACACGGATCTCTTCACCCATTGATGAGGGCAGGAATCGTTGCAACTGCGGCGGACACGCTGCGCGTTATCCGCTCTACGGAAAAATTGTGGAATTGATATCAGGGTGGACACTTTGCAGTAATTCCTATATATCATGGTGGTTGCAGGCTTTTGCTGCGTCACATCTCGAAATATCGTTAGTGTCACAAACGCAAGCTGAAGCATGCGGCTACAAAACAGCTTTAATACCGGCATCTTATCCAGGTGACCCGGCTTTTTTTAACGCTACCGACTTTTAAACAACAAGATATTTCATGCTCACCAACAGGGATAATTTTGATGAATTGGCACACGCTTGAACAAAGTGATATTGAAAAAACTCTCAAAACATCTGCCCGTAACGGACTGAGCCCCGATGAATCCAGCACCCGGCTCGACCGGTACGGGCTCAATGAAATAGAAACCAAAAAGCGCCGCTCAGCACTGTTAATGATTGCAGATCAGTTCAAGGATCTGTTTATTATCATACTGCTGGCAGCGGCGGTTATCGCCTGCTTTGTAGGAGATCCCATTGAGGCAGCGGCCATATGCGCCATCGTTATATTGAATGCCGGCATCGGATTCGTCGAGGAAATGCGTGCCCAGAAAGCCATGAATGCCCTGAAAAAAATGGCTGCTCCCACAGCGCTTGTCATGCGCAACGGAAAGCGTCAATCCGTACCGGCTCCAGAAATCGTAGCCGGAGATGTGGTCCTGGTTGAAGCGGGAAATATCGTGCCTGCCGATATGCGCATCATTGAATCTTCACATCTTAAGGCAGATGAATCAGCCCTGACCGGCGAATCCCAGCCGGTTGAAAAAATAAAATCCTCCCTTTCAGAAGAGTCCATTCCTGTTTCTGACCGCATAAACATGTTATTCAGCGGAACTATTGTAACCAACGGCACTGGCCGGGGAATTGTTATTGCAACCGGCTCCAGGACGGAGCTTGGTAAGATAGCGGGTATGATTCAGGGACAGAAAGAGGAAAGAACACCGCTGCAGAAGCGGCTTGATGCTTTCAGCAAACGCCTTGCGCTCATAATACTGATAATTGTCGCTATAATCTTCGGGACAGGGCTGTTGCGGGGGGAATCGGTGGTGCTCATGTTCCTGACTGCGATCAGCCTTGCCGTTGCAGCCATTCCTGAAGCACTCCCCGCAGTGGTTACGATATCTCTTGCACTCGGAGCCCGAAAAATGGCCAGGCAGAATGCCCTTATCAGACGGCTGCCGGCAGTTGAAACACTCGGATCGGTCAGTTTTATCTGCACTGATAAGACCGGAACCCTTACGCGCAATGAAATGCATGTGCAAAAAATTCACGCAAAAGGAAAAACATTTGATGCCGGCCAATTCGGGCCCGAACTTGTTCGTGAAAATCCATCACTGAAGGATCTCTTGACGGCAATGGCTTTGAGCAACGATGCACATCCTGATGCGCAGGGCACACTGGCAGGTGATCCGACAGATGTCGCTCTGTGCCGTGCGGCAGTAAATGCAGGATACGATAAAACCGAATGTGAAAGCTCACTGCAGCGGGTTGACGATATTCCATTTGATTCAGACAGAAAAATGATGACGACAATACACCGCAATGCCGACGGAAGCTATGTGTCTTTTACTAAAGGTGCTCTTGAATCGATCCTGGAGAGAACGGCATGTGGCGATAATAAAAACGACCGTGAAAGGATTCTTTCTGAAAACAATGCATTTACCGATAACGGGATGCGGGTTATCGCTATCGGAATGCGTTCGTGGGACAGGCTGCCGGATGAGGTCAACAGCGAAACGATAGAAAACAGCCTTGTCTTTCTCGGGATTGCCGGTCTGATTGACCCCCCGCGCGATGAAGCCGGAGAAGCCGTCCAGCTCTGCAAGCAGGCGGGAATAACACCGGTAATGATTACCGGCGATCATCCGGGAACGGCTCAGGCTATTGCCCGTCAGCTTGACATAATGGACCAATGCGACCGTTCTCTTACCGGAAGGGATCTTGCCGGTCTGGGCGCCGATGAATTCAGCGGCATGGTTGAACGGGTTAAGGCGTATGCACGGGTTGCCCCGGAACAAAAGCTGAATATCGTTGATGCGCTGCTGAAAAAAAACCAGTTTGTCGCCATGACCGGTGACGGCGTAAACGATGCCCCGGCCCTGCAGAAGGCCCATATCGGCGTTTCGATGGGAATTACCGGCACCGATGTAGCAAAAGAGGCATCGGATATGATCCTGCTGGATGACAATTTTGCCACGCTTGTTCATGCAGTAAGGGAAGGCAGGCGAATTTTCGACAATATACTCAAATTTTTAACCTATTCACTCACTTCGAATACCGCCACTATCGTCCTTATTTTTCTGGCACCCTTTTTCGGCCTTCCGCTGCCCCTAATGCCGATTCAGATTCTGTGGATCAACCTGCTGTGTGACAGCCTTCCGGGGCTTGCTCTTACCAGCGAACCGGCACATGCAACTATAATGCAGCGCCCGCCAAGACCGTTCAATGAAGGTGTCTTCGCACATGGACGGGGCCTGTTTATTATCTGTTTCGGGGGTATTGTCGGGGTTGCTATGATGGCTTTTCAAGCCGGCGCCGTACACGGGCAGTGGCACTGGCAGACTGCGCTGTTTACCGCGCTTATTCTGAGCCGGCTGGCAATAGCGTTGTCCGGACGCTCTGACACCGAAACCGTTTTCACAATAGGAGTATTAAGAAACCGGTTTATGATAACATCCATTCTGATAACGTTCGCTCTTCAGATGCTGATTGTATACATGCCGGCAATGAACATCGTTTTTAAAACACAGCCCCTCACGTTATTTGAGCTTGGAGTATCCTCTGCTTTTGCCGGTGGTGTTTTTGTCATGCTCGAGCTGTGGAAAAAAATACGCACTTAAAAACTGCCGGCCGGCGGTTTTTAATGATTCATTAATAAAACAGGATATTTTTCAGTCCAGTTTTTCCGCATACCAGGTACCGGTATATATTTCAGCCGGGCCGTTCTGCTGTTTATATTCAAGCACATATTCAAGAGACATCTCCGATTTTCCCTGCAACATGCAGCCGTCAAGCGTTATGGTCCATGTACCCTGGGGCTGCGGCGGTATATTATCCAGGCATTCCTCATCGATAATCCGGTACCATCCGTACGAACTGCAGGACTCTGTCAGCGTTATCTGACCTGAAACAGAACTGACGCCGTGCGGGTGACGTGCGGCAATAACATTGCCTGATTTATTGCAGGTGATTTCATTCCAGGTGCTTTGATTTTCGAGGCGCCATGTGCCAGCGATATCGTCATTGATACAATCAAATGCTATATTATCCGGCGGGTTGTCTATTTGGCAGGCATACAATACAAACAGAAATAATATCATGAAAATTCTCATGACTGAATCCCCTGAATAAACAGCATGTTCTGAGCTAATAATTGTTCAGCGCCTAAAGGCAAGGGTTTCAACCCCAGCAGGAGACGATAAAATCTTCTCAGGATAGAATATCAAGTCGATATGTATAAAAGACCATATATAATGTTTTTTATGCTGCAATTCTTCTTAGTAAACTTCAACAGTGCCTGCAGCGGATAGTAGTATAGATCATGTTACTGGAATGCCGGTGCTGCTGAGAAGATATAGAAAGTGATCCAGAATTTTGGGGTGAAAGGTTGAGCCGCGCTCCTCTTTCAGTATTTTAATGATGACCGGCGTCGGCTTTGGCTCGTTGTAGGCGCGCTTGCTTCTGAGCGCATCAAACACATCAGCAACGGCGATCATCTGGCTTACGATATTCTGCCGCCAGTCGATCCTGATGGGAGGATAGCCTGAGCCGTCATATTTCAGGTGATGTTCCAGTGCTGCAAGTATTGCCACTTTGGGAATATCCGTAAGCCCCATCAGGTACCTGGCCCCTTTGATAGTATGCGTTTCTATAATTGCGCGCTCATCTTCGGAAAGCTTGCCCGGCTTGTCGAGGATTTCTTCAGGAATGCTCAGCTTTCCTACATCGTGCAGCATCGCGGCAACCCCGATATCGTACAGATGCTTTCCTGTAAACCCCATGCTCTCTGCCTGTGCCATTGTCAGAATGCATACGTTTACAACATGAGTAAACGTATATTCGTTTGCAGATTTTATGGTAGCAAGATGGTTAATGGGGTTAACATTTGAAAGAAAGCTGTTAATAAACGTTTTCACCGTGCTGTCTACACTGCTTACCGATATGTGCTTTTGCTGCTTTATTTTATGAGATATCTCCTGGATCTTCGTAATTTCAGAATCTCTAAGCTGACACAGTTTCTCAACACAGGCCTGCTCCTCTTCTGTTAAATAAACAGTCTCTTCGGGCTGAGGAGGACCTGCAGCACGAACCGAAACCTTCCCGAGCTTAATGTGCGGTGTAGAAGATGCAGGTGTGCTGTCTGTTGATGCAATTTTCTGAATAAAACAGTGAAATTCATTCTGTGTGATGCCGGATAAAACCGTTACGCGTTCGATGCCTTTGCCTTTGAGCATTTTTATAAATGCGCCCAGAAAAGGGACATCCTCTGGAAGTGGGCGGCCGTTTACTATAACGTCATTATTGACAAAAAAAACAGTTATATCATGAACTGTTTTCAGCAGACCTCTCAGCTCATCGTATGCGGTTTTTACTGTCTGCACCACCTGTGGATGACTGTCGGAGTAAAGGCGGGTGTTTTTTACCGCCGAGGTGAGGTGGGCAATAATTTTAAGTATCTGCTGGTTGTCGGAAGGTCTGTTCATTGTTAATTCAGGAACAACGCTTGTCCACCTTCAGCTTTTCACATGTAAGGCGGATTTTTGTGTCTGATGATTCAATCCCAGCAGTAACCAGGGATTGAATTTCTTTTGCCGGATATCCGCTGAGCGATCTGAAAACCGTTAGCTTTAATTCCTGCATAGCCGAGCGGTGCAGCGCAGGCTGCTTTTTTGAAAGCTTTTCAAGATAGGGCAGGGCGGCAGGGTCTCCGATGCTGCCAAGGGCATTTATGATTTCCATATCAAAATCAATATCAGCTTTTCTAAGAATTGTCATTTTTAAAAGCCTGCACAGCTCAGGCACAGATTCAGCAACACGGTAATGGCCGGCAAGGTGTACGCCGTTCATGCATGTTTCTGTATCTTTACATTTAAGCATGGCTGTAAGCAGCGGCAGCGCAGCGGAGTCTTTAAACCACAACAGCGTTGCAAGGGCATCGATTTGCACAGCGGGTGACTCATGTTCGGCGAGCTGACGAACCGCAGGAAGAGCCTCAGCATATCTGATTGCGCGGACAAATGATGTAATGCGGGGAAACACATCAGGCGGTTCTGTCGAAAGCCGTTTGAGCGCCTCCTTGCCCGCAGCCTCACCAAACCTCTTTAAAAGCCTGCCGGCATCGGTTTTTTTCTGTTTGTCCTGTGCATTGAGATAAATATCCATAATACCGGGGATGCAGTCTCGACCGACGGATATAAAAAAATCATAGGCATCCTGTCGGGTAGTTTCTTCAATACCGGCAAAAGATGATACCGCTTTTGTCACAAGTGATGGTTGCTTAAGATTATACAGACAGTCTTTGGCGCAACGCGTAATGTCGGTTTCCTGTTTTGAGACAGCATGTTTTTTAATTGTATTGACAACATCTCTGAGCACATCAAATTTGCCAAGATCAATCAGGTTCGGGACAAAATGTAAAAGCTTATGTGAAAAATCCCGGTAATCGTCTATATCGATATCCTGATCCATATACGATATAGTCAGGCGGCATATGTTGACGTCCATATTAGATTCCTGAAGCGTTTCGCTATACTGATCAAGATCAAAAGACGGTTTTTGCCGGAGGGAGTCACTGCCGCTATCAGGTGATAATTCGGTGTTATTAATTGAAACCGGAGCAGCTGTTGAAATTTTTCTGAGTGTGCTGTCATATTCGGAGTCAACATAAGTTTCGTATTTTTCACGGTTAAACAGATTTTCTATATGCTGTGCGGATAATCCGGGGTGCTCTCCGGAACTGTCAGCACCGTTTCTACAAATGGCGTCATTATCTGAAACGCCGGACATTTTCTGAACGAGGCGTATAAGGGTCGGTGAAATTTCACGATGCTCTTCATTAGCTTTCTGCAGCATCTCGAGTATGGATGTAGAAGAAAAAGACTGAAGAACCTGCGTTAGGTGTGATGCTGATTTCTCGGACGTTCCGGCGGCAGCTGTCTGGTTAATTGAATTAAATGCAGTGTACAGGAATTGCCTGCGAAGCTCAGGATTAAGATTATCAACAAGCTCATTCATTTTTTTGAGTGTTTGATCCTGCATCGAGCGGTATTCCATTCTGTGCTGCACATATCCTGAAATAACCCGATCATAGCTTGATATGGCGTCAGCTGAATCAACCTTGCCGGCGTTGAGAAAAAAGGCGAGATCTTCAGGTGAAATCTGCCTGTGAGCAACTCCATCCGTTTCATCGATGCTTCCTCCGTCAGGCTTGCCGATCTGAGATACAAATGCCTGCCAGAGTTTGTTGTCACGCTCTTCGGTGCTGAGACCACTCTTTTTATGCGGCTCAGCATCATGTTCTGTGAATTTAAAGCTTTGGTAGTCAATATCATAAATATGAATGTTGTGAATGCCTGACTCTTCTGCAGCCCTGGCGGGAGAAAAGTCAGCGCCGAGCTGCTCACCGCCGGCGTTGAGCAGATGCAGAAATTTCATCAATTCGTTTTGAGTGAGCGAAGGGGTAAACGCAACAGCGGCGATCTGCTGCCGGCTTGCTGCAAGAGAAAATTCTCTGTAAACCGGATTTTCTTTATCGAGCGGCTCATCGTTTATCATGAGGCGATCACGTGCAAACCCCAGCTTTGCATCAGGACATGCGTGTATAAACTTTGACAGGGTTGTGTAGGATCGCTCAAGGCTGTACAGGCATTGTTCATGGCCTTCGGGATATAAAAGAAGATTTTTGCGTGAAATATTAAGCTCTATTATGGCATTGTTCAGCAACGCATAATCAATGGTGCTGACTGAACTGTCATATGGCCGTTCTTGTAAAAAACGTTGACTGTCTTCCGGTGATGGTTTCATGGGCTGTGTTTGTGCAGAAGTGCGTTAGGCATTCGGAATGCTGACAACCTTTTTCAGACTTTCATGAAAAAGATACCGGGCCAAAGACTGCCGATCCCCGCTGTCGGCTATAGTAAGGCTCCCCCCGGCGCTGTCTGCGAAAACATTTTTTCCGGCAGCGCTATCGATACGCGAAACAGTAACCTGTGCAGACAGTGCAGTGCTGCTGTCCGGAAGATAAATTGAAAGATCAACCACAGAACCGATGTGAAGCTTGACAGCCTTGTAAAAAGTCATGCGGCGTTTTTAACGTCTAAATCATAGAATCC
>CAZUMW010000022.1:0-68462 GCA_964621615.1 uncultured Thermodesulfobacteriota bacterium
TGAACATATGACCCTTGTAGGGGGTGTACGGTTTTATACCAACCCTAGCCGTTAAGCGTCATATTCTGCTTAACTTGACTCATTTTGATGACCGGCACGAAGAGCTTGTCAGCCTCTATGCACAGTATGCCCTTCACCCCGACGTCAGAGTCCGGTTCGACGCGTTTTCCGTGCTCAGCAATATCGCCTCCATTGATGAATATCTTGAAACCTGCCGGAGCTGCCTGCGCGACGGCGATCAGCGGGTTCGCGCGCTCGCACTGCACCAGCTGGCAAAGGCGGGAACAGAGGCAATACGCAGCTGCAGGAAGGATATTCAGCTGCTGCTGGCGGAAAGCGATTTTGAAATCCGGAAGGCCGCGCTTAAAATTCTTCAGGAAACCTGTATTATCAATACCGTATCCCCATAAGTTCGGCGAGACTGTAAAAAGCTCATCTGCCGTTGGGCATGCTCACGGCTCTGAGCTTCGCCGAAGGGCTGCGCTACAGGTTTGTTTCGCTTGCGTCATGATCTGCATGCGGGAAAAAGATTTTCTCCGCTGCGGCGGCAAGCACGGCGTCATGCCGGTGATCGAGGGCGAACACTCTGAAATGAACCACTCGTGCGGGAATATATCTGAAGATATCCCTCAGCGGCTCATGGGATATCTGTCCGGTTGACGGGCTGTAAATATTAATGCGCTTGTTTGTTTCAGCCATCGGGTTCAGGGGGCGGGGGTCCTGGGTTGCCAGATCGACCCGAAACGGTTTTTTCCGCACAGCACGGGGAAGCTGCTCCCGTATGGCCTGCTCGAGCTGATGATGATTCTGAAAGGAAAGCATCCCCTTTTGTGCTCTGTCGATGGTAAGCTCGGTGGAATAGGCCATCTTCCATTTAATGCGCCGGTTTATGAGCGCGTCCCACTGCCTGCCGAGCGCTTTTTTCTTCGGGTCCTGAGCGTTTCGCCAGCCCTCAACCTCCTGGATCAGCGACCAGTCGTTTAAATACAGGTATTTATTCAGGGCGCGCTTCGGGTTTGCGGGAAAAATGATTTTCATGGTTTCCGGAAACAGCTCCTGCATATGAAAATCGATGGCGCGTCCCGTCCGGTGATAATATACATTGGCGTACAGGCTCAGTCGGGCGTTGAGAAAGCGGGTAAAAGCGGAAATCCCCGCCTGATGCAGCGTCAGTCCCTTTTCAGAAAAAAAGGAGTAGAAAAGCAGCCGGTTAATGTCAACAATGTCAAGGGAGAACCCGGTCATATAAGCGTCGCGCTGGACATAGTCAAGATTGTCAACGGTATAGATGCCCGAAAAAAGCTGCTGCAGAAACGAAAGCCACTGGGGCTTGTCCCGCCGGGCCCGATCCGGCGGCTTTTTTATTAAAAAGCCGATATCGTCTGCGCTTATGCGCTCCCCGGGATAAAAGTCTCCGGAGGGGCTGCGCCGTATGCTGGCGATAATTCCGGCGAGCTTTTTAGTTATGATTTCGCGGCCGAGAATTTCATGGGTGAGACCGAAACCGGACAGAAAGTGCTGATCAAAAAAGTGGCCGTACGGCCCGTGTCCGATATCATGCAGAAGGCCTGCAATGCGGAATATTTCCTCAAAGCAGTTATATGAGGGAATATCAGGGCACACGGCCTTCAGGGACGGATAAAAGTGGCGTGCAAAGCGACCGGCCATGTGCATGGTTCCCAGAGAATGCTGAAACCGGGTGTGCTCCGCTGAAGGGTATACCCACCTGGCGCTCTGCAGCTGATGGATACGCCTGAGGCGCTGCATCCACGGCGTATCGATAAGGTCAGCCTCGGTTTTTTCCCCGGGACGGGAGGTGTCCGGTACGGTGAACGGTATATAGTTGTAAACCGGGTCGGCGATCAGCGCAACTCCGGCATTGGGGAGCGGTATGTCCTTTTTCATGTGCGCGCCCCGCTAAAACGCCGATGTTCTTTTGAGAACCTGCAGCCGGTTTTCCATACGCTCAGACAGCTTTTGAATATCCTGCTGCATGGCCGAAAGGCTTTCGGCTTTTTTGTGTAATATAGTATCAAGCTCCTGTTTCCAGAAAGAGACAACGTCTGTTTCGCGGGCGGAAAGCTCTTTTTCCACCTTTTTTTTCATTTGTTCAATAAACACCTTATCTTTGTTCATGTGCCCTCCTGCCCGTTAAACCTCGTGCCGGCTTCGTTTCATTATTTTGGACACCAGTGATGCGGAATAATAATGTAAACAGAATATGTTTGCAGGCGCATTGTGAGCGACACAGGCACCTCAGCGCTTGTATCCGATAATATTCCTCAGCAGGCTGCTTCTGTCGGCCTTGTCCGTTTCCGACTCGATGCCCCCGGGAGAAGATCCGTCTATTACGCCCAGCACTCCGCAGCCCTGTCCGGTTTGTGCAACAAGAACCTCAACCGGGTTGGCGGTTGCACAAAAAATTGAGCACACTTCCTGGCACTGCTTTATTCTGTTCAGCATGTTTATAGGGTAGGCGTTTTTCATAATGATATTGAACACGTGCCCCGCCTGGAGCGATTGACAGTTTTTCACAGCGGCATCGACAAGCTCCCTGTCGTTGCCGTCAAAACGAATCAGGCAGGGGCCGGATGCCTCGTTAAAGGCGACGCCGAAGGAAATGCCCGGAACAGACGTCACCATAATTTCATACAGGTCTTCCACTGTTTTAATAAAATGGGACTGTCCGATAATGATGTTGCTTTCCTCAGGAATATGCATTTTCACGGTGTGTATTTCCATAATGGTACCCCCGTTATATAGTGAACTCACATAAGCCCTGAAATCCGCATTGAGCCGGGCTGGTTTCGCGTGGGCGATGCCTCTGCGGTTATAATATCAAATGTGAATGTAATTACAAGAAACATCATCAGCGCATCCGGCTGACCGGCTTCCCGGTTGACATATTTTCTTTGTTTTGTTACATAATTAAAATATTAACGTGCTGAAACGTGTATGACAATATGGAAACAAAAGCAATACAGCAAAATCCACACTTTCCAGCCCGGCGAATATACCGGTGTATCCCTTGTGTCCGGCGCAACCACCAGTACAAGATCTCATGATAGAGCCCAAAAAGGATGTACCCGTGATGCCGGATTCGCCTGCCCGGCAGCCGCCGGCTGCTGACACCCCTGAGCTTTTCCCGCATTATAAAAAATCGTATCTCAAGATAGCGCTGTGCATTGTTTCCGTTCTGCTGTATATGCTCGGATTTGTGTTTTTATCCTATTATCCCGGAAGGGCAATGGCCATCAGCGCTCTTGTCCCGGTAGTTGCTGTTTCCTGGTTTTACGGGATGATACCAGGTGTGCTTGCCGGGCTCATGAGCTTTCCGGCAAATATCGGCATGTGCCTTTTTGTGCATGCGGACTGGTGGAAGCGAATGATAGAGGGGGGCAGCGGCATCGCCGGCACGGTAGGGTTTATCATCATCGCCGTTATTATCGGAAGAATGCATGATCTCACGGTGCGGCTGAGAAAGGAGCTCGCAGAAAAAAGGCACATCGAGCGCTCGCTCAAAGAGCAGCAGCAGCGGCTCGATGAGCTGGTTCGCAGCAAAACCCGTGAGCTTGAAAAGGCAAATAAAAAGCTGCAGGCCGAAATAGCGGAGCGCATGCAGGCGGTCGATGACGCGCGCAAAGCACAGCGCGAGCTCGAAAGCCTTATAGAGACATCTCTTGATCCCATTATTGTATCCGACAGCACGGGGTATATCACCAAGCCCAACAAAGCCTTTCTGGATATGATCGGCTGCAGGGAAGAGGAGATTGCCGGAAGCCCGATGTATATTTTCTCTATTACCGAGCCGGGAGAATATGAGTCGACGGCGGGGGAAATTGTTACCATTGATGAAAGCTTTTTCAGGGAAAACGAAGCAAAAATAGAGCAGCTGTTCAGGGACGCAAAGATATCAAACTGGACCACATACTACCGGAGCAAATCAGGGAAAATTATCCCGGTTACGCAGAATGTGCTGTTTCTCTATGATGACCGGGGTACCCGCACCGGCTCGTTCGGCATTATACGGGATATTTCCGAACAGCGCAGGGCGGAGCTTGAGCTCATTGCATCGCGGGAGGCGGCGCTGCATGCAAAAGAGGCGGCGGAGTCAGCGAATCGCTCCAAAAGCACGTTTTTAGCAAATATGAGCCATGAAATACGAACGCCGATGAACGGGGTGATCGGGTTCACCGACATGCTGATGGAAACCCCGCTTACCGATGAGCAGACCGATTATGCGCTCACTATAAAAAGAAGCGGCGAGGGCCTGCTGTCGATCATAAATGATATCCTTGATTTTTCGAAAATCGAAGCCGGGAAAATCGATATAGAGCAAATCGATTTTGATATCGAAGTGCTTGCCTATGATGTATGCGAGCTTATCCGGCCGCGGGTCGGCAGCCGCGATGTTGAAATCCTGTGCCGCATCGGCGACCACCTGCCCGCGCGCATAAACGGCGATCCCCACCGCTTCCGGCAGGTGCTTATAAATTTAATGAGCAATGCGGTGAAATTCACCGAGCGGGGAGAGGTCGAGCTTTGTCTTGAGCTTGCAAAGGAGGAGCAGGACGGCCGCATTTGCATTCACACCACGGTGCGCGATACCGGCATCGGCATTGTCCCTGAAAGGCTTGAAACTGTTTTTGAGCCTTTCGAGCAGGCTGATGGCTCTACTACCCGCAAATACGGCGGCACCGGGCTCGGCCTTTCGATTTGCAAAAAAATTGCAGCTATTATGGGCGGCGACCTGTGGGCAGAGAGCGTGCCCGGCTGCGGGAGCACATTTCATTTTACCGGCTGGGCGAAGGCCTCAAGAGACAGGAATGTGCAGCGGTATGTGCCGGTCTCTTTGTCGGGCAGGCACGTTTTTATTACCGATGACAACGAAACAAATCTTGAAATCTTAAGCCACAGCCTGCGATCGGCGGGCATGCGGGTAGCAGCATTCAACAACGGTGAGGATACGATGGGGGCCCTGAAGGAAGCTGTCCGGTCGGGCTCTGCGCCGGACATATGTGTTCTTGATATCATGATGCCGTGCATGAGCGGCTACGAGCTCGCGCAGCGCGTCAGAAGCATTGCGGGGGATGAGCTGCCGCTTCTTGCTTTTTCATCCTCTGTTGAGGAGGGCTCACGAGAGTGCCTGGAGGCAGGGTTCAACGGGTTTTTGCCAAAGCCGATCAACCGGATAAAGCTGCTTAAAATGCTTGAGCGGCTTCTGGGGCAGGCAACAGATGAGAGAAACGATTCAGGCGAGAAAATACTTACACGGCATTCAATGCGCGAGGATGCAAAGCACGCCACCTCGATACTGCTGGCAGAGGACAATCCGGTTAATCAGAAGCTGGCCGTCAAGCTGCTTGCCAAGGCAGGCTATCAGGTTACCGTTGCCCAGAACGGAAGGGAGGCGGTGGACCGCTACACGGCGTTTCCGGAAGCGTTTGACATTATCTTTATGGATATACAGATGCCGGATCTGAACGGTATTGAGGCAACAAAGCTGCTGCGCAGCCGCGGTTTTGACCGGTTGCCGATTATCGCCATGACCGCCAGCGCCATGAAGGGAGACCGGGAGAAATGCCTGGAGGCAGGCATGAATGACTATGTTGCGAAACCGATAAAGCGTGACGTGGTTTTTGAAATGCTCAAAAAATGGGTGTTTGAGCGCGAGGGCGTTATGGATTGACAGGCCCGGATGCCCGGCGCCCGCTGCGGCTTATTCCTGCTTAATCTCCTGCTGTATCATGGCTGAAAGCGCCTGAAATGACCGGCGCTTTGCCGCGCGCCCGTTTATAAACAGCGCAGGCACCCCTCTGACACCCACGCTTCTGCCAAGCTGCATATCCCGGGCAACCTGCTGTGCTGCAGAAGAGCCCTTGTACGCTTTTTCAAACCGGTCCTTGTCCAGCCCGAGCTGCTCGACAAATGATGAAATTTTTGATTCATTAAGGTGCCGGGCGTCGGCGAAAAGCTTTTTGAGCATCGGCAGATACGCTTCCTGCTGCGCTGCTGCAAGTGACGCCCGTGCGGCCTGCCTGGCAAACCGGTGCATTCTGAGCGGGAAGTGCTTGATTACGACCTTCACCTTTCCGGGATGAGCTTCAAGCACTTTTTCAAGCGTGGGAAAAACGCGGGCGCAATAGGGGCACTGGATATCAAGAAACGCCACCAGGCTGACAGGCGCGCCTTTGTTGCCGAGCACGGGTGAGTCCCCGACGGGGATATCAAAAATTTTTGCTATGTGTATTTGTGTGACGGTGCTGTTTTTTGAGTCTGTTACATACAATGTGTTCTCGTCAGGCGAAATGGTCATTTCGGAACAGGAATGTTCAAGCGGTATAGTGCCGGTAATTTTGTCAGCGGTGAGGGAGTATATCTGCACGCTTTTTTCACACAGAACATACAGGGTTTTGCCGTCCCGGGAAATTGCAAGATCCCTGGGCGCCTGAGGAAGGCTGATCCGCTGCTCGATATTCCATTCAATTTCCGCAGACACTGGATTGCAAAAAAGTCCGGCACAGACAAGCACGATGAGAAGTGTTATGATATACTGTTTTGTGTAGTGATGCATGAGGAGCTCCTTGCATGAAGGTTTTTTTATTAGGAGCGTGTCTGGATACTTCGAGTAAGTATCTCGACAAGCTCCTACCTTAACGCAAATTCAACGCTGTGGCAAGCATGATATGATCAGACCAGACCCAGAGTCATTAGCGGCCATTAGCCGCCTTGCCGCCCTGATCCGGAAACGGCCGGCTGCATCAGGGGCAGCGGCTGCGGTGATTTGTGCATGCCTGTGGTGTTCAATCGGCTGTGCGCCCGGGCTCCGGAATGCCCGGGAGAGCAATCCGGTACGGCTGCCGGACGTAATTCAGCGCGCCTATGCTGCTGCCGCACAGGATGCCGGCTTCCCCAGGCCCATGCCTCCCGGTTTGCCGGAATATTTCAAAGCGCTTATCGCCGACGGGGTATTGACGGTCGGCTTTGGTATCGGAACCCCTGATCTGGCTCCTGTCAGTGTTTCTCCATCAGTTAGCGACCGGTCATTCAGCTCTACGGTCGTACTTTTTAACAGGGAAATACAATTGCATGCCTCACTTGTTCTGACGCGCAGTCAGTTCGCGGAGGCTCTTTCAGCGTGTGAGATTATTTTTGTAACCTCACATTCGCGCTTCGGGGCAGGGCCGGTATTTTTTTGTGACGGTAAGGCCCGCCCCTTTCGCATGCAGCAGACCCCGGGCTATGAAATTGTCATGCCCGACGCCGAAGTGTGCGGGTATGACGGTACTGTTTATTACACGTTCAATAATCCGCTAAAGACAGAATCCTACACGGTGTTCGCCCCTGACAGCACTGAGCTTGATTCTGCAAACCCCTATCACGGATATCAGCTGATCGTTCTGTCGACCTGCTCAAGCAGAAAACATTTTGAGGACGAAATAGCATCCTTCAGGGCCGGCTACCCCACCACCGCTGTTTTTACAACACGGCCGTGCTGCATGGATACCAAAACGCGCATGTTTTCCCGTCTTTTGTATGAACTGTTTCAGGCGCGTCCCATGCCCGCCGTTGTTTCAGGGCTTAACGAGCAATATCGCGCAATAGCCTGGGAGAATGTGCAGGACGGCCGCGGGCCCTGGGAGATTATCGACCGGCTGTATGAAGTGGGCATCAATACCATGCGCTGACTCGCTGCCGAGGGCGCTTTTGCTCTGCCCGGGGCAAAGCAGCACAGCGCCTGCGCTCACACAGAGAAGGGTCCCTGTTGGCAAAAGTGCGGCGCCCGTGAAATCAAGTTATTCTGTCAGCGCGCTGCGGGGGGGGCTAATGTATCATGATTGTTCCGAGAGGCGTTATTTCAAGGGCGGTGAATTTAACGGCCATACCGTCCGTATCGCATCGCACGACCGTTCCCTGCGCCTTCATCTGGAGATGATTTTCTGAGGAAATAAAAGAGCTTGATTTTTGAGGTATAAGAATTTCTGCAGAAAGCACGTCACCCTCGCAGACGGGAAAGGACGGGGTATGAAAAAAAGCACCGCCTGCGCTGATGTCGCGCGTGTTAAGCACAACATGTTTCTCTCCGTCCTGAAGCGTCAGACGTGCAGCAGCGCTGATTTCAAACCGATCGTATTTTCGCCGGTCATCGGCTGAAAATCCCATAATGTCCCCCCCCTGGACTGCAAACTGACTGAGTGCGGTGCGGGCGTATGGATTTCTGTCAAATGCTCATAAACAGAAGCACCGCAATAAATATTTATCAATTATATCATATAGTAGGTAAAAAAATAAGGATAAATTTATCGTTAGAAGGTATTATTTTTTTCTTACTTTTGCCATGTATTAGCATGGATGTATATACGAATAAAGTATGAGTAAAAAAGAAAAAAAGTTTATTGCTAAAGGACTGATAGCGGTCAATAGAGAAAACCGACCCCGGCTCGGTGCGGCTGCGGAGGCTAAAGAAAAAACTGCTGACAGCAGCCTGTTGCGGCAATGCCGAAGAAAATGCATGATAAGCATGCGCGTGTTCATTATTGCCGCAGTTATCGGATTAGACTTTTTTTGTTCCGGTGTTTATGCCGGTCGCGCGTTTAATTGCAGGGGCTCCCGGCACATAAACACCGGCTTGCTGCATGCTGTTCCGGAGTTTGATGTGTCCCCGGTTATCGATGAAGTGTCGGCGGCAGTGTATGACCGCAGCCGGGATGTGGTCTGGACGCTCGGTGACAGCGGCACGGGTGCGTTTCTGGGAAGAACGGCTCTGGAAACCGGTGCTACCGATAAAATAGCTGTTACCGGGGCTGACAACATAGACTGGGAAGCGCTGATCATGGATGAAGAGGGATTTCTGTGGATCTGTGATATTGGAGACAACAGCGCCGTCCGGGATCATGTCAGCCTCTATAAAGTATCCCCCTGGCAGATATCGGAAGAAAAAAACACCGTTGCCGTGAATGTCCAAATGGATATTACATATCCAGACGGGCCCATGGATGTGGAAGCAGCAGTATATGACAGCGGCAGTATGTATCTCATTGAAAAAGTGCCGTTCCAAAGCTCTGCATATACCTTTCCGCGAGTTGTTTCCGTCCCGGCTGCAGCAGAAGATCATGTTGTGCTTACAGCCGAACCCGCCGGACAGATAGCGGCGCACCGGTTTATAACCGATGCAGCGGTTACGCCGTACGGTGACGTGATGCTGCTTACCTATTCGGGGATATGTTGCTGCATCAACTGGCAGGGCAGCCGGCGCTTTGCGCTGCCGCTCAAACATTTTTTTTTCGGCCAGCAGGAAAGCATAGCACACGTTGACAATAACAGGTTTTTAGTGGGTATTGAATCCGGAAAATTTTTTATGATAACTGTGCCGGTACTTTTTTTTGCTTTTTGAAGAAAACTGAGCCTGCCCTAACAAAAAGCGCCCCGCAGATGCTCTGCGGGGCGCTCTGTCAGATGGACCTGAACCGGTTTTTACTTCTTCTTGGCCTTTGATGCTGTTTTCTTTTTAGCAGGTGCTTTTTTCTTTGCCGCGGTTTTTTTCTTTGCGGGTGCTTTTTTCTTAGCAGGCGCTTTTTTCTTTGCCGCAGCTTTTTTCTTTGCTGCATCGGCTTTTTCCTTGGCTGCGGCTTTTTTAAGATCGCCGTCAAGCTTTTTGAGCCGCGCCTTTGCCGCCTTTGCATCTTTGTCAAGCCGGGTGATTTTTTTCTTTGTGTCGCTGATCCATCGTTTAATCTGTTTTGAGCTTGCCATAGTACCCTCCCTTTTGTGATAAGAAATAATAAAAATTGTAGCAGAACTAAGTTATCTCTCGTATCGGATACTGCATATCAAACTTTAAAAAAAAAATACAATAATTTTTTTTTATGAGCGCAATACATGTAATAACAAAGCAGTCGAACAAAACTTTATACGCTATTATTGTACGATTGCAACTCATTCACATAACAAAGTCAATTAGATGAAAAAAGAGCTTGAAAGCATTTTATATGCTGCGTTATAGTCTAAAGATTTATTGGTTTAATTTTTTGTATAACCAAAGCCGATACAACCGTTATCGACTTCGGTACACACAGAGAAAAGGGAATGAAAGACAGCATACGCATTACGGGAGCGCGTCAGAACAATTTAAAAAATGTAACCGTCGATATTCCGTTAAACCGTATTTCCGTTATCACCGGAGTGAGCGGTTCCGGAAAATCAAGCCTTGCATTTGATACCGTTTTTGCAGAAGGGCAGCGGCGCTACATTGAAAGCTTTTCTGCATATGCCCGCCAGTTCATGGACCGGATGGACAAGCCGGGCGTGGATCACATAGAAGGAATATTGCCCGCCATAGCCATAAACCAGAGCAATCCGGTAAAAAGCTCACGCTCCACGCTGGGAACCCTGACCGAGATAGCCGATTATGTAAAACTGCTGTTCCCCCGGCTTGCCACCCTGCTGTGTGAAAAGTGCGGCAAGCCGGTTGAAAAGGATTCCCCGTCAAGCATGGCACGCAAAATAATCGACGAATTTTCCGGCAGAAAATGTCTGGTTACCTTTCCCTTTGTGATCAGCAGCGACTCCCGCGTAACCGCCGAGGATATTGAGCAGGGGCTCAGGCGTCAGGGCTTTTTCCGCGTGTGCCGCAACGCTGCCGCAGCTGAGATTTCAACAGAAATGATTGCCGGGCAGCGGGGAGCGACACTGCATATCGTGGTCGACCGCGTGATTGTGTCGGAATCGGCAAAAAAGCGGCTGCTTGATTCCCTTGAAACAGCAGTCACCTTCGGCAGGGGGCAGGTTGTGCTTTTTCCCGCAGATGAGGCATCGCGTCCGGCCACGTTCAGCACCGGCTTTCACTGCCCCCGCTGTGATATCCGGTACCGCGCTCCGGTAGCCGGGATGTTTTCTTTTAACAGCCCGCTGGGCGCCTGCGAGCACTGTAACGGTTTTGGAAAAACCATTGAGGTTGATATCGGTGCCGTTATTCCCGACCCCGGCCTGGCGCTGCGGGATGACGCCGTCAAGCCCTGGTCCACACCGGCGTACCGGGGGGCCTACTATGAGCTGATCGACTATTGCACGGAAAAAAAGATACCGGTCGATATTCCGTTTTCGGAGCTGAGCGCCGCCCAGAAAGAAACGATTATAGAGGGCGATGACCGCTTTTACGGCATACGGGGTTTTTTCCGATGGCTTGAAACAAAAACATATAAGATGCATATACGGGTCTTGCTTTCAAAATATCGCGCCTATGAAACGTGCCACGGCTGCGGCGGCACCCGCTTTAAGCCGGCAACCCTGCAGTACCGCATCGGCGGCTGCACCATAGCCGACATGTATGCCATGTGCATCGCCGATTCCCTTCGCTTTTTTAAATCGCTGGCCGCGCAGCCCCATCGCGACAAGACAGTACGGGTGCTTCTGAGCGAAATAGAAAGCCGCCTTTCATACCTGAGCCGCGTCGGCCTCGGCTATGTCACCCTTGACCGTCAGTCGCGCACTCTTTCCGGCGGCGAGATCCAGAGGGCCAGCCTGACAACCGCCCTGGGGTCCTCGCTGGTCAATACGCTGTATGTACTTGATGAGCCGAGCATAGGGCTGCACCCCCGGGATACGCATCTGCTGATGGATATTCTGAAGGGCCTCCGTGACGCCGGCAATACAATTCTTCTGGTCGAGCACGAGCCCGATATCATCAGACGCTGCGATTATGTGATAGACCTGGGCCCGGGCTCCGGGCAGGACGGCGGCGCGGCTGTCTTTCGCGGCTCGCCGCGCGAGCTGCTTTCCAGCGCATCGCTCACCGGGCGATACCTTTCCGGCTCCCTTCAGATATCAGCGCCCAAACAGCGGAAGCAATCCGGCGGGAAAGCCTGCATACAGCTCAGCGGAGCAGCGGTTCACAACCTGAAGCACTTGCAGGGCCGGATTCCGCTTGATTCACTTGTGTGTATTACCGGCGTGTCGGGATCGGGGAAAAGCACGCTTCTGGAAAATGTTCTGTATGCCTCCCTGAGCGGGAAGCGGCACCGCGAACAGTGGTGCCGGTTTGCGGGCACGGCCGTCCCGCGCCAGGTCATCCTCATGGACCAGAGCCCCATAGGAAAAACGCCACGCTCCAACCCGCTGACCTACATGCATATATTTGAGCCGATCAGGGCCCTGTTTGCACAGACCGAGCTTGCACAGAAGCGCGGCTACACCCCCTCAACATTTTCATTCAACACCAGGGGGGGGCGGTGCGAACAGTGCGGCGGTGAAGGGTTTGAAAAAATCGAGATGCAGTTTCTGGCTGACGTGTACGTAACCTGCCCCTACTGCCGGGGCACCCGCTATTTTCCGGAAATACTCGACGTTGCCTATCGGGAAAAAAATATTCACCAGGTGCTCAGCATGACCGTTTCTGAAGCTCGCATCTTTTTTGCAGACACGCCGAAGGTGGAGTATCCTCTCCGGCTGCTTGAAATGATCGGCCTCGGCTATCTCAGGCTCGGGCAGTCCGCTAACACGCTTTCGGGCGGTGAATCCCAGCGGCTTAAGCTCGCATCCTTTATCAGGAGGGGAAGCAATGCAAAGACGCTGTTTTTGTTTGATGAGCCGACAACCGGGCTGCACCCGGCCGATATTACAAAGCTGCTTGATGCCTTTGGGTTTCTTATCAGAAGCGGCCACTCGGTAATTGTGGTAGAGCACAACCTGGATGTTATTAAAAGCGCCGACCATATTGTTGACCTCGGGCCGGAGGGGGGGGATGGCGGAGGGCATATTGTGGCCCAGGGATCCCCCGAGGCCGTAATGGCGGAGCCCGCTTCCCACACGGGACGGTTTCTAAAGAGCTGTCTTTCCGGGCCGGAAGAGCAGCCCCGCCGGGAGGCCTGCGGCGTTTTTTCAGAGCCCGGAACCGGCCCGGAGCACACCGCGATTCACATCAGCGGCGCCCGGGAGCACAACCTGCAAAATATCACAGTTGATATTCCGCGGGAGAAAGTTGTTGTCATAACCGGGCTGAGCGGGTCGGGGAAATCAACGCTTGCCTTTGATATTCTTTTTGCTGAAGGGCAGCGCAGATTTCTTGAAACGCTTTCGCCCTATGCCCGCCAGTATATCACCCAGCTGCAGCGGCCGGAGGTCGACAGGGTCAAAGGCGTTCCGCCCACCGTAGCCATCGAGCAGCTTCTGTCACGCGGAGGAAAAAAATCAACCGTTGCTACGGTAACCGAAATTTATCACTACCTGCGCCTTTTGTTTGCAAAGGCCGGCAGGCGGCACTGTCCTGTCTGCGGCGGGGCCCTTTCCGCTCAGGACCCTGCCAATATCGCCCGCTCGGTGCGCCGGGCTTTTAAAAAAGGCCCTGCGATTATTCTTGCCCCGCAGGTTAAGGGCAGAAAAGGGTTCCACAAAAATATTATCGAAAAGGCAAAGCGCGACGGATTTGAAAAAATACGCATTGACGGCAGCATTGTAAAGCTCAATAATATTTTTGCCATAAAGCGGTATCACGAGCATCAGGTTGAGCTTGTCACCGCCGAGGTGAAGCCGGGCCGGCTGTCCCCTGCGCAGCTGCAGGAAGAGGTCAACCGTGCTCTGGCGCTCGGGCGCGGCGAGATTATTGTCAGCGATGGAGATACGCGGGAGGCTTTTTACAGCATCCATTCCTCCTGCAGCCGGTGCAGGTTAAGCGTGGAGGAGCCTGACCCGCGGCTTTTTTCCTTTAACAGCGATCACGGAGCGTGCGCCGTGTGCTCAGGATCAGGGGTGTGCGAATCGCTGTCCCCGGATCTGCTGATTACCGACGCGGAGAGGTCTCTGCAGGAGGGGGGCGTGGCGGCGCTCAACTCCTCGCTGCTGACCCCGCGCACACGAGCGCGTATTCGAAAGCGCATAAAAGATGAGGGCGCGATCCCCCTAACCGTACCGGTGTGCAAGCTGACCGCTGCACAGGTAAAAACGCTTTTTTCCGGAAACCGGCGTTTCCCCGGGCTGTTAGCGCTTTTTAGCGGCCATGAAAGCAGGGGCAGCGAGCGCTGGCGGGAATACCTGCAACAGTTTTCCGATGAGCAGCCGTGCCCGGGCTGCAGGGGCGCACGGCTCAGGCCGGAGGCGCTCTCGGTGCTGATCGGCGGAAAGTCCATCGCAGATCTTGTATCGCTGACACCCGATGCGCTTCATCGGTTTCTGAGCACGGCCGCATTTACGGGCAGGGAGCGGAGGATCACCGGACCCATACTGCAGGAGCTGCTCCCGAAGCTGGAGCTGCTGAAAAAAGCCGGGCTTTCCTATTTGAGCCTTGACCGGCGAGCGGATACGCTTTCCGGCGGCGAAGCGCAGCGCATGAGGCTTGCCGCTCAGGTTGCCTCAAACCTGAAGGGGGTTGCCTACGTGCTCGACGAGCCGACAATAGGCCTGCACCCCCATGACAACCGGCAGCTTCAGGCGATTATCCGTGACCTCCAGCAAAAGGGCAACAGCATTATTATTGTAGAGCATGATGAGGAAACCATCAGGCAGGCCGATTATGTTATTGACCTGGGACCCGGAGGGGGCACCGGCGGCGGAAAGATTGTGGCGGCGGGAACGCCCCGCTCGCTGATGCAGCAGCCAGCCTCGGCAACCGGCGCGTATCTTGCCCGGAAAAGCAGCGGCGCAGCGCTGCCGAAGCGGCGCAGCGTTGACACCTGTCCTTTTATCCTTTTGTCAGGCGCCCGCGAGCACAACCTGCGCGCTGTTGACGCCGGCTTCCCTGTCGGCCGCCTGTGCGTTGTCACCGGCGTGTCGGGGTCGGGAAAAACCACGCTGGTGCGCACGACGCTGTACAGGGCGCTGAAGCGCGAGCTCGGGCTCTATCGCGGCCGCGTCGGCGCACACCGGTCACTGCGGGGTGCGGGTCAGGTGAAGCGGGTCGTTGAGATAGATCAGTCGCCGATCGGCAAAACCCCGCGGTCCGTTCCGGCAACATATGTGGGGTTTTATGATGAAATACGCCGCGTGTTCGCCCAGGTGCCCGAGTCCCGCATGCGCGGCTATACCGCCAGACGATTCTCCTTCAACCTTAAGGGCGGCCGCTGCGAAAAGTGCTCGGGGCAGGGTAAAATAAAAGTTGCCATGAATTTTCTGCCCGACATGTACATTGATTGTGATGTGTGCCGCGGGTCGCGCTTCAATGAGGAAACGCTGCAGATACTGTTTAAGGGTAAGAGCATCGACCGGGTGCTGGCAATGACGGTGCAGGAAGCTCTTTCGTTTTTTGGTGATATACCTGCCGTTGAGCGCCCCCTTGCCGTTCTTGACAAGATGGGGCTCGGCTACCTGACGCTCGGACAGCCCAGCCCGACATTGTCGGGCGGCGAAGCCCAGCGAATAAAAATCGCGACCGAGCTGTGCACGGTTCGGAACGGGCAGACGCTGTACGTGCTCGATGAGCCCACAACGGGCCTGCACGCGGCAGACATCGACAAGCTTATGAGCGTGCTGCAGGAGCTTGTGGACCTGGGCAACACCATCGTTATTATCGAGCATAACCTGGATGTGATTTCACAGGCGGACTACATTATCGATCTCGGCCCCGGCGGGGGCGGTGCCGGCGGTAGAATTGTCGCGGAAGGAAGCCCGGAGGAAATTATCGGCCAGCCGTCAGGAGATTCCTGCACCGCGGCATATCTGAAAGAGCGCCTCGGTATGGATGAGAGCCCGGTACGGTGCTCCCCGTAAGCCGAAGGCGCAGGGGATAGTTAAGCGGAAAACAGATATATGTCTGCTCAAAGCGCACAAACGAAAACGATCGCCCGCTCCGCCGGAACGGTAAGCGTTGCCGTGTTTGCCAGCCGCATCCTGGGGCTTGTGCGCGAGCAGGTTTTTGCGGCGCTGTTCGGTGCGGGGTTTGCCTATGACTCCTTTGTTGTTGCGTACCGCATCCCCAATCTGCTCAGAGATCTCTTTGCCGAAGGCGCGCTCAGCTCGGCATTTGTGGCAGTGTTCACTGACTACAAGACGACAAAAGGCCATGAGGAAACATGGCGCCTTGCCAACAAGGTTATTACCGCAATCGTGCTGATCGTCGGCGCCATTACGCTGGCTGGCGCATTTTTTTCCAGCGAAATAGTTGCGCTTATCACGCGCCGTGATTTTACGGCTGTTCCGGCAAAAGCCGAGCTCACCTCCCTGATGACAACAATAATGTTCCCGTTTCTGATTCTCGTGTCGCTGTCGGCGGTCGCCATGGGAATTCTGAACACGATGGGCAAATTTTTCATCCCGGCACTTGCCTCGAGCTTTTTCAATCTGGGATCGGTGGTGTCGGGGGTCCTTCTTGCGTTTATTTTTCCGGCAATCGGCCTTGACCCAATAGTGGGCATGGCCTGCGGCGTTGTTATCGGCGGCGTGCTGCAGCTCATAATTCAGGTGCCGCTTCTGAAAAAGCAGGGCTTTTCATACGGGCTCAGCATCGATTTCCGCGACCCGGGGCTGCGGCGCATTCTGATGCTGATGATACCGGCGGTTATCGGCCTCTCCGCCACGCAGATAAATATGTTCATCAATACGTTTTTTGCATCCGGCTGCGCGCAGGGAAGCCTTTCGTGGCTCCAGTACGCGTTCCGGGTCATGATGTTTCCGATCGGGCTGGTCGGCGTTTCGCTTTCCATAGCGACCATGCCGGTGGTATCCCGGCATGCGGCCACAGGGGACATTGAGGGGCTGCGGGGCGCGTTTGTGTCCTCAACAGTCTTTTCGCTGGTGCTTTCGCTGCCGGCAACGTTCGGGCTTGTGTTTCTTTCCCGGCCCATCATCCGGGTTATTTTTGAGCACGGCCAGTTCACTCCTGCCGATACCGGGCGGGCAGCCACTGCGCTCATGCTGTATGCAATCGGGCTTGCGGCATATTCCGGGCTGAAAATTATTGTGCCCGTTTTTTATGCGCTCAACAAAACAAAATATCCGGTTATCGGCTCTTTTATTGCCGTTATAGTAAATGTGGCTATAATTCTCAGCACCATCCCGCTGCTCAGGTATAAAGCCATTGCGCTGTCGACCGCGCTGTGCATAACGGTGAATTTTGTTTTCCTGAGCGTTATACTGTACCGCACCGTGCAGGGGTATGATATACAGTCGCTGATTCGCTGCCTGATTAAAATCGTACCCGCGTCACTTGTTACCGGCGCTCTGGCGCTGTGGGTCAATACCGCCTGTAAAGCAGCGCTGGATGGCATGCTGTTCGATAATCTTATTTCGCTGCTTGCCGGCATTGCGGCGGGCATTGTATTCTATGCAGCTGTAGTGAGCTTTCTGGGCATTCGCGAGGTGGATGAGATCCGGCAAAAGCTTGTCTCGCAGCTGTTCCCCCGGTAAGAAAAAAAGGTGCCGCAGCGCAGTGTTTTTATACGCGTATAAATATTGCCCGGCAATGCAGGATCCACAAAACAGCCGTCAGCAGGGCGAGATGCGCACCGGCAAAGGCAAGAGATCCGGCAGCCGCTCCCGCCCACGGTACAAAGCCGTGCGCATAAAGCCAGCTGTACATGCTTGTCGTTTCGCCCGTACCGCCGGCCGGCAGGTGAAGCAGCACGCGGACCAGCACTGCTGATGCCACATAGGCGCTGATGGCGTTCCTGCCGAGCACGGTAAAGGGGTGGGCCGGCGCGCGGACCCCGCGAACCTCCACCGCTTCAAAGCACAGCGCCAGACAGAACAGGGCTGCACCTGCGGTATACAGCACAAAGGATCCTGTCCACAGCGCTTTATTCAGCGGAAGCCATACCCCCCATAACCGGCCGGCGCCGAGCAGCACCAGCCCTGCGGCGGCAAGGCGCATCGATGACGCTGAGGTTTTTGCTTTCCCCATAAGCCATGTGCCGCAAAAAAAGCCGCAGAGTACCGTGACGGCCGCGGGCAGCGTGCTGAGCAGCCCCTCCGGATCGACCGGGCCGCCGCGGTACATATGCTCCGGTGTCAGGACAGCTCTATCGATCCAGCCCGCGATATTTGCCTCCGGGCTAAAGCTTTGGCCGCTGATTCCCGGAGCAGACACCCCAGCCAGCAGCCCCCAGCAGGCAAGAAGCAGTGCCAAAGCTGCAGCAGCAGACCGCTGCGCCCCCAGTCCGGATACCGCTAATCCGGCAATACCGAACGCCAGCCCGATGCGCTGCAGCACGCCCGTGAGGCGCATTTCTGACAAGCTGAAGGTGCCGGTATCCAGCCAGTCAAGCAGGTGGGGAAAAAAGTTCAGCAGAAGCCCCATGCCGAACAGCAGGGCTGCGCGCCTGATGATCCGGTGCGCGGTCAGCCCGCGGCGGCGGGCAAATGCCAGAGAAACACCCGCAATAAAAAGGAAAAAGGGGAACACGAGATCCGCAGGGCGGCAGCCGTGCCACGCGGCATGCCTGAGAGCCGGATACACCGCGCTCCAGCTCCCGGGTGTGTTGACGATGATCATTGCCGCGACCGTCAGCCCCCGAAACACGTCAAGCGAATGGAGGCGCCCGGCGGTGTGCGAAGCTGTGCTTTCTGTTGTATCAGGAGTGCTCATGGACGTTTTATAGCATCGGCGCGCAATTGTGTTAACGTAACATGTGAACTTCAGGATTGCTTCTCAATTACCGGATTGACCGGACTGACGCCGGGAAGTGAGCTGAAATCAAAACCCGCAGCCCGAAACAATCTCAACGTCGATATGCAGTACACCCAAGCAGGCTATGGTCGAACTCTGAAAATATTGAGGAAAACCCCCCGGGATTATGCCTATTGACATGTAATAGTATACATTCTATATAGTATCATAATAAAAAAATAATACGTGCATTGAAAATTGGATTTTTACAATAAATTACATTTTGTAAAAGGGGGTATTATGAGGGGGTATCGATATCGCTGTTTAGCTGCCACACTGTGTGTGCTCGGTATTTTGACTGCGGCATCAGCCCGGGCCGGCGACAATGAAACAAGCCTTCTGGCGTCAACGTTTCTCGGCGGCGGGCTTGATTCAGAGAAGATTTATTCGATGGCTGTTGACAGCGCCGGCAATGTGTATGTTGCCGGCTACACAAAGTCGACTGATTTTCCTGCCACAGCCGGCGCCTACTGCACGAGCTGCAGCGGCTATGATGCGTTTATCGCAAAGTTTGACAGCGATCTGAAAACGCTGCTTGCGGCAACGCTGTACGGGGGTGAGGATGGCTATGAAGAGGCGCGCTCGATCGTCATCGGCCCGCAGGGCTCGATTTATATCGCGGGAATCACCGGCTCCGATGATCTGCCGACAACCCCGACTGCTTTTCAGCCTGAGCATCGGGTGGGCCGCGTGGGCACCGATGCTTTTGTGGCCCGCTTTGACGCCGGTCTGACTACCCTGCAGGCTGCAACATATTTAAGCGGCAGCGACGGCGGCGCCGAGGACGAGGCCTATGCCGTTGCTTTGAGCACAGCAGGCTCCGTCTATGTAACGGGGTGGACAGACTCTCCCAATTTTCCGGTAACCGCCGGGTCATACGATGCTGAGCACGGTGCAGACCCCGACGCAATCAATCCGGGCGGAAAGATTTTTATCGCGCGGCTCGATGCTGATTTGACCGCCCTGCAGGCCGGCACCTTTCTGGGAACGATCGACGGCTCCGAAAGCGCCTATGCACTTGCAGCTGATGACAGCCAAAACGTCTACGTTGCCGGATCGACCGGCGCAGACGGGTTTCCCGTTACGGGGGGTGCCTATGACACTACACCGAACGGCGGCAGCGATGTATTTGTCGCCCGGTTCAATGCCTCACTTTCTTCGCTTTCCGCCTGTACCCTTCTCGGCGGGTCGGAGTCAGATACCCTGGGCTATGACACGCCGCAGCAGACAGACAAGTCGATTCTGCTGGATGCAGACGGCAATGTGTATATCACCGGAACCACCTATTCGCTTGATTTTCCGGTCACCGCCGGCGCGTTCAGCACCTCACGGGAGTACGCGGGCACTTTTGTGTCAAAACTCGATTCCGGCCTGACCGAGCTTCGGGCATCGACCTATCTGTGCAACGGCGTGTCCCGCTCCATTGCCCTGGACTCCGAAGGCAATATCTATGTTGCGGGCGACTCCGAGTACGGCTGCCCGGTTCCCGTTGACGCCTATCAGACCGAGGAGGACCAGTGGGGCGGCCTGTACATTATCCGGCTTGACGGGGCGCTCGAGAAGATGCTCGCCGCAACCTTTTTCGGGGGCAGCGAGCGCGAGTCCGCTTTATCCATCGCCGTGGATGCCCAGGACAATCTCTATGTAGCCGGCTCGACAAGCTCCCCTGATTTCCCGGTTACCCCGGAAGCCTACGACAGCTCTTTTAACAGCACTGCAGACGCAACAGACGGATTTGTGATTCATTTCGAAAAAGAGCTTGCCGGGGAACAAAGCGGTCCCGGCGGCAGTGATGCCTGCCCTATTGAAACAGCGCTCGCTGATCTGCAGCTTCTGAGCACATTGCGGGATATTCGCGACAAGGCCCTTGCGAAATCAGCACAGCAGGCTGTCTCCGGCTATTACCGTCATGCCCCGGAGCTGTCATCGATACTCGCTGCCAGGCCGGGGCTTTCCGCACGCCTTCGCCGGCTTATGCTGAACCACCGGCAGCAGCTGGCATCCTATGCCATGCACGGGCGGGCCTCTGTTTCTGCTGAAACGTGCGCGGAGGCCGCCGCATTTCTGCGCGAGTGCACGGCCGCGGCGTCGCCGGGCCTTTCCCGGGTGCTGAGCCGCTGGGCGGAGCAGATTGCCGACCGGGCGTTTCTGCGGTCGGCAGGCATTATCGTACAATGAAGGCGCACATACATATATGTTGCTTTTTCCGCCCGGTTAGGCTATGACCTACTATTAGGCGCACCGCATATTCCTGCCCGATATTATTTTTTTGTTAACACTGTAGACTGTATCCGGCTGCAGCATTCTGCGAGCTACAACAGGAGAGAAAACGACCATGGAAAACAATATGAACTTCACCGTCTCGATCGGGTTTGAAAAAGCACATCTGCCCCCCTTTCAGGACATTCTCGTGCTGGGACGAAAGTGTCCCGTCGGCATGAGCGGCATTACCAAATCGCTTGACTTTCTCCTGCCCGACGGCTTTGAGGTGTTTGAGACCGACAGCGACGATGTGGAGGCGCTTGTTGTTAACAAGTCCATACTGAAGCGGATGCCGTTTGAGAAGATTGTCAAAATACTCGAGGAGCGCGTGTTTCCCTTTATGTGTGACACCGAGATGATAAAAGTCGACTTCAGCGTCAAGGTGTCATATGAAAATCTGCCGGTTGAAAATTAATATTCACCTCAATGAAAATTTCCTTTTTAACCTCCACCGCCTACGAGGTCATCAGCCCCTATGAGGGGATTGTGGCTGTTGAGGACCGGCTGCGAACAGGCCGGTTTTTTGTTGTCAAGGAAAACGATGCCTTCCGCGGCGTTCTGACCGCCGCCGACGTCACCCGCACGTCACACCGCCTTATTGCCGACTGCCTGAAGAAGAAGCCGGTTATTCTTGCCGACCAGGACATTGAATCGGTGCTGGACGTTATGCGCACAACCGGCTACAGCGTTCTGCCTGTTTTTACCGAAACCGATTTTATCGGGGTCTGCATCCAGGAGGAGATTACCGCCTGGCTCGCCGACCACCGGCGTCAGCTCGAGCGGGAAATAAAAAAGCACACGGCATCGCTTACCGCGGCGAACCGGGAGCTGAAAAAGCAGATACGGCAGCGGGAAAGGGCCGAAAAGGAGCGGCTGCTGCTTGCCACCGCTATAGAGCAGGCGCAGGAGGCGGTTATCATCACCGACACGGCGGGCATTATAGAGTATCTCAACCCGGCATTTTCGCGCATGACCGGCTACAGCGCTAAAGAGGCTCTGGGCAAACATATCCGCATGCTGAAAAGCGACGCTCACGACCGCGAATTTTATGATGCCCTGTGGGAGGCGCTGTCGGAGGGGCACGTGTGGACAGGGCGATTCATCAACAAAAAAAAGGATGGAACCCTGTATGATGATGAAACCGCCATTTCACCGGTGAGGGGCAGCGGCGGCAGCATAACGCATTATGTGGCGGTAAAGCGTGATGTCTCCCTGCAGGTTAAAACAGAGAAACACCTGCGCCACACACAGAAAATGGAGTCGATCGGCACCCTTGCCGGCGGCATTGCGCACGATTTCAACAATATTCTGGGCGGGGTTATCGGCTATGCAGAGCTTGCGCGGGGAGAGGTTGCCGGCAGAGAGCCGGCAGCCGGCTATCTGGACCAGGTGCTGCGTGCGGGAAGCAGGGCGCGCGAGCTTGTCAGACAGATCCTTGCATTCAGCTACAAGGGGCCGGAGCAGAAAAGCCCCCTTAATATGAGCCTTGTTGTGCGGGAGTCATGTAAATTTATCCGCTCGGTGCTTCCTGCAACCGTGGGCATGACAACAGACATAGACACGGACGGATACATTGTCGGCGATGCGGTGCAGATACAGCAGCTTCTGATGAACCTGTGCATCAACGCCGCACAGGCAATGAACGGCAGCAGCGGAACGATTTCCGTTCGCCTGTATGAAGAGTATATGAGCGATGACAGCATTCTTCCCGAGCTGAAGCCGGGACGATATATCGTGCTGCGCGTCAGCGATACCGGCTGCGGGATAGAGCCGGAGCTGCTCGATGCCATATTTGATCCGTTTTTTACCACAAAGCCGCGGGGCGAGGGCACCGGCATGGGGCTTGCGCTGGTCTACAGCATTGCAAAGAATCATCAGGGGGCGGTTCAGGTTCAAAGCGCCCGCTGCGAGGGTGCGACGTTTACGGTTTATTTCCCTGCGGTATACCGGCAGGCGGCAGAGCAGGCAGGGCTCGTTGAGGAGGTTCCCGCCGGCAGCGAAGCAGTTCTTTTTGTTGACGATGAGGAAATGCTGAGCGATCTGGGGCCGAAGATGCTCGAGTCGCTGGGATACCGGGTGACGGCAAAAAAAAGCAGCAGCGAGGCGCTTGAAGAATTCAGGAAAAACCCCCGGCGCTTTGACCTTGTCATAACCGACCAGTCAATGCCGGGAAAAACCGGCTTTGAGATAGCACAGGAAATGCTGCTGATCCGGCCTGACCTGCCCGTTATCCTGTGTACAGGATTCAGCCAGAGCGTTCCGGAGGAAACGGCAAGGGCCCGCGGCATACGCCAGTATCTGCTCAAGCCTTACGGCAGAAAGCAGCTCGCGGAAACCGTGCGCCGGGCTCTTGACGGCGCGTGATGTTCCGCCCGGAGGAAAATCAAACATTTTTTAATTGGGTTGGTCTCTTTTCAACTTTAGCCTACGCCCAGGAGTCCTTCTTGGTAAAATCAGGCACAAGGGACTCGTCGAGGCAGCCGCAGTCCTGAACCCACCCGTTTTCAAACCCCATCTCATACATGAGCGCAACCGCGCGCCCGTATTCGTCTTGTGCCGTGCGGCGTGACAGCTCGGGAAACAAAGCAGCGCTGCAGCAGGGGATGTACTGTCCCATAAGGCTGAGAGCAACATACGGGCCGAAGTGCTTTTTTATTCGATGAAGCACGCGCCGGGTGCGGGCGCTGTCTTCGGGAAGTACCAGATGCCGGATAATGAGCCCCCTGCGGGCGATTCCCTCATCGTCAACGGTCAGCGGGCCGGTCTGCCGGAACATCTCCTGTACCGCGTTAAAGCTGATATCGCAATAGCGCCGGGCCCCGGAATATGCTTCCCCCGGTTCGTCCGCCCCGTATTTGATGTCCGGAAGGTACACATCGACAATGCCGTCAAGCAGGCGCAGCACCTCCGGGCTTTCATAGCCGTTTGAATTGTACACAAGCGGCAGCCGCAGCCCGCTGCCTGCGGCAATGCACAGCGCGTCCACGATCATCGGTATATAATGGGACCCTGACACCAGCGCGATGTTGTGGCAGCCCTGCTGCTGCAGGTCGAGCATCCGGGATGCGAGCTCGTAAACGCTCAGATCATCGCCAAGGGCGTCGCGGCTGATCTGATAGTTCTGGCAGTAGCAGCAGCGCAGGTTGCAATGCGAAAAAAATATCGTTCCCGCCCCGCGCGTGCCCGAGAGTACCGGCTCTTCGCCAAAATGGGGTACCGAGCGGGCCACCCGCACGGCTGCTGCTGCTCCGCAGCGGCCGGTCTGCCCTCCGGCCCTGTCGGCTTTGCAGCGCCACGGGCACAGGCTGCACGGCGACAGCAGCCCGTAGAGCTTTCGGGCGCGGCGATGAAGCTCGCCGCTTCTGTACAGGTCAATATAGCAGGGAGTCACCGGCACGGGCTGACTGTCCATGATAATCCTTGACTTGAAAGTGAATACTCTGTTATAAACGGTTCATTTAATAAGGACAGTTCCAAAAAAAAATCCATCTGCTGCGTTGCGTCCCGCTGCAGCGGGATCATGACGACGCACACAATACAGTATAGCTGCAGATAGCTGCTATTTACAGCAGAAAATTCCCGGCAACAGGCGTAATCAGGAAATCAGGAACTCTATGGGATATACTATAGCTGTACTTATCAAGCAGGTGCCTGACACAACCGCCGTGACCTCCCGTGCCATGAAGCCTGACGGCACGCTTAACAGGTCTGCGCTTCCCGCTGTCTGCAACCCTGAAGATATATACGCGCTTGAAATGGCGCTGCAGATACGCGAAAGCCGCGGCGGAAGCATCTGCGCGGCCACGATGGGCCCGCCGCAGGCGGCAGAGGTGTTGAGAGAGGCGCTGTACCGCGGAGCCGACCGCGCTGTTTTGTTAACGGACCGCTGTTTTGCCGCTTCAGACACGCTGGCCACGTCGCTTGTGCTCAGCTGTGCGCTGCGCCGGCTCGGCCCGTTTGATATCGTGCTGTGCGGCCGCCAGGCAATCGACGGCAATACCGCGCAGGTCGGACCGCAGATCGCCGAGAAGCTGGGTATTAATCAGCTTACCTATGTCGACGGCATAGAGGATATTTCGGGCGGACACCTTACGGCCTGGTGCGAATATGAGCTGGGCCGACAGTGCGTGCGCGCTCCGCTTCCTGTTTTGCTGACGGTGACCGACAGCGCCCCGTTGCCGCGGCCGCCGTCGGCAAAAAACATCATGCGCTACAAGCATGCACGTGCACCGGGTGAGGTGAGCCGCGATCCGGCACGGCCGGATGCGCCGGCTGCGCATGCGGCAATCGAGCAGCTCGGGGCGGAAGACCTGGGCATAGCCCCCGAAACATGCGGGCTTGCGGGGTCGCCCACGCGGGTAAAAAAAATTGAGCATGTTGTGCTGAAAAGCACGCAGCACAAAACAGTGCCGCCAACTGAGCAGGGGTTTCAGGAACTGTTCCGGGAGCTGATTGCCGATTATACATTTGAGTAGGCACAGCACAAATAAGGTTAATGGACCCGCCGCTGGTTCTGAGTGGTTGAAACTGAATTTGCTTTTATCAACGTTCATTATTAAATAAATACCATGAGCTCTAACGGCGAAGTTCTAGTTTATATACAGCATCACAGCGCGCAGCCGGCAGAGGCGTCCCTTGAGGTGCTCGGCAAGGGGCGCGAGCTTGCAGATATGCTGGGCGTGCCGCTGGCGGGCGCTGTTGCCGGCCGGAGCGCCGGGCCCGTTGCTGCGCCGGTTGCCGCATCAGGTGCCGACCGGGTCTATCTTCTTGATTCCCCGGTGCTTGATATCTATCGGTCCGCTTCGTATTGTACGGCGCTCTGCTCCCTGATTACGCAGGCGGACCCGGCAGTGTTTCTTCTTGCCGCAACCCCGCAGGGCCGCGATCTTGCTCCCAGGATTGCATCCCGCTGCGGCGCGGGCCTGACTGCCGACTGTACGGATTTGAAAATCGGCCCGTACACCGACCCCAAAACAAAAAAGCGATACCGCAATGTTTTGTATCAGATACGCCCGGCCTGGGGAGGCAATGTTATCGCAACCATTGTCAGCCCCGAGACGCGTCCCCAGATGGCAACCATCCGTGAGGGAATCATGAAGCTGCCGCAGCAGGACCCCTCGCGCCGTGCCGAAATACAGACCATAGCGCCAGACATACCTGACAGCGACCTGCAGACGGAAATTATCCGGCAGGAGCTGCGCGAGCGTACCGTTGACCTGAAAAAAGCCCACGTTATCGTGGCCGGCGGAGCCGGCATGGGGACAAAAGATAACTTTCAGCTGCTTCGCGGGCTGGCCGACGCTCTTGGGGGCGAAGTCGGCGCAACGCGTGCGGCTGTGGATGCAGGGTTCATTGACCATGATCACCAGATCGGCCAGACCGGCGTATCCGTCCGGCCCAAGCTGTATATCGCCTGCGGTATCTCCGGTGCGGTTCAGCATCTTGCCGGCATGGAGGAATCCGGAAAAATTGTTGCCGTTAACACCGACCCTGAGGCCCCCATTTTCAAAATAGCTCACTACGGTATTGTCGGGGATGCGCGCGAGGTGATTCCAAGGATGATTGCTACATATAAACAGTTGAGTCACTGAACATGAATTTTTTCACTGACAACAGCGACCTCACGTTTATTTTTAAAACCGGCGGGCTTGACGAGATTATCGCCATGTATGAGCCCGGGTTCGCCGACGCAGAGCGCTTCGACTACGCCCCGCGCTCAGCAGAGGATGCCCGCGACAGCTGCCGGCGCATCTGCGAGCTGGCCGGCAGCATCGCCGCCGATATTATCGCACCGCTGGGAGAGCGCATAGACCGCGAGCAGAACACCATACAAAAGGGGCGCGTGCTCTATTCAGAGCCGGTGCAGCAGTGCGTTCGCGCGCTGCGGCAGGCAGAGCTTATGGGCTGCACCATATCGCGTGACTACGGCGGCCTGAACCTTCCTCAGTTTGTGTTTACGATGCTTGTCGAAATTATCTCCCGGGCCGATGCCAGCATTCAGAACATTTTTGGCCTGCAGGGAATAAGCGGCATTATCGAAAATTTTGCCGATGAGACCATAAAGGAAAAATATCTGCCGCTGTTTGCCGCCGGCTCGGTGACGGGCGCCATGGCCCTGACCGAGGACGAGGCGGGAAGCGACCTGCAGAATGTAAAAACCAGCGCCCGGCAGGAGGCGGACGGATCCTGGCGCATAAACGGCGTCAAGCGCTTTATTACAAACGGCGGCGCGGAGGTGCTGCTGGTGCTGGCCCGCTCCGAGCCGGGAACCACAGACGGGCTGGGGCTGAGCCTTTTTCTGTGCGAGGGAGACGAAACTGTCCGCGTTCGGCGCCTTGAGGACAAGCTCGGCATACACGGCTCCCCCACCTGCGAAATGACGTTTTCAGACACCCCCGCCTATCTGATCGGCGAGCGCCAGCGCGGCCTTGTTACCTATGTGCTTGCCCTGCTCAACGGGGCCCGCCTTGCCACTGCTGCCCAGGCCATCGGCATAGCACAGGCAGCCTACACCGAAGCGCGGGACTATGCGCGCGTGCGAAAGCAGTACGGCCGCAGAATCGAAACGCTTGGACCCGTCGCGGACATGCTCGTTTCGATGAAGACAGCTATCGAGGCGGCGCGCGCCCTGACCTATGAAACCGCCCGCATCATGGATCTGTCCGTGGGAACCGACGCGCGCCTGAAAAAACAGGCGCTCGAGCCGGCGGAAAAAAAGCAGCTCCGAAAAGATGCCAAGCGCTATGAGCGGCTTACCATGCTGCTGACTTCGCTCACAAAGTATTATGCATCCGAGATGAGCGTCAGGGTGACGCACGATGCCATGCAGGTGCTCGGCGGGAGCGGATACATGCGCGACTACCCTGTTGAAAAGTATTACCGCGATGCGCGCATTACGAGCATATACGAGGGAACCTCTCAGATGCAGGTGCTGAGCGCATACCGGGGCATCGTCGCGGGAACGCTGGAGAAATATGTGGAGGAGTGTGCGGCCGGGCTTACCCTTCGGCAGCAGGCGGCGCCGGCAAAAAAGCTGGCAAAGGCCCGGGCGCTTTTGAGAGACTGCGCGGGACGCCTTTCAGAATCGAGGGACAGCCGCGTTGTCGAGCTTTACAGCCGGACGATCGTAGACATGGCCGTTGATATCCTGCTTGGATATCTGCTTCTGAAACAGTCCAGCCACTGCACCAGAAAGCTTTGCATTGCGCGCAGGTTCGTTAACGCCCTTGAGCCCCGCCTGGGGATGCACGCCCGCCTGATAAAAAAAGGCGACACAGCTGCAGTTACTCATTTCGACCAGATTGTAAACGAGGACTGATCCCCGCGGTTCTCCATCCTGACCGCCTGCGTGTTTGCCCGGCCGTCATGGCGTTATTCCTCTCTGTGCCGCAAATAGTATTCCCGGAGCAATGAAAAAGCCCTTCACATGCCGGATACCCCGAAAAGAACGGCACTGTTAATCAGCGGTGAAATTGTGGGCAGCGCTCATGACGGGAGACATGTTGACAGGTCTTCGTTTTTGCCGCACAATAATAGTATCATGCGGCCGGCAGGAGCACGCAGCCCGGCTGCCGCTCCGCCGAGAGCGCTGTGTTCGGATTCACAAAAAAATGAGCTCCTCATAAGGCAATAACATGATGCCCCCCCGTTTTTTTTGCGGCAGGCTGTTCCATGCGTCGATCTGTGCCGGTATTGCTGTTTTGCTGCTCTGCAATACCGCCGCTGCCGGCGTAAAAGGCAGCCTTGATACGGTCAGCGGCCTGCGCGTGCTGACCGTCTGGGGAACCCCGTATCAGCGGGGGTACGCACACGGGTATCTCCTTGCCGAGGATATTTATGCCCTCCTTGAAGACTACATGCTCGGCGAAATCTTTGACACGGATAACTATTTTTATACAACGCTTCTGCTTATGTATTATGTCCGCGTCCCATTCCCCCTGCAGCGGGAGATCGCGGGCATTTTTGCCGGAATGCGTGAGGCTCTTGGCGAGGCGGGCCTTTACAGCGCAAAGCTTTCCCGCGATTTTATGCCCATAGATCTGATCCGTTTCAATATGGTGGAAATATTCCCGCTTGAGTTCGAAAGCCGCACCCTGTGCTCATCCGCCTCTGCCTGGGACAGCGGAACCGCTGACGGGTCACCGATGATGGTGCGCAATCTGGACTTCGGGTCTCCCGGCGATCTTGCTGAAAAAAACAGCATTATTATTGTATATAAGCACCGCAGAGGCCTGCTTGCTCCCCGGCGGTGGATTTCGTTTGCCTGGCCCGGGTTTGTCGGGTGCCTTACCGGGATGAATGAAAAGGGCGTCACCGCTGCCGTGCAGTATGCAAACACAAACCCATCGGTTGAAGACCTGATGATTCAGATTCCACGCGTATATACGCCGCTTTCGTTTGTCGTCCGGCGGGGCCTTGAATCGCGCAGCCGCGGGATGCGAAAAAATCCTATCGGCAGCATGTTCAGGCGGCTTCTGATTACGCCGGTCGCAGGGTCGTATAATCTTCACATGATAGCTCCGGATGCTGTGCAAAGGGGGCCCGCAGCCGAGGAGGCTGCAGTAATCGAGGGCAACAATATATGGACGGGATTCCGCACATACCGCTATAACAGCATGGATGAGCCTCGCCTGAATGCCGATTGCTTTCTTGCTGCCACCAATCACCACCGGAAAATAATTCCGCCAGTTGAATGCCCCCGCTATGAAACAATAGTGGATGCGCTCAACAGCCTCAGCAAGCTCGATATGCAGGCGGGGTTTTCCATTCTGCGCTCGGTGGCACAGGATGAGGGGCCGATGCATACCGTGCAGATGATCGGCATGAGCGCCGCCAGCCGTGAGCTTATGATTTCCTTTGGCGGGGATGAGCGGTCAGCCTATGAAAAAGAACCCGTCCCCCTGACATGGAACGATCTGTTTTAACAGCGTACAGCTTCCTGCCCGGAATACATATTTTTCTTTGCTTCCGATTGCAGAGGCCGTATAATTTTATGAGATATGGGCCGTAAGCGAACAATCACACCGGCATGCGGTGACGGATATGCAGCTTATCAGCTTTGATGAGATGAAAAATCGCTATTATGGCGGAGAGGACTCCCTGGAGCTTACTGTTGAAAAGTGGGAGCGGATTCATGCATATTCAAAAAGCGTTTTCAATCTGTCGCACTATCAGGAGCTGCTGCAGGGCGCTGTCGTGCCGATTTTTTTATGTACCGAATATGCAAATCAATGTCGCATGTGCCCGATTTACGGCATTTGCAAACAGGGGACTTCTGAACACTGGACAAACCTGATACGGGTTATGGAGGCCTATGCGGTGGCAGGCGATTTGCTTCCCCGTGAGACCCTTGTTAATCACATAGATGTTTTTCTTAACAAGCTGCGGCAATGCCGTACAGATGCTCTGGCCCGCGCCCATTGATATCACCGGCGCGCTGTTTACGATCATTGTTCTCTGAAACGTTCATGGAGGGTGTGCTATGAGCGATAAAAAGCACAATCAGGAAGATTTGGATGAACTTTTTGCCGTTTTTGACAAAAAATACAATGAATTTGAACAAAAATATACTAATATAGAGCACAACATTAAAAAATATTCAGAAGAAAACGACGATGAACCCGGTCACAACGACCATGAAATATAGATTTTTTTCGTTTTTCATTCTAAATATTGTATTTTTTATTGACAAAAAGCACAACATTTTGTAAAAGGATATAATAACGTGTAAGAAATGGGATACAGAAACAACACCGGAAAAAAGAGGGAGAACTGATGCCAGAAATAATGACCCCCAAAGAGGTTGCCAGCTACCTGAAAATGTCTGTGCTCACTGTCTATAAACATGCAAAACAGGGAACAATACCAGGGTTTCGCGTTGGAAATTCCTGGCGATTTGATAAAAAGAAAATTGATGAAGTGCTTCTAAATGGAGGGGATGAATCCCGGGAAGAACTCAAGAGCAATACGGGAGAATAACCAACGGGGCCGTTTTATATTCCCGATGCTGTGTTATTGATGTATTCGCAAAGCCCCGGGCCGGTATGGGCTGTTTGTGCGGTGCCGCCCTTTGTCCCGGCAGCCGGTGTCATCCATAGCCCCCGGCGGGCGAATGCAGCCAGACCCCCCGGCGGCTGCCGACTCAGAGGCTGAAGCTGTGCGGGGTTACGTTATTATGCAGTACCTGCCGAACCATTTCCTCGAAATATTACGTTACTGCACACAAGGGAATCCGCACTAAATCATATTTATCACGTAACAGAGGCGCCCGACAGTATGGAGATACATCCCCTGTATTTGGTTGAGCTTATCCTGCTGTTACTGTGCTTTCCAGCTGTGGCGGTGTACACCTATATGCGTCACCGCCGGATGCGTTCGCAGGGCACCCCGGTTGCCGAGTTTGCGGATGAGCACGATTTGCAGCAGGTGGTGCTTGGCGGCTCTTTCGATATTTCACGGAAAAAAGTATGGTGCAGGGTGCGGATAACCTGGCAGCTGCAGGCCGAGCGCGTTCCCGCCGGCGCTGACTGTCACCGTTATACTGTGGTCCTTACCGGTGATCAGGGCCGGGAGCTTTTCCGGGAGGAGCGGTCCATGTCTGATTTTTTCGACTGCTGCTGGCCTGCAGACAGGCAGCACAGACAGGGGGGTGCGCATCTGTATCAGGGCGATGCCGTGCTGGTGGAGTTTCTCGCTCCTGCAGCGGGAACATACGGGCTGCGCTTCAGCCTGAGCGCCCGCGAAGAGGGATCCCGGATGACGGCGGTCTGCCTGCACATAAAGGAAAAAGTGCTGCCGCATAAAGGCAGAAACAAAATACACACAACCGTTGATGTGCGTAAAATAAAGCCGGCCTCTGAAAAAGATGATCCATCCGGAGAGCAGTCAGCGCCCCGGTGACCCATATTTGACAACGTGGTAAAAAGTCAAAAACAGTACGGAACCGTCATATTTCAGTCAAAGGAACATATATATGCAGAAAAAAATAGCGCCGTCCATTCTGTCCGCCGATTTTTCCTGCCTTGGAGAGGAAATACGCCTTCTGGAGGAGGCCGGGGCGGACTATATTCACATTGACGTCATGGATGGACATTTTGTGCCCAACATAACCATCGGGCCGCTTATTGTTGAGGCGGCGCGCACAGCAACCGGCCTGCCCCTTGACGTGCATCTCATGATCGAAAACCCGGATGCGTATATTGATATGTTTGCCGAAGCCGGCAGCTCAATTCTCACCGTGCACCCCGAGGCTGTGTATCATCTGCACCGGACGCTGCAGCACATAAAAAGCAGGGGCGTTATTCCTGCGGTTTCCCTGAATCCGGCGACGCCGCTGTCTGTGCTGGATCACATACTCGATGATGTTGAGATGATTCTCATTATGACGGTGAACCCCGGATTCGGCGGCCAGAAATTCATCCCTGCAATGATCGATAAAATAACCGCGCTGAAGCAAAAAATCCTCAGCGCCGGTAAAAATATTCCCATAGAGGTTGACGGGGGGATCGTGATCGGCAATATCGAAGACGCAGCCCGGGCCGGGGCTGATATTTTTGTGTCGGGGTCGGGTATTCTGAAGACACCCAATTATGCACACACGATCGCAGAGATGAAAAAAAAGCTGAACAGTGTATGAAAAGGCGGCATTGCGCCGCTGCCTTTTCAGCGATTAAAAGAGCCGCTCAGGACGGGGGGAGTCTTGAGCGGCTGCATATAGAAACACTTCCGCAAAAAGGAAGAGGTTGCCTGTCAGACTATCCATCGGCATTTAATGCTGCATTAAGAATGATTTAATTTATGGTTAACTGCAGCGCCGCCCCACCTTCTTTCCCGTATTCGTTATTTTCTTCCCCTTTTGCCTGTTTTGAAAAAGTATTGAACCTGTTGCGTGCGGTGTCTATATAAAAAGAGGGCTGCGATGCGCGCGCTCCGGAAAAGCGTGCATCGCTTCGTGATTGTATCCAGAGGAAACAAAGGCCATGAAAGATTCAGACCGGCTCTATCAGCAGCTGCATACGTTCCAGAAAAACGAGATAACCGAATATCACATTTATACAAAGCTTGCCCGTGTGTGCAGAGATGCAGGGAACAGCAGAGTGCTGAGCCGTATAGCAGAGGACGAGCGCCGCCATTATGACATACTGCGCACCTATACGGACAGGGATGCCCGGCCCGACATGCTTCGGGTGTGGTTTTATTACTGGCTTTGCCGTATTGCAGGGGTTACGTTCGGCATCAAGCTGATGGAGAGCGGGGAAAGCAGGGCGCAGGAAAACTACACCGGAATAACGCAGCAGATTCCCGAAGCGGGAGATATCGTAAAAGAGGAAAATGATCACGAGGAGGCGCTGATAGCGCTCATTGACGAAGAGCGTCTCCGCTATACCGGGTCGATGGTTCTGGGGCTCAACGACGCGCTGGTGGAGCTGACCGGGGCTCTGGCAGGATTTACGCTGGCGCTTCAGAATTCGCAGCTTATTGCCCTTACCGGGCTGGTAACCGGCATTGCTGCGGCGCTGTCGATGGCTGCGTCGGAATATCTTTCTACAAAGACGGAAGAGACCGAAAAAAATCCGGTCAGGGCTTCAGCGTATACGGGAGCCGCCTATTTCGTTACGGTTATTGTTCTCATACTTCCCTATCTGCTGCTTGCCAATTATTATATAAGCCTTGTCTGTGTTGTGTGTACAGCCGTGCTGATAATCGCCCTGTTCACCTATTATATATCTGTAGCGCAGGGGCTGTGTTTTAAAAAGCGATTTTTCGAAATGGCGGGGCTGAGCCTGGGCGTTACCGCAATAAGCTTTGTTGTGGGAATCGCGGCGCGGCAGGTGCTTGGAGTCGATGTGTAAGGGCTTGCACGGCAAAGGAATGTTGTTTTAACGCACGTCAGCCGTACCGTGGCGTCCGGAGTGCCTGCGGGGAGCGCGCAGGGATGCTATCAGCAAGCGCTATAATCGTTCGAAGCTTCTGCTCAGCTGGGCTGTTGCCTGCTTGAGCAGTTTTTGAAGCATCCCGATTGCTGCGTCGGCCGGGATCTTTTTCGAGACAAGATAATCGGAGTATTTAATAAACTGCGTCAGACGGTTTCTGTCGCTTACCGCGGTTTCAAGCGTGTAGGAAAAATAATCATCAGATGCGCTTATATTGTTATTGTGTACATAGGCGATCAGCTCCTCATAATATACCTGTCTGCTCTTTTCGTCTTCAAGGCGATTTACAACCAGATCAAGAAATTTTTTATAAAATTTAGCCTGCATCACCTCGGGCACGGTTGTAATGAGCGTGCCGTCAAATTCGCATAAAATTGCCGTCCCCGCGCCCGAAACATATGCGCTTGCGCGCCGCGGCTGCCCGGGATCACACACGACCAGCTCCCCGAACACGTCCCCCTTGTGCAGAACGCCGACGGTTATTTCAGTGTCATCGCGCTTTTTGCGGAGCTCCACGCTTCCCTGAATAATCACATAAAAATGCTGATCAAAAACGCCCTGAGCAAAAACGGCCTTTCCGGGATCAAACTTTTTCCACTTTATTAATCGATCTTCGCTTATTATAGCGCTCAGCTCTTCGACTGAGAAAATATTGAAAAACAAGACGCCGTAAAGAAGCTGAACGAATTTTTTCAGCTTTTCGTTTTGATAGTGATCGCCGTAGTTCTGTTCGCTCATAAGCCGGTGTCTCGTGTTCAAAAATGGGCAGCCGGCTGCAGCAGGCCGGCTGATCGTTTTCTTTTGAAATGCTTTCAGTCTAAGAAATAAAAGTGCGAAAGTCAACACAGCGCATGCGATGTTTCGCGTGGGCGCCCAGTCGAGGATTTTCCCATTATATGCTTATGTTTATAACGGTAAGTCCGATAGCAAAAGACAGCGGCCAGTTGAGAAATGAACGTATAAAAAACCCCGGGATAGCCATGAGCTCTTCTGAACCTGTTATTCACCTGTCGATTCCAAGCCGGCCTTTTGCCCAGCTGTGCAACGGGCTTGAAGCCGGGATCTTTGCTGCGGATGACAGCGGGGTGATTCTGTATGTGAATACGGTGATTTCCAGGCTTCTTAAAGCCGATGCAGAAGCGCTTGCCGGCAAAGCGCTTGAAAGCATCATGCACCCGGGATCGCCTTCGGGGCCGGATCCCCTGCGCGTTTCAATTGAGGCACAGGGAGTCCCGGTGCGCATAGATTTTCAGGATTGTGCGGGCACACCGGTTCCGGGGTATCTGCGCACGATACCTGTTCAGCATAAAAGAGCCCAAAGACCGGCGGTCATAGGCATCGTTGAGCCGGTGGGGGATGCGCAGCTAAAGCCCGCCGGCCGGCAGGCGGGGCTGTTTTTCAAAGAGGCGTACCGTGAGGAAAAAGAATTTCTTGATGCGGTGATAGAGCATTCAATTGACAGTATAGTTATCAGTGACCATGACGGTGTGATTCAGCGTGTAAACAGGGCTTTTATCAACCTTATCGGTAAAAAACAAACCGAGATAGTCGGAAGGCCCCACGATATAGTCTTCTCTGTCGAGCGGGGGACCTACCACTCGGCTGCCGGTGAGCAGGTCTCCGTGGATAGCGGGTACATAGCCGCTGTCGGGCGGAATATGAAAAAGCTGACACAGGAGGGGCGGCTTGCCGGATGGGTGCATTACCTGATGTGCGCCGACAATACGCTTGTTCCGGTTGAGCACAATATGACGGTGCTTTTTGACGGGAGCGGAAAAAAGTTAGGCACGGTGAGCATTTTCAGGGATATAACCACGCGGCGGCAGCTTGACAGGAAGCTTGAGCAGCATCAGGAGCATCTCAATGAGCTTGTTGCCCGCCGCACTGCGGAGCTTACCAAGGCAAACAGGGAGCTGGTTGCCCATGATCAGGAGCTTCGCGCCGTTAATTATCAGCTTATGGCCCGGGAGCAGCAGCTGAGATCGGCAAACGAACAGCTTACCGCCAGCAACCAGCAGCTCATTGCAAGCGAGCAGGCGCTCCGCGAAAGCGAGGAGCGGTTCCGCGCGGTCGTAAAGACGGCACACGAATCGATTATTACGGCATCGGCGGAAGGAAAAATACTGTCATGGAACAATGGCGCCAGAGATATTTTCGGCTATGAGGAAGATGAGGTGCTCGGCAAATCAGTGCTTATGCTGGCTCCGGAAAGAAACCGGCCCATTCACCAGCTGAAGCTGAACGAGCTTGACCGCACAGATGCGCTTCTTGGCTTTGAGCAGACAGCTGAGGGCTACGGGCTGAAAAAAAACGGTACGGAATTTCCCCTCGAGTTTTCTCTTTCGCAGTGGTCAACGAATAACACCGTCTTTTATGCGTTTATAGTCAGGGATATTACGCAGCGAAAAAAAGCTGAAAATGATTTAAAAGCCCTGAATCAGCAGCTGCAGAGAAGTGAGCAGAAATACCGTCAGCTTGTCGAAACCATGAATGAAGGGCTGATGATCCGTGACCGGAATGATTTGTTTTCGTTTGTCAACGCGCCCTTTTGCAGCATGCTCGGCTATGAATCAGAGGAGCTGATCGGCAAGCCTGTCAGCGGCTTTCTGACTGAAGCCGGCAGAAAAATTCTGAGCGAGCAGATAGCGCTTCGCCGTGAGGGGGGCTCAGCGGCATATGAAATATCCTGGATCTGCAAAACCGGCAAAGAGATCGTGACCCGCGTCTCACCGCGCGCGCTGTCTGATGACACGGGCGCATTTGCCGGCAGCCTTGCTGTTATTACTGATATTACCAAGAGCAAAGAAATGGAGAAGCAGCTGCTGCAGGCTGAAAAGCTCAGATCTCTGGGCGAGCTTGCGGGAGGGGTTGCCCATGATTTCAACAATGTGCTTGCCGCCGTGCTGGGGAGGGCCCAGTATTTAAAAAAGGCGCTGGAAAAGATGCCCGATGCGGGCGGGGCTGAAAGCGTGCTGCAGGATCTTGCGCGCGGCATAGAAATTATAGAGCACGCAGCGCTTGACGGTGCCGAGACAGTACGCCGCATTCAGGAGTTTTCCCGCCGCCGCGCAGAGGACAGGCAATTTCAGGATGTCGATGTTAAGCACCTGATAGATGGGGCGATAGAGTTTACAAAAGCCCGCTGGAAGGACGAGGCGGAATCGCGCGGCGTTACCTACACGCTTGCAAACCGAATCCCGAAGCTTCCCCGGGTCGCCGGAAGCGCCTCTGAGCTTCGGGAAGTTTTGACCAACCTCATTCATAACGCTTTAGACGCCATGCCTGACGGAGGCACGCTTACCCTGGAAGGTTTCTGCAATGGGCAGCGCATTACCATAAGCCTGCACGACGAGGGATCGGGTATTGATCCTGAAATATATGACAGGATTTTTGACCCTTTTTTTACCACCAAAGGACCCCGGTCCACAGGTCTGGGCCTGAGTGTTTCCTATGGTATTATCAGCAGGCACGGCGGTACGATCAGGTGTGAAAAGGGCCGGGAGGCCGGGACAACGTTCAGCATAGAGCTTCCCGTTTCGGGCTTGCATAAAAATGAGCACGGTCCGCCCCCTGCGCCCCACGCCCGCACAGGAGCCCCCCTGTCAATACTGATAATCGATGATGAGAAAGCGGTGCGGGACCTTTTGAGCGATATTCTTGCAGCAGAGGGGCACCGGACAGAAACAGCAGCCGACGGGGATGAGGGCTTGCGCCTGTTTTCATCACGCGGCTTTGATATGGTGTTTACCGATCTGGGTATGCCGGGCATGTCAGGGTGGCAGGTGGCAGAGCAAATTAAGAAAATAGACAGCGATACCCCGGTGGTCCTTATTACCGGATGGGAAACAGACCCGGCACATCGGGATCACAAAAACGGCGTCGTTGATCAGGTAGTCCAGAAGCCGTTTCAAATTAACCATGTCATGCGCACGCTTGATACCGTGGTGAAGCGGTATGCAGGCAGGGGGGGGAAGAGCTTATAAAAAACAAAAGAATATCACACAATAGAAAAATGCTATTAGCAGAATATTGTCACACAAAGGCGCTATGATTAATCATAGCGCCTTTGTGTATAAAAAAAATAATAGTGCGCTTTTAGGCATTTTTTAAGAAAAACTTCAGCAGCGGCGTTATACCTTCAGGCATTTTTCTCTTATGATTTCACAAAAGTTGTTCGATAGTATGTATACACCTGCTGTGTAAACCTTTATTCCAATCCCCGGGGCGGCGTGCTCAAGGGCCCGCAGCGTGTGAACATGTTCAGGGAGATAAGCGGTGACGGATTCCGGCAATTGCGAAGCGATTCTGGTAGTAGACGATGAGCCGCTGGTAAGTGATATCCTTGCCAAGTCACTTGCCTCCGAAGGATATACCTGCCATACCGCAGACTGTGCTGAAAATGCGCTTGATCTGCTTGAACAAAACGCGTATGCTCTTTTGATCTCCGATATTATGATGCCGGGTAAAACCGGCATCGAGCTGCTCTCCATTGTTAAAGATAATTTTCCCGATCTGGCGGTAATAATGGTGACAGCGGTTGATGACCGGAAAACCGCGGTAAAAGCGCTTCAGCTCGGGGCCTACGGATACATCATAAAGCCCTTTGATCTGAAAGAAATCGCTATTGAGGTGGTTAATGCGCTGGAGCGGCGGCGGCTCAGCATGGAAAGCAAGCGCTATGAAAAGCGCCTTGAGGAAGAGGTGAAATCCAGAACGGCCGACCTTCACCGCCGCGAAGAGGAGATTTGTCTCAGGCTTACGGCAGCCTGTGAATACCGCGATGTGGAAACCGCGTCACACAATCGCCGGCTCGGCCTGTATGCTTTTATCATGGCTGATACGCTCGGATGGCCGGGGCGCGCCATGGACGAAATCCGCATTGCCGCGTCAATGCACGATATCGGTAAAATAGGGGTGCCTGACAATATCCTTCTCAAGCCGGGCAGGCTCACCGACACCGAGTTTGACATTATAAAAACACATACGACCATCGGTGCCGAGATACTGAGCGGATCCGAAATTTCGCTTCTGAAAATGGCTGAGCAGATCGCTTTGGCGCATCATGAGAAATGGAACGGGTCAGGGTATCCATACGGGCTTGCCGGTGAGGATATTCCGGAGGCTGCGCGAATGGTTGCCGTGCTCGATGTCTACGACGCCCTTGTCCACAAGCGGGTCTACCGGCCGCCGCTGCCAGAGGAGGAAGCGCTGGGCATCATGCGAAAGGATCGCGGAGAGCACTTCGACCCCCGAATGTTCGACATTTTCATGACAGTCCTGCCTCAGATACGCCACATCAAAAATCAGGTTAGGGATAAAGATGAAGAATAAGATACGCTTTTAATGGGTGATGATATATGCGTACACGATGCTGCTTTATACTGATTGCTTTATGGTGCGCCTTGTGCCTTCCGGATGCGGCCCTGGCAAAAAGGTATCAGCCTATGCCTGAAGCGCTTGACGCCCTGGAATCCGATAATTGCGTTTCAGTGTCCCGGGCCTGTGTCCTCGGCTGGCTGAGGCCTGTGTACCGCTTTGCCCCCCGCTCGCAATCTGCCGGGACCGGGTTTATCATATATCCCGGCGGGCTTATTGATTACCGGTCATACGCCCCCACGGCACGCGCAATTGCGCAACAGGGCATTGCGGTCTTTCTTGTGCCGATGCCGCTTGATCTTGCGATCCTGGCCACCGACAGGGCTGACCGGATAATCGCAAGAAACGGTGAAATCAATACGTGGATTATCGGGGGCCACTCCCACGGTGGTGTCATGGCATGCAGATATGCGCAAAAGAATCCTGATATGGTAGACGGAGTAGTCCTCTGGGCGGCCTATCCCTCGGATATGTTTCGCCTCGATAACACCGATCTTGCAGTGCTTTCCATCTACGGTACCAATGACGGGCTTACCACGCTTGATGAGATCGAGCAGTCCGAGGAGCACCTTCCTGCAGACGCTGAGTTTGTGGAAATTGAGGGAGGAAATCACACGTACTTCGGCTGGTATGGTGAAGGCGATGAGCTGCAAACAGACGATAATCCCGCTGATATCTCCCGCCAGGAGCAGCAGGACATTATTGTTCAGCAAACGGCTGATTTCCTTTCCCGGTGGTAGATGCAGCGGTGTTTTGTGAGCCGCCGGATCCGTTAATGAACATCCCTCAGTGCCTCAAGCACGTTTTTGTAATGGCGTGCCTGCGTGAAGTCCCCTGTTTCCTCACAGATACGCATCATATTGTAAACCGCTGACGGGTTTGTCGCATCGATAGCCAGCGCCCGGGACAGATAGCGCTGCGCTTCGTCGTAATTTTTCTGTGCGCCGTAGACGATTCCCGTATTGACGAGCGCCGGCAGGTAATCCTTTTTCAGGGAAAGGGCTTTTGTCAGCGGGGCGAGGGCTTCCGCGTACAGCTCCAGGCGAATGAGCACATATCCTATTCTGTTATACAGCCGGTAGTTGTCGGGTGCAAGCGCAGCAGCTTTGCGGTAGTGCTTGAGGGCTGTACCGTAGCGGCCCTGCTTTTCATGTGTGTGTCCGCGATAAAGCTCATAATCAAGCGCGGAGCCGCGCGTGTCACGAGCATTGCTTTCAGGGCGGCCCGCCGGCGCATCTCCGGCGGGTTCGCTTTTTTTGTCTGCAGGCGGCCCTGGCGACGTTTTCTGTTCGGCAGACTGCCCGCCTGGAGCAGGGGCAGATGCGGTCACGGCGGTATTTTGATTGACCGGCCCTTCTGCTTTCTGATCGTCCGCTGCAGAAGGCCCTTTTGGGGCCGGCGAGCCCTGCATATCAATTGTGGCGGCAGCGTCTTCGGCCGGTGTGCGTTCAGCTTGTTCTATGGGTGCAGCCGGCGGGACCCGTTCGCTTGGGAGGGGCAATTCCGGCGGGGCGCTTGCGGGTGCATCAGCTCCGGGCGGCAGAGGCGATACCCAGACATAATATCCGACTGCGGCTCCCGCCCCTAGGAAGCTTATGAGCACGATAAGTGCCAGCCGGGCTGTTTTCCATGAGCGGGTTTTTTTTGTGTGCGTAAAAGAGGAGGCAAGCCCGGGAGGGACATGCTCTTTATGACCTGCCGTTCCGGAAAGAGGCGCTGCCGCACCGGAGGGGTCGGCTGCCGGCTTAGTATGCTCTGAGCGCGGCGGGGGAGCCGGCTCATCGAGCTGGAATTCTTTGTCGTCAAGCGCTGATGCTGCCTTAAGCAGGTCATCAGGAGGCGGAGCTTCGTCATCGGCATCTGTAACCGTATCCCCGGAGGGAGACGGCAGGCTGTCTGATGAAGGCGGCTTTTCCCGATCAGCGGACTCAGGAGTGGATTCCGGCTCAAGGTCAGGGCCGAAATCGAAATCATCGTCACTGAGCTCGGCGGTTGCTTCAAGAAGGTCTTTGGGAATATGTTCCGGCCCATTGTCTTTCTGGTCACCTGAGCCGGGTTCTTTTTTTTTGAACGGGGACATCCGTGTTTTTTCAGTCTGCGATAGCGTTAGACATACATCAGTGATTGGTGCCGTTATACTATACAAAAATATAGCGGAAAAAAATGATAGAGTCAAACAGCCACAGCATGATATGTCGCATCAGCTACTGCCTGCTGCGCAGCTTTGCCAGGAGCCTGAGAATTTCTATATACAGCCACACCAGTGTTACGATCAGCCCGAATGCAGCGTACCACTCCATGTATTTGGGCGCCCCGTGAGCAGCGCCGCTTTCAATGAAATCAAAATCGAGCACCAGGTTAAGCGATGCAATGACAACCACAAACAGGCTGAACCCGATGCCGATTATGCCGCTGCCGTGAATAAAGGGTATACTGATGCCGAAAAAACCCAGAATGAAGGTAACGACATAAACCAGTGCGATGCCCCCGGTCGCTGCGACCACCCCCAGCTTAAAATTTTCGGTTACTTTTATCATTCCCGACTTGTAAGCCGCCAGGAGGCAGAAAAGAGTACCGAATGTCAGGCCGACCGCCTGCAGGACGATGCCGGGATACTGCGCCTCGAACACGGCTGAAATGCCGCCCAGAAACAGCCCCTCGAGAAGGGCGTATGCCGGGGAGGTCACGGGTGCAATTTCTTTTTTAAATACCGTAATAAGCGCAACGACGAATCCGCCGATTGCGCCGCCGAGCATCCACGGCATAACCGCTCCCGCCGATCCTGCGGCGAAAAAGCGGTTCCATATCCACCATGCGGATGCGGTTACCAGCACAAGGAGCACCCCTGTCTTGTTTACGGTTCCCTGGATAGTCATGGGGGTTGCCGAAGCGGACAGCCCGCGAAACGCGGCATCGTTTAAAGCAGGATTTGCAGTTCTCATCATGGCGGGGGCACCTCACTGTTTGCGGTTAATGTAACATGCGTATAAGGATGTTTGAACGGTTAGATTGCTCAGTGTCGCTGTCGACCCGCTTTGTCTTGCATTGCGGTTCGGCGCTGAGTATAAAAACGGTGGAGGTAGAGTACAGACTTCTGCCGGGACAAACGCTCGCCGGCATTTCACCGTCTGTATATTCGCAGCTGAAGCTGCACCTGCCTCACCGCACATTTCTTCCGATGCCTCAGTCCTCAAAGTTGCCGGCGGGACCTTTGTCGCTGCCGATGCGTTTCGCTTTTTCGATAATTTGTTCCCTGGCCCATTCTGCCGGGTCTTCAATGCGGCCGGCTTTCGGGCCAAGATCAAATGATCCTGCTTTCAGAATCGCATCTATTCCCAGCGGAGCGGTGTCTGCGGCGTTGAAGACATCGGTCAGTATGTGATAGACGAAATCCTCAACCCGCTTTATCATCCGCTCGCGAACCGGAGCCGGCTGAGACAGCAGGAGGTTTTCAAACGGCAGATTGAGCTTTTTGAAATTGCCGCCGGAAAGGCCCTTGTCCTGCGCATATGAAAGCATCTGCTGCCACACGTCTTCCGTGGCCCCCTCGTCTTTTACTTTGATGAAATTTTTATTTTCATCCAGCTGGGCATTGCCGTAATCGTTTACCTCGAGCCCCCATGACAGCATTTGAAGCGCGGTTGCGACGTTTGCTTTTGTGGTCTTTGTCTGCTGAGCGATAGCTCTAAGTCGCTCGGAGCTGTTGCCCGAGGTGCCGTGCTGTGCCCCTGACACCCCGTATTTTTCAATTCCTTTGTGAATTTGTGCCGTCAGCTCAACCTGGATGCCTGCGTCGCTTGCTTCGATGCCGTGAGTTGTTCCGTTGTTCAGGGCGATCCAGTCGGGGAAAATATCGTGTGCGTTCAGCCCCTGAATGAGAAACAGCGCTTCGGGGAGCGTTGAGAGCCCCTCTTTTCCTTTGATTTCGCCGACCTCTGTTTCAAGGCCCGCCCAGTCGGGAACGTACTGATTGAGCTCGATGCTGGTCAGCAGGTTCTGATCATCGGGCAGGTGAGAGGCATCGATGGCAATAGAGGTGATGCCGGCATCAAACATTGTCGGTATTTCAGTTTTTGCCGTGACCGCGTCCTTTTCACCTTTAATGCCGTAGTGGTCGGCGTGAATCGCAACGGGTACGGTGATGCCAATCTCGTTGCATAGTGCATCCACATAGGTGGCAAGGTTCCAGTAATTGACGGCACAGTAGCCGCTGGCGCCGCCTTCTGATTTTGCGATTTCTATTATGAGTGCGGCGTTAGCGCGCTGTGCAGCTCTGAGGGCGCCGCGTATAACGAAACTGTTCCTGGCGTTTGCGGCAATTGTCATCGCTTTTCCTTTTGCCAGCAGCGCCCGGTCGATAACTTTGCCGCTGACAATCAGGGCCCTGGAATTCGGAAACAGTCGTGCAATATTCGGCGGACGGCCAATGTCGAGCGCTTTTTCAAATTCCTGCGTATACTGTGCCATAATGCATCCTCCTGCTCTAAATGGTTGTTACTGTTGAGTAGCCCGGATAAACCGTTAGCACAAAGTATGAAACGTGCACATATGTCATTGCTTATTCAATGCCCGCAATGACGGCAGAAATCACAAGAGCGGGGCATTGCTTTATGCCGGCCCTACAGTGCCTTGAAGTGCGCGGTATCGTCCGCAATGCATCGGTCCAGGGCGGAAACAAGGCTGTCTATACCCTCACGGGTAACCGCGGAAACAGGGAAGACCCTGTCGGCATATGCGGCATCAAGCTGCTGTATGAATGCGCGGGTATGCTTTTCCTCAGGATCGATATCGATTTTGTTGGCCGCAATAAGATACTTTTTTGTTTCCAGGTTATGACCGAAGCGGCGTATTTCATCCTGAAGCACCTGAAACGCCCGCACCGGTTCGACATCTGCATATTCTGAAATATCCAGCACAAAAAGCAGAATTTTAGTTCGCTCGACGTGCTTTAAAAACTGTATTCCGAGCCCCCGGCCGTGTGAGGCCCCTTCGATTATGCCGGGGATGTCCGCCATAACCATGGAGCGGTATCCGGGAAGCTCAACGACGCCCACAACAGGATTGAGCGTCGTAAACGGGTAGCCGGCAACTTTCGGTGCCGCTCCTGACACAGCGGTAATAAGTGAAGATTTGCCTGCATTCGGCAGGCCGACAAGCCCTATATCGGCAATAATTTTAAGCTCAAGCACTGCATGGAATTCGGTGCCCGGCAGCCCGCTCTGGGCATATCTGGGCGCGCGGTGTGTGGGGGTGGCAAAGTGCTGATTGCCTTTGCCGCCACGGCCTCCGCGCGCGATCAGCGCCTGCTGGCCAGCCTGTTCGATTTCAGCTATTGCCTGTCCTGTTTCTTCGCGGCGAAGCACCGTGCCGCAGGGTACCGGAACAAACAGGTCGTCACCCTTCCTGCCGGAGCGGTTGCTGCCCATGCCGGCCTCTCCGTTCCCGGCGATTAGGCGTGGGGTATACCTGAACCTGGCAAGGCTGTTCATTCCGGCATCCCCCACCAGAAAAACGCTGCCGCCGTCACCGCCGTCGCCTCCGTCAGGGCCGCCGCGTGGCTTGTATTTTTCCCGGTGAAAGGAAACGCATCCCTTACCCCCGTCACCTGATTTTATAAACACCTTTGCAAAGTCAACAAACATGATACCGAAGCGATAATTAATTACAATAAGGCCCCGTACAGGTGCACGGCTCAAAAATATGCTAAATTTGTAAGCATGATATATGATTGTTTCTGATTAAAAATTATACGTTTACCGCGGTGTATATGTCAAATAAATGCTTTTGCCGGATGTGCCCGCACCGGCTTCCGTTTTTGTTACTTTGCATTGACACCGGGCGGCCCGTTGATTTATAGTGCGGAATACTTTATTTTTTAATCATAAACACCGGCGCAGGTATTGCAACCCCGGCGCCTGCTTTTCACGTTTTCTTCCAATGGGGGTATGTGAGCTGCAATGGAAGACGAAAAACATCATGACACGTCACCTGAAAACAAAGTCGGCCCCGAGGATCTGCTTCAGTTTGCGGCGCTTCTTGCCCATCAGCTGAAGTCCCCCGTGGGGGCGGCTGGATCGCTTCTGAAAACCATCATCGGGGAATACGCCGGACACCTCAATGCCCGTCAAAAGGATCTTCTGTCGCGTGCTGACAGGCGCATTGAAGAGGCAATCGATGCCGCATCCCGAATGCTTACCATTGTGCGCCCCGAGCAGGATGACGACGAGGAGGAGCCTGTTGCTGAAGCAACGGGGCTGGTAAACAGGACCAGAACCCGCTTTGCCGAAGATGCCGCCCAGCGGGATATCGACCTTACCGTTGACATAGAGCTCGAGCCCGCTCTGGTCCACATTCGCGAGGCTGCGCTGTTTGAGGCCCTGAATGCCCTGGTGAACAACGCTATAAAATATACCCCCGACAACGGCAAAATCAGCATCACGGTCAGGAAGGCACCGGAGGAGGGACAGCTCCGGATAATTGTCGCCGATTCGGGTATCGGCATTCCGGAAGGTCAGCGGGAGAAAATCTTTGAGCCGTTTTACCGCTCTCCCAACGCACAGAACACGACGCTGCCGGGCGTGGGGCTCGGCCTCGCCTTTGTGAAGGCGCTGGTAAACCGCGCGGGCGGCGATATCTGGATAGAAACATCAATTTACGGCGGTGCGGCCTTTATAATGCAGCTTTTCTCTGCGGAGGAGCTGCCGCGACCGGAAACAGGCTTCGGCTCCGAGCCCGAGCGGCTGAAGGTCGTTATCGTCGGCGGTGTGGCCGCCGGCCCCAAAGTAGCCTCTAAAATTATCAGGATGCATCCCGAAACGCAGGTCACCATTATTGAGCGGGAGGAATTTCTTTCTTATGCGGGCTGCGGGCTTCCTTATTATGTATCCGGTGTGGTCGATGAACAAAAAGAGCTTATGTCGACGGCCCTGGGATGTGTGCGCGATTCGGTTTTTTTTCAGCACGTCAAGCATGTCAATGTGCTGAGCAGAACGGAGGCGACCGAGATAGATCGCGTTGAAAAGCGCGTGCGCATTAAGGATTTGCGCAGCGAAGAGGAGCGGTGGATAGCCTATGACAAGCTCGTTCTTGCAACGGGTGCCGTTCCCATTATGCCCAATCTGGGTGGGCGCGAGCTGAAAAATATTTTTACCCTTCACGGGATGCGCGATGCCGAAGGGGTCAGGCTCCACCTGCTTGAACAGAAGGCAAAAGATGTGGTTATTGTGGGCGGGGGCCTTATCGGCGTTGAAATGACCGAAGCGCTGGTTACCCGGGGATGCCGGGTTACCATTGTGGAGCGCGACAGCCAGATTTTGGGCATGCTCGACTGGGAGATGGCGCATCACGTCGAGCGCCACATGGAATCAAGGGGCGTTCGCATCATGACAAACGCAAAGGCGCATTCGTTTTCAGGTGAGGAGTTTGTCCGCGCTGTGGTGACCGACAAGGGAACCGTTCCCGCTGATATGGTGATTCTCGGTGTCGGCGTCCGGCCGCGCGTTGAGCTGGCACGAATCGCCGGGCTCGAGATAGGCTCAACCGGAGCGGTCAAGGTGGATGCGCGCATGCTTACCTCCGACTCTGATATCTATGCCGCCGGCGACTGCGTTGAGTGCATTGACATGCTCACGGATAAGCCCTGCTATGTGCCGCTGGGATCAACTGCAAACAAGCAGGGCCGTATTGCCGCTGTCAATATCTGCGGAGGCAACGAGACATTTCCCGGCGTCCTCGGCACCACCGTGTGTAAGGTGTTTGATTTTTGCGTGGCCCGCACCGGCCTGACCGCCGGCCAGGCGGCTGCGGCCGGGTATGATCCGGTGATTGCCCTGTGCGGCGGTCCCGACCGCGAGCATTTTATGCCCGAGGCCCGCACGCTGCTGTTGAAGCTGATAGCGGATCCGGTTTCGCGCCGCCTTTTGGGCGTGCAGGCTGTGGGGCCGGGTGAGGGTGCCAAGCGCATCGACGTGGCCGCGACCGCTATAGCCGCAGGAATGACCGTGGATCAAATTGCAAATCTCGATCTCGGTTATGCGCCGCCCTATTCTCAGGCCATGGACAGCCTGATAACCGGAGCAAATGTCCTGCGCAACAAGATTGCCGGCCTGCTGACCGGGATTTGCCCTGTTGATGTGCACGCAAAGATGGAGCGCAATGAGGATTTTCTGCTTCTCGATGTAGGCACCCCCCAGGAGTATGAGGTGCAGCGCCTTCCCGGATCGAAGCTGATATCTCTAGGCATGCTTCGCAGCCGGCTGAGTGAGCTTCCGCGCGATAAAGACATTATTATCATCAGCAGGCTGTGTATTCGTGCATATGAAGCGGCGCTTATCCTGCAGTCTGCCGGCTTTAGCCGTGTGCAGGTTGTCGACGGCGGACTTGTTGCCTGGCCGTTTGAGAAAATTTTCGGGATGAAGTGAGGCCGCACAAAGCATTTATCCACCAGTGCTCCGCGCCGGAATCCGCCCGCAAAAGCGCGACGTCAGGGGGAGAGCATTTTCTGCAGCTCAGCTGCATTTTTGGCCGCATAGCCCCTGTTGTCGTTGTCAAAGTATACGTACGCTTCTTTTTCCCACCCCCGTATTTTATCAGCCCAGCCGCGCAGCTCTTTTTTTGTATAGTTTGAGGCATACAGCGTGCGCGAGCCGTGCAGCCGGACATAGACAAACTCCGCGGTGATTGCTTCGTGATAGGGGAATTTACCCGCTGTGTCGGATATGCAGAATGCTATATTATGTTTGCGCAGTGCGGCAAAAAAGGTGTCATTAATCCACGAGGGATCCCGTACCTCGACTGTGTAGCGCATGCCCGGGTCAAGCGATGTGCAAAAATGAGCAAACCGCTCCTCATCGAATGAAAACCTCGGCGGCAGCTGAATGAGCACGGGCCCGAGCTTATCTCCAAGCGCGCGAGCGCCGCGGAAAAATTTTTCAAGCGATTGCTCGGGGTCGCGAAGGCGTTTGATATGAGTGATGTAGCGGCTTGCTTTGACCGCCCACTGAAAGTGACCGGGCGTGCGCTCATTCCAGTTGCTGAACGTTTTTTCTTTGGGAAGCCGGTAGAATGTGGCGTTCAGCTCTACGGTGTCGAAATGCTCGGCATAATATTCAAGCCACCTTTTCTTCGGCCAGTCTTCAGGATAAAAGGGCCCTTTCCAGTGGTCGTAATTCCATCCTGACGTGCCGATGTGAATACGCGCTGCCATGTTCTTACCATAATTACTCAGCGGGGCGAGGTCAATCGCAAAGCCGAAAAAGCTGCCTGGTGCAGCTGAAGGCTCAGGCTCCGGGTGCTTTGTGTGCAGGGGGGGCAAAAAACATACGCATATTCCACAGAAGTGAAGCAGTCAGTATCGAACGAGACCCTTTTGACATTTTAAGAGCGGTGCCTATTCTGATAAAGGGCGCAGTCCGTCCGGTGTGCCGATATGTCAATAATACGTGACTTTGAAACAGGGGTGATCCGCACGTTGTTGTTCGCTATTGATGCGGAGATGCTGAATCCCTTGGCAGGGGCAGATATACCCGTGTGTGTGACACAAAGAAATAACACAAAGAGACGGCTCTGCCGGCCGGGCATGCGTATCGCTGTTTTTTTGGCGCTGCTTGTCTGTAGCTCGTGCGGCTCTCAGCCGGTAGAGGTCGAAATATTGATGCGCGACGGCACGCGGCTTCCCACCGACTTTTATTTTCCCGACTGCTGGTTTGCCCATCCGGACCTTCCAACCCTTCTCGTGCGGACACCCTACGGCAAAGAAAATATGCGTTTTCTGGGGCGGCTGTCAGAGCAGGGGGTTGTTGTGGCTGTTCAGGATATGCGTATGCGCGAGGGGGTACCCCCGGACGATTTTTATATTTTCCGGACCGACGGATGGGGAGAGCTGCAGGATGGCTATGACACGGTCAGGTATATTCGCAGCCGTTTCTGGTCAAATAATGTGGTGGTAACCCGGGGGGCGTCGGCGCTCGGCATTGTTCAGTATCTTCTTGCCGGTGTTGATAACTGCTCACTGTCCGGGCAGGTTGCAGCAGTTGCCACCCCTGATCTTTACAGCCATATGTTTTTCCCCGGCGGGGTTTTCAGGAAGCATGATATAGAGATGTGGATCGCCAGGCGGGGGTATCTGCAGGCACAGCGCGATGCAATCATAGAAAGCGAGATTCTTGCTCACCCTGCTAAAGAAGAATACTGGGAGGAAGTAAATCTGAAAAACCGCCTGTCCTTTATCAATTCGCCGGCACTTCATCTTGGCGGGTGGTATGATCTTCATTGCCAGGGTACCATTGACGCCTTTCACCTCTATGAAGAGGCGGCGGTTGAGCACAATTATCTGATAATGGGCCCATGGATCCACGCCATGATAAGCGATGAAGCGGCCCTTGAAGCTGCCGATAACATGACGGAGCTTATATACTGGACAGAGCAGTGGTGGGAAACACGGCAGCGCCCGCCGGCTGAGCTCTTTATCGAGCTTGCGCTGCAGGAAAACCTGAAAGCCTTTGACTGGCCCCGGGTTTCCTATTATGTAATGGGATCCGACAATCAGACCACGGCAGGCAACTGGTGGTGTCATGCCGAGACCTGGCCGCCGGAAAACCAGATAACCGAGAAGCTGTACCTTGCCCCGGGCAAAAAGCTTTTACCGGACCCCCCTGAGCAGGAAGCGCTCACCTATGTATACAACCCCCTTGATCCACTTCCGACACTCTGCGGCAGATATCTGGATGCCGCATATGCCGGTTCCTGTGATCTGAGCGCCCGCTATGACATCCGCCCTGACGTGCTGTATTTTGAAACCGAACCTCTCAGCAGCCCGTTAGAGATTACCGGGCGGGTGAAGCTTTGCCTTGAAATTGTGAGCGATCGACCGGATACCGATTTTAGCGCTTTTCTGGTTGATGTTTATCCCGGGGGAAGGAAAATGCTGGTGTGTGACGGCATTGTTAGAGCCCGTTACCGGGAAGGGTTCGACCATATGGTTGAGCTCGATCCATATACGCCCGCCGAGGTTGTTGTCGATCTGTGGTCGACAAGCTTTGCGTTCGGGACCGGCCACCGTATCGGGCTGTACGTAAGCAGTTCAAACGCGCCCGGCTTTGAAACAAATCCAAACGCCGGCATTTCAGCTGATGGCTCTGAAGGCGTGCCGGCTACCAACACGGTGCTGACCGGAGAGGGAAGCTATCTCTTGCTCCCGACCTATCCGGAATATTCCTGTGAGCCGTACAAAACCGCGGGTGACAACGAAGCAGCCGTTAAAAAAATCTGCCCCTGACACACATATACGGGAGGCATTAAGCGCACGCGCCTTTCTGTCAGATGTATCGATTGTCAGCAGGCGGGTTCGTCCCGATAGTATATAACAATGCAGTTATTGCTATCTCAGTGATTTGGGTCTATACTTTCTGCATCCCGAACCGGCTTTTCCTTAATGCTGGTATTTATTTTAAACACGTTTGTATATGGATATTGAATCTATTTTTGCATCAGGCGGAATAATTACCATTTTAAAATGGGCTGTAATGATTCTGGTAACAGGGTTCATTGCCCAGTTCGGTAAAAAATTCGCAGAACATCTTATTGAGAGGGCAAAGAGAAAAAAAATCGAAAAAGCGCCACCGCAGGCTGCCTCCGCTTCGAAAGAAAAACAGGAACAAAACAGCCAAAAATCAGATGTGCATCCCGCGAAGACGCAGGCAGATGACACTGATCAGCAAAAACAGCAGCAAGCTTTCATTCCTGCTGCTGATCCTGACAATGAAGTGAGCGACAGGGACGCAAAAAAAAGCGACAAAGAAAATCTGAAAATCCGGAAGAAAAAAGAGAAAGCGCTGCAAAAGAAGCTTAAAAAATCAGAGGATGCGTGAGATCATAATACTGCCTGTCAGGGCGCACCCAGTGCCCTACCCGCCGTCAAAGGGGATTAAAATGGTAACACGGTCGCCGTGGTTCAGCCTGGTTTTCATGCCGCCGGTGGACTGATACGTTTCTTTGTTGACCAGAACAAGAAACGGCACTTTTTCCCGGGTCGTCTGATCGGTAATCTGACGGTCGAATCTGTCGCCGTATTTTTTTGTCAGAACCTCGAAAAGAGTGTGTAAAGAGGCACACGCAGGCAGCTCCACGGTTGTTTCCGGAGCGCCGATGACCTCCCGGATATTGGCGAATGTTTTAAGGTGTATTTCCATGCGAAACCTTATTTTTTATTGTGTGACGCAATCGCCTGTTCGATCTGCACGGCTGCCTCGGCGGCGTCTTTCCTGATTGCATCTTTTGAGCGCGGAACTTTGTCCCCGTCTTTTTCGTCAGCCGCCCGCACCTCGAAATAGCCCACGACGGTGCCGCCCTGCTCCCTGACTTTGTCAATTTTCTTTTTTTTGTATTTTTCGGCAAGCAGCGTGTCCGAGGTCGAAAAAAGCACCACGCTTTTTCCCGAAAACCTGTTTTTATCGATAAAGGTGCGCATGGCCGGGGCAAATTTTGATGCCCATATGGGGGCGGCAAGGATGACCGTCTTGTAGGGGGCCATGTTCACCTGCTCGGGCTCTATGGGTGTGTGCATCCCCAGAATGGTGCGAAACATCCCTCCGATGATACCCAGGGTGCTCTCGCGGTTTTTCAGGTCCTTAACTTCGATAAGATCGGCTGAAAGATGATCCTGCAGGACCCGGCAGCACGCTTCGGTATTGCCGGTAAGAGAGTAATACAGAATAAGAATATCTGATTCAGTATCATTGCCGGTTGCATTGTCCTGCGCCCGTACGGGAGCGGCCGGACACAAAAAGATGGAAGCGCAGAGCAGTGTTACGATCAGGTGTGCAGTGTGTTTGTTCATAAAAACCTCCTCATTTTTTTGAAATCCCACTGTCGGACGTGTCCAAAATGGCATTATTCAATACAGCCCGCAGAAGCCGCACCGGACACGGGCTTTTCGAGCGCTCAGAAAAATTAACTGTTTTGCTGAGCGGCCCGGAAAAGTGTGCACATAGAATGCTGTTTCCGGACGCACACCGTAAGTCCCTGGCTGTGTGCTCCATCAAAGCCCTGGCCGGTGCGGCACTGAAAATTGTTTTGGACACCACTCTCACTGTCAGACATTAATGCGTCTCAACCTGCATGGCGGTAATGTCTGTTGCCTTCCCGAAGATGTGCTCCTGCATGCTGTTGAGACCGAGATATGCAGGAAGCGACAGCTTTTTCACCCTGCTCAGGCGGTCCCCGTCACACAGCTCGCCGTCAATGGCAAGATCACGAACATCGGCGATAACATTGATCTGTGTTTTCGAGGGGCGCATAATATGATTGACGGTGCACTCTATGTGCTGATAGCACTCTGTTATCCGGGGCGGGGTGACCGTTTTGGCGGGCTCCGTGGTAAAGCCGGTAAACCGGAGCTCGTTTACCCCTTCGTCGTGAAATTTGCCGGTTTCCATAACATCCTGAAGCCGGTCGGCCCGGGGGTAGTTCAGCACAAACTCACCGGTGGCTTCGATATTTTTTGCCGTATGCCAGCTTCTGTTTACTATAAGCAGCATTTGGGGATTGTCCGGCGACGAACAAAACGGCATGACCAGAGAGTAGGGCGCCGCGTTTATGGTGCCGTGTTTGTCGACCGTCGTGACGACGGTAACCGGATATATCTGCACAAGCTCGAGCACGTGCCACATGACATGCAGCTCCTGGCTCTTCTTATCCATTTTCAGCCCCTCCCGATATTTTTTTTAAAACAATGCCTCTTTTTTCTCTTCCTCTTCCAGAATCAGCTGCGGCCAGGGGTCTTCGTTCAGTACGGTTGCAATGGCATCAAACACCCCGCGTGAGACAAACGGCCGGTAGCGCTCGCCGACCGGGGTACCCGCCACAACCATTCGGCTTGGTCCGGATGTCAGGACGGTTCTGAACGGTTTTGAAAAATCCTCATAGGGAATCCGGCCCCCATATGAGTAGTGCAGCGGTTCGAATGTTTCAAGGGGCATGGCGAAAATGCTGTCGGTATTTTCGCTCATAAAGTCTACCAGTAAAAATATAATGTGATCATAGCGCTCCTCAAGGGCCATTTCCAGTGCTTCGAACGATGCAAGGCGTTTATGGTCAGGGTCCATGTCCTCGCCGGCAAAGTCGGTGTCGGCATAAAGGACTATGGTGTTGTTGTCGGCTGCAGTGTGTATGATTTCATCCTGCAGGTTCCGGTAATACACACGGGCAAGCTCGGGGTATGGGTCGCCGGGGATTTCCGGAAACCCGTGTCTGGTGAGGACGATCATTTTTTTGGCTTCAGCAGGAAGCTCTGCCATTTCATCAAGTGCCATTTCCACATAGGCGCGCCGGTATGAAGCGTAAGCGCCGGGGAACGGGGTGAATATAACTTTTGCCCGCTCGGCAACGGCATCCTTGATTTCAGGAAACAGCGAGTTGAACTCCTCAAGGGATGAATACACATGAAAAAGATCGCAGGCAACAATAGTGTCCGCTCCTTTGTGAATCAGCCGGTCAGCGGCATGTTCAACTGTTTCCGGGTACATGGAAAGCGCAAACTCAGCCGGTACGCCGGGAAAATGCTTCTGCAGCAGCGAGCGGACGTCGTTAAAAATTCGGCGGTGCTGCTCAAGGTAAGGTACTTTGTTTCCCGGCATGCGCTCATAATACGACGTGTGGATTTTTATGGACACTTTTTCGACAATGTCTGTGTAGCCGTTTTTGTGCTTCCATAAAAAATGTCCCGCAGAGCCTTCTTCGCGGGGCTCAACCCACTCTGTCTCAAGCTCGACATAGGGTTCGCCCTCGTGGTTTTCGGTATGACCGTAACAGTCAATGAGCGTTTCCGGCTCAAACGCTTCCTCTGCGAATAAATTGCCCGGATCGCGCAGAACGGTGCCGCGGTCGGCAAGAATAACCGGTTTCAGAACAGGGGGGAATGCAGCCTCGAAAATTTGCGCCATGTAGCGGTTGAAAAAATCAAAGTCATACTGCTCGGGCTGACCCAATGCAGTGATAAGCACCCCCGGCTTGCCGGTAACGGCTCTGTCCTGATGCAGATAGCGCCGGTAGTTCACATCATCCTGTTTGCGTGAAAACGCGGCATTAAGTGCAATAAGCAGGAGCAGTGCTGTTGCTATAAGTATATATTTTCTCATGCGATTGCCTTTTTGCGCCCTCCAAGCAGCCGTTGAATATCATGTGCTATATCGGGGAGATCCAGCTCGAGAAGCTTTTCCGGTAGCGGTATGCCGGTTTCTTTATCCCATCCCCGCAGCTCGTAATACTCATCCTTTAATTTCTCAAGAACGTCTTGTGTTATAATCCGGCCTTTTGACGGGCCTTCGGGGATCGGTTCGGTCAAGAACCGCTCCGGCAGGGTGTCGTGCTCACGGCGGAAGCCTTCCCGGGCTGAGAACGCCCGTATGATGTTCCAGATTCTTTCGGCGGTCTGCCGGGCGCTGTCAAGGGTCATATCCATACCGGTAACGGTGTTGAGGCAGTCGACAACGTGCTGATTGATATCGGTAAGCCCCCACACGGACTCGGCAAGATGACACAGTATCATGGAATCGGTGAGTATCATAAGATGATTCACCCCGATCACATAGGCAGCTTTCCCGTCAACCGTGTCGCGCGGCACTGCACCGGTCCGTTCGCCAGTCGGGCGCGCATCGTGGTGCGAGGCGCCGCGGGGGCCGGTAGCATATCCAAGGGCAAATCCCGGCATGCCCCGTGCCGAGTGGCCGGGGAATGTCAAACCCTTGTTCTGCATGGCATATCGATCGGCCCCTTTGCCGATAATCTCTGCAGCACGCTTGACACCTTCGGCCAGCACATCGCCGAACCCCTCGCGCCTGCCGATTTTTTCAATCATGGGGACGATTATTTCCCTGTTGCCGAAGACAACGTCGACCTCATCGGTATGCTCCCGTGACAGCAGTTTTCTCTGGCGGAGCTCCATGGTGAACGCAATGGCGACCCCCGTCTCGATAGCATCGATGCCCCAGTCATCACAGGTCCGTTCCGCGGCGGCAACTATTTCGATTGAGTCGTTATCACACATTGATCCCAGGGCGAATATGTTTTCATACTCGGGACCCTCCATGGTATAGCCCTTGTAGAGACCGCTTGAAACGGTGCTGTATTTGCTGCACCCGATGGGGCAGGAAAAACAGGCCTTGTTCCTGATAACGATTTTGGCGCGCATCGTTTCGGCCGAGAGACTGTTGGCGGCATCGAAGGTTTCCTGCTGCCAGTTTTTTGAGCCGAACAGGCCGAGGCTGTTGTTTGCCGTTACCAGCACCGGCGTGCCGTAGCGCGGGAGCACCTGGCCGGTTGCCGGATTCCCGCGCATAACCGTGAGCAGCTCCCGGGTTTTTTCAAGGGTTGCTTCCATATCGTGTACGGTGAGGGACCCCGAACCGCGCACGGCGATGCCTTTTACTTTCTTTGAGCCCAGCACGGCTCCGATACCGCCTCGCCCCAGGGCCCGGCCCTCGACGATTACGTTTGCAAACCGGACCAGGCGCTCGCCTGCAGGGCCGATTACAGCGGTTTGAACAGCTTCGTCCCCGAGGTCGTGTTTGATCAGCTCATGCGTGCGATATGTTTTTTCACCCCACAGATGTGCGGCATCCCTGATTTCAGCTTTCTCGTTCGTTACATGGATATACACCGGCTTGTCGCTTTCACCCTCCAAAACTATGCCGTCATATCCTGCGTATTTCAGCTCCGCGGCAAAGCAGCCCCCTGCCGAAGCATAAAAAAAGCTCCCGGTCAGCGGGGATTTTGTGTATGCTCCGATGCGGCTTCCTGCAGGAATGCTGGTGCCGGCGATGGGGCCCGCAAAAAGCGCTACCTTGTTTCTGTGCGACAGGGCATCTATGCCGGGCTCGAGCTCATCATAGAGCATGCGCGCCGCCAGGCCGGCCCCGCCAATGTATTTCAGAAGGTGGCTGTTGGGTATTTCTTCACAGGAAATGCTGCGTTTTGTCAGATTGATTCTGAGTAGCTTCCTGGTGTACCCGCTGAACAGTGCGGCTCGGCTCATGCTGCTTCTCCTTTCCGGCTGTCGCCGGGCGCAGCCTCTGAAAGCTCACAGGTCGCACACCCTTCTGGATATGCCGCGCACGGTGTCGGGCAGGAGGGGATGGACCGTGAGAATGGGTTCAGCTTCGCTGCCGTTCGCTTCAGTATGCCGGGGCGCTTTATTTCACAGCCCTTTCGCGCCCCTTCCTTATCCCAGATAATCACGTTTGCAGGGCAAACCTTGATGCATGCGGGATCTCCCCGGCAGGCATCACAGGTATCCTTTATGACGGGAAAAGGAAGCTCGGGTGTTCCTTCACGCAGGATCTGAATGTTTGAGCGTGACGGGTCAAACACGCCCAGCCGCGAGCCCGAGCATGCGAGCTCGCACAACCGGCATCCGATACACCGGTCAGGAATGACATTAATACGGTCGATCTTTTTCTTGAATACCCCGAACGGGCAGGTGTCGCGGCACTCATAACACAGGGTGCAGGTTGCGGGCACTTCCCCGATTTTGCTGATGGACAATTGCTCCTCCCCGGCAGGTGCGGACTGAAATTCATAGCCCATTACGCAATGTGTCTCCGGAAGGCACTCATCGCACTGCCGGCACCGGTCGGTCACAAAGGGTACGCGGTACAGCGCCGGCTGACCGAGCGCCACGCGGTAGCCGATATACCAGCAGAAATAGCGGCAGTACACGCGGTAGGCGAACAGGACGGATCCGACGAACATGCCGTTTGTGAGCACCTTTGTCCAGACCATCGGCTTCCACAGCTCGGCCCAGTTCGGGGAGCGTATCATCTCTGCAGAGGAGGCCAGTTGGAAAACGCGCTCGAACGTGTACACAACGATGATAAAAAACACCATTGTTGCGGGTATGTATATGCGGTTGATCTGCGAGCGGAACCGGTCGCTCAGGGGTATTCCCTTGAAATCGAAATATTTCCACAGGCCGTCCTGAAACGCGCCAATGGGGCAGAACCAGCCGCAAAACCACCGGCCGATGAAAAACGGAAGCAGCAGTGAGCCCAGAAGCATGGCAAGCGCCCAGAACAGCAGCTCCGGGTTTTCAACCGGCCGGGCGGTCATGCCGTATGCAAATATCACCAGATAGACGCCCAGAACGGCGCTTTGTGTGAGAATGCGCCAGCGTTTTGTGGCGACGGTTTTTTTCGCGCGGGCCTCTTGGTCGGGCGGGGTTTTGAGCAGACGAAGAGCGATATAGCCTGTATACAGTACAACTGGAAGCGAAATGACGACGCCTGCGTATGAAAACGGCGGCGCCCCCTGACCGCCGTACTGCCAGGCCATCAGCTCGTTTGTGTAAATCTTCCAGGCCTCCTGGTCCGGCGGAAACTGAAAACGGGAGAAATTGGAAAGCCCCTGCACAAACAGATATATCCAGAAATAGGCTGCGCCCTTTGTGCGGCCGATAAAATAGTCGGAAAACTGAATGGTCAGCGTTCCCACGGCGATCATCACGCAGACCCAGTTGGTTGTATAGCCGGTTATGATGCCCCACAGATACAGGACAAACCCCAGCGCAGCCATGTTTCTCACATGGCGAATGAATGTTTCACGGGCAAACGGGGGCGCTATTTTTGCCATATTACATCCCTCCAAGCATATACGGCGCCCTGGTTACGATGAAATGATATTCGGAAGGGGAAATGCCGAATCCCATGCGCAGGTAGATGATGACCACCGCAAGGTTTATGAGCTGCAGCTTGAGCCATGCGCTGCGCGGTACCCTGTTGCGCTTGAACAATCGCCACGCGCACAGGAAATACAGAACGAACCATAGGTACATGAACACGATCGACGCTATCCACCAGCCTCTGGCGCCCGAGGGGTTGTTTGCCTTGACGGTCCCGTAGTATGCAAGAAGCGGTGCATTCTGCCGGGTTATCCTGGTGCCTTTTTCAAAAGACCCGTAATCATCGGCCAGATATTTTCCCACCTGGTCGTCAGGAGCCTTTTCTTCCACGCGCAGGCCCATGCCGATCGATTCACAGAACATATCAGACATAAACCCGGTCAGCAGTGCGATCAGGATGAATGCAACCGCGCCGATACGGGCCGCTTTGGCATAGGCCCAGTCCTTGAGCACCCATTTATAGAACAGGCCGATAAGGAGCGCGACAGTTACCCCCAGCAGGGCCCCTGAGAAAACGCCGAAAAACCGGCTCATATAATAGCTGTCCGACATGCCGCTGAAATACCCGCACAGCTTCATGAACGAGCCCGGGTACATCATCGTATCGATGAAGCGGAATTTTGCATCCGCGGTCCCGAACGTTTTTCCGAAAAAATAGCCGGGTATGGCCAGCTCCAGCCATATGGCGCTTTTTGTCCAGAAATCGAGATTGCTCATGTCTTTCACGGCCGGTCTCCTTTGCCGGAAGCAGTGTTTTGTTATGAGGCGCTGCTTTCGGATGATCGGGGGGAGGAGTGTGCCGACAGCGCTGCTGCCCGTTCCAAAAGAGCTGCCGCCTCGGACAGCGCATCTGCAAGGCGTTTTTGTTCTTCGGGGTCAAGATGGTGAACAATGCGGCTTAGCGTGCTTATCTGGCCGGACCTGAATTCCGAAATGCTTTTTTTGCCCTTCGCTGTCAGCTGTATATCGGAAAAGCGCCGGTTGTGCGGATTCGTTGTTTTGGTCACATACCCGGCCGTCTCGAGCCGGTGCACGATATTGTTGATGCTTGCAATTGACTTTCCCAGGCGGGTGCTCATTTCTGAAATGTGAACCACATCCTGCTCGTTGAAAAACGACAGCACCTGCATCTGCGTTACGGTCATAGACGGTGTTTTCTTTTTCAGGTTTCTGCCGAAATCAAGCGAGCGCAGCATTTTCTGCAAATTGATATACAGCATTCGGATTATCTGGTCGGCTGAATGTGCGTTTTGTTTCATTGTCAGGCTCTCCCGAAGAAATTACACTAACACATACTATACATGTGTATACTATATAGATGTATAGTATTTTGTCAAGAGGTTTTTTTGTGTGCCTTTGCTTTTACGGGAGCCGGTGGTAAACATAAAAGCGGGTATCCATGAATAATAAAATCACAAATACATGGAAAACACTGAATTGCTGTGCCGCAGGAGGGAACATACCCGGCTGCTCCGGTACATTCAAAAAAATTTTCATGCGGGCCTTGACAACGGCTCATTTACTTTTATAATATTTATATATATAAATGTTATCTAACAGAATAATTTGTCTGCTTACTATTATGTTGAAGAAATACAACTCCTACACACAGCTTGAAGAAAAGATGAAGATCATGGGGCAGTTTTTCAGCGAGTATTTCCGCCGCACCATGAACAGCTCTGTCATGAATGACAAAGGAGATTTTACCCTGCTCGAGCTGAAAGGTCTTTCGGCCTTTGTCGATGTCGATTGTGAATACACCATGAGCGAGCTCAGCAAAAATGCCCATCTGCCTCTGCCGAATATGAGTGCTATTGTCGACCGGTTTGAAAAAAGCGGCATTGCGGAGCGCCGGCGCGACACCCGGGACCGCCGCGTGGTGCGGGTCCATCTGACAGAAAAGGGAAAAAAGATGCTGTATGCATTTATTGAAAACAGAACGGCGGAGCTTGAGCGAACCCTGGGCAAGCTGAGCGAAAAAGATCGTCAGCAGCTTTTTGAATCGCTGGAAACAGCGCTTCGAATACTGCAAAAAATAACCGATTGAGCAGGAGATTCATTTATATATGAAAACCGATGGAATAATCCGCAGCACGGTGCTGCTGTTTTTTCTTCTGAGCGTCTGTGCCGGATGCGGTAACGACAGCACCGCAGCACGAAAAATCCTTCAGGACAAAAAACCTGTGCAGGAACCGCTGCCATCCGGTAATCGTACCGTGGCGGTAACTCTCATGGCGGTTCCGGAACAGGTGACCGGCATGGGTACCGCCCAGGCGTTTCGCCGCGTGGCCGTCAGTCCCGAAATTTCAGGGAAAGTGGCCGCGCTTCACGGCGATGTCGGCATGAGGGCTGAAAAGGGAGACATGCTGATCGAGCTCGAGCGGGAAGCCCGTCAGATAACCCTTCAAAAACAGCAGGCGCTGCTTGAAAAAGCCCGGGCAACACACAAAAAACTGGCCAGGGACAAAAAGAAAGCGGAGGCGCTGTTTAAAGACGGTATCATGTCCGACACCGAATATGACGGGATCCGTCTTGACCGGCAGCTGGCAGAGGCGGACCTCGAGCTGGCAGAGGCCAATGTTGCAGCGGCCCGAAAAGACCTCAAGGATACGCGCATCAGGGCGCCTTTTTCCGGCAGCATCGCACGCAGGTCGACCGAGCTGGGCGATTTCGTCACGCCGGGAAAGGAGCTGCTCACCCTTGTCGACATAGCTGCCGTCAAAATCGTCATTCATGTATCAGAGCTCGATGTGCCGGGAATTACGCCCGGCTGCAGCGCATCCGTGCGCATCGACAGCCTTCCCGGCACGACGTTTTCAGGAACGGTTCATTCAATCGGGCTGACCGCGGACGATACAACCAGATGCTATCCGGTTGAGATTATCGCCCAGAATCCCGGCGGCTCTATACTCCCCGGGATGGTTGCCCGGGTGGCCATTACCGCAACCGGCTCCAAAAATGTTCTGACGGTCCCGCGGGCGGCGGTAACCCGGCGAAACGGCATCATGACCGTTACCGTGATCGAGGGGAACACAACGGTAGAGCGTGAAATTGTCATGGGCGCTGTCCGCGAGGGAATGGCGATTATCTCAGAGGGGCTTACCGAAAACGATACCGTGGTTCTTCCGCGTGAGTCCTGATCCGCAAGTAAGACCCAGACCGTGTTCCCATGCAGCCGTGTGGCTGTCACGGGATAACCCGCTGTAAAAGAGAAAAAGAGCCTGCTATGTCACTGCCCTCGTTTTCCATAAAGCAGACCGTTTTTGTCAATCTGTTCATGTTTCTGGTCATCGCCGTGGGAATTGCGGTGTTCATCACGATTCCCAAGGAGGAATGGCCCGATGTCCCTCTGCGCACTGTTTCCGTTACGACCATATACCAGGGTGCGTCCGCACAGGAAATGGAAAAGCTCATAACCAAGGAAATCGAGGAGGAGGTTGACGACATCGACGACATCGATTACCTGACCTCCTTTTCTTCAGAGGGCCGCTCGGTGGTTAATGTCAACTTCACCATGGAGATCGATGACATCGAGCGCAAAATTCAGAAGGTGCAGAACGAGGTCAACAAGGTGACCGATTTGCCTGAAAATGCCGAAACGCCGGAGGTCGAGCAGGTCAAGCTGCCGTTTCAGCTCATACGGATCGCTTTGATCGACGGGGCGCACGAGCGGCAGATCGGCGATATCGCCGACGACATGGCCTATGAGCTCAAGCAGATTTACGGCGTGCAGAAGGTGGAAATTACCGGCAAGCGGGAGCGAGAGGTGTGGGTGGAAGTCGACCCCTACCGGCTCGAAGGATACGGCCTTTCGCTCAATGACGTTATCCTGGCGCTCAGGCGGAAGAATCTGAATATGCCGGCAGGCACGCTCCAGCAGGCAGGAAGCGAGTTTATCGTGCGGACGGTTGGTGAGGTTGACGCCGTAGAAAGCATGCGCGACATCATCGTATCCAAAAGCCCGGACGGCGGGCATGTGTATGTGGGAGACGTTGCGCGTGTTTCCGATACGTTCGAGGAAGAAACAGTCATTGCGAAAGTAAACGGCAGGCGCTGCATCCAGCTTACCGTTTCGCAGGAGGATTACGGCAACATTACCGATATCGTTAAAGAGATCAAGCAGGTTGCGCTCTCATACCGTGACCGGCTGCCCCCGGGTGCGGATATTGTGTTTTTTCAGGACAATTCGCGGTATCTGCAAAAGCGGCTTTCCATTTTGTACTCAAGCGGGGTAACGGGCTTTTTTCTGGTGCTGGTGAGCCTGTTTCTGTTTATCGGCGGCCGCCCGGCGGTGCTTGCCATTATCGGTATGCCCGCGGCTTTCTGCGCGACCGTTATTTTAATGGATATAACCGGCATCACGGTAAATTCCCTGTCGCTGTTTTCCGTCATTATCGTTATCGGCATGATTGTGGATGACGCCATCATCGTCACCGAAAACGTCTACCGCTACATAGAGCAGGGGATGCCGGTGAGGAAGGCGGCCGCCCTTGGCGCCGAAGAAGTGATGTGGCCGGTTGTTGCCGCTATCGCAACGACCGTTGCCGCATTTTCGCCCATGCTGCTTATGACCGGCCCGCTGGGGCAGTTTATGAGCACGGTTCCCAAGGTTGTCTGCTTTGCGCTGCTTGCCTCCCTGTGGGAGGCGTTTTTTATCCTGCCGTCACACCTTGCCGATTTCGCACGACCCTCACACGCAAACGTGAGCCGCGGATCCTCCAGCGTCTGGTTTCAGAAGCTGCAGAATATTTATACTGCGGTTCTGTCCGGAGCGCTCCGGCGCCGCTATCTGGTGCTTGCGGTGCTGGTGTGCGTTTCCGCCGTTATTTTTTTGCTTTCGTTTGCAACCCTTGATTTTATCCTTTTTCCCAAGCAGGATTTTGAAACCGTGGTTATACGGATGGAGGCTCCCCAGAATACGCCGCTTGCCGTCACTGAAAAGGTAGCTGCGCGCGCTGAAGAGGCTATTCTGTCGCTGCCTGAAGGCGAGATTCTTTCCGTTTCCACAACTGTCGGGCAAAAGCTGGCCAATCTGGGCTTCAAGGAGGGGGGCAACGATCTGGGGAGCAATGTCTGTCAGTTTGAGCTGCGCCTGAGCGCCTCCTATGAGCGCACCCGCAGCGGGGATGCGATTGTGGATGACATCAGGGAGCGCCTCGACGCACTTCCGTGGGGCGATTATTTCACGTTTGAAAAAAGAAGCATCGGGCCCCCGGTGGGTCGTCCGGTTGCGGTTCGCATAATGGGCGATGAGTTCGACACCCTGCAGCATATCGGCTCGCGGGTCATGGGCCAGCTGGCCCAAATCAGGGGCGTGGTCGATATCGCACAGGATTTCCGCCCCGGAAAAGATGAAATCAGAGTGACGGTGGATGAAGACAGGGCTTCGCTGTACGGGCTGTCTGTTGAAGCCGTCGCGCTTTCGGTGCAGCATGCCTATATGGGCGGAGCGGCATCGGAATACACCGACAGAAATGAGGAAATCGACATTATCGTCAAGCTCGATGAGCGTATTAAAAACAATCTCGACTATATCGGCAACATGAAAATAAAAACCCCCGACGGAGCCCTGATACCGGTGAAGAACGTGGCCCTGGTCGAGCGGGCCCCCGGGTTCGGGAAAATCAGGCGCTATGACCAGAACCGCGTCATAAACGTTACGGCCAATATAGCGCCGGGTGCGAACAACTCGCGCGATGTTATTTTTGAGCTCGAGCGGCGAATGGAACCGATCCTGAAACAGTTCCCCGGCTACCAGCTGAGCTATGGCGGTGAGTTCGAGGAAACCGAGCGGTCCATGACATCGCTTTTTGAGGCATTCGGGCTTGCGCTGTTTCTGATTTACATGATTCTGGCGACCATGTTCCAGTCCTTTATCCAGCCATTTCTGATCATGCTGTCCATCCCTTTTGCCGCGCTTGGTGTGTTTGTGGGGCTGGTTGTCATGCAGACCCCGATGGGCATGATGTCTTTTCTGGGGGTTATCGCGCTCGCCGGAATCGTGGTGAACGACTCGATCGTGCTTATCGACTTTATCAACCGGCGCCGGGCCGAAGTGCACACCCCGGATGAAATTATGCCGGCGATCATCGAGTCCTGCAAAACGCGACTGCGCCCCATACTGCTTACCGAGATTACAACCATATTCGGCCTGCTGCCCCTGGCGCTTGGCATATTCGGCCGTGAGGTGCTCATGACGCCCATGGCTATCGCTATCGTGTGGGGCCTTTTGTTCTCCAGCGTGCTGACCCTGCTGATCATCCCCTGCTTTTATCTGGTGTTTGAGGATATTAAGGCAAAAACGGGCAGATAGGCATGAGGGCTCCGGGCCGGCTTTTCAGGCCGGCGGCTCCGGCGCCTCACCGGCCTTGAAAAACTATTGTCTTGCGGCAGCCCCCGCATCGTGCTATAGTCAAATGAAATAAATACACACCTCATACATCCGCCAGTTTACCGCGAACAGCTCTGCAGTTCCACAGCGATACATTGGTATTACAAAAAGGAATATTCCCCATATGCTACAGCAACGTTTCCGCGACATGGGGCTTTCTGCGCCTGTGCTCAAAGCTCTTGATACCGTGGGGTACGAAGACCCCACCCCTATTCAATCACTGATCATTCCGCATGTGCTGGCCGGCCGCGATGTGCTGGGTCAGGCACAGACCGGTACCGGCAAAACAGCCGCCTTTGCGCTGCCGCTGCTCTCACGCATCGATCTGAAACAGCAAACGCCGCAGGTGCTGGTCCTGGCGCCGACACGAGAGCTTGCCATACAGGTCGCGCAAGCCTTCCAGCGCTATGCTTCCGGCATGCAGGGGCTTCATGTGCTGCCGATCTACGGCGGGCAGAGCTATGAGGTGCAGCTGCGGCAACTCAAACGCGGCGTGCATGTAGTGGTAGGCACCCCCGGCCGGGTAATGGATCATATGCGGCGCGAAACACTGGCGCTTACGGATCTCAGCTGTCTTGTTCTTGACGAGGCAGACGAAATGCTGCAGATGGGATTTATCGAAGATGTTGAATGGGTGCTGGAGCGGACTCCCCCGCAGCGCCAGGTGGCGCTCTTTTCGGCGACTATTCCCGGCGCAATCCGCAAAATTGCCAGAAAGCATCTTCGGAAGCCCGAAGAGGTAAATATCAAGACCCGCGCCACTCCCGCCGAGACCATTCACCAGCGCTACGTCATGGTAAACAGGCTCCACAAGCTCGACGTGCTGACCCGCATACTTGAGGCGGAGACCTTTGACGGGGTGCTTGTCTTTGTGCGCACGAAAACTGCCACAGCCGAACTCGCGGAGCGGCTTGAAGCCCGCGGCTATGGTACGGCACCGCTGAACGGCGATATTTCGCAGGCAATGCGCGAGCGCACGGTCGACCGCTTCAAGGCGGGCACGATCGACATCCTGGTAGCCACGGATGTTGCAGCAAGGGGGCTTGACGTGCAGCGCATCAGCCATGTTATTAATTACGATATCCCCTGCGATGCTGAGTCCTACGTGCATCGCGTCGGGCGCACCGGCCGTGCAGGGCGCAGCGGCGAAGCGATTCTGTTCGTCAACACCCGCGAAATGCATCTGCTGCGCATGATCGAGCGTGCTACAAAAGAAAAAATAGCAAAGATGGGCATACCCTCCATTGGCGCTGTAAACGATAAGCGCATTGCGGATTTCAAGAAGCGCATAACCGATACACTTGCAGCCGGGGAGCTGGATTTCTTCATTGAGCTGGTTGAACAGTATCGCCGGGACAATGCTGCGGAGCCGCAACAAATTGCAGCCGCTCTTGCGAAACTGCTGCAAGGTGATACGCCCCTGCTCATGAAGGACAAACCGCCGAAGAAATGCGCAGGCGACAACGGTAATGCCGGAGTCCCGCGCCGCACAAATGCCGCCACCAAACGCGCCCGCCCCTTAGCTCCGCCCGAAGACGGACTGGAGCGCTTTCGAATCGAAGTCGGCCATGATCACAACGTCAAGCCCGGCAATATTGTCGGGGCCATTGCCAACGAAGCCGGCTTGGAAAGCCGGCATATCGGCCGCATTATGATTCATGAGGATTTCAGCACTGTGGATCTGCCGAAGGGCATGCCCCGCGACATTTTTAACACCCTGAAAAAAGTCTGGGTATCGGGCTGCCAACTGAAAATCAGCAGAATCGGGGCTGGGGAAAGCCGGCCCTCCACCGGACCGCGGGCGAAAAAGACGACCCCCCGTGCACAAAAAAACAAAGGCCGGCGGGCCGAATAGCGGCTCTGGACGCTAAGGCATTTTTGTCACATAAAAAACCTGTTCACTATGGCTCTTTTTCTTGAGGGCTGGTTTTATAGTAATACAGTTTCTGATACACAACACAAAAAGCCGGTACTATCTTTGTGTAAGCCCCCCATAGCTCACCGGATATGTTCACAACATATCTGCCAGATCCGTGGTCCATGCATTGATGGTGTCCCAGTCGCGCCAGTCGGCGCTGTTTGCATATCCCAGTATAAGCCCCAGAATGCGAAGCACAATGCGCTCGAACAGATTATACTCATTCGCAGTGAAATCAACCGCCCCGCCGAACAGGCCGACGGACACCGGCGCAATTTCGGGATACTCGGCAAGCACCGGATCGATAAACGCCTGCTTCACGCTGTCACGGTTTGCCGGCGTATCTTCAGACATCGAAGCACCGACAATGAAGCAGGCGGTCGGTATCGCTGAAAGCTCATTTTCAAATGTTTTCAGAAAGGCTTTTGCGCCTTCGAGCCAGGTGAACTGATAGATGGCGCTGCCGATGATCACTGCATCATATCCGCCGACATCATCCACATGTGCGGCGAGCCGCACATCGGCCTGCAGCCCCTGTGCGCACAGCGTATTGCCGATGTATTCCGCAATCTCGGCGGTTGAGCCGTGGATGGTATCGTATGCGACCAGCACGACTGCCGTTCCGTTGTCGCCGCAGGACATCTCGATAAGATCATCTTCTGTTCGCGGATAGGCACCGGCAGTTGCCGCACAGAAGAACATAAACAATGCGAAAATACAGAAAATAATGTTTCGTGTACGGCTGTAACGGATTGTTTCACGTGTCATATGGCTTCCCCCCGCATTAGTAAAAGGCAGGACCTGCCTCAGGCAGGGAATTTTTTTCCAATTATTGTTTCCACGCCCGGTGTCTAACCCTCGTTTATTGTCTCCTTCGGGGTTTAAAACCCTCGCCTTCCCCGCAGAGCGGGATCTTCGATAGGCGAAGAATGATTATTGGCTCAGAACGTGCTGTTCGTATAGGGTGCTTACCCTCAGGAGAATTTTTGTAGTTATGTGTTTTTCCTTTAGTCCCGACACGTCGGGAAAACTGAATCCACCGGCTTGTAGCCGGTGGTAGTTCAATTCACTATAGAAATAGGTGACAAATGTTCCGGAGTCAAGAAGCCTGGAAAACGCCTTCGCTTTTACCCTCTCAGGCAGGGGGAGAGAGCTCCGCGCCGCAGAACTTGCAATGCCGTGCATCAGAATCGTGTCCATCGGCGCCGCAGGAGGGACATGCATGGGTTGACTCGCCGCCGCGGCCTGCCCGAACCATTTCTGCCGAAAAAATACCGGTCGGCACAGCGATTATGCCGTATCCCACAATCATCAGCACCGACGCCAGCACTTTGCCGACCGGTGTCTGGGGGGAAATATCCCCGTAGCCCACAGTTGTCAGGGTGACAACAGCCCAGTACATGCTTGTGGGGATATCGGTGAATCCGTGTTCAGCGCCTTCGATCACATACATAAGCGATCCGACAATTATGATGATAACAATCACCGCCGCAAGAAAGACGCTGATTTTGCGGCTGCTTGCGCGAAGAGCGCGTGACAGCAGCCCTGCTTCACGAACATACCCGGCCAGCTTAAAAACCCGAAACACCCGCAGCAGGCGCAGCGTCCGGATGGTGAGCATGGTCTGGGTGCCGGGGATAATAATACTCAGGTAGGTCGGCACAACAGCCAGCAGGTCGACGATGCCGTAAAAGCTGCGCGCATAGGCGGCCGGCCGTTTCACACACAGCAGCCGCAGTATATATTCAACAGTAAACAGCGCGGTAAAAAACCATTCAAGCCCGGAGAGGAAGGGGCCGGCGGCCCTGTTAAGGGAGGCGACGCTGTCCAGAATAACCGCTGCAACACTCAGCACTATGCACCATATCAGGGCAATATCAAACAATTTCCCGGCCGGTGTGTCCGCCTCGAATATGATTTCATACAGGCGCCTGCGCCTTTCAGTGCTCAAAATTGTCGGTACATGACTCATAATTAAAAAACCATGGCGATCTGGGTGAGTTGTGCCTTGTTTTATACCGTGACACAAAATCGGTTGTCAACATAATGTGCTGCACATCCAAGTGCTGGGGAAATATGGGTGAGAAGCTGATCAAAGCATGGATGGGCTGCGGAGGCTTCAAACAAAATCAAAAAACAGTGCCCTCCTCTTTCTCACAGCTGTTCATATTCATTCACCGTTAAGGACAGGTTCCTGTCAATAAAAACCCCGAACAGCTTCACCCGCTGTCATTACCCGGCACCGGAGGCTGTGTCGTAATTGATTGTTAAAAAAAGAGGCTTTCACATTTGGTCTACAATCAAATATTTTTGATTTTGAGGGG
>CAZUMW010000023.1:0-66102 GCA_964621615.1 uncultured Thermodesulfobacteriota bacterium
GCATCGGGCCGCCCATGGAGTGAGGTTTTATCTGGCGGCGGCTGCGCAGAGCCCCGCCCGAACCGGCTTTTGTTGAATGCTTTCATTTATTTTGCACACGTTTGATAATTCATATTCACTTGATCGGAAACGGTTTCGCGCCTGATACGCACGGCAGTGCTGAGGCACACGGAATGTATCTCAATAATCAATAATAATCACCGGGATATCCCGCAGCGTGCTTCGGGAAGTATTATTATTCAAACCGCGCCCAGCGTATCAGCATGGGTAATGCATGAATCTTATCGATAAATCAATTGAGATTATTCAGGGCGGCATGGGCGTGGGGGTGTCAAACTGGCGCCTTGCCAGGGCCGTTTCCAGACTGGGGCAGCTGGGCGTGGTTTCCGGAACAGCCCTTGATGCCGTTATCGCCCGCAGGCTGCAGCTGGGGGATCGTGACGGCAGCATTCGGCGAGCGCTTTCACACTTTCCCTGGCCGGATATGGCACAGCGGGTTCTTGATAAATATTTTATTCCCGGGGGCAAGCCGGACAGAAAGCCGTTTGCTGCAGTAGCCAAGCACACGCTTAAATTGAAGCGCGAGAGCGTAGAGCTTCTTATTGTATCAAATTTTGTAGAGGTGTTCCTCGCGCGCTCAGGGCATGATGGGCCGGTCGGCATCAACTACCTGGAAAAAATTCAGCTTCCCACCCTGCCGTCTCTTATGGGTGCCATGCTTGCGGGAGTTGCCTTTGTTATCATGGGAGGCGGCATACCGCTCACTATCCCGGGGATCATGAGCCGGCTCTCGAATTTCGAGCCCGTTGAACTCAAATTGGACGTGGAGGGCAATACACACAAACAGGCCTATGTGCAGCAGTTTACCCCCCGTGATTATCTGTCGGGAGCGCCTGAGAACATACCTCGCCCGCATTTCCTTGCAATCGTTTCCTCAGATATCCTTGCCAAAACCTTTACCCGCCGTGCAACAGGGTCTGTTGATGGGTTTATAATAGAAAATCACACTGCCGGCGGACACAACGCACCGCCTCGCAGGGCTGACTCTCCGGCCGGTCAGACAGGGCCGCAATTCGGCCCCCGCGATATTCCCGATGTGGAAAAAATTCGTCAGCTGGGGGTCCCCTTCTGGCTCGCAGGCGGTTTTGGGTCACCCGCGAAGCTTAAAGCAGCACAGCAGGCCGGTGCGCGAGGTATTCAGGTAGGTACTGCATTTGCCTACTGCAATGAATCGGGCATGCTTCCTGAAATTCGCAGTGCGGTATTGGACAGCTATAAAAAGGGTACGCTGAATGTGCTGACCGATTTCAGGGCATCTCCCACCGGATACCCGTTCAAGCTTATTTCCATGAAAAGCCCAATCCAGAGTATGGATACGGATCTCGATCGCACGCGTATTTGCGATTTGGGCTATCTGCGCCAGCTGTACTGTCAGGCTGACGGACGTGTGGGATACCGCTGCCCCTGTGAGCCGCAGCGTTATTTTCTGGCAAAAGGGGGAGGGGAGGATAAGATGCCTGAACGACAGTGTTTGTGCAACGGACTTTTTGCCACGATCGGCCTGGGGCAGATCCGCGACACCGGTGCAGAGCTCCCGCTTATCACCTCAGGCCTGGATTTTTCCTTTGTTCCCCATCTGGTTACGAACGGTTCGTCCTGCTACAGCGCAGAAGACGTGATAGCCTACCTGAAAAGCTGATACAATCATCACAATCAATATGTTCAGCCTGGTGCGCATGAACTCTGTTTTATTGTTCAGATGTTAGGAGACCGTTGAACATGGCTCTGAAAATCAGCACATGTGCCGGCCAGAAAGCATACCAGTAGATTGTTCCGATTAGCCCCACAGGGTCAAACAGTACTGTCTGCCGTATCATGCTCTCCTGTGCCGGGCCGTTTTGCGTATGCCGGATATTTTTTTGAGTGCGGCTTTGGACTTCAAACTGCAGCCACAAGCGGCCGGGAAGCTTAAGCTCGGCGTGCAGTCGGAGAAGGCGGCCGGGCACAAGCTCTTCTACGCGCCAGAAATCTACGGTATCGCCGGGCAGCACGCAATGAGGATCGCGCCGCCCGCGGCGGCTTCCGACCCCGCCTATGAGCTGATCAAACAGCCCGCGCAGATTCCAGATCCAGTTATATCTGTACCAACCGTATCTTCCGCCGATACACTGTATGTGTTCAAAAAGCTCGGAGGCCGGCCTGTCTGTAATGGCAGCAAAGGAACACACAAGGCGTGATCCGAAGCGTACGCCGCCCCAGTGGCGATCGGGGCTGTGCCCCTGAAGAGAGTCAGACCAGCGGGTCAGGGCAAATTCACGGTCCTCGTTTTCCAGAGCGCGCCGGATTGCCTCGCGTATTCCGCGCGGCCTGATGTCAAATTCCCGGAGGGCTCTGTTATCGGTAACCGTTGTTGCATTACGGACCCCTTCCATCAATCGCCGGCCAACGCGGAAATAAAGCGGGGTAACAAGTGTGAGCCACAGGCTGGAAAGGCGCGGAGTGAGAAGCGGCACAGGCACTATAATGCGTTTCAGCCCTCTTATGCGGGCAAATTCCCGCATAATATCTTCATAGGATACTGTGTCCGCCCCGCCTATTTCAAAAATCATACTTCCGGTAACGTTTTTCTCCAACGCCGCTGTTAAATAGGATATGACATCTTCGATCGCGATCGGCTGAGCAAGAGACCGGACCCATCGGGGGGTTGTCATAATGGGAAGTTTCTGCACCAGCGATCGCACCATCTCGAAAGACAGGCTTCCGGACCCGATTATTATCGACGCACGGAACTCAATTGTCGGCACCCCGGATTTTCGTAAAATAGCGCCGACCTCCTGCCTGCTTGCCAGATGGGCTGACAAATCTGCCCCTTTGCCAAGCCCCCCGAGATAAATTATTTTTTTTACCCGTGCGCTTTGTGCTGCGGCTGCGAATGTGTGCGCAGCCCTGCGGTCGTTTTCCTCAAATGAGCCCCCGGCGGCAAGGGAGTGGACTAAATAGTATGCTGTGTGAATGCCATGAAGTGCTCGCGCAACTGAGCCGTTATCAAAGATGTCCCCCTGAACAACCTCGGTTGTAGGTGCAACGCGGTTTTTCAGAAATTCCGGGCGACGTGCCATGCAGCGTACCCTGCAGCCGCGGCGCTCCAGCTCTTTGAGCAGTCTCCCGCCGACATATCCGGTTGCGCCGGTCAGTAAAATCATATTACTCATGATTGCCTCCCCTAGACTATTTCTTAAGCACGGTTGCATATTTGTCAACGAGTACCGGTGATGAAAAAGCATGCGGCAGGATTTGAGAATTATGCCGGCATAACAGCATGTAGAGGCAGCCCGTACAGGCAATGACAACACTGCTGATGACTGGGTATTGCGAAGATTATATTGCAAATACCTCCTTTTTATATTACTCGTTTAGTAGAAGATTGTTTAATCCTGCAGAGAAAAGGCCATGGCTGAAAAACCGACATATGAGCAATTGCAAAAGCGGGTTCTGGAGCTCGAGCAAGCCGAGCGCGAGCGCGAAAGTGCACTTGAAGCCCTTCGGGAAAGCGAAAACCTCCAGGGCGTGCTGCTTGAAAATCTTCCTGCGGGCGTTATTATTCTGGATTCGGCAACACGGGTTATCGAGAGCGTAAATCCGGCCGCAGCATTTCTGTTCGGTGCCCCTCAGCAGGAAATTGTGGGGCATCGGTGTTATGAGTATTACTGTCCGGTGCCCGAGGGAGCCTGCCCTGTCTGCGATTTAAAACAAAAAGAATTTAACGCAGAAGGCGAGGTAGTGTGCCGCGACGGCAGCAGGCGCACGGTTATAAAATATATCAAACAGCTACATCTGCACGGAAAAGATAAAATTCTTGAGTGCTTTGTCGATATCACACAACGCAAGAGGGCTGAAGAGTCGCGTGTTAAAAGTGAAGCCGCACTTAAAAAGGCGCAGGGTATCGGCAGAATGGGCAACTGGGAGTGGAACGTTGCAACCGATGAGCTGTACTGGTCCGATGAAATTTTCCGTATCCTGAAGCTGGAAGTCGATTCGACACATTCTGAGCTTCTCGATTCCCTTATTCACCCTGAGGACCGCGAGTATGTATACAGTTCGGCATATGATGCGCTCTATAACAATCTTCCGTTCAGTATCGATTTTCGATTAAAGCTGCGCGATGATTCCATTTCCTGGATTCATGACGAAGCGGAGGTGGTTTATGATGCAGAAGGGATTCCCGTGCGCATGGTCGGTATCATCCAGGATATAACCGATCGAAAGCTGGCCGAGGATGCGCTGCATGAAAGCCAGAAGCGCTACCGGCTGCTTTTTGAGGGCAGCCGCGACGGTATTGTCAGCGTAGATAGTAACGGGCGCTTTATTGAGGCCAACCGGTCCTACTGCGATATGCTCGGCTACAGCCTCGAAGAGCTCAAGAGAATGGATGATTTTTACCGCATCACTCCTGAGCGATGGCGGGAGTGGGAGCAGGAAGAGATATGGAACCGGCGCCTGCTGCAGCAGGGGTTTACCGGCGTGTATGAAAAGGAGTATATTCGAAAGGACGGTAGGGTTTTCCCGGTCGAGCTGCAATCGTTTGCTGTTTTCAGGCAAAGCGGCGAAATCGATTATCTGTGGGGTATTGCGCGCGATATTACCGAGCGAAGGCAGCTTGAAAACAATCTGCGCCAGTCGCAGAAGATGGAATCTGTCGGGACCCTTGCCGGCGGTATCGCTCATGAGTTTAACAATATTCTTGCCGGGATCATCGGGTATGCCGAGATGAGCCAGGCTGAAGGCCTCGCGGCACCTGACAGCATCGAGGCCATTCTCACGCTCAGCTACCGGGCCCGCGATATCGTCAAGCGGATACTGGCATTCAGCCGCGAGGACCAGCCGGAGCGCACAGCGCTTGATTTGCATCATATCATTGAAGAAGCGCAAAAGGTGCTGCGCGCGACTATACCGGCAACAATTGAGCTGCGTCTGAATCTTGACTGCAAAGATGCAATTGTTATGGGGGATTCTACGCAGCTGTATCAGGTTATCATGAATCTGTGCATGAATGCGGTGCACGCCATGGATGAGGCTGGCGGAGTGCTGGACATAGGGCTGTCCCCGGCTTCGCTCGATGCAGCGGGCGTCAGGCAGTTTCCTGACCTGGAGCCCGGTGAATACGTGAAGCTGACCGTAAGTGATACCGGGAGGGGCATCAACCCCAAGATAATGAACAGAATATTTGATCCGTTTTTCACCACCAAAGGCGTCGGGGAAGGAACCGGAATGGGTTTGTCCGTGGTGCACGGCATTTTAAAGGAGCATGGCGGCGCAATATCTGTTGCAAGCGAACACGGCCGGGGAACATCGTTCACTGTGCTGCTGCCGAAGCATGACGATGGCGCTGCAGAAAAAGAAGCCCCCAAATCTATGCCCTGCGGGATTGAGCGCATTTTGCTGGTCGATGATGAAGCATTTGTAGCCCACATGACGCAGCAAATGCTCACGCGCCTCGGATACCGTGTGACGGCGATGACCGAAAGCAGAGCGATGCTTGAGGCCTTTGAAAAGGACCCGATGGCATATGATCTTATTATAACCGATTTGACTATGCCGCACATGCCAGGTGACCGGCTTGCAGAACGCATCAGCGCCATCCGCTCTGATATTCCTGTTGTTCTGACTACCGGGTACGGCGATGCCGTCGATGAAACAAGTATAAAACAAAGCGGTATAACGGTGCTGCTCTCAAAGCCCTTTGAGATGAGGGAGCTTGCACGCACGGTCCGCTCCGTCCTGGATAAAAGGCCGTAAGAGGGCGTAAACAGAAAACCGAGGGCGTGCGCCGTTCTTATTCATGGACAATGACTGCTGTTTTTGGGATAATTTAAAGCAAAACCGTCCCCTTCATCCGATTGCCGAACCTATCATCCTTAAGACGGCGTATGGTTCGTTCTATGTGCTCAATCCCCGCATCTCAGGAATTGATCAGGCATGTGCTGCAGCTCTCCCCTCTGGCGGTGATATGTATTTCGTCTGAGGGTATTATAACCTGGGCAAATGATGCAGCATCCACGATGCTTGGCTATGAGGTGCATGAGCTGCAGGGCAATCATATGGCACGGATTGCGTTTAAAGACGAAACCGCCATTAAATCAGCAGCCCATAACCCGCTTCACTATTTTTATCAGTCAGAGCACACGCCGACCGAATATGTATTTTTCAGCCGTCAGGGCGAGCCTGTTCAGGTTCGCTTCCGCTCGGTAGTAATCAGAGACTCGGAAGGGCGGCCTGCGGAGGTTGCTGCGCTTTTTGAGCCCATGCGTTCCGACGCCGAAAGCGGGGCGGCATCGGCAAGCATTGCGGAAAAAATGTGGCAGGCGCAGCAGAATTTCGAAAATGTGCTCACGCACTCGGCAGATGCAATCGTGATATGCGACATCAGCGGAAATATTGTGCAGGCAAATCATGCGTTCTGCAGCATGCTTGGTTTTTCGGCCGAAGAGGTTGCCGGCAGGCATATTACCGAGTTTGTCCCTCTCCAGGAAGGCAGATATGACACAACCTGGGGAGGTGTGCTGGACGTTGATGAAGCCTATGTAATACAGGCAGCTGTAAAGCCGACTGAGCTGTATGAAGCGGGGGTTGTCAGCAATTGGGAAACACACTTTGTCCGCAAATGCGGGACGGTAATACCGGTCGCCGTAACCATGTCGGTTCTGCAAGACAAAGATGGGGATCGACGGGGTTCGGTTGTCATAGCCCGTGACAGCACCGGCCGCATTCAGACGGAGCAGCAGCTCAAGGAGGCTGTTTTTCGGGCTGAGGAGGCCAGCCGATCAAAAAGCCAGTTTCTTGCCAACATGAGCCACGAAATCAGAACCCCCATGAACGGCGTTATCGGCTTTACCGATATTCTTCTTGAAACATCGCTGAGCGACGAGCAGCGCGACTATGCCATGACGATCAAGCGCAGCGGCGAGGCGTTGCTCACGCTTATCAACGATCTTCTTGATTTTTCCAAAATAGAGGCCGGAAAAATAGATTTCGCCGCTATGGATTTTGACATGGAGCTGCAGGCCTATGATGTGTGTGAGCTTATACGGCCGCGAATCGCAGACAGGCCTATTGAGATACTGTGCCGGATTGACGATCAACTTCCCGCCCGCGTTGTCGGAGACCCGAACCGCTTCAAGCAGGTACTGACAAACCTTCTGGGAAATGCGGCAAAATTCACTGCCAGGGGCGAAATAGAGCTGGCGCTTTCAGTTGACGAGGATGTGCGGGACACTGTTCTGGTTCATGCCCGGGTGCGCGATACCGGTATAGGCATACCGGACAATAAGCTCAAAGAAATTTTTGAGCCGTTTCAGCAGGCTGACGGCTCGATTACCCGGCAGTACGGCGGCACCGGCCTTGGGCTTGCAATATGCAGAAAAATCGCTCTGCTCATGAGCGGTGACGTATGGGCGGAAAGCAGCCAGGGAGCTGGCAGTACATTCCATTTTACCGCACGGCTTGCCAAGGCTCTTGATGCTCCGAAGCGGTGCTTCCGGCAGGCGGAGATTACGGATAAGAAAATACTGCTGGTCGATGACAACAGAACGAACCTTGATGTTATGAGCACAATGCTTTCGGGAGCGGGAATGCGCCCTGTTGCCTGCGACACAGCAGAGAAAACATTTGATGCGATTCGCGCAGCTCAGCGGTCTGCAGATCCGTTTGCGCTGGGTATCCTCGATATACAGATGCCGGAGACAAGCGGCTATGATATTGCCCGGCGGCTTCGTGACGAGGGCTGTGCTATGCCGCTTATAGCGTTTTCTTCGACCTTTGAGCGCAATGCCAGCCAGTGCCGGGAGGCCGGCTTTAATGGATACCTGCCAAAGCCTGTAAACCGCATCAAATTGTTCCGTATGATAATGAGCCTCATCGGGGCCGGCATCGAACAGGCAGGCGATAATGAGCCTCTTGTCACGCAGCATTCGCTGCGCGAGGAGGCTAAGCAGTCAGTGTCGGTGCTTCTTGCGGAAGATAATCCAGTCAACCAGAAGCTTGCGCGTACTATGCTTGAAAAAGCAGGCTACCGGGTAACGGTCGCTGAGAATGGACTGGAGGCCGTCCGCATTGCCACAGAAGCACCTGAGCATGATCTTGTTTTCATGGATGTGCACATGCCGCAGATGGACGGGCTGCAGGCGGCGGCCCTGATCAGGCAGCGCGGCATGCAATCTCTCCCCATTGTGGCCATGACTGCCGATGCCATGAAGGGCGACCGTGAGAAGTGCCTTGAAGCCGGCATGAACGATTACATCAGCAAGCCAATCAAGCGCGATGCGGTTTTTGCCGTCATAAAGCGATGGGTTCTGGACCGGGAGGAACCCGGCACCTAGTATGAGATATGCGGCGGGATATTATTTTTTGCAGGCTTGCCGCAGCATCCAGCGGAGGCGGTGTCGTAATTCACAGATATCCCGGCAGCCGCAGGCTTTTGCCTGCGTTTGTGAGCTTAGGTTATTTGAAGAATTTACGCAGGATAAAGCCTGCGGCTACCGTGCGGCTGCAAAACCTCATCACTATACAGCCCCTTGTCCGGGGTATCTGGCACGTGTTCGGCGTTTTTCTTACCCCACAATTACTGTATTGCCCGGATTGACACCGGGCAATGAGTGAGCTTTTTTCAATTCATCAGAGGCCAGCCAGGGAAAATCCCGCTTTTTTTAAAAAACAGGACTGTGCGTCCCGGTATTTGTTTTTCCGCCAGCATCTTGTTTATTAATTGAAAATGTATCCTATACTGTAATTGTAAATATAAAGGTGACTGTATGTGAGTTTTTATAATTGCCCAAACGTGTCCAAAACAAATGAAAGCATTGAACAAAAGCCGGTTCGGGCGGGGCTCTGCGCAGCCGCCGCCACATAAAACCTCACTTCATGGACGGCCCGATGCTGCTGCGTGTAACTACGCAGCAGGCATTGTGCAGGGGTTGTCCCGGGCAGCACCGTCCGCAGGGCCGTGTGTGTACTGAAATATAACGGCACATGCCGCTGCATAACCTTCTGAAATTGTTGCGGGGGCTTTGCAGAGACCCGCCCGAAGCGGCTTCGTAAGTTATTTTGGACACTACTGATAATTGCCAAAATATATGCAGGTATATTGTTGAAAATAATGAAAAATAAAGCTGTTAATCAAAATTCTATTGTTTTTTCTTCGGAAAATTCAGCCGACATTTTCCGCGGGTGTGCTCACATGGCAGAGGTTGGTGTTCTTGATATCTGCATCGACAGCGCACGGGTTACTGAGTGTAACCCGGCACTTGTACAGATACTGGGCTATACACATAGAAAGCAGCTTCTGCGTCTGGATATCGACCGTGAGCTGTACGCAGACCCTGAAGAAGCCGTGCGCCTGCAGCATGTGCTGGAGCGGGACGGTATGGTAAGTAAATATGACATCGCGTTTAAAAATAGAAAGGGCCTGAAGATACCGGTGCTGCTCACTGCTCAGGCGCGAAAAAATAAGCGCGGCAGGGTAACCGGCTATCAGGGGCTGGTAATCGATATTTCAGAGCGGCTTGCAATCGAGCATGAGCTCAAGGAAAAGGTAGGCTTTCTGGTGAGCCTGCTGGAAAGCTCTGTCGACTGCATCGTCGCAGCAGACAGAAAAGGAATTATTGTGTTTTTCAACAAGGCAGCGGAAAAGGTTATGGGGTACCGGGCGGAGGAAGTGATAGGCCGGTTTCATATTACCCGGTTTTACGACATGGCAACTGCAAAGGGCATTATGCACAAGCTCCGGAGCGACGGGTACGGCGGGCGGGGGAAGCTTGAGAACCTGCGCCTTAACTTTCGCCGGAAAGACGGAAAGGAAATCCCTGTGAGCCTTTCGGCATCGATCGTATATAAAGACGAACAGGAAATTGCCACGCTCGGCATTTTTACCGATCTGCGCGAGAAGCTGAAAATGGAGAACGAGCTTCAGGAAGCGCAGCTCAGGCTGATGCAGTCTGAGAAAATGGCTTCTCTTGGTCATCTGGCAGCCGGTGTTGCCCATGAGATCAACAATCCGCTTGGAGGAATTCTTATATATGCAAACCTGATGCTGGAGGAGTGTGAGGCTGCAGGCGATCGCCATGCCGGTGATCTGAGAAAAATTGTTGATGAAACCGCCCGATGCAAAGAAATTGTCACCAGCCTGCTGGAATTCGGCAGACAGACAGAGGCCGGCTTTGAGCCGCTCGATATTAACCGCGCAATTATTGAGGGCCTTTTTTTTCTGGAGCGGCAGGTGCTTTTTCATAACATCACCATCACAAAGAACCTTGCCGACGGGCTGCCTCCTGTGTCCGGGAACCCCAATCAGCTTAAGCAGGTGTTTATGAATATTATGGTTAATGCCGCCGAGGCAATGCAGGAGGAGCACGGACAGCTGACCATTACAACGGGGAAGAGCGCTTCCGGCACGTCTGTTGTTACTACCTTTGCCGACACCGGTGCAGGCATTCCTGCTGAAGCCCGCCCGAAAATCTTCGACCCGTTTTTCACTACGAAAGAAATCGGCAGGGGAACCGGCCTGGGCCTCAGCACCTCCTACGGTATTATTCAAAGTCACCATGGAAGCATCGAAGCGGAAAGTTCGGTCGGCACCGGCACGGTATTTACCATTGTGCTTCCCTGTGCTGGCGCAGGCAGACTGAAAGTCAAAAAAACGGAAGCTGCAGAAGGTTGATCTTCTGCATTAACAAAATTGTCGTGAAAGGAGGTGTGCCGTGTCACGGATACTTATTATCGATGATGACCCCGATCTGGTGGATTCGGTCTGCCGCCTGATGGCAGAAAAAAAGCATGAGATGCTTGTCGCCTACAGCGGAGAGGAGGGGATAATAACAGCCCGGGAACAAAAACCGGATGCCATTATTCTGGATGTCATGATGCCGGGCAAAGACGGCTACTCGGTGTGCAAAGAGCTGAAGGCAGACCTCTGCTGCAGAACGATCCCCGTTCTGCTTTTGACCGCTGTTGTATCACAGATCCCGAGCGGCACCTATACTATGCGTAACGGCATGGAGACGGAAGCGGATGATTACATTGACAAGCCGGTTGCGCCTGATGAGCTGGTAAGCCGGGTTGAAGCGCTGCTAACCTAGAAGCGGGTTGCTGTCTGACCGGTTTTTGAGCGCAACCGATGTTTTACAGACGGTGGTCCTGCGGTATGCAGACAAGAGGTGCCCTTTATGAAAGCCTCCGATATTGCGATACTGGTCGTTGATGACGAGAACACTATCCGGGAGGGTGCCGTTCGTATTCTTGAGAAGGAAGGCTGGCAGGCGGCGGCAGCTGTAAACGGGACAGAGGGGCTTGGCCGAATGGCGGAAAAAGCATACTACATCCTGTTGCTTGATCTTATGATGCCCGGCATCAGCGGCATGGAGGTCCTGCAGCATGTCAGAAAGAACTATCCTGATACAGCCGTTATCGTTATTACCGGTTATGCGACCATTGAGAACGCCGTTGAGGCGATGAAGGCAGGGGCCTATGATTTTATCGCCAAGCCGTTTACCCCCGATCAGCTTCGCATTGTGGTCGGAAGAGCTGTTGACCGGCTGAGCCTGATGCAGGAGGCAGCCCGCCTTCAGGAGGAGAAAAAAAAGCATCTGCAGGATTTTATCGATCTGGTATCACACGAGCTGCGATCCCCCCTTACGACAATTCAGCAGCAGATTTTCACGCTTTTGGACGGATGTGCAGGTGCGGTCACCGAAGACCAGCAGCGGATTCTCAGCCGTGTTCAGCGCCGGCTTGGCGGCCTTGGCGGTATGGTGAAAAATCTGCTTGATTTATCCTGCATTGAAGCCGGGCAATTTGTGCAGAACCGTAAACCGGTAGCGCTGAAAAAGATTCTTCAGGACGCAATTGATCTTTACAGCGAAGAGGCTGAAAGCAGAAACATTTCGATTAAAAACAGGGTGTCGGTGAAAACCGGTTCTGTTCTGGCTGATCGCCGGAGCCTGGAAATTGTTTTTTCAAATCTTGTCAGCAATGCAATACACTATAACCGCGATGGCGGTGCAATTACCGTAAGGGCCCGCACTCAGGGCGGTGAGGTGTCGGTTACCGTTGCTGACACCGGAGTGGGCATTGCAGATCAGGACCTGCCGCGCATTTTCGATAAATTTGTTCGCATACGCTCCCCTCAAACACGCATGGTTATCGGCAGCGGTCTGGGGCTGCCGCTGGCAAAATCGATCATTGAGGCACATTCGGGGACCGTTGCAGTGCACAGCACAGCCGGGAAGGGAACAGCGGTAACGGTCCGGCTTCCGAAAGCTGCCGCATGAGGGGAGGCTGTCTCGCGCAGGAAATATCACAATGCTATTTTTTAACCGCTTCAAAACCAATTCTGACTCACCCGGGATAAGAGGCTGTGTCATAATAATCATGGGCAAACCTAAGGCTCAGAGGAGGGCTCACAGAGTTTGACATATGCGGGATTCTAATGATTTTGTGTGCATTTTGATACTGAAAAATAGTACTGGATTGCCCGGACGGAGCTGGGCAATGACAAAACGGTCAACAGTTCAGCACAAACCGTCATCCCACGGTTTAGAGGCTGTGTAACGATAGCACCGGCGTCATTTCGAACGAATGAGAGTCGTAGGCTTGGACAAAGCGAAGCGTGTCCGGCGATAATGCGTAAAAAATCTCCCCTAACCCCTCTTTTCCAAAGAGGGGAACAAGGGAGCCTGAGGCAGTCGCAGGCTTTACCTCCGTAACAGTGTAAATATCCAAAGAACGATAAAGTTGACCGAGGGAAACTCCGAAAGGCGTAGGGCTTGATACTACGTCAACGGTGATTATGATGGAACATAAAACAATGCTCACCGTAACTACGGATTGTATCAACCAACGTAAACAGAGGGAGGGTGACTATGAAAACGCATCGTATGCTCGTTGTTACAATGGTTTTGTATGCTCTGTCAGTGTGGCCAGCCGTCGTTCTGTCGGCTCAGGAGGATACCGGCCGCAAGCCGCTTTTCAAACAGCGAATGGAAGAGCGGCAGCAGAAACGGCAGGAGCGCCGCCAGGATCGCCGGGACCGCGCAGAGGAGCTGCGCAACAGCCTGCAGGCACTGGCTGAAACGTCACAGGCTGCAATCGAGGAGCGCGAGCAGCTGAAAAATGATCTGGCCACCGGCAAAGGGGTCAATACAAACAAGAAAATTGTTTCACTGACGCTTCCCTTTGTTTCAAAACAGCACGACGGATGGAGCTGCGGGCTGCACACGGCGGCGCGTCTGCTCAAATACAATAACTATGAGGTGTCATATGACAATCTCAGAAAGCAGCGGAAGCTGACCACGCTGCAGTATGATTCCGACAAGGGCCCCTATACGCTGCCGCCGACGCTGCAGCAGATTCTTCGCCGCTGGCACCCGAAGAGCTGGTGGATGACCGATGTGCAGCTGGATGTCATTAAAAACCTGCTGCGGCAGAAAAAGCCGGTGGCTGCCCTCGTTGCCATTCCCGACAGCACCTATACCATAAAAATAGCCGATCAGAAAATCAAGGCGCCGGCCACACACTGGGTTGTTATTTCGGGATTCAATGACGCGACGAAATCGCTGCAATACTATGACCCGCTCAAGAAGGGGGTGCAGCGCGTATCATATGACGATTTCATGAAGGTGTGGGCGACATCCCCTGAGGAGTTTGCAGGAGGGGCATTGAATCCGCTGCTGCTGACCTACGGGTTTATGGCTACCAGAACCGTTGCTTTTTGTAATTAGAGTGTTTTCTGAAACATCGTTTATCAGCAGGACCTGCCCGTGACAGGGATAGGGTGGTCGGTATTGCCGGTATGGTGGTCGCAGCAGCAGGACCTGCCTGTCCACAATGAACAAAGACCGGCTGCATTATTCAGGAACATATTTTCAACGGAGGACACACGAACGCCCGCCCCGGTTACCGGAGCGGGCGATTTTGCATAGTGTATCGATAATCAGAAAAGTGTGAAGCTGATTACGGTTTCGTGATCTGGGTCCAGCTGTTCAGGTCGGTTGTGTACATGACATGATTGTTCTGATTGACGGCGGCGATATCGTCCTCGTAGCCGTCATCATCCAGGTCGAGCACGGTGAGGCTGTTGAATTGATTGGTGCCGATCTTTGTCCAGTTGGTGTTGTCGGTTGTGTATAGCAGATAGCGGTTCACATTGATGGCGGCGATATCGTCTGCATAGCCGTCCCGGTCCAGGTCTCCCACGGCCATTGCGCTGAACTTGTTTGAGCCGATTTTATTCCAGTTGGTGGTGTCGCTTGAGTACAGGATGTACTGGTTCAGGTTGAGCCCGATGATTTCATCGTTTTTACCGTCTTTGTCATAATCGAAATAAGCCATTTTGGTGAACTTGTTGGCACCGATTTTGTTCCAGTTGCCGGTGTCGGTTGTGTAGAGCATGTACTGGTTGAGGTTAATGCCGGCCAGATCATCGGTGTAGCCGTCGCCGTCCACATCACCGGACAGCAGCGAGCTGAACTTGTTTGAGCCGATTTTATTCCAGTTGGTGGTGTCGCTTGAGTACAGGATGTACTGGTTGAGGTTGATGCCGGCCAGATCATCGCGGTAGCCGTCAATGTTACCGATGTCGGCGAAGGCCAGTTTTGAGAACTTGTTTGAGCCGATTTTTGTCCAGTTTGATTTGTCGGTAGTGTAGAGCATGAATGAGTTCAGGTTGATGCCGGCAAGGTCGTCATCATAGCCGTCCGAATCGACATCGCCTGCCGCTATGTCGGTAAATTTGTTGGCACCGATTTTGTCCCAGTTTTTAAGGTCTGCGGTGTAGTACACATAGCCCTTGGTGTCGACGTACACAAGATCGTCTCTGCCGTCAAGCTGCACCGTGATTTCGCCGCTGCCGGCGTCAAGCGGCTGATCAGCAATTGGGGCAGCTGTGTAGGTAACGGTGGTAACGGCAGCATTCATGTCGCCGGCGGCAAGCCCCGGTGTGCTGCGCACATCGCTGCCGGCTGCTGTGTATCGCCTGGGATAGATGGATACCAGGCCCTGCATGTCATCGTTGGTGAGGGTGATGGGATAGGTTGTATCTGTGGATCGGGTGTAGGTGACCGTCATGATGGCGTCGCTTTCATAGCTGTGTGTCAGGCCGGCGGCAACCCCGAACGCATACAGGGCAAGCGGCTCCACCTCGTAACAGCCGGTCGACGAAACAGCGCTGAGACAGCGTTGTAAATTAAATACGATATCCGCTTCCGTGATGCCTGCGGTGGTGCTGATCATGTATATGATGACCGGGGGTCCACCAACATCTTCATAATCAAAGCCGACGGTGTTCCACCCATCATTATGGTTAGAGCCACCTGGGTGTGGACCATAGGAAAATTCTTCAGAATTTGTTTCGGTGATTGCCAGTGCATAGTCGCTGGCCGGAACGGCGTTCCATTTGGCGGCTGCCCGGTACACGGCGGTAATCGTTTCACTACCGATAGGAACAGGAACAAGTACTGGGGTATGATATTTCAATACACTATAATCAGTGCTGTTGTCAGCCCAGGAGGAGCCATAGGTGTTGTAGGCTGCTGCGGGCCCTGCGGCTGCGATGATAAGCAGTGCACAGACGAGAACAAACAGGCGTGCGGTTGGGTGTAATGGCTGTTGTTGTGTCATGTTTAATCCAATCATGTTAGATAATTTATTGTGTGCCGGGATAGTTTCGCTGGTTAAAGTGCGTCTAAACAGAAAACCTCAACCTGTATGACTGCAGGTCCGGCCATACTGATGGTTCTATACCTATCGGCAGATTGCAGGAAAAAAGTGAGCATTTCAGGGGTGCAGCAAGGTGAATTAATAGATAATCATATAAAAAGCATTATATAATAGTATAATAGATTTTGAACTGGCCGGCAGGACCTGCCTCCGACCGGGTATATGCTCTGGTCTTATTCGGTGCGGCGTGAAGTATTTTTCACCGATGCAGAATCAAAGCATGGTCTGCAGGCGAGGTTTCAGTATGCATGTTATCAATCGGGAGTTAAAAGCGTTTGCGGGAACGTATCAGGAATTTTATTGTTTTTTGTTTTGCTGCAGCGGGATAGCGAGTTCGCCCGGGTTAGGCGTCGGCAGGCCAATATGCAAAAGAAAAACAGAAAGCCGGTGTTATTGTATAAATTCACGAATATACCGTGTAAGCAACTCCGGTTTTTCTATGGTAAACCAGTGCGTGGCATCAGGCACCCTGATTATGCGAATATGGGGAACATAGCGTTCTATACCGGTAATAGTGCCCGGCGTGCGATATTTGTCCTGTTCACAATAAATCAGCAGAACGGGCACATCGACCCGGAGCTGTTCCGGATCGAGGTCGTCAATTAAGTTGCTGCCTTTTGTGCTGCATATGCCGTCCGGTGGCCCCTCGTGAGAGGCACGATAATAATTTAATCCTCCGGTAATCGTGCCGGGCTGGCGCCACACGGCAACCCATTCTTCTGCCTCATTTTCGCTCAAAGAACCTTTTTTCTGTAATGTATCTATTATTTCATTCCTGAGCCATTGACAGTTATTGCCGGTGAGCAACTGTTCTGCATCAGGGCTGCGCAGTTTCAGCATGTACTGGCTTGCCTCTTGTTGTGCGGGATCAGTCTCTAACGCTTTGTTAAACAGCGCAGGGTGCGTAGCGTTTATAGTTATGAATCGATGAATGTATTCGGGATATCTCAACACAAAAGACCAGGCGACCTGTGCGCCCCAGTCCTGAGCTACAATAGATACAGGTTTATCTCCCAGATGATCAGTCAATTGGCGAATGTCTTCGACAAGATAGGAAATGTGGTATTTCGTCACTTCATCGGGCTTTTCCGTTCCGTTATATCCCCGCAGGTCCGGTGCGACACAATGGAAATCATTCCGGAGCTCTGTGAGCTGTTTCTTCCAGACGCCCCAGTATTCCGGAAATCCATGAAGAAACAGCAGCACAGGGCCGGACCCTGCAGCCGCATAATGCATGCGTATGTCATGTATATCAGCATAGTAGTGGGCTATCATTTGTGAATTATTTGTTTGCATTACCGTTCACGCTGTCTGCATACACAGACCGCCGCAGCATTTATCTCTATTCAACTGCCGACAGCAGCGCATCCGACAGTGCATCGAGTTCTGTTGTGTCTGAGATATTCATGTTTATCAGTACCGCAATGCTGGTGCCGCTCGCCGGAACATACAGCAGTCTTGCGGCATATCCGCGCTGAGCACCGTTGTGAAGCCACAGCATTCCATAATCTTCATCGGTGATTTTGGAAATGCCCAGCCCGTAGCCGTTGTCTCCTGTTCCTGTTGATACAAAATCGAGCATTTCTGTGCGTGATGCTTCCGACAGGGCATTGCCCTCAAAAACAGTGTGGGTAAATCTGGCAACATTTTCGGCAGTTGAGACAAGGGCGCCTGAGGTCCATGCAACGCTGTAATTGCCGGCGCGCTTAACCGACAGGGTATCAATTGCCGCTTTACCGTTTTTAACGTTATATCCATAGGCAAAACCGTCCGGGACGGTTTTCTCCCCTTCAAAATAGACCCGGTCAAGTTCCAGGGGATTCAGAACCTTCTGACCCAGCACGGCGGATACCGGGGAACCGGTTGCCGCTTCGATCATCATTCCCACAAGATAGTAATTAGTATTTGAATATTGCCAGGATGCTCCGGGAGCAAAATAGGGCCGGCCTACAAGGCGAAGGACCTGATCGTGATTCCAGGTGTATTCGGGAAATGTGTACAACAAAATCCACAACATAAGCCTGTCGGTGTAGCTCGCAACGCCGCTGGTGTGATTTAAAAGTTGCCGGAGGGTGATCGAATCATCTATTCTTCGTGACGCAGGTGCCGGCAGGTCGGTCAGCCAGTCGCCGATGGTGTCATCAAGGGACAGGATTCCTTCGGAAACCAGCTTCAGGGTGAGTACGGCTATAAACGTTTTGGTGTCGCTGCCGATGCTGAACAGCGTGCTGTTGTCAGCTTCAATTTGGTTTTCCGTGTCGGCATAGCCGGTCGCGCCTGCCCAGGTTGCATTGTCAGCGGTGATAAACGCGGCGGATACGGCTGGAATATTCAACTCTTCGCGGACTTTGGCAATAGCAGCCTGCAGCTTCGAGGTAGTGGCTGAATCCATAGTGTAGGCGTAACTTTTCTGTACCCCCACCGCAGTGCACATTATTGCCGGGATAAGGACAAGAAGAGAACAATGGTGAAAGCGTGCAAACATAAAGGCTGCCTCCTTGTAGAAAATTTGATTAGTATGTGTTCATACAGTAGTGTGGGAGCTATGATATGTCAACGTGCCCGGGGTGAAAAAATAGAAGAATCACAGCAATTGATGCATATTATTTGCCTGGTGTTCAGATAATAAACATGCTTTTCTTCAGTGCGCACTTCGGGCTGCCTGTTGTTTAGTTGCCCGGCGCTTACTATACGTCACCCACGAGTACCGGAGTCCCTCTGTGGAAAAAAATCGCTTAACCATAATTTAATGAGCCATTTATTTTGCCTTAAAGGGAAGGCCGTACATTCATGATCAACGACACTACTGAATTATTCAATCGCTCAGAAAAAGCCGAACCCCGGGTAACCGGGGGGCGGAAAGTTACGGATCCACGCGGGGTATAGTGCGAGGGGAAAGCCGGGCTGCCTGAGGAAGGGAGTCCGGCTTTTTGTTTTTATAATAAAAGTGAGGCCCGACAGGACCTGGCGCCAACCGTTTCCTGCCGGACCGGGAGACCGAAACCCGTGATGCGCAGTACAGGTATGCCTGCAGTACGAACCGGGCACGGCTTTTTTATTGTAATGTGCATATTAAACCGTATCGATAAACGGGCCATATAAATTACGGTTCTATAACCCAAAAAAAGTTTCAGGCAACGCATGGATGCAGAACATAAAAGCCGCCTTTTTGAGAACGACGCAGTTGTCTGCCAAAAGCATTCTGCAAAACAGTTTGTATCATATCAATAACGGGTAAAGGCTTCATAATTGTCTTTTCTTTGCCCTTGGAGGTCATTTTTGTCACCGGGACCCGATTATTCCACCTGAAACCGATTTCGTTCAGGTAACGCTGCAAATGTTTTTTGCTTAAAAAATGAAACACACCGAATTTAGCCCGCTCCAGAAGGGAGCTGAATGATTCTGCGGTATTATTATGAATGGTGCCCCTGGCATATTCTTTTTCACTATGGTTAACCCAGCCGTGGGAGGCATAATGGGTGCCGATATGTTGGTAGGCTACATTGTGATCGGTCATCAAATGTGCCGATGTGTGTACAACGCTTTGTACCGCCGGTTTAAGATCGATTATTTTATCACTGTCAATAAGCGATGAATGCACCGGGCCGTGGCGCTGTACGGCAACAAAAACAGCTTGTTTTTTGGTGGCTTTGCCCCGGGGGTGTATTACCCCCTGTTGATAACGGGGTTTGCCGCCGAGATATTTTTCGTCCAGTTCAACTATACCAGTCAGCAGGGTGGCGTCACCGGAAGCCGGCTGCATCATCTCCCGTATCGCATGGCAGAGTTTCCATGCAGTTTTCTGGGAGACGCCGATCCATTTTGCAAGGAACACTGATGATACCCCTTTGCTGGAATTGATCATATAATACATGGCTAAAAGCCATTTCCACAGACACAGTTTCGTACTGTGCAGCGGTGTTTTGGTTGTTACGGTAAACTGGCGCTTACAGCGGCTGCATTGATATAACCCTGACCGAGCGCTTTTGCCCGTAATAGCAATAGATTTTTCACTCTTACAGTGAGGGCATATTCTGCCCTGGTGCCATATGACCTGTTCAAAAAACTCACGACATGCCTGCTCTGTTGGAAAACGCTGTCTTAATTGATCGATATTCATAACTATTTCCTCCTTTCTGGAGAAAATAGTACCAGACAGGTGTGTCAGATCAGGTCACAACCGTGCTTTTTTTTGGTTATAGTTCCGATAAATTAATTAATTTTCAGTTAAAAAAAGAAGAAACAAAAATAAAAAAAGGCCCGACAGGACCTGGCGCCAACCGTTTCCTGCCGGACCGGGAGACCGAAGCCCGTAATGCGCAGTACAGGTATGCCTGCAGTACGAACCGGGCACGGCTTTTTACATTTAAGCATCTCAAAAATGATATTTCAAGGTGTTTTCATAAACATGACACATGAGTACACAGCGGGATACGGCGTGATCAGTCATCGGAAGCAGATATTTATAACGGTCTGTATCATATGTTTATTTGTTACGGTGCAGGCAATCCAGGCTGCAGACACCGAAATAGACGGGCTGTTAATCGATAACACACAGACACGCATCGGCCATGAGTTTTACCGGAATTTTTCACTGTTCTGGCAGCCCCCGCAGAAAGACGGCGTCGAGGATTATACGATTGTGATCGCTGAGCGGGCAAGCGCCCAGTGGGGCAGCTGGATATGGATAAGCGTTAATGAAAAGAGGGTGTATCAGAAAGTGCTTCAGCCCCGGAGTGCGGAGATAGAACAGGCTTCAGCAGAGGCCGCAGCCGCTGTCAGGCGCTATCTGCTCACTGAATTTCTGTATCAGAACAAGCTGCTTGATGAAGATTTGGGTGCAAGCGGTATATAGGCAACGAGAAATAAAGGAGGGCAACATGAAAAGGCTGTTATGGACACTGTCGTTTTTGGCAGTCGGGGTGCTGCTGAGCACAGCATCGTTTGCCACAGAACTGGTATACAGCCCGGTAAACCCGTCGTTCGGGGGAAACCCGCTCAACGGGTCGTGGATGCTGGGGCAGGCCCAGGCCCAGAATAAATTTGCCGACAGCAGGGGCAGGTACAGCCGTGAGCCGAAAACCGCGCTCCAGCGAATGACAGAGGATATCATCCGTCGCGCGGCAAGCAGGACAGAGCGGGAGATACTCGATGCCATATTCGATCAGGATTTCTCCCAGAGCACAGCGGATTTCGGCACGTACGGCTCAGACCTGTATACGGATGAAATAACCATAAACATAGACGTTTACCAGTACGGTGACGGAAACTCGGCGGTGATAGATTCGCCGTATTGATACGGGAGGAACAATGAAGATCCGGAACACCACAATCGCATGTCTATTCGTGGCCGGGGTTATTATGGTGAGCGGGTGCAGCGGCATGGCCCGAAACGCGGTTATGACCACACCGGCAAAAATCGGCTATAAGACAGCCGTGCATAACGATCTGATATCACTGCCTCCCCCGAAACAAAAAATTGTAGTGGCGGTCTATAAATTCCGCGATCAGACAGGCCAGTACAAGCCCAATCCCAATGCAACCACCTTTTCAACGGCAGTCACACAGGGAGCGACCTCCATGCTTGTTAAGGCGCTTGAGGATTCAGGCTGGTTCATCCCTGTTGAGCGTGAAGGGCTGGCCAATCTGCTGACTGAGCGGAAAATAATTCGGGGAACCAGGGAGAACCACAACAACAATCACGGTCACAAAGAAAATCTGCCCGACCTTCCTCCCCTGCTGTACGCATCTGTTGCCTTTGAAGGTGGCATCATCGCATATGAAACCAATATAGTAACCGGCGGGCTCGGAGCGCGCTACTTCGGCATCGGCGGCTCCGGCCAGATCAGAAAAGACAAAGTGACCATCTATCTGCGGGGCGTATCGATTAAAAACGGAAGAATCATCAATACGGTATCGACGAACAAGACCATCCTTTCCCGTGAGGTCGATTTCGGTGTGTATCGCTTTGTCTCCTATAAGCGGCTGCTCGAGATTGAAACAGGCCTGAGCACCAACGAGCCGACACAGATGTGTGTTTTAGAAGCAATCGAGAAAGCGGTCATAGGCATGATTATTGAGGGTATCGAGAACAAGTCCTGGGAGCTTGGAAACCCTGAGGATTTTCAGTCGCCGGTCATCCAGCGCTATCTGAAGGAGCGAAGCGGCTGTGAAAAGGAGTTGCAGTTTGACCGTGATGGCAACGTGGTGCATCCCGGCGGTGCTTTATGAAAAGAGAAATTATCATATTTTTTTGGTTCTATACAGGGATCGGTAACAGACTGTGATAACAATCACAAATAAGAAAGGGGGTGATGAGGAGTGCATAGGAGAATCCTGTTGGTCCTGATCGGCGCAGTATTAAGCCTGAACGGCCTGAAAAGTCCTGTTTGTGCGGACAGAATGTGTTGCGTTCAGCCGCCGTATGATCAGGCAAACAGTGCCGCCGCAGAGCAGTCAGGTGACGGTCATGCCGTAAGCTTGATTCAGGATGGGTACCACAACAGTGCGGATCTCATCCAGTCGGGGACGCTGCACAGCGCCGACCTGGTTCAGGACGGCAGCCGGAATAGTGCCGTGATTGAGCAGCAGGGGTTCGGAAGCACTGCCCTGCAGTATCAGTACGGTGTGATGAACAGCGCTGATATATCACAAGAAGGCGATTATAACGAGGCCTTCCAGTACCTTGACGGTACGGCACACAGCGCCGGCATCATCCAGTCGGGCAGCGCCAACGTAGCCGATCAGGAGCTCTACAGCCGGGATCACTATGCACAGTGTGAGCAAATCGGAAGCGGAAACATAAGCATGCAGATTCATTCCGGCGGCCGCCATTGTTCAAGCTCGGTCACTCAGATCGGAAGCGGCAATTATATGGTTTTTGGTCACCGGTAGCGTATTGTGCGCAGAAAAACCAACACCTTGAGGCAAAGAAACAAAAGGAGCACACCTATGAAGAAAACAATGAGCATTATGCTCGCCCTGCTGCTTGCTATCGCATCATGGGGCAGCGCAGCTGCCGACGAAAACAGTGCGATTCAGGAGCAGGACGGCGAAGCAAATGAGGCGTATGTCGTACAAACAGGATTGGCGAATGAAGCCTATCAGAGTCAGCCCGGGAATGGGAATGTGGCTGAAGCTGTACAGGTCGGCGATGCCAATTTTACGGACCAGCTTCAGGAAGGCAATGCCAATGAAGCTCTTGCCGAACAATCGGGAAGCGAAAATACACTGTATCAATATCAGACCGGCGACGAAAACAGTGCCGTTGCGGTACAGGGCGGTGATCAGAACTATGCTGATCAGACCCAGGAAGGTAACGGGAATGAGGCATATGTTGATCAGCCCGGTATGAGCAATGAAGCCTATCAGTATCAGCCCGGCAGCGATAACATTGCCGATATCGTTCAGAGCGGCAATGGCAATTATGCCGATCAGCTGCAGGAAGGTACTGAAAATGAGGCTGTTGCCGGGCAGTACGGCAATGAGAATCAGGCGTATCAGACCCAGCCGGGGACTGCAAACAGCGCCGGTATTGTCCAGGACGGGGAAGCCAATTTTGCAGACCGGCTGCAGGAAGGCGAATATAACCAGGCGGACATCCAACAGACCGGCACATTGAATGAGGCATTTCAGGTGCAGCCTGGAATGGAAAACATTGCCGACATTTCTCAGGACGGGACCGGTAACTTTGCCGAACAGTTTCAGAGCGGCACCGGAAACGAAGCATATGTCGAACAAACAGGCGAAGGAAATGAGGTTTTTCAGCAGCAACCCGGTGAATACAACAGCGCGACTGCTGTGCAGAGCGGCGATTTCCAGTTTGCCGAGCAGATTCAGGAAGGGATCGGCAATGAAATATTTATTGAACAGGCCGGTTCGGAAAACACTGCCGTGCAGGCGGTATATCAGAATAACAATATAGCCGAAATTCAGCAGGACGGCACGCTCAATACCGCCGATCAGCTGCAGGACGGCGATGACAATATCGCACAGATGTATCAGGCAGGCGAGGAAAACCTGGCCGGCCAGGAGCAGTACGGAAGCAGCAATCTGGCATACATTAACCAGTCCGGCCTGGCCAACACCGCACATGAATATCAGGACGGGATCGGCAATATTGCTGAAATTTTCCAGACGGGAACGCATCATGGCGACATCGCCGGTGCCGGCTACGGTGCGGAAATTCTGCAAACAGGAGACGCCAATACCGCATCGGTTATTCAGGACGGCTTCGACAATTACAGCGCTTCCCTGCAAATGGGCGACCTGAACAACAGCAGCCAGATGCAGAGCGGCTCATTTAATGTAAGCACGATCGTGCAGGCAGGCAGCAGCAATATCGCGTCCTGCATCCAGGAATAACCGGATGAAACATGTTCCGAATGTTACAGAGCATACATTTTAAACAGACAACATTAATACACTAATTTTTTATAGAGAGGTAATGGACATGAATATGCAGAAAAACAGAAAAAGCATTGCGTTTATCATGAAAAGTATGACAGTCAGCGTGCTTGTTTTTGCACTGTCGGCAGTGTGCGTGTACGCTCAGGAGGCAAAGTATGTGTTCCTGTTTATCGGGGACGGTATGGCGACCGTTCAGGTGAATGCTGCTGAAGTGTATGCAGCATCAGTGATCGACCCTGACACCAGAATGCATGAAAAGCTCGCCATGAGCCAGATGCCGTTTCATGGCCTGGCGACTACCTTTTCGGAAAACTCCTACATTACCGATTCGGCCGCTGCCGGAACCGCTCTTGCCTGCGGATACAAAACAAAGTCAGGTGTTATTTCAATGAATGCCGACGGGACCGTGTCCTATAAAAGTATAGCTAAGGCAGCCCAGGACGCAGGCATGAAGGTCGGTATTGTTTCCAGCGTTTCCATCGACCATGCAACGCCGGCGGTGTTTTATGCAAACCAGCCGAGCCGCAACATGTACCATGAAATAGACCACGAGCTGGCAAACAGCGGCTTTGACTATTTCGGCGGCGGCGGTGTCAAGCGCCCCGACGGCCCTCTGGGAAATGTCTATGACGCAGCAACGGCAAACGGCTACACGATTGTAACCGACCGGGTTTCCCTTCAGGCGCTGACGCCGGCCAGCGGTAAAGTTATTGCGTACAACCACACCCTTGACGGCAGCAAGGCGCTGTACTATGAGCTGGACCGTCCGGCCGATCATATTTCCCTTGCAGAATTCACCGAAAAAGGCATCGAGCTGCTTGACAACCCGAACGGCTTTTTCATGATGGTTGAAGGCGGCAAGATCGACTGGGCATGCCATGCAAATGATGCCCGCTCCGCAATCGACGATACGCTCGCTTTTGACGACGCCATCAAAGAAGCGGTTGAGTTTTACAATGATCATCCTGATGAAACGCTGATTATTGTAACCGGCGACCACGAGTGCGGCGGCATGACCATCGGCTATGCCGGAACCGCCTATGAGACATATTTTGATATCGTTAACCGTCAGAATCAGTCATACATTGAGTTTGGAAAAGTGTTTGCAGATGCAATTGCTGCCGGCGACAGCTTCAATGACCTCAAGGATGATATTACTGCAGCATTCGGGCTGGAGTTTTTAAGCAGAGCGCAGCGCCGCATGCTGGAGCGGCAGGCCGAATCCGGCGATCATGACGCATCAGTGACCCTGCGCCTTGCAGTGAATAACTGGGAGCTGCAGGATCTCAAGCGCGCCTTCACGATGAGCATGATGCCCGATTCTGCCCGGCCCTCGGATATCCGCACCTATGAGCTCTATGGATACTATGACCCGCTGACCGTGACATGCACCCATATTCTGAACAAAAAGGCAGGAGTTGCATGGACCTCTTATTCTCACACCGGCGTTCCCGTTCCCGTGTTTGCGCAGGGCGTGAGCGGTGAGGACTTTGACGGTTTTTATGACAATACCGACATTGCAAAGAAAATGGCTGCAAGCATGGGCCTCAGCCTGAATTAAGCAGCAGCTGTGGAGTACGTGCAGGCAGACCGGGCTGTCCCGGTCTGCCTGCACGCTTATTTAATTATCACCGATCCGGGTGAATGCATTTCAGAAAACATCGAGCATATGGAATCAGGCCGCTTATGATTAAAACCGCATGGAATACCATTGATCCCGGCAAAAAGAAAAATATATTATTTGCCGCTTTGCTGTCACTTCTGTGTGTCGCTCTTGTGTTTGTGCCCACCGGTTATGAGAACCGAAAATATGAAAATTCACATCTTGCGCGGGCAGAAATTGTGTCAGTGGATAACACAGAGGTATCTCAGCACCTGATCGTTAAAACCGGCTTTCAGGAGCTGCAGGTGGAAATACTAAGCGGACCCTGGAAAGGCAAGCGCATTACGGCGGTCAACCAGCTCACCAGCACCATGGAGCTGGATGAAATGTACACTGCCGGCCAGACGGTGCTGCTTGAGTTTTCCGCGGTGGACGGAAAAATAAAATGGGCACATGCCCGCGGCACGTACCGCCTGAGAATCGAGCTTGTTTTGATGGGACTGTTTGCCCTGCTGCTTATCGGTGTGGCGGGATGGACGGGGTTTAAAGCACTTATTACGTTTGTTTTCACCGCTCTGATGGTCTGGAAGGTGATGATGCCCTGCTTTTTGAAAGGGTATGATCCTGTTTTGGTTGCTCTGGGAGTCGTCGGGGTGTTGACCGCTGCAACAAGCTTTATCGTAGGCGGCTTAAGCCGTAAAGGGCTTGTCACCTTTCTGGGTGCGTTCCTCGGCCTGGTGCTTACCTGCATACTTGCACAGGTGTTTCAGCACGGGTTTAATGTTCACGGGGCGGTGCGGCCGTTTGCGGAACAGCTTCTGTACTCCGGGTTTTACCATCTTGACCTGACGCGCATTTTTCTGGCGGGTATTGTTGTTGCGTGCTCAGGGGCGGTTATGGATCTTGCAATGGATATTTCTGCATCGATGCATGAAATAGCCGAGCAGAAGCCTGATATTTCGCCCCTGCAGCTGATCGGCTCGGGAATGGCAGTGGGCAGAGCGGTCATCGGGACCATGACGACGACGCTTCTGCTTGCCTATTCCGGGAGCTATATGACCATGTTTATGTATTTTATGGGGCAGGGTATTCCGCTGCAGAATATATTTAACCTGAATTATGTTGCTGCTGAAGTGTTGAATACGTTTGTCGGCAGCTTCGGCCTGGTAACGGTTGCGCCGTTTACGGCCCTGATGGGCGGACTGCTGTACGGGCGGGGAAAGCATTCTGAGAAGCAGCTTCACCGGTCTCACGCCGTGCACGTACAGCATAGCCTGTATCCTGCCGGGTCGGGTGCCGGGCGTGAGGACGATTTGAACGCTCATGAAGCTGTCATTAGACATGATCTCAAAACAGCGCGCAGGCATTGATGTTGTTGCAGTCTGCTGAGATGGTTGACTTTGTGTGAGGCTGTTTTAGCGGTTATAGGAAAACGGTGTTCCTTTAGATAAAGGTCCCCGTTTTTTACTCCCAGATGCTTTTCATTGTTTCCTGCTGGCCGTATCCCCAGGGAAAGTGTTCTGTTGCAGAACAGGCGAAATACCAGGTGTCGGTATAGTTCGGTGTGGTTGCACCATATCATGCGGACGCCGGCCGGCTGTAGATGTCCTGCAGGGTCTATTTCCGGAACCCTGTAATTCAGGTATGCAAGAACGGCATTCCGGTCGCTCAATGGTTGTTCGGAAAACCAGGTTATTTCATCCATGCCGTCAACAAACACCTGATTGGTGTTAAGCGCTTTTAGCCGTAGCTGTATCCGTGGTCGAATTCCGCAAGAAAGGGGTTTGCATCCGTTCTCCATTCGCCCGGATTGATGCCCCCAAGGCTTCTGCCGTAGATGCTTTGCGGGCAGGACGGGTCGGAGGGCCAGGCAGGTGCAATGTCTACGCCGACAGGAGAATCAGCCGTCAGAAAAAGGCGCAGGGGTGCGGCGTGGAAATCAAGCAGCAGCTCATCGCCGCATTTCAGCCCATGGGTATGCGCATCGAAAAATACCCAGCTGCGGCGGGCGTTTGTATCCGCATATGAGCGGATTTTTCTGATAAGCGATGCGGTGAGCGCCGTGTCGGTGTCATTTTCCGAAATCCAGTCAAGCTGTCCCAGGTGGATCGCCTCAAACCCGGCGTCGATGAAAAGCGTCGCCGCATAATAGAACCACATCCGCGTTTCGCGTTTCGTGATATCGGGTACCGAGACCCCGGTGCCGAACTGGTCCTGCAAATCGTCAAACAGTATATGGCAAGTTGCGATAGCCTTTATTCATTCCATGCCTGGGTCATTGAGCCACAGCATATGCACCAGCTGCATTGTATGGCAGGAAAATACGGCATTGCCCTCCTTCGGTAGAGGGAGGGCAATTGGGGAGGAGGTTGCCGTTATGAAACGCTGTATATGTATCTAACCACATTAATGTTAAACACCTGTTGCCGGTATATTAATAAGACGTTAATTGTGAGAAGGATCAAGAAACGCCCGCATGAGCGATATTGTTATTTGAGTTGACACCCGCTTAACGTTTATTTTATACTTAATTTTTAACAATGACTATATTCGCTGATGCGCCCGATATGTGTAACTAAAAAAACTACGATTGGAGGTTAGGTACAATGGCAAAATGGGCTTTTCTTTTTCCGGGACAGGGGTCCCAGTATGTCGGTATGGGTAAAGATCTCTCGGATAATTTTTCAGTCGCTCAGGAGGTGTTTGCAGAGGCTGACGATGCGCTTGGTGAAAGCCTGTCAAAGCTGTGCTTCGAGGGACCTGAAGATGATTTGAAGCTGACCAAAAACACCCAGCCTGCGATTCTGACGGTCAGCGTCGCGGCGCTGCGCGTTCTGCAGCAGGAAAGCGATCTCGAACCTGCAGTGACCGCGGGTCACAGCCTCGGCGAGTTCAGCGCACTTGTGTGCTCCGGCGCGCTTGACTTTGCCGATGCGGTGCGCATTGTGCGCAAGCGCGGCACCTTCATGCAGGATGCGGTTCCGGTCGGCCTGGGCGGCATGGCAGCCATTCTGGGACTAGACACCGATGCGGTTGAGAAGCTGTGCAGCGAGTGCGCTCAGGGACAGGAGCTGGCCCCGGCAAACTATAACTGCCCGGGTCAGATTGTTATATCTGGACATATTGATGCAGTGAAGCGGGCCGTTGAAAAATCGGAGGATGCAGGGGCAAAGCGCGCGGTGATGCTGCCGGTGAGCGCTCCGTTTCACAGCAGCCTGATGAAGCCCGCCGCAGATAAGCTGGCCGAAGCGCTGGAGCCGATTCCCGTATCAGATCTCAAGGTGCCGGTTCTGTCAAATGTCGAGGCCGATTTCTATCCGTCAAAGGACGCGGTGAAAAAGCTGCTGGCGCAGCAGGTAAACCATCCGGTCCGCTGGATTGAAGAAATGGATAAGATGCTCAAAGAAGGCGTTGAACGTGCGGTTGAGCTCGGTCCGGGAAAAGTTCTCTGCGGCATGATGAGAAAAATCAACCGCGAGATGAAAATGAAAAACATTGAAACCACCGACACGCTGAAGGATTTCCTGGAAACCCTGTAGACAGGCGAACGCGGGGTTCGTATAAAACGTACCGCTCAAAAAAAACCGGCCTTACATACTGTATAAGGCCGGTTTTTTTTGTGATCATAGCAGCTGCAGCGCTTATTCATTCATCATCTTGATCGTCAGATCGACGGCATCGTTGAACGTTTCAACCTCATCGCGCTCATCCTCGTCAAACATCAGGTCCCACTCATCCTCGATCATGGTAAAAAACTCAAGCTTTCCCGATGAGTTCAGGCCGAGGTCGATCAGCTTGGCATCGTAGTCGATCTCAGCATCTTTGTTTGCGAGCGCTTTTTTGAGAAAGGATTCCATTTTTTGAGCAACTTCTTGTCTTTCCATGGCTCTCTCCTTGTTCAAAAGTATATTGTTTGCTGTTCAATTCAGCTTACTTGCCGTGTTTATTCCAGTAGGATCCGAATAACTTGTCTTCATCCGGTTTGTTTTCGGCTATCGGCCAGGAAATCCAGGTGTAGTTTACCATGTGGCGCCAGGTGATATTGTCAGAGGAGCTGTTGCCTCCCCAGGTGCCGCAGGCAAGCGTCATGGTAAAGGGCATGCCGTTGGTGAAGGCGCCGCTGTTTGCCAGGCACTGCGGCTGGTTGACCATGAGGCGGCTTACGTGCGCCTGTTCGCCGAGTTCCATAACCCGGTCGTTATTTGTGGTGTGAATGGCGGCGCAGTGACCTTCGCCGCAAATAGAGTGGAGGCGCTTGACCGCATCTATTGCATCGCTGAATTCGGAGTATTTCCACAGCGTTGTGGTAACCGACAGCTTTTCATCTGAAAATTTGTCACTTTCATAGGGCATATCACCGAGCACCATGAAAAACCGTGTTCCCTCAGGGGGATTTATGCCGGCGATTTCAGCAATTTTTTCGGGCGGCCGGGCAACAATTTTCTGGTTCATATGCTCGCCGTCAGGCCAGAGCGCTTCCTTGAGCTTAGCTTTTTCCTCGGCATTGCACAGATAGCCGCCTTTGGCCTTGAGCTGCTCGATCATCTTGTCCCACTGGGACTCCTGTATGACAAGAGAGTTTTCCGCGGAGCAGGATGTCGCGTTATCAAAGGTTTTTGAGCGGAAAATTTTGTCTGCTGCTTCTGCAGGATCGGCGGTTTCATCGATGATGGCAACGGAGTTGCCGGCTCCGACGCCCAGCGACGGCTTACCGCTTGAGTAGGCAGCCTGAACGGATGCTTTGCCGCCGGTTGAAATGACAATATCAGCAGCCTTCATCAGCGCCTGGATATCCTCGATGTAGGGGCGCTCCATTGCCTGAACAAGATCTGCCGGGGCCCCGACTTTTTCAAGGCCGGCGCGAATGTATTTTACCGTGAGCGCGCAGCATCTGCGCGCGATCATATGGGGCGCGAAAATGATAGCGTTTCTGGTTTTCAGGGCAAACAGCGACTTGCATACCGGGGTTGCCGTTGCATTGGTGCAGGGGGCGGGAGCAGCGATAACGCCCATCGGCTTCATAATTTTGGCAATGCCGAGGTCTTTGTACTCTTCAACGACGCCGGTGGTTTTGACACCGTCCATATCACGGAGGCAGCCGAGAGCCTTATTGCGGTGCTTGTTGTACTTGTCCTCATAGACTCCCATTTTGGTTTCTTTTACTGCCATCTTTGCACATTCTTCAGCGTGCTCGGGCTTTATTGCCTCCCATGCGGCGGCAAGTACCATTTCATCAACTTTCTCCTGCGGCCAGTGCTCGACTTCCTGCTGGGCCTTCCTGGCTTTTTCCATCAGTTCCTGAATAACGTCGCTCATGATTCCTCCATTCAATTAATTTACGTTAGCTTTGCAGTTGTTGCTGTACTATGAAACCCGTTCCGCATTATGTAAGCTGTTTGCTGTCATACGGAGAAGGTATTGCTGCGGCGGGTCGGCGTCGGAACATACATTATGCCGGGATACATCTTTATATGATGGGAATTATTCCGGACTGCTGCACTCCGTTTTCGTATTTTGAGATAGTTGTGGCAGACATTTTCTTTTGTACGCTAATAGATTGTAAGTATACCACTTTTGTGAAAAAAAAGTCAATATGAATAACAAAAGCCCGGCGAGTGCCGGGCTTTTGTTATTCCGGTAATTTATATACAGGACAGGATTTTATTCCTGCTGCCCGCTGTCTGTTTCTTTCGCTTTTTCCGTTTCCTGCGTTCCTTTTGTCAGCGAGGGGGCGGGTGCGCCGCCTTTAAAGAAAAGGACCAGTGCTGCTATGCCCGCAAGATACAGCACGATGAGCATGACGACCATGAGCGGGCTGGTCATGACATTGGGACGGTGAATTTTTCCGAACAGGATGTCAGCTCTTCCCTCTGCGTGGCAGCTGGCACACACGGCGCGCTCCTGCTTCTCAAGGTCGTGATCGGCAACCTCATAATGGCAGTCAATGCATCGCTGAGTGGAGAAATCGCAGCCCATATCGACTTTTCCATGCCCCTTTACCCTGGCCGCAAAAAGCGACAGCACAGAGGAAATGGTTTGCTCGGCGGTGAATTGTTCTTTTCCCTGAAGGTAGCGCTTCAGGGAAACAGCTACGTCCGGGGCAGCCTCGTTTTTATGGCACGTGCCGCAGGTGCCGGCGATGTTGTCCGGATGCACTGATGATTCAGGCTGATCTGCGTACTGCACCTCGTGCATGGTATGACAGTCATAGCACTCAGGGGCATCGGCATTGCCTTGTGCAAGCAGCTGGCCGTGAGGGCTCTTATTATAATTTTCGGCAACCTCCTCGTGACAAGTTACACACGTTACATCGGGCAGCCCCTCTGCGGGGTGATTTCCGTCTGCTGTTGCCGTTTCATGGCAGTCAATGCACTCATAGCCCATATCGCCGTGAATGTCTTTGAGGTAGCGCTCCTTATCGACATACAGGCTGTGTACCGTGCCGTCTTTGTCAGTTTTTGTGAGCGTAGGGTCCATGTGGCATTCCATGCAATCGTCCACCGACTGAGAAAGCGCCGGTGCCGCGCCGCCGGAGATCAAAAGCGCCAGCAGCAGTCCTGTTGCCAAACGTGCGGGTTTGCTAAATAGGTTTTTGGCTTTCATGATGTGCATTTACTCCATGGCGTTTAATATGATTTCTGCAATATCCATACTTTTTACCGATTCTTCCTTTTCCCGCGCCTTGACACCGTCTTCGATCATCGTCAGACAGAAGGGACAGGCGGTGGCGATGGCATCGGGGTTTTTCTCAAGTGCCTGGTCGGTGCGCATTTCGTTAATGCGCTGGCCGGTGTCCTCCTCGAGCCACATGCGGCCGCCGCCGGCCCCGCAGCAGAAGCTGCGCGTGCGGCTGCGGTCCATTTCGGTCAGCGTTAAGCCGCTGACCGATTCCAGAACAGCGCGCGGCTGATCGTAGATGTTATTGTAGCGCCCGAGAAAGCATGAATCATGATAGCAGACCTTCATGCCGGAGGAACCCTTCAGCTTGATGGCTCCCTGCCTGATCAGGTCAAGCAAAAATTCGCTGTGGTGCACCACCTCGTAGTTGCCGCCGTAATGGGGATATTCATTTTTGATAATGTTGTACCCGTGCGGGCAGATGGCGAGGATTTTCTTCACGCCGTAATTGTTCATAACCTCGACATTTGTCTGGGCCAGGGTTTCAAACAGATACTCGTTGCCGAGCCGGCGTGCCGAGTCGCCGCAGCAGCCTTCCTCCTGGCCGAGAATCGCAAAGTTAACGCCCGCTTTCTGCAGTATTTGCGCCACCGCGACAGCCACCTTTTTATAGCGGTCATCAAATGCGCCGGCGCAGCCGGGGTAAAACAGGATGTCGAACGGCTCCCCGTCGGCAGCCTTTTTGACGCCGAGCTCTTTTGCCCAGTCTGCGCGCGTGTGTGCCCCGACGCCCCAGGGGTTTGAATTGTTTTCCATGTTTCTGAACACGCCCTGCGCCTCGCTGGGAAAGTTGGGATCCATCATAACCAGATAGCGCCGCAGCTCTATCGTTTTATCGACGGTGGTGTCGAACACGGGGCACTGCTCGGCGCAGCTGAGACACATGGTGCAGGCCCAGATGGTTTCATGCTCGATAACGTCGCCGATGACCGCTTTTTCACCGGCGGCTCCGGCTCCCTTTTCCTCCATGTGCGCTTTGAGGTCCTGAAGCAGCTTTTTGGGAGACAGCGGCTTGTCGCTGAGGTGGGCGGGGCAGTTGTCCTGGCATCGGCCGCAGCGGGTGCAGGCATCCAGATCGAACAGCTGCTTTCTGCTGAACTCTTCAAGATTTAATTTCCCGTATGATTCAGCTGTTTCAAAATCTATAAAATCAAGAGTGCCCGGGGGGCCGTATTTGCGAAGGGCAATGTTAATTGCTGATGTAATGATGTGCATGAATTTTGTGTATGGAATGCAGGCGATAAATCCGACAACGACAAGGAAATGCACGCGCCACAGCAGGCTGTGTGCCGGAGCGAGCAGGCTTTCGCCGAACGGTTTGAACAGAACGGAAAATGCTGCACCGACCGGTGCAGCGCCTGCGCCCTGATCGGTGATTGCAAGGCGCATTCCCTCTGTGCAGAAGCCCAGTATCAGAATCGCAGCCACCCAGATAAGGGCGACCGCATCCTCGCCTTTTGTGTCGCTTAGGCGGTCGGGCTTTTGAATATAGCGCCGGTAGGCAGCAAGAATGAGCCCGGCAAGGCCGAGTCCGCCGATGACGTCAAGCAAAACAGAGAGCGCAGTGCCCCAGAGCTCCGGCAGAAGCACATTCACCTGCACCGCGAGAATAACCAGTATGGGGGCGAGAAATGCAACAAAAATAAACAAGTGCATGAGCCCCGGATAGGGCTCGCGCAGAATTTTACCGTGCCCGATACCGTATACGATAAAGTCCTTGATTCTGCTTCCGAGGCGGTCGCCTCCCTGGGAGGGCTGGCCCATCATCCACAGCTGTGAGCGTTTTACAAAGCCCGTAATACAGACAACGACGGCAATAATAACCAGTAGTGGATCTATAAGTGCGAGCATGGTTCCTTTATCTCCTCAAGCTTGATTAACGATAGCGGCTAACTCCCTTTGTTTTTATGAGAGAATGGTGTTTTATTCCTGCGGCTGCTCCTGGTTTCCGGAATCCTTAAAAAGGGGCAGAATGAGATTAAAAATATACATGACCACAAAAGGGAGCGCAAACAGAATGAGCGCCATCAGTATCCCCTCTTTGCCCAAAAACGTAGGCGTATAGGTAGTCAGCCCCTGCAGGCTTTTTGAAAACATTTTTGAAAACAGCTGTCCGCCGATGACCACGTTCCACCGCATGGCAAGAACCTGAATAAGAATCAGTACCGCGCAGATCAGCCCCAGACCGTTTCGGGTTTCAGGCTTCATTTTTTTGAGTGACACAAAGCCCAGCGCTATAAAAGGAATTATCGAGCCGATAATGATTTGGAGCACAATGTAGCTGAATCCGAGCTTTTCTGTAAGCAGCAGGGCAATGACGTGCCACTCCTCATGAGCTTCATACATGAGGGTGAGCACCTCGAGGAACTCGAGGGTGACGTCCAGAATGAAAAAGCCCCACAGGTATTTAAACAGCGAGTGCATGCACTCATTGTCAACCGGCTGCTTTTTTATCTTCATGACGGCCCAGTAGCACACTATCAGAATGGCTATACCTGAAACGATTGCCGACAGCAGAAAGATTACGGGCATGAGCGGTGTCGACCACCACGGGTTTGACTTGAGGGAGCCGAAAAGAAACCCGACATAGCCGTGCAGTATGCACGCCGAGGGTATCCCGATTGCCGCGAGCACGGTGGTTATTTTGTGATCTTTTTGCATTGTTTCCTCGGAAACATCAAAGTTTCCAAGAGTAAGAATCCCGTAAAAGACCTTTTTGGCGCCGGTGCTTTCCAGGGCGGTTTTTATGATATCAGGCCTGAATACGAGCCATATTTCCGCCAGCACCAGAATAAGATAAAATGAATAAATATAGCCGAATCCGGACATGGCGGAAGTGAACTTCGGCGTGAACATTATGTTGAACGCGCGCTCAGGGTGCCCGAGGTGGAAAAGAAGCGGGGTGCAGGCGAACAAAAGGAAGCAGAAAGCGGCAACCAGGGAGAATTTTGCAATGGGCTGCAGCTCCTTTTTGCCGAACACGTGATACAGCGACGACACAATAAACGCGCCGGCAACCAGTCCCGTGATGTAGGGGTACAGGACGATCATTAAGCTCCAGTGTACATGTATTTCGTTGGGATATAGAAATCCTTGCGTCAAAATCTCGTGCATCAGCGTACCTCCTTATCAAGGCCCACATAGAACGCCATGGGTTCGTTGCCTGTCTCCGGTTTTAATACCTGAATGCGGGATTCTTTAATGATGGAGTAAACGGGGCTGGCCGGATCGTCTATCCGCCCGAATTTTCTGGCGCCTGTCGGGCAGACGGTCACGCAGGCGGGATCGAGCCCCTTGGTAATACGGTGATAGCACCAGGTGCATTTATCAGCTACCTTGGTCCGCGGGTTCAGGAACCGGGCCCCGTACGGGCAGGCCTGTATGCAGTATCCGCAGCCCACGCACTGATTGTCATCAACGAGCACAACCCCCTCATCGCTGACATAGGTTGCGCCGACAGGGCACACCTGAACGCAGTTGGGCTTTTCACAATGGTTGCACAGTTTCGGCACAAAGAACGATTTTTCCACCTGATCCCTGTTTTCTACCGCTGGGAAACCGTTTTTTCCGCCTTCGGGGCTGTCGACGACCACTTTGTCGTTTTTGTACATACTGTAGCGCTCGACCCATGTGCGGTACGCGTGATCAGGCACGCTGTTTTCGGCTTCGCACGCCTGCACGCACTTGCCGCACCCGATGCAGGCGGTGGTGTCAACAACGAACGCATACAGATGCGCTCGCTGTGAGGCCCGTGCCGATGGGGGGCTCAGAGGAAATACAGCTATGTACAGGCTGCCTCCGATGATTGTCCAGCCTGCCTGTTTGAGAAAAGCTCTCCGGTCCTTATCCATGATTGGTCCCTTTGAATCAGTTTGTTTGTTTTGATTTGCTGATTGATAAGCGTTAATAAACAGGTTCGTGCGGGTCGTGACAGTCGGTGCACATCATGTCGCTGGTCAATTCATTGCCCTCATCCTTCATGTGTACGGCAAAAGACTCGATCTGCGGGAAGCCTTCAGGCCGTGCTGCGAGCAGCAGGTGACAGCTGAGGCATGCCTCTGCGGAGGGATCTGATTCTATTCGCTCCTGCGTGTTGACATTATGAGCCTGCCAGTTGCCGTGGCACGCTTCGCACGGGACGGTGTTGTGCGCTCCGGCAAGCCATCCGGCGTGTTCCTCGCTGTGACATTCAGCACACTTTTCCGAGCCCTGATACAGGGCGGGGATTTGTTTCTGCTCTTTGTCAGAGGCTCCCCGATGATAGCCGTAGGTGTATGTTCCGTGGGTGCCGAACGTTTCGGGAACCAGAAAGGAGCGCATGCCGAAAAATGCGATGACGGTTATTGCAAGTAGAACAGCAAATCTGATAATATGATCATAATGCTTCATGGGTGATCCAATCCTCGTGCTGGGTTTGTAATCATCGTCTGCCTGTCACAACGAACATGGTGTTCGTCAGCGGCCACTATAGTAAAAATTTACGTTTCTGTCAATTCACTAATTTGTTTGCAAAGCAAAACGCACACCCGTCTTTTTTTATTGCCTTGAAAATATATTTTCATTATACTGAATAAATTTAATTGTTTGCTGCATACCGTGCGGTTTGCGAGCGGAGCTCAGAGACCCCGCCCCCTGCGTGTGGGGCCGTGAATTCAGCCGCTGGCATGAATACAGCGCCGGGCTCTTGAGCGCGGGCGTTTGATTCGGAGAGATTCAGCCCGGCTTCGCACTCCCGTGCGGACTGTGCGCGAAACAATTCCGATGAAAAGTAAATGGTGCTTGACGATGAGGATATCTGGTATGTGGTTCCGCCTGTTTTTTTTTATGTGGTTTTTCTGGGCGTGCTGCGCTCCGGGCGCACGCGCGGATGTAGGCGCAAAGATTCCGTTTCCGGTTAAATCAAAGGCTGCTGTGCTTATGAACAGCGTTTCAGGGCAATTCATCTGCAGCAAAAATCCTCACGAACAAATCCCCCCCGCAAGCCTCACCAAGCTCATGACGCTTTTCCTTGCCTATGAAAGCGTTGACAACGGGTATGTCACACTGTCCGATGAGGTGAAAATCAGCAAAAAAGCCTGGCAGACCACCGGCTCGCGCATGTTCCTTGAGGTGGGGACATCCGCACCGCTCAAAGAGCTGCTGACCGGTATTGCGGTTGTTTCAGGCAACGATGCCTGCGTGGCTGTTGCGGAATATATCGCCGGTGTTGAGGAAGTCTTTGTAGAGAAAATGAATAAAAAGTCTGCCGCGCTCGGCATGACTAACACCGTGTTTAAAAACAGCCACGGCCTTCCCGCCGGGCAGCACACGACTGCCCGGGATGTCGCCCTGCTTGCGTATCATTATGTGAAGGCGCATCCCGAGGCACTCAGGATGCACCGGACTAAAAAAATGGTTTTTAACGGCATTACGCAGCGCAACCGCAACGGCCTTCTGTGGCTTGACTGCGGCGTGGACGGGTTGAAGACCGGATGGTTTTCGGATGCCGGCTACCATATCGTAGCCACAGCCTATCGCGACGGAGACCGCTTTATTGCCGTGGTGATGGGAGCCGACAGCGAGATGCAGCGGGAAAATATTGCCTTAAAACTCTTGAATTACGGCTTCAGAAATTTTAAAACGGTGAAAGTCGTATCAGCCGGGAAGCCGGTTGCGCAAGCATCGGTATGGAAAGGGATCTGCGGCAGCCTGGAGCTCGGGCTGGATCGCCCCGCTTACATTACCGTTCCGCGGGAGGAGCAGGGGGAAGTTATACTTGAAAAAGATTACCCTGAAAAAATATTCGCGCCCGTTGCTGAAAGCGAAAAGCTCGGTACGCTGAGGGTAATCTATGGTGACGATAAGCTGCAGATTCTCCCGCTGGTTGCGCTTAATGAAGTGGGCAAGGCCGGCCCGCTCAAAAGCGCTTTGCACTCTGTGCTGCTTTCTTTCGGCGAGCCTCCGTATGTCGGCGGCATCGTGCTGATGCTTATTATCGGCGCAGGGGTTCTGGGAAAAACGGTTATGTCCCGTGCGCGGAAAAACCGTGAGAATATGCATGATTTAATGTCATGAAAAAGGCGCTGGGAGTGATTCCTGCCCGGTACGGGTCAACGCGCTTCCCGGGAAAGCCGCTGGCGCTGATTGCCGGCAAGCCCATGGTGCAGCGCGTATATGAAAATGCCGCTTCCTGCAGCGCCCTGGATCGTGTTGTTGTTGCCACCGATGCCGAAGCGATCGCCGAGGCAGTGCTGGGATTCGGCGGGGAGGCTCTCATGACGTCCGCCGCACACGAAACGGGGACGGACAGAATCGCCGAGGCGGTACGCCATATCGGGGCGGATGTCATTGTGAATATACAGGGGGATGAGCCGCTGCTGCCGCCTGAGGCGATAGAGGCTGCCGCGCTGCCTGTTCTTGAAGATGCCTCCATTCCGATGGGAACGCTCAGGACGAAAGTGCGGTGTGCTGAAGAGGCTCAGAGCCCGCATGTCGTAAAGGTGGTGTGCGATCTTAAGGGGTTTGCGCTGTATTTTTCGCGGTCTCGGATCCCCTTTGTCCGGGATCAGCACCATGCAGCCCCGGTGTATCGCCATATCGGGCTGTATGTGTACCGGAGGCAGTGCCTGTTTGAGCTGACGGCGCTTGAGCGCTCACCGCTTGAGCGCACAGAGAGTCTTGAGCAGCTGCGTGCCCTTGAAAGCGGCGTAGCCATAAAGGTAAGCGAAACCGCGTATTATCCCCTCGGAGTTGATGTGCCTGAAGATATAACGCGGGTCGAACAAAGGCTGACGGAGCTTATGTAAAAGCAGCAATCGGTACAGATCCCGATTAAAACCAACGTACGAATCCGGTCAGGACGGGGCAGGGAGTGACATGAAACCAAAATATATATTTATTACGGGCGGTGTGCTTTCGTCGCTGGGCAAGGGCATAGCCGCATCGTCAATCGGCGGCCTGCTTGAAGCGCGCGGTCTCAAGGTAACCTTCATGAAGCTTGACCCGTACCTGAACGTTGACCCCGGCACGATGAACCCGTTTCAGCACGGGGAGGTGTTTGTCACCGACGACGGCATCGAGGCGGATCTCGATCTTGGACACTATGAGCGGTTCAGCTCGGCCACCATGGGTAGCAAAAACAATTTCACGACCGGGCAGATATACCAGCTGGTTCTGGAAAAAGAGCGCAACGGTGATTATCTTGGGCAAACGGTCCAGGTCATTCCGCACGTAACCGATGAGATAAAGCTCAAGATACAGGAGGTCGGCGAGGATGTCGATATCGCCATTGTGGAGATCGGGGGAACGGTCGGCGATATCGAGTCGTTGCCGTTTCTGGAGGCAATACGTCAGTTTCGCAACGATGTGGGCAGGGAGAATGCGCTCTATATCCACGTGACGCTTGTTCCCTACATTCCTACCGCGGGGCAGCTCAAAACCAAGCCTACCCAGCACAGCGTCAAGGAGCTTCTGGAAATCGGGATTCAGCCCGATATTTTGCTGTGCCGGTCCGACCGCTTTCTGCCGCAGGACATAAAGGACAAAATAGGCCTGTTTTGCAATATTTCCCGCGATGCGGTTATCACTGCAAAGGATGTCGGTTCGATATATGAGGTTCCGCTGAATTTTCACAGGGAAAAGCTCGATGAAAAAATCGTGGAGCTGCTCAACATGTGGACCCGTGAGCCACATCTTGAGCAGTGGGAGGGCATTGTCGGCAGGATTAAGGAGCCCTCGGGGGAAACCACCATCGCTATTGTCGGCAAATATGTAGATCTTGAAGATTCCTATAAAAGCCTTACTGAGGCCCTTATACACGGCGGGCTGGCCAATGACCGGCGGGTTGATTTGAAGTTTGTTGACTCTGAGGGCATTCGCGGAGACGGGTGCGGTGAAGCATTCAAGGGAGTGAACGGTATTCTTGTTCCCGGCGGCTTCGGCGACCGCGGCGTTGAAGGCAAGATCGACGCAATACGCTATGCGCGTGAAAACAATGTGCCGTTTTTCGGGATCTGTCTGGGCATGCAGCTGAGCGTGATCGAGTTTGCCCGCAACGTGTGCGGCCTGACAGGGGCCAACAGTACCGAATTTGACGAACGCACCCCGTATCCTGTCATTTATCTGCTGAAGGAGTGGTATGACTACTATCATGACAAGTTGCAGATCAGAAGCGAATATTTCGCCTACGGCGGTACCATGCGCCTTGGCGCGTACCCCTGCAGGCTGAGCAGCCCGTCCTTTGCCGCACAGGCGTACGGGAAGGATGTTATCGCCGAGCGCCACCGGCACCGGTATGAGTTCAACAATAAATATAAAGACAAGCTGGGTGCGGCGGGAATGGTGTTCAGCGGGCTGTGCCTCGATGCGGAGCTTGTAGAAATTGTCGAGATACCGTCACACCCATGGTTTCTGGGCTGCCAGTTTCATCCGGAGTTCAAATCGCGCCCCCTGGATCCGCATCCGCTGTTCAGCGCATTTATAGCTGCAAGCTGCGGGAAGTAAGGTTCGTGGTTCTGGTCTCAAAGGTTAAAAGCCTGCATTTTGAACATTCAGCGGAGGGGAGAGTAAAGAGGTAAACGGGTTTTTGAACGGTTTGCATCCAGGCAAATCCCCCCTTACCCCCTTTTCCCAAATGGGGGTAATACTGTGAAGGGGGAGCCAGGGCCAGTCCTCCTTGAAAAGGGGGATTTCGATGAACCCGGAACCCTCATGCGGAACCTTTGAATCTCACAGTGAAAGGCATCTGTGAACCCTGAATCTCGTACAGTAATGGTTGGCGATGTTGCCGTCGGCGGCGCTTCCCCGCTGGTGCTTATTGCGGGCCCCTGCGTCATTGAAGGCCGGCAGCAGGCATATGCCTGCGCGCAGAAGCTGCAGGAAATATCACGGGAAGCAGGCTTCCCGCTGGTGTTTAAGGCCTCATATGATAAGGCGAACAGAACCTCCCTTAACTCATACAGGGGGCCCGGCCTTGAGCAAGGGCTTGCCGTTCTTGCGGATATTAAGGAAAAGCTTGGTATCCCTGTTTTGTCCGATGTGCATCGCTTTGAGGAAATTGAGCCGGCGTCCGCGGTGCTTGACATAATGCAGATTCCCGCTTTTTTGTGCAGGCAGACCGATTTTGTTCTCGAAGCGGCCAGGGCTGGACGGCCGGTAAATGTAAAGAAAGGGCAGTTTCTTTCTCCGCAGGATATGCGATTTGTTGCGGAAAAGGTCTGCAGTACAGGCAATCATGATCTGCTGCTCACCGAGCGGGGGACGGCATTCGGCTACAGCAATCTGGTGGTTGACATGCGCGGGCTGACCATCATGAAGCAGTATGGGCACCCGGTCGTTTTTGATGCAACCCACAGCGTTCAGCTGCCCGGCGGGAACAAGGGTGCCTCAGGCGGTGATCGCAGTTTTGTTGCCCCGCTTGCCCGCGCCGCGGCCGCAGTCGGCATTGATGCGCTGTTTCTTGAGGTGCACGAAAACCCCGACGAAGCTTTATGCGACGGCCCCAATTCGCTGCCCCTTTCAGGGCTGGGCCCTTTGCTGCAGCAGGTTCGCTATATTTCACACTGGGGTGTGCGTGCAGAGGAGCCGGCAAACGGGACATCACGCTGACCAGTGGGCCAATATCTACCATGAGGATTGATCCGTTATGATACTGGAACGAAGCAGACGTATTTTTGAGGTTGAGGCCGAAGCGGTGCTTGCGCTCAGGGACCGTCTTGATGAGCAGTTTATTAAAGCGGTCAATATTTTGCTCACCTGTCAGGGAAAAGTAATTGTAACCGGCATCGGCAAATCCGGGCTGGTTTCGCAAAAAATAGCCTCCACGCTTGCCTGTACGGGAACCCCTGCATTTTTTCTTCACCCTGCTGAAGGTGTTCACGGAGATCTCGGCATGGTATCGAAAAACGATGTAGTTATTGCCGTGTCAAACAGCGGGGAAACCGAAGAGCTGATAAAAATTCTTCCCATTGTCAAACGGCTGGGCCTGCCCCTGATTGTGCTTACCGGCAAGAAGGATTCTGTGCTTGCCAGAAACGGCGACGTGGTGCTCGACGTGGGCGTTAAGGAGGAGGCGTGTACGCTCGGGCTTGTTCCCACCGCAAGCACAGCTGCGACCATGGCCATGGGCGACGCTCTGGCGATCACGGTGCTTGACCGACGCGGCTTTAAGGAGGAAGACTTTGCAACTCTGCACCCGGGCGGGGCGCTCGGCAAAAAGCTGCTGCTTCTTGTTGAGGACCTCATGCACGTTAAGGATGCAGTACCGCTTGTTGCGGTGGATGATTCGATGAAAACGGTGCTTATTGAAATGACCTCGAAGCGGCTCGGCGTTACCGGAGTCTCTGATGCTGCGGGCCACCTGATGGGCATTATAACTGACGGCGACCTGCGAAGGGGGCTTGAAAAAAAGCATGATCTTCTGTCAATGAAGGCCGGGGATGTCATGACAACGTCCCCGAAAACGATTCATAAAAAAGAACTTGCCGCTAAAGCCCTGCAGGTTATGGAGCAGTATGCTATTACCTCCCTGTTCATTCTTTCAGAATCGGGAGACAAAAAGGTTGAGGGAATTGTTCATCTGCATGATATTTTGCGGGCGGGGATTGTGTAGTTGCTATATAGGCTGTGATCGGTTATGCTCATCTACAGTGCCGGGATTATATGGTTGGAGTTGTTTTAAGATGAAGAATATATTGCCCGGTGGACAAGTGCGTTTTGTACAGGCGGGGTAAAATGAGACCCGGCAAAACGCTGTCATCACACGGCCTGAAGGCTGCAGCCAAATCGTGGCATAACAAAAAGAAACCATAGTCATTGCCCCGCATCAGTCCGGGCAATACAGTGGTATGTTTTACAATTAGCAGTATATAGCGTGCGTATGGACATAACACAAAAAGCAGCCGATATTAAGCTGCTGGTTCTCGATGTGGACGGCGTTCTTACCGACGGCACCCTGCTTTATAGTGCGAACGGCGAGGAAATGAAAGCCTTCGACGTGAAGGACGGCCTGGGCATCAGGCTGGTCCGGCGGTGGGGCATCGAGGTGTCCATCATCAGCGGACGCTCCTCTGCTGCCGTTGAGCGCAGGGCGGAGGAGCTGGGGATTGCCCCGGTTGTTCAGGGAACGCTGAATAAAATTGAGGCTTTTGACCGGATTCTTGATGAGAAAAATCTTGACGATAGACAGGTATGCACCGTGGGTGATGATGTGACCGATGTGCCGCTTATGGTTCGCAGCGGGCTGTCTTTCAGCGTGCCCGAAGGGGTTGATGAAGCCAGGCGTGTTGCCGACAGGATTACGCGCAGTCGCGCCGGGCACGGCGCCGTTCGCGAAGTGTGCGAGTTTCTCTTAAAGGCTCAGGGGTTCTGGGAGCAGGTTGTCAACCAGTGGTGCAGCGCAAGCAGTGGTCATGAAGCCTGTTGAACGAATACGGCTTGGTCTGCTTATAGCAGCGACGGCAATCATAGCGGTTGTTATTGCTGTAGCGTTTCAGAAAAAAGAAAAGCAGATCGTGGTGCGGGACCACGGCGTGCGGGAAAGCCCGGATAATGCAAGCGTTCAGCTGCATGAGGTGTCCTACAGCACGACCGACAGCAATAATGTTACCCAGTGGGATTTGAAGGCGCAATCGGCGCGCTATTTTAAGGATGAAAACAAAGTTGTGCTTGAGGTGCTTTCTGTTAACCTGTACCAGGAGGACGATGATGTGTATCGCCTGAAAGGGCGCCGAGGGTGGTTTGATACCGATACGCGCGATATTGTGCTGCAGGGGGGCGCAGAGGCTTTTTTGCCTGACGGGACAGTCGTGAAAACCGACTCGGTCAGCTATGACCACGGCAGGAGGGTCATAGAGACAAAAGATGAGATACTGATCAGGCGTAAATCCTTCACCATGAAGGGCCGGGGTATGGTTGTTGATTTAAATACCGAAAAAATGAAAATATTGAACAATGTGAGAGCGCAGGGAAGCCGATGAGAAAGGCAGTTGTTTTTTTGTGTATCATTGTGGCGTTTCAGGCAATGGCTGCGGATACCCGCGCAGCTGAGCAGGTTCGCTTTGCGGTGCTGCCGTTCGAGGTTTTCAGTATCGCGGACGACCATGAATTCGGAGAAAAAATAGCCGAAACCCTTGCCCGGCGCCTGGCGGTCGATCCTTCGCTGGTCGCGGCGGACAGCACGCGTGTTCAAGCTGTTCTGCAGGAAGACGAATACGCCGGCCTCAGCCTTGAGCGCCTTACAAAAATCGCCAGGGCTCTCGGCGTGCAGTACGTTGTTCTCGGAAGCGCAACCATTATACGCGAGGATATCAGCATAGATGTTCAGCTGTTCAGCCGCAGGAAGCGCTCGGTTGTTTTTAAAACGTTTGCCGAGGGTACAGACCGGGCTGATCTGGCAGAGCGCATCGCAGTGAGCATTGAAGAGGAAATAAGCCTGGCCCCCGGGGCGGGCCCGGCGCCGACTGCACCGTCGGCTTCCGGAAGAGCCCCGGTTGCTGATTCGCTTGAGGCCGTGCTGAAAGAGCCCTTCCCCCCTGTTCAGGAGCGCGGGCCGGATGAGGAGCGCACGGAGCAGAAGCCCGCAGTGCTTCAGGAAGAAGATATCGAGGAACAGGAGCTGCCTGTGTCCCGGGAGGACGTCGAGACGGAACAGGAGCGGGCTGCACCCGGGGAAGAGGATCTTACGGACAGGGAGCCGTCTGAACCGGTGGTTTCCGACGCCGAGACAGCACCCCCTGAAACAGACCTGGAGGAGGCGCCTGAGGAGGATACCGGTCCGGACGATGGCGGTGCCCCGGCAGGACAGCAGCTCTTTGCTTCTGACAAGCCGATTAACATTAATGCGGACTCCATGGAATATGATAATAAGAACAATATTGCTCTTTTTTCAGGAAATGTGGTGGCCCGCCAGGCTGATATAGTAATGTTTGCAGACAGAATGAAAGTGCTGTACTCGTCTACGGGCGGTGTGCAGCGCGTTTCTGCAACCGGAAATGTCCGGATTGTGCAGGGGGACAGGATAGCCACAGGCGCTCAGATGGTTTTTTATGCAGATGAGCAGAAAATTGTCGCTACCGGCAACCCGCGCGTCTGGCAGGGTGATAATGTAATACACGGAGAAAAAATAACGGTTTATATAAAAGAGGATCGCAGCGTTGTTGAAGGCGGTCCCGGCGACCGGGCCAGCGCAACCATTTATCCGAACCAGTGAGCCGCCCGGCGCTGTTTTCCATATGGTGAAAAGTTTGATACAATGTACTATATATTTAATAGTAACGGGAGAGCCTGCGGATCTGGCCGGGGCATATTGTTTTTTAGCGGATATGGTGCATGAGCTATCTTAGATCCGATTCTTTGGTTAAGCGGTTCGGTGACAAGCGTGTTGTCGACCATATTTCCCTGGAAGTGCACAAAGGTGAAGTGGTTGGTTTGCTCGGACCGAACGGGGCAGGCAAAACCACAACTTTTTACATGTTTGTCGGCATATATCAGCCCGATGCCGGGACTGTGATGTGTAACGGTGAAGATATTACCGATATGCCGATGTATTGCAGGGCCCGGAAAGGCATCACCTATCTGCCGCAGGAAACCTCGATATTCAGAAAGCTGACTGTCGAAGAAAACATTCTTGCCGTGCTTGAAACGCTCCCGCTCAGCCGCGCTGAGATGATGGAGCGCTGTTATGAGCATCTGGAAGAGCTGAATATCACACATATAGCCAGGCGCAAGGCATACTTGCTTTCAGGGGGGGAGCGGCGCCGCGTCGAGATTACGCGCGCGCTGGTGACCTCGCCGGAGTTTATCCTTTTTGACGAGCCGTTTACCGGTATTGATCCTATTGCGGTACAGGATATACAGAATATTATCCTGAGATTGACTTCACGGGGGATCGGTGTGCTTATCTCCGACCACAACGTTAGAGAAACGCTTGGCATTTGCGGACGCGCCTATATCGTGTGCGAAGGCAAAGTGCTTGAGGAGGGCCCACCTGATTCTATTGTCGCCAGCAGCAAGGCGCGCAGTATTTATTTAGGAGAGCGTTTTACTATGTAGCAGCCTGTGCCGGATGCCGGGACAGCGCTGTATGCTGCCCCGGTGTTCTCTGATAAGGATCGCGGCATATAAAAACAGCAGTGTGGTGATGGTACTATGGAACTAAAGCAGCAGCTCAAACTGTCTCAGCAGCTCGTTATGACTCCGCAGCTGCAACAGGCGATAAAATTGCTGCAGCTTTCACGGCTTGAGCTGACTGATCTTATCCGGCAGGAAATAAACGAAAATCCAGTGCTCGATGAATCCCTTGAAGCGCCGTCCGCCGAGCAGCAGAAGGATGATGGCTCAGACGCAGGGGAGTCAGATGCCCGGCAGGAGACATCGTCTGACGAACAGATGGATTTTGACTGGCGCGACTATGTGGATAATACGGTGAAGCCCTCCCGGACAAGCTTTTCCTGGTCTGATGATATTGATCATATGGAGCCGGTTATAACAGAGCGGGAATCATTTTTTGATCACCTGCTGTGGCAGCTGCGGCTTTATGATTTAACGGAACAGGAAACTCAGATCGGCCAGTACATTATCGGCAACATCAATAAAGACGGGTATTTGCAGACATCTTCAGTTGAAATTGCCGAAGAGCTGGGGCTGTCGGTGGAGCGTATCGAGGAGGTGCGTGAGCGGATCAAAAAGTTTGATCCTGTCGGAGCCGCCTCTTTTACGCTGCAGGAGTGCCTTCTTGCACAGGTGGAGATGCTTTCAGTAGATTGTGCGCTGGCAAAAACCATATTGCAGGATCACTTCAATGATCTGGAGCGCAAAAAGTACCAGGCTATTTCGAAATCCCTTCATATTTCAGTACGGGAAGTCTATGACGCCTGCGAGCTGATCGGATCCCTTGAGCCCCGTCCGGGCAGGTCTTTCAGCGACAAGGACCCCGAATATATTACTCCTGATATTTATGTGTATAAAGTCGGGGATGAGTATGCGGTGGTGCTTAACCAGGACGGGCAGCCGAAGCTGAAAATCAATTCCTTTTACAAAAACATCCTCTCCGGCAGCAATGTTGCGTCAGATCAGACCAAAGAATATATTCAGGAAAAGCTCCGCTCCGCTGTCTGGCTGGTTAAGAGCGTTTACCACCGTCAGAACACCATCGTTAATGTTATGAAAAGCATAATTAAATTCCAGCGGGATTTTTTCGATTACGGCACATCGCACTTGAAGCCGCTTGTGCTCAGGGACGTTGCAGAGGATGTCGGTATGCATGAGTCAAATATCAGCCGCGTTACAACAAATAAATATGCCCATACCCCGCACGGCATATTTGAGCTGAAATATTTTTTCAACAGCGGCCTTGCGTCAGATGAAGGGGGCTGCATCGCATCAGAGCGGGTAAAAAACAGAATAAAAGATATTATTCAGAACGAGGATCCCTATAAGCCCTGCAGTGATCAGGAAATAGCCCGGATTCTTAAAGGCGAAGGCATCAATATTGCCCGCAGAACGGTGACAAAATACCGTGAAATGCTGCGGGTGCTTTCTTCATCTAAACGGAAAAGACATATCTAACACAAAGCAACCAGAGGAGCAGCTATGGAAGTTACAGTAACATTTCGTCATCTCGACTCCAATGATTCGCTCAAGGCTTATGCGCAGGAAAAAGTGTCGCGAATTGAAAAGTATGTAAACAAAATCACTGAAGTTCATGTCATTCTGTCGCTTGAAAAGCGGCGGCATATTGCCGAAGTGATCGTTCATGCCAGCAAGACCAGCATAACGGCAACTGAGGAAACCGAGGAAAACATGTATTCGGCGATTGACCTGGTGATGGACAAGATTGAGCGGCAGCTCAGAAAGCACAAGGGAAAAATAACCAATCACAAGGACCAGCACCGCCGGGCCCGCCATAATGTGTATCCCGCCGCAGGCACTTCCGAGCCGTCTCTGCAGCCGGATATTATTAAGAGCGAAAGCGTTTTTGTTGAGCCGATGACCGCTTCGGAAGCACTTGAGAGGATCCATCTCGGTGATGAGGACTTTTTTGTGTTTAAAAATATTGACACGGAAAAAGTAAATGTGCTGTATAAAAGGCAAAACGGTGAGTTCGGTCTTGTTGAGCCTGAAAACTGAAGCGCACTGTCGAAGGGAATGCTATGAAAATTAAAGATCTTATTCACGAGGGGCTGATCATACCCGAACTTCGCGGCAGAACCAAAAAGCAGGTTCTCGAGGAGCTTGTACAGCAGCTTGCAGATAACAACAGGGATATCGATCCGGACGAGCTGCTTGGCATTCTGCTGGAGCGGGAGAAGCTTGGAAGCACCGGCATCGGCAATGGGGTTGCCATCCCGCACGGAAAGCTTCAGGGGCTTGAAAATATAGCGCTGGTCTTCGGCAAAAGCCCGGAGGGGGTTGATTTTGACGCCATAGACGGCAAGCCGGTGCAGCTGGTTTTTCTGCTGGTGGCACCGTCCAATTCGGCGGGTGTTCATCTGAAAGCGCTTGCGCGTCTTTCCCGGTTGCTGAAAGACAAAAACTTCAGACAGCAGCTGGCTGATTCAGACACCGCGGACAGTATTTATCAGGCCGTTATAGCAGAGGATGAAATGGTTTCCGCATAATGAGCGCTGATGCACTATGAGAGAAATCAGCACCATCATCATCAGCGGCCTTTCCGGCTCGGGCAAAAGTACCGCTCTCAAGACACTTGAAGACCTTGGCTTTTTCTGTGTCGACAATCTGCCTGTGACACTTTTGCCCAAATTTATTGACCTGTGCAACAGCTCTTCGGACGATATCACCAAGGCCGCGCTGGTGATGGATGCACGCGAGGGCACTTTTTTAAATGAGTACCAGCCGACGATTGCCGGCCTGCGCCGCCGCGGATATAAAATCGAGACCATCTTTCTTGAATCTTCGGATGACTGCCTTATTCAGCGGTTCAGCGAAACCCGGCGCCAGCACCCCCTTGACGCCGGCTCGGTGCGGGAGGGCATTAAGCGGGAGCGTCGGCTGCTTGAGCCGGTAAAGCAGCACGCGGACAGGGTTATCGATACGTCTGTATTGAATGTGCACCAGCTCAAAGGCATCCTTGAGGAATACTTCAATAAGCTGTCGCAGCGGTATATGGCCCTGACATTTATGTCGTTCGGCTTTAAATACGGGGTTCCCAACGACGTGGATATCGTTTTTGACGTACGGTTTCTGCCCAACCCCTATTTTGTTCGTGAGCTTAAAAATCTTGACGGCACCAATGAGAAGGTTGTGCAGTATGTGTTCAACTGGTCGGAAACAAATATTTTTATCGAAAAAGTAAAAGATCTTCTCAGCTTTCAGATTCCTCTGTTTCAGCGTGAGGGCAAGTCCTACCTTACTGTTGCTGTCGGATGCACCGGCGGTGAGCACCGCTCGGTCGCGATTGCTGAATATCTGAAAATTTATTTTTCTAAAGAGCGCAGCAGAGTATACGCTATACATCGTGACAAAGATAGAACCTAACAGCCCCGGCAGCATGGGCCGTGCTGCCTGATTGAAAACCTTTACTTATGTGTGTGTGCTATGATTGGCATTGTTCTTGTAGGACATAATCACCTGGCAGAAGAATTCCACAATGTGGTAAAGACAATCGTAGGCGAGGTTGGACATATTGCCTCTGTATATATCGATCACGCCGAGCAGGCTGAGGCATCAATGAAGCGGGTGGCGGAAGCGATAAAGAACGTTGACAGCGGAGAGGGCGTGCTTGTGCTCACCGATATGTTCGGGGGAACGCCGTCAAATTTGAGCCTTTCATTCCTGGAGCAGGGAAAGGTGGAAGTGCTCACCGGGGTTAACCTGCCCATGCTGGTCAAGGTGATAACGCTGCGTGATACCGGAAAAGACCTTTCAGAGCTTGCCCGTGAACTTATGCTGTACGGCCGTGAAAATATCTGCATCGCAAGCGAGCTGCTGGAAAACAACAATAACAAAAACTGACATCCGGCGACCGGCGCTTCAAGACAGCCACATGATTTCCTGTCTGAAGATCTGCAGTTCATTGTGCTGATGATACCATTATGACGTTTTTTTCGGCCCCCGCGCCGCCGGCTTATCTGTGCGTTTTTGCAGAACGGGCCGGAATTACCCCGGTGTCAGGCGTGGAGGAAGCGGCGCCGCCGGAACTTTTTTGAATTGCAGGGAGCCCTGCATGTGCCATGCGTGATCGCAGGGCGCGCGGTTAGCCGATATTGTCAACTGAGGTGCACGGATGGATGCAGCTGTGCTGCCGATGCGCACACACCATCTGCGAGCGATTGCAGAAATTGAGCGCACGGTTTTTAACGCCCCCTGGTCCGCCGAGATGCTCCGCGGGGACCTGAGCGGGCCGTGCTCGAGCAACTTTATTGCATTCAGGCCCGACACGGGCGTTGAGGGCGTGGTCGGGTATGTGTGCTCCGGCATCGTGAGCGACGAGTGCACATTAAACAGAATAGCCTGTGCTCCCGGCTGCTGCGGACAGGGGATTGGAAAAATGCTCGTATCAGCACTGCTGCGGCATGCAGCAAAGGCCGGGGCGCGAGCCGCATTTCTGGAGGTGGCTGAGCGTAATGCGCCGGCGATTGCGCTGTATGCCTCATGCGGGTTCAGTCCCGCAGGCCGCCGGAAAAATTATTATTCTGAAACCGGTGAGGATGCTATCGTGATGATGCGCTCCGAGCTGCCGCAGCCCTGCTGCGGTGCCGGAGTGTAGAAGGGAGCGCTGCTGTTGAGCCCGAACCTGTTTGCATGTACCGTCACCTGCATAGAGCGCGTTGCACAGGACACGCTGCATATTGCTGCCGCGTGCGGGCAGCTTGCGCGCGAGGCGAGGCCGGGGCAGTTTGTCATGCTTCGCGCGGGAGCCGGTTTGGACCCCCTTCTGCGCCGCCCGTTCAGCATATGTGAGATCGATGACCCGGGCGTTTCTTTTCTGGTTAAGGTGTGCGGCAAAGGCACTGCTCTTATGTCGCAGTGGCGGTGCGGCGATGTAATAGATGTGCTGGGCCCGCTGGGTAATGGGTTTTCTGTGGACAATCATATCAGGCAGGCTGTTCTCGTCGGCGGCGGTATCGGTGTGGCCCCGCTGATAGGCCTGGCCCGGCACTGTGTAAAGCACCGCCCCGGCACGAATGTGCGCCTTTATATGGGTGCCGGGAACGCCGCATCTCTGATCTCGCATGAGCGCTTCGGCCTCGGGACGTGCGAGGTCCATATCGCAACGGATGACGGATCGGCAGGATTTCACGGCACGGTTGCCGAACTGGTTGCGCAGCACCTGCAGGAACGCATATTATCTGCGGGCAGCGGAGTCTGCCTGTATGGATGCGGCCCGTCGGCTATGTCGCGCCAGCTTGCTTCATGGGCCGACACGAACGGCATTGACTGCCGGCTTTCGCTTGAAAGCCGCATGGCGTGCGGCACCGGAGCCTGCCTTGGCTGCGTCGTCCCTGCATCCGGCGGCGATGCCGCCTACAGGAGAGTATGTGCTGACGGCCCGGTTTTTGACAGCACCGCAATCGACTGGGACCGGCTTCCCTGACCCCTGTAACCAGACACCGAGATGCCAATGTCCGAACACAGCAATATAGATCTTTCAACACGCATCGGCCGCCTGCAGCTTTCAAATCCGGTTATGGCGGCATCGGGCACCTTCGGCTATGGTGAGGAGTATGCCCACGTTCTTGATATAAACCGCCTGGGCGCTGTTGTTACAAAGGGCGTTTCGCTTGAGCCGTCGCCGGGCAACCCGCCGCCCCGTATCGTGGAAACGCCGGCGGGCATGCTCAATGCCATCGGCCTCCACAACATCGGCGCCGAAGCGTTCATTAAGGAAAAGCTTCCGTATCTGCTTCAATATTCTGCCAGAATTATAGTGAATTTTTATGGCAGCACCGAGGACCAGTATGTAGCGCTTGCCCGCAGGCTTGGCAGCGTCGATGGTATCGATGCGCTGGAAGCGAATATATCCTGTCCAAACATAAAGCAGGGCGGTATTGCCTTCGGGAAGGACGCGCGTATGGCACACAGCCTTGTTTCCCGCGTGCGTGCAGTTACGCAGCTTCCTCTGATCGTCAAGCTCTCCCCCAATGTGACCGACATCGCAGCGATAGCAGCCGCCGCTGAAGATGGGGGCGCTGACGGTCTTTCGCTCACAAACACCTTTACGGGTATGGCGGTTAACATCGAGACCCGCCGCCCAGCGCTTGCGCATATTACCGGCGGCCTGTCGGGGCCCGCCATACGGCCTCTTGCCCTGCGGATGGTCTGGGAGGCCGCCCAGCGCGTTTCCATTCCGGTTGTCGGTATCGGCGGCATCATGGATGCAGAAGATGCCCTGTCGTTTTTAATAGCAGGCGCCCGGGCTGTACAGATCGGGACCGGCCTTTTTGTGAACCCGCGGGCACCCCTTGAAATTGTCGAGGGAATCGCTGAGTATTTGCATAGATGGGGTTTTGAAAATCTTGATGACATTATCGGCTCACTTGACATCGGCAACGCATGATACAAAGAAAAAAAACTAAAAAGATACGGGTGGGGTCTGTTTCTGTCGGCGGCGGCGCTCCGGTAACCGTTCAGTCGATGACCAATACGGATACGAGAAACGCGCGGGCTACCCTGGCACAGATTCGCCGGCTTGAAAAAGCCGGCTGCGAAATCGTCCGGATTGCCGTGCCCGACGATGCTGCAGCAGAGGCATTGAAAAAAATAGTGCCCAAGGTGCGCATTCCCGTTATCGCGGACATTCATTTTAAATACCGGCTTGCCCTGCAGAGCATTGATGCCGGAGTTGACGGCATACGAATAAATCCCGGCAATATCGGCTCCCGTGACCGGGTTGCGGCGGTTATCGACAAGGCGCGCGCACATAAAACGGCAATCCGCATCGGCATCAATTCAGGATCGCTTGAAAAGGATATATTAAAGCAGCACGGCCATCCAAGCGCTGCGGCCCTTGCGCAAAGCGCGCTGCGCCATATAGAGCTTATAGAGGGCATGGGATTTGAAAGCATCAAAGTATCGCTCAAATCAACAAATGTCAGGACAACAATCGATGCATACCGGATCGTGTCTGAAAAAACGCGCTTTCCGCTGCATATCGGTGTTACCGAAGCCGGCACAGCGTTTTCCGGGACCATCAAGTCCTCGGTAGGGCTGGGAATCCTTTTGCATGCCGGGATCGGCGACACCCTCCGCGTTTCTCTGTCCGCTGATCCGGTTGAAGAGGTGCGTGCGGGACAGGAAATACTCAAGTGCCTCGGGCTGCGCACCTTCGGCCCTGATATTATCTCCTGCCCGACCTGCGGGCGCAGGCAGATTGATGTCATCAGGCTTGCCCGCCAGGTGGAGAAAAAGCTGATCGGCTTTCCGCTTCCCCTGAAAGTGGCGGTGATGGGCTGCGAGGTTAACGGCCCCGGAGAGGCGCGAGAGGCGGATATCGGCGTTGCCGGCGGCAGCGGGGCGGGGGTTATTTTCAGGTATGGAAAAGTGATTAAGCGGTGTCCGCAAGAAACGCTTTTTGAAGAGTTTCTTGCGGAAATTTATGCCATGCTTGATGAAAAGAGCCAATAGCTCCTCATGGTCGGAAAAAAGTATCAGGCGCGCCCGGAAAATAAATAATTATATTTGCTAACCAGAGCACGAAGGAGACTCTATGCGCTATTCCCGGTTTCTGATTCCAACGTTGCGTGAAGATCCTGCTGAGGCGGAGGTTGCCAGTCACCGGCTCATGCTGCGGGCAGGGCTGATTCGAAAGCTCGCTGCCGGCATTTATTCCACCCTTCCTCTCGGGGAGCGGGTTATTCAGAAAACCGCACAGATTGTGCGTGAGGAAATGAACCGGTCAGGAGCCCTCGAGGTTACCCTGCCGTTTGTGCAGCCTGCCGAGCTGTGGCACGAAAGCGGGCGCTGGGACGTGTACGGCAGAGAGCTGCTGCGTTTCAAGGACCGCCATGACCGCGACTTTTGCCTCGGCCCTACACATGAAGAGGTTATTACCGATCTTGTCCGGGGAGCGGTGTCATCGTACCGGCAGCTGCCGCTTAACCTGTATCAGATACATATCAAATTCCGCGATGAGGTCAGGCCTCGCTTCGGCGTTATGCGCGCCCGGGAATTTATCATGAAGGATGCCTACAGCTTTGATGCAGATGAGCAGGGGGCAGAGCGCAGCTATCAGAAAATGTATGAGGCCTATAGCCGCATATTCGAGCGGCTCGGGCTTCACTTCCGGGCGGTGGAGGCTGATACCGGACCGATTGGCGGCAGCTTTTCTCACGAATTCATGGTGCTTGCCGATACCGGCGAGGATGTCATTGTTGCCTGCAGCGAGTGCGAGTACGCGGCAAATATGGAAAAAGCCGAAATACAGGCCCCCGCCGAGCCCCCTGAACCGGGGGAAGCGCCGCCGGAAATGGAACGGGTTCATACGCCCGGGCAGCGGACAATCGAAGAGGTTACGGGGTTTCTCGGCGTACGCGCCCGGGAATTGATAAAAACCCTTATATTTTCAAGCTCAAGCGGACCGGTTGTGGCGCTTGTGCGCGGAGATCATGAAATAAATGAAATAAAGCTTCGCAACGCAATCGGCGCTGAGGGACTCGATCTTGCCGATGATGCTGCAATCGAGCAGCTGACCGGAGCGCCCCGCGGCTTTGCAGGGCCGGTCGGGCTTTCAGGGGCAGCTGTGATAGCCGACTATGGGCTGCAGGAAGGGCGGAATTTTGTTACCGGGGGTAACGAACAGGACATCCATGTGAAAAATGTCAACTGTGGGCGGGATTTCACGGTCAGCAGGTTTGCCGATATACGCTGCGCAGCAGACGGCGACCCGTGCCCGCGCTGCGGGTGCCCGCTTACCACTACGCGAGGCATCGAGGTGGGCCATATTTTCAAGCTCGGCACCAAATACAGCGAGGCGCTGCAGGCCACCTACCTTGATCAGCAGGGAAACGCACAGCCGATGATCATGGGCTGCTACGGTATCGGGGTGGGAAGAACAGCAGCTGCGGCAATTGAGCAGTCCCATGATGAAGACGGCATCATCTTTCCGCCCGCTATTGCGCCGTTTCAGGTCCTTGTTGTCCTGGTAAATCCTACTGATGACTCACAGAAGCAGATCGCCGAGGATGTCTATTCGCGGCTTCAGCAGGAAGGTATCGAGGTGCTGCTCGACGACCGGGATGAGCGTCCCGGCAGCAAGTTCAAGGATGCCGACCTTATCGGTATACCGCTTCGCCTAACGGTCGGCAAAAACGCTGTGGCGAAAGACAGTATCGACCTCAAGCGGCGCAGCACCGGAGAGGTGACGCAGCTGCCGGTGGAGAAGGCTGTGCCTTTTGTGCTTGAGCAGCTGAAAGGCGGCAAATAGCCGGCATGCTCTCAGGATGCAGCATGTGGGGCTGAGACAAATTTTTGTAGAAAAATGCAGGAGCGCTGATGCCCCATACGGGCCTTGTCCGCATCAATGATATTATCGAGCAGGTGCAGTCATACAACAGCGATGCAGATCTGGACCTGCTTCGTCGCGCATACGTGTTTTCTGCGAAAGTCCACCAGGGGCAGACGCGATTGTCCGGCCAGCCGTATTTGAGCCATCCGCTGTCGGTCGCCAAGATTCTGGCTGATATGTATCTTGACGAGTACAGCGTTTCTACAGGCCTGCTCCACGACACCGTTGAGGACACCATTGCCACGGTAAGCGAAATAAAAAAAACCTTTGGGGATGAAGTTGCCTTTCTTGTGGACGGCGTCACAAAGATCAGCAAGCTTTCCACCCGGAGCCGCCGGGACAGCCAGGCGGAGAATTTCCGAAAGATGATGCTTGCGATGTCAAAAGACATCCGGGTGATTCTGATCAAGCTTGCCGACCGCATACATAATATGCGCACCCTTCAGTACGTCCCGCCTGACAAGCAGAAGCGCATCGCACAGCAGACTATGGATATCTTTGTTCCTCTTGCAAACCGCCTGGGGCTTTTCGTGATTAAGCGCGAGCTCGAGGATCTGTCGCTGATGTATATCCACGAAAAGGTGTACCGCGAAATCGAGGAAAATCTTGCCGCAACATCAGAGCAGCGCGAGCAGTATGTTCATGAAGTTATCGGTATTATGGAGAAGCAGCTGCAGGAATTCGATATTCATGCTGCAATTATGGGCCGCCCCAAGCACATACACAGCATTTACAGCAAGATGCTCACACAGAACCTGAACTTCAAACAGATATTCGACCTGACCGCATTCCGCATCATCGTTGAGTCCCGAAAGGAGTGCTACGAGGCCCTTGGGGTTATTCATGCTATCTGGAAGCCGGTTCCCGGGCGCTTTAAGGATTATATTTCTCTGCCCAAAGCAAATATGTATCAATCGCTGCACACAACGGTAGTCGGCCCTGGAGGGCAGCATATCGAGATACAGATACGCACAGAGGAAATGGATCTGGTCGCAAAGCACGGCATTGCTGCACACTGGCGCTACAAAGAGGGAAGAAAAATCGAGCAGAAACACGACCAGCGGTTTGCCTGGATTCAGCAGGTTCTGGAAGCCCATGAGGAAACAAAAAATTCCCGGGAGCTCCTCGAAGCCTTCCGCATCGACATCTTCCCTGATGAGGTGTATGCCTTTACCCCGGCCGGTGAGGTCATAGAGCTGCCCAAAGGGTCGACCCCGGTTGATTTTGCATACCGGATTCATACCGATATCGGCAACAAGTGTGTTGGGGCCAAAGTCAACGGCAATATCGTGCCGCTGCGCTATCAGATACAAACGGGGGATGTTGTTGAAATACTGACCAGATCGGACCATACGCCAAGCCGCGACTGGCTCAAATTTGTAAAAACATCTCGCGCAAAGACAAAAATCAGAAACTGGGTAAAGCTTCAGGAGCGGGAAAAAAGCATAAACCTCGGGAGGTCGCTGTGTGAGAAAGAATTCCGCAAGCTCAAGCTGAATGCAGCGCGGGAGCTTAAGGATGACGCGCTGCCCGAGTTTGTGCGCAGGGAGGGGGGCGTGAAATCGGTTGAGGATCTTTACGCAGCGGTGGGGCAGGGCAGAATCGGTGCCCGGCAGGTTGCGGAAAAATACGTTCCTGAACAGCCGGATGAAAGAAAGAAGGAGGGCGAAAAAGCGGCTGAGCAGGCGGCGAAGCCTGCCCGCTCACGAAACGACAAGGCAATACGGGTGCAGGGAATGGACGATGTCATGGTCCGTTTCGGCAAATGCTGCAACCCGGTCCGTGGCGACCGGATCAAAGGATTTATTACGCGGGGGCGTGGAGTGACAATTCATTCCGAAGAGTGCCCTTTTCTCGAGTACGCCGATCCTGAGAGGATTATCGACGCACAGTGGGACAAATCATCGAGCCATGTGGCAAAGATACCGCTTGAGGTTATATGTGAAGACAAAAAGGGGCTGCTTGCCGATATTACCGCAACCATTTCAGGTTCGGAGACGAATATTTTAAACGCAAAGGCTCGAACTACCCCTGAAAGCAAGGCAATTATCACCTACAACATAGAGGTTGGCAGCCTCGATAAGCTCGAGAGGATCATTCAGGAAATAAAAAACATAAAAGGCGTGCTGAAGGTTACCCGCATTCGTCCGTAAAAGCTGTCATGCAGACGGCTGCTCCTGCTGAGCAGGGCGTTTGGCCGGCTTGTGTACATACCCTGAGCGGATGCACCGCGTGCATACATATGCCTTTGTTACCTTCCCGTTCTGTACAGTGCGCACCTTCTGTATATTGGGCTTCCACACTTTTTTAGACCGGTTGTGTGCGTGGCTTATGCTGTAGCCGATCTGCCTGCCTTTTCCGCATATTGAACATACTTTTCCCATCGACATATCTCCTTGTAGCGGACATGTTAATATCTAAAACAAAAAATATTAGCATATTTACTATATAAGAGCAATATGATTTTGTAACGCCTGTGACAATTTTGTGGTTTTCATGAAAACGGCCGGGCAGTGCAAAATTAGTCAAAGACGACGTGTACTGAGCACCGCCCTCGTGTAACATGCTAATCTGAAACAGTATAGCGCGGCAGAGTTGTTCGCTCGCTTTTGCACAGCGGGCATTTCCCGGGAGGGCGTGGTGAGGACCGTTTGGAAAACGTGAATCCGCAGCTGCAGCATTCAGACGAAATGATTCTGAAGGCGCCACGCTGTGATCTGCGGATATGATCGAGGTGATCGTAGACGTCCTTTTCAGGGATATGGAGCAGCTGAGAAATATCTTTAGCGGTATATTCATCAGAGCGGAGAAGTTCGGCTATCTGTTTGCGCAGGCTCATGTTTATAAAAAAATTCCGGATTACCCGGATAAGAGGCTGTGTTGTAATGTATCGATGTTATGGTAGCCGCAGGCTTTATCCTGCGTAGCGTTTTGAAATATCGTAAGCCCCCGGACGCACGCTGAAGCGTGCGTCTGCAAAACCGCTTTACGGCACAGCCTCTTGTCCGGGCAATCAAGGTGTTTTGTGAATATCACAATGAGGATAAAGCAATAGTTTTTTGGGTGCTGTTCCGGCCTATAAACCATTGACAATTGGTGATTGTCGTGTTATTTATCAAAAAAAGGTAACACAAGTGTTACTTTGTTCACTATAGCACAGATCCCTTCAATATCAAAATATGCCGGCGTTTGTCTGCCGGCTTACTGTATGTATAAAGGGTTGGGAGGAATACATGCACCATAAATTCGTTATATTTCCATTTACCGCTATTGTGGGGCAGGAAAACATGAAAAAGGCCCTGCTCATAAACGCCATCGATCCCACCATCGGCGGCATCGTTATCAGCGGGGACAAGGGTACGGGCAAGTCGACCGCGGTTCGGGCCCTCGCGCACTCGCTGCCCAAAATGAAGGTGGTGGAGGACTGCCCCTTTCACTGCCATCCGGAAAATATGCGCCTGATGTGTAAGTCATGCCAGCAGCGGTTTGAGCAGCACGGTGCGCTGACAGGTGTCGACAAGCGCATGGAAATAATAGATATGCCCCTGTCGGCTACGGAAGATATGGTTATCGGTACGATCGATATCAAGAAGGCACTTACAGAGGGCATCAAAGCCCTGGAGCCGGGCATCCTCGCGCGCGCAAACAGAAATATTCTATACATCGATGAAGTGAATCTGCTTGATGACCATCTGATCAATATTTTGCTTGATGCCGCAGCGATGGGGGTCAATGTGATAGAGCGCGAGGGCATTTCGCTGTATCACCCGGCGCGTTTTATTCTGGTTGGAACCATGAACCCTGAAGAGGGTAGCCTCCGGCCGCAGATTCTCGACCGCTTCGGGCTGTGTGTGGAGGTGAATGCGCTGACATCGCGCGAGGAGCGCCTTGAGGTCATAACGCGCAGGAAAGAGTTCGACCGTGACTGCTGGGCGTTCGAGCAGGGGTTTATTGAAGACCAGCAGGGCCTGAGCAGGGATATCCTCAATGCTCAGGAGCTGCTGCCACGCGTGGAAATGCCACATGAGATGCTTGAAAAGATTGTTCACATAACGAGCGGGCTCGGCATTAAGACGCACCGCGCCGACATCGTGATGGAGAAGACGTGCTGCGTGCTCGCCGCGCTTGAGGGCAGAGCATCGGTTACCGAAAATGATGTGATCGAGGCTGCGCTGCTAGCCCTGCCGCACCGCATGCGCCAGCGCCCGTTTGACAAAAACGAAGGCCTCGAGCGGCAGCAGCTTGAGCATATGCTGGCCGACCAGGTTGCGGATGAGGATGTTGTCACGCCTGAGAAAAAGGGCGAGTTAAAAAAAAACTTCGATCGCCTGAATGACGCGCTTACCCCGCGGGGTGGCGATGTTCATATGGAGGATACATCGCACGGCTTGTATACCAGAGCGCGTCCGGCAGCCGATCCGAAAAGCGTTGCAGTCGCACCTACCCTGACAAAGGCGGTTAAGGAAACCGGCACGCTCCGGGTTCTGCCTGAGCACTTTATGGAAAAGGTCAGGCGTGCACGGGGCGAGTGCCTGTACATTATAGTACTTGACTCCTCATCGTCCATGCGGATGAACAAAAAGATTCGCCTCGCAAAAAACCTTTCCTGGCTTTTGCTTAAGCGGTCATATGAGAAAAAAAACAGGGTTGCGCTGATTGTGTGCCGCGGCGAACAGGCGGATATCGCCGTTTATCCAACAAAGGACCTGGAGCGCATTGAGCAGGCCCTCGATCAGGTTCCGACCGGCGGTAAAACACCGCTTACCCCGGCGCTTCTTACGGCAGCTGAGGTTGCATCCCGAAACAGCGGCATCGCCTCCTCGGTAATAGTGATATCCGACGGCAGAGGCAACATATTTGCGCAGGACACTCTTGACCGCGATCTGGATATGCTGGCCTCATCTCTTCACAACACGCATCTTGTCCTTATTAATGCGGAGAATCCGCACAGGAGCCTTGGCCTTCTCGAGGATATGTCCCGGCGGTTCAACGCCCCCCACTTTTATCTCGAGGAGGTCGTATGACGCGGGTGCTCGCGCTGACGTCGCTTAACAACTCGTCTGTGCTCAAAAAAGCCGTGGACAGCCTTCGAAGAGAGTATGGCCCCCTGTGTGAAATGCGGAAGCTGTATTTTAAAGACTATGAAAATCAGGCATGCTCTTTGGAGCCGGTTGCGGCAGCTGTAGGCGAGGCGGATATCGTGCTTGTTGATGTGCGTTCGGACTGCCGGCTTGGCAGGGAGCTGCCCCTGCTGCTCGGCGGCAGGAAGGACAAGACGGTAGTCGTGCTGGTAGGATCAAGCACCGATATTTTTGCCCTTACGCGGATGGGCTCCTTTCGCGGCGACCGAATGTTCACGCCCGGTCAGGACCGTGAATTTTCCATTGAAACCTATATTAAGACAAAAAAGTTTTCCGCACTGACGCAGAAGCTCGGGCGCGTGCTGCCCGTTGGCATGCTCGGAGATATGAGCGCATGGATCACCGCGCAGCAGTACTACAGCGAAGGCGGCGCGGAGAACCTTCGCAGCATGCTGCTCATGCTGTTAAAGCGCTACGCAGGCGAGAAGAGCATCGGCAGGGTTGAAAAACCACAGTCATTCCCCCCCTGGATACTTTACCACCCTGATGGAGCCCAGTTTACCGATCCGGATGCGTACAGGCGGGCCATGAAATTTGACCGTGCGCGCCAGACCGCTGCGCTTTTTTTTCACAGCGGCATGCATTTTGACGAAAATATCCCTATCATTGAAGAGCTGCACCGAGTCCTTGATGGAAAGGTGAACACACTGTTTGTCGCTTCCCATGTTGAGCACAATATGGACGCGCTTAACCGCTGCTGCCGGGATATAGACATTCTGGTGAACTTTCAGTTTTTCCGGCTGTGGGGCGGGCCGTACGGCGGTGATACCGGGGTCATTTTCGATTATCTTCATCGCGCTGACGTACCGCTTGTGACGGGGCTGCACTCATTTGATACCGACCTTGACGTGTGGCGCGAAAGCGACCGCGGCCTGTCCCCCATAGAAACGGCTCTCGGCATCACGCTTCCCGAGCTTGACGGCGCAATCGAGCCCCTGTTTGTGGGCGGATTTGAGCGAAGCGCCGATCCTGAATTCGGGTCTGTCAAGACGCCTGCTGTGGTACCCGAGCGCATCGAGAAGCTGGGCAGCCGGGTGCTGAAGCGCCTTGCGCTGCGCAGGGGCCCGAGCGCCGAAAAAAAGCTTGCCGTGATTACCTACAGCTATCCGCCCGGCGAGGGCAACCTTGCAAGCGCAGGGTATCTGGATGTGTTCAAAAGCCTTGAAGTTTTCTTTGCGCGGCTGGAAAGGGAAGGATTCAGGGTTACCATGCCCGATATCCCGATGAAAGATTTGTTTTTGTCAGCGGGACTCATAAACACTCCCGATTATCTGGAGCGGGCCGGTGTGCGGATATCGCTTGAAACATATGAAGGCTGGTTCCGCGAGCTTCCGGAAAGCCTGCAGCAGGAAATGATCCGCTGCTGGGGTGAGCCGCCCGGCGATATTATGGTTCAGGGCGGGGATCTGCTGCTGCCCGTCGCTGAGCTGGGCAACATTGTGCTCGGCGTTCAGCCGTCGCGCGGTGTGCATGAGGACGATCACGGCGCCTATCACGACAAAACGCTTCCACCGCACCATCAGTATCTTGCTTTTTACCGCTATATCGAGAGAACGTTCGGCGCTGATGCCCTTGTCCATTTCGGCATGCACGGAACGCTCGAGTTTATGAAGGGAAAGGATACGGCACTGTCCGGCCGGTGCTGGCCCGATGTGCTTATCGGGTCGCTGCCCCACCTGTATTATTACTGGGCGGGCAACACCTCCGAGGCCACCATCGCAAAGCGCAGGTCTTATGCGCAGTGTATCTCACACGCATCCCCGCCTATGACCGCATCCGGTCTCTATGATCAGTATGCCGTGCTTGAAGAGCTTCTCAGCCAGTATGAAGAGGAGCAGGCTCCTGAAACGCGTGACATGATAGCTGAGTCAGCCGCCCGGCTGCACCTGCCGGACGATCCCGCACGTCTTCGCCGGGAGCTGTATGTATTGAAAAACAGGTTGATGCCGGCGGGCCTGCACGTTATTGATCAGCAGCTGAGCGGTGACCATCTGGTTGAATATCTGTCTGCGCTGCTGCGCTCCGACCGGGAGGTCCCCTCTCTTGCAGCGGCGGTTGCACAAAGAAACGGCTTTGACTGGCGGGCAATTCAGCACGCCCGGGAAGCTGATACCGTGTATGAACAGATGAGCCGCGTTATCAGGGGCCTGCTTGATGGCGCCTGCCCCGAATGGCTTGACCCGGCGTACGCTGCTTTTGTGCGGCGGGTGACCGACAGGATTCACGGCTCCGATGAATGCGGCGGGCTGCTGCGCGCGCTGGAGGGCCGATATGTCACCCCCGCGTGCGGCGGTGACCCGATCCGGGACCCTGATGTGTATCCGACCGGGAAATCGATGTATGCATTTGACCCGCGGCGCGTTCCGACAGCAGCCGCCGATGCGCGCGGGAAGAAAGCCGCTGCGGGCCTGATTGAGCATTATTATGCGAATCACGGGGCATACCCTGAAACGGTGGGCGTGGTGCTGTGGGGGTTTGAAACCATGAAAACGGGCGGCGACACCATCGCGCAGATACTGTCTCTTCTGGGGGTGCGCATTGTGCATAAAAAAAGCCTGTGGCAAAAGGAGCTCGAGGTCATACCGCTGGAGGCGCTCGGCCGCCCCCGGGTCGATGTGCTGATAACCATGTGCGGCATATTCCGCGACACCTTCGGCAGCCACATCGATCTGATCAACCGTGCGGTCGCCCTTGTGGCCGGGCTCGATGAGCCCCCTGAGCAGAATTTTATCCGCCGGCACGTGTGCGAGCAGCCTGAGGAGCGCCGGCAGGACATCCCGCTGCGGATGTTCGGCCCGTCCCCAACTGAATATGCAACCAACCTTACCACGCTGATCGAGACCGGCTCCTGGGACGCCGAGTCGGAGCTGGGCGGCGCCTTCTTTGAAAGCATGAGCTACGCCTATGACGGTGAAGGCCGGGCACAGAAAAGCCCCGAAATGCTGAGCGGCCTTATGAGCTCAGTCGATATGGTTACTCAGGAGCGCGATTCGGTTGAGTATGACATAACAGACCTTGATCACTATTATGAGTTTCTGGGCGGGCTGTCCCGGGCCGTTCAGGACAAGCGGGATGGTCAGCAGGCCGATGTTCTGGTGGTCGATCAGACAGAGGGGGAGCCCGAGGTGTCCGAGCTGAAAACAGCTCTCGAGCGGGGAACGCGCTCGCGCACGCTTAACCCCCGATGGGTCGAGGGCATGCTCAAGCATGACTTTCACGGAGCGAAAAAGGTAAAGGACCGGGTCGAGTATCTTCTCGGGTTTGCCGCGACAACGGGAAGCGTTGACAGCTGGGTGTTCGATGAGGTCGCAGACCGCCTTGTCCTTGATGAGGACATGCTCGAAAAGCTTCAGAAAAACAACCCCTATGCCGCGAAGCAGATGGCTGAAACCCTTATCGAATCAGAGCACCGCGGATACTGGGATGCAGATGAAGAGCGCTTGAAGAAGCTCAGGAATCTGGTGCTTTCCATGGAAAGCGATGTTGAGTGAGCAGCCGCTTTAGCTAAAAATCCTTTTCGCGGCTTTTCCGGTAAAGCCATATATAAAAAAGCTGCGCATACAGCTTTTTCCACCAGGCGATATTACAGTCAAAATAGTATATCTGCCTGTCCCAGCCCTGTTCAATCCAGTGTACCCCGTCATCCGGCAGAATCTTAAGCGCGAGCACTTTTTGCACCTGATAATAAATCAGCTGTGTCAGGCTCGGCGAGTACTGAGACGGGTCCATGAACAGATGCTCTTTAAAGCGTTCGTAATTGTGCGGGCGTAGCGGCTCGTTGAGCGTTTTTCTGTTTTTGCCGATAAATCCGGCAGGATGCATTCCCCAGCTGATAATAATCTGCTCGAGATATTTTCTTACCGGCGAAAAGGGTGCGCCCATGGTGGTTGCCACCCCGAGCGCCGGCCTTCCGTGCAGCACCGGCCGGTGTATGATGAGCATGGTGCGGTCGATAAAATCCTTCAGCTTGCCGGACACCTGGTAGGCATATACCGGCGTGCTGACGATAAGGCCGTCAGCCTGCTTCATGCGGCCGATGATGCCGGACATGTCGTCGTCGATCACGCAGCGTCCCTGGGTCAGACACTGCTCGCAGCCGGCACAGCATTGAATGTCGTGCTCAAACAGATTAACGATATCGGTGCTGACGCCGTGCGGGCCAAGAATCTCGGCAATTTCCCGCAGGACACCATAGGTGTTTTTCTTTCGTTTGCTGCTGTTTATGGCAAGAACGGTTTTCATAGGACGATTGCGAATTTAATATGGATGTCGGCGTTCCGGAAACTATAAATGATGGTGCTTCGGTCTGTCAAGGAGTACATCAATAAGGAGTTTCCCCACAATTTCACTGTTGGTAATAATGTCATCCTTTTTGGGGGGCTCCGGTATGGGTGGGCTTTTTAATTGTTCCCAAAATACTGGATTGCCCGGACGGAGCCGGGCAAAGACGGCCTGCTTGCGCAATGTGAAACTCGAACGTGAACGGGTAAAACCACCGGGGCAACCGGTAATTACCCCATCCGTCATCACCCGGTTTATCCGGGTGATCCAGAATTTTTTAAGCAGTAAAAAATACCACTGTAATACAGCCACCAGGCCGGAATATGATAAAAGTATCTGTATTTTGATTAAAAAGTTGAATTTACTGTAAAAAGACGAAAATCGCGTCATTGCGTGGAGTGTAACGATGAAACAATCTTGTTTTTTCAACTGCGTACAACTCAAGAGGTGTTCATTTCACGTCACCCTCCCGGTGAAGCGGGTGAAATGTACACATTCGCTTAAAGCCATGATGATGCCGGTGCGTTGGACTCCTGTATTTGTGAAGAATCGTCCAGTTTGGGTTATACTATAACACCTCTCAACCTCGACATGAGCGCTCCCGAACCGGCTCTTTGAAACCTTGAAATTTTCCGGGAAATGACCGTGCATCCGGCTTTATCCTTGCAGAACCGATATGCGGTGCTATATAATCGCCTGTAACGATTTACAATGCATATGGGGGATCGATTCTATGGGCGAAAAGGTAAGCGTGGATATAAAGGGCTTCTGGTTTACCGATGTGC
>CAZUMW010000024.1:0-65183 GCA_964621615.1 uncultured Thermodesulfobacteriota bacterium
TTCTGACGACCCAGACGGTCATATTCAAAAGAAATGTCCGGGGTATCGTCTGAGTAGTCGATGTCGGTCAGTTCGCCGGTTGCAGGGGCATACGCATAGGTTGTTACCACTGGAGAGCCATTTACCGTTCTGGCCCAGGTCCGGGTTTCAAGCTTTCCGCCGGCGGTGTAGGAGTAGGTTACACTTTTTCCCAGGGCATCGGTTTTTGACTCCAGAAGTCCGGTTGCATTGTCGTATTCCCAGACGGTGGTGTCGGGTGTTCCGGCTGCAGCAGCAGGCCACAGCGGACTGTCCCACTGGCTGCCCTCCCGGTATGTGTGCATTTTTTCAAGCTGTCCGTATCCGCCGTATTCATAGCGGACCGGATACACCGCCCCTCCCCACTGATGGGTCAGCTGACCGCGGCTGTTATAGCCATAGCGGGTAAATGTCCCGGCGGCGTTTTCCTCTGCTGTTTTTCTTCCTGTGTCAGGATCGTAATAACAGGTTGTGCGGTTTCCTGCCGGATCCTGAATAAAGGAAACCTGTCCCCGGTTATTGTAACGGGTCAGGGTCGTTCCGGTTCGCGGATCGGTGACGCCGGTTCTGCGGCCCAGGGCGTCATAGCTGTAGGTCGTCTTTACGCCGGTTTTGGAGGTGGATGACACGGGCAGCCCGTTAACGCTCACCGATCGTGCATTAACCCCGGAATCAGGATAGTGTGTGGTGCGGATCTGTTTTTTGCTCCCCCGCAGGATGAAAACCTTTGAAACGGTTTTACTGCCGTGTATGTCAATTGATACCGTTTCGGCAGTCAGGTTGTCAGATCCAAGGCCGGTAAGCCTGGTTCTGTTAATACCGGTAACAACCGGGGTGTCATCCCCGGCATCGGGATAGACCTTCTGCTGGTGCTCCTGCCACCAGAAGGCTGCTGTTTTCACGTAGCCTGACTGTGTTTCCTGTATCCGGTCGCTTCCGCCGCGGTCAAGCTTTCCGTTTGCATCAACATCGAGCCCGCTCATGACCTGATTGCCAAGCCCGTCGTAGGCATAGAGGGTGTCGGCCTTCCCAGTTGCAGTGGTTTTTATGAGCTGCCCCGTATCGTTATAAAAATTTTCGGTTACCTGCAGGCTGCCCCCGAAACCGGGCTTTTCCACCCTCACCGTTCTGCCGAGAATATCGGTTACGGTTTTCTCCCACCGGGGCCCATCCGCCTCTCTGGTGTACACCGTGGTGTACTGCGTTCCGTCCAGGTTCACCCCGTATTCATAAAACCGCGGCACAACGGCGCTGCCGGTGACACTTTTAATCCTGCCGTCCCGGTAGCGCCCGGTAACCTCGGTTGCGCCGCCAGGGCGGATGACCGTCGTGATGCGGCCGCCCTGCTCATATGAATACCGGATCGTGAGCTGTGCCCCGTCGGTTCTTTCTATCAGGCGCCCTGCACGGTCATAGGCCGAGGTTGTTGTCCTGCTCAAATTACCCGCACTCACCGTTTCAGACAGCCTGCGGCCTGCGGCGTCACAGGTGTATGTGGTAATAATATCCGCCTGCCCCGCTGCGCCCTTTTTTGTTGCGGTTTTTATACGCTTCAGTGCATCGAGGCTGTACCGGGTGATGATTCCTCTGGTGTCTGTTTCAGACGTTTTGCCGCAACAGCCCCAGCTGCTCTCAGATACCGTGCCCTCTGATGAGCGGGTTTTTACCGGACGGCCGAATTCGTCATAGTCTGTCTGCGTCCAGGAAACCGGCTCATATCCGCTGCCGGTATATACACAGGTCTTACTCAGGACCTGATTTCCCAGCTCATCATACACCGTCGTTTCTCTGGTTGTTTTCCGGGCTATTCCCTGCGGGTGCGTATCTGTTCCGTGCACGACGGTTTCACGCTCAAAGGCGCCGCCCCCGCCCGGCGTGAACGTTTTAGCCGCTTTGCTGTATGTTCCCCTCTCATAGCTGTAGGTGTCAACCCGGCCGTCGGGATAGGACACCGTGAGGGGTTTTCCTGCTTCCGGTCTGCCGGTCCCGCAGGCAGCATAGGTCTTAACCGTGCGCTGGTTTGCGCTTTCTCCGTAGGCGCTGTCAGGCCCCGCGCAGCGCTCAACGATTTCGGTGCGCGTGCCGTTATCTTCGTTAATATATGCATAAAAGGTTTTTTCGACAACCGTTCCGGCAACCTGCCTGGTTACGGTTCGCGGCCGGAACGAATCGGCATCGGCACCGTCATCATCGGGGTCAACCGGATCAAACCCGTAGCGTACAACCTCAAGCTTATCGGCAGACGACGAGGGGCCTGCATCAAGAAACGGGCGCTCCTTTCTTGTTTTTCTTCCCTGCCGGTCATAAAAATAGCGCTCCCATGAGCCGTCGGGCTGTATCCGTAAGCGTATCCGGCCATAGCTGCCGCTGTCTGCGGGATCATCATAATATGAAATCTGCGTGGTGAGGGCTGCTCCCTGCGGGTCCTGTATACGCTCGATCACGGCACGGCCCCAGTCAAAATCATGCAGAACCGTGAGGGTCTCTTCTGCCACCCTGCCGTCTGTTTCGCTGTAGAGGGTTTCGAAAACGCTTAGGTTTTTGGTTTCTTCATCATAGTCTTTTGTCTTTTCAACCACCTGCAGGCCGCCCGGTTTTCTAAGCAGCCAGGCCGCACGGGAGGCGTCCCATTCATAGGCATACACGTTTTCCTCACCGTCACGCAGCTCGGTCAGATGCAGCCGGGCATACCTGTCCGGGGCAGCATCGGGGTTTTCTATGCGCCAGGTAACGATCGGTACCGCTTCCGCCTCGATCTCATAGCGGCCGTCTTTTTTGCCGCCCCGGTCGGCTGAATCATAAAACCTGAGTTCATAGCGGTAGTCATCAAGCACTGCCACATCAAGCAGTGTCTGCCGCGCAGATACCTGCTTTATGGTTGCGTTGTCATCTGTTATAACCTCCGTATCCTCAGCAAGGCTTGAAAAAACGAGCTTTTCAGGCGTTGCAAGATCGGGGGTCATTTCCTCTGCGCTCAAAAACAGATCGCCTGCTGAATACCCGTTTGCGGATTTTCCGAGGCTGAACCGGACATCGATGCTGCCTACATTTAAAAACCCCTTTCCGGGGATTCTACAATTGCCGCCGCGGCATTCGGCACAGCCGATATATACCCTGGCGGTTTTTATGCATTCGTCGTTATCGGCATCCTTTGCCGTTACAATGATCCAGCCGCTTCCGCTTTCCTGCCGCGGTGTTATTTCATAAACAGACCGTTCTGATTCTTTTTTCACATGGGTATCAAGCTGAATCGGCGGCTTACCATCATTACCGGCCACCTCTTCCGGCTTCCAGCTCCACTCCACAGTGACATGCGGGTCGGTAAGGTCGGCCGCAACAGCCGAGGTTTCACCAAACGCAATGGGAAACCTGTCCCCTTCTCGTCGTTTTAAACTTTCAATGCCGCACTTTATCGCCTCAAACGTTCCCCTGGTCCTGGCCGTGTTGTGTTCATTCAGACACATGACGCTTCGGTAATCCATTGAAAGCTTAACCGTTACGGTGTCTCCGTGTTGTGCAAGCGGTGCATTGAAATAAAAATCACCGGAACTGCCCTCAATCGGGTCGGCATAACCGGTAAAGGTAAAGCCGTCTCCGGAACCGCTTACCGTCGGCTGAAGATTTTCATTATACGGCGCACCGCCGTACATGTTTATCACCCGGTAGGTTGCCGCTCGTTCTACGCCGGGCTCAAAGGTTTTATTGCCTTCATAATCGATATATATAATAAGCGATGCCAGACCCACATACCGGGTATACACACTGGTTTCCACACTTTCCACATACACGATGCCCCAGGGGAAACGCTCCCGCCAGGCAGACGTACAGGCATCATAGATTATCCCCCCGATTGCATTGCCGTACTTTTGCATGCTGTCGGAACTGGTGACCAGATTCTGAATCACCGTGTTTTTGTTTTCAGAATAGCTCAGCCAGCCGCCATGCCCCTCCGTGCTGAGCCAGTCAAGGACCGGGTCATACAGCTCCCCGCCGTTTGCCAGCCCTGAAATCAGATATGCGTTGCGGCAGGCAGCGTAGGGATCATCCCCCTGCGGGGTAACGCTGATAATGCCGGCACCCTGATACTCACCAGCAGTGAGCCGCTGCCCGGGCACATACACTGTCTGGCCCAGATCAAGCTCCCGCTCGATTACCGTCATATCGGCAGCAGGCAGCAAGAGCCGCGGCAGGATGTCGGTCCGCGTCTCAGGCGTTATTTCATAGACCGGCACTGCCTCTCTATTTGCAATCTCCATGAGCTTTACCGCCGAGACAGCCTCCGAAGGAAACATCGTTTCAAGTGACAGATGCTCCCTTGCAGACATCGACGGACCCATCGCCGCAGCAAAGCGGACCCTGCTCATGAGATCTGCCGTCCGGGGGATAACAAGCTTACAGGTCGGCGCATCGAGCACCACGGTAGCGCTCTCGATCCCCACCGGAACATCACCGGCAATAAAAGCGCTTTTCAGATGGGCATAGCACAGGATGACATGCGGCTTTCTGAAGTGATACACTTTGTGCTGCCGGGCACGGATTTTATTGCTGCCGTCTGTCTGAAAATACCACAGAAGTCCGGTCAGATTCAGATGTTCGCCAACCGTGCGGTCCCGGTCTTGTGTCTGCTGCCTGAGGGCATCGTGAAGTCGTTCTGCCGCTTCGCGCAGACCGGTTTCCATGGTGCCGTCGATTCCCGGAACGATCGCCACATAATCACCGGCGGTTATGACACGATCATGCTGCCGGTCATGACCGGAGCTTCCCGATGGCTGCAGCGTTTCAACGCGCAGCACCATATCGGTGCCCATGGTCACCCGGCCCCCGGTCCGGACAACCTGCCCGGAAAGCCTGATTACGGGTTCAAGCTCCATGAGATAACAGGGCACCGTGCCCGCATCCTCAAGATGTACGGCCCGGCAGGACAGCGTCAGGCGCCTGCCCAGAATACGCTGGTAGGGGATCTCCCAGTCAAGGTCAAGGCCGCTTCCAGCCTCTGCACGCTCTATCCCCTCAGGGCCGGCAAGGCGCACCCGCAGGCGGTAGCGCAGGCTGTCCGCCACGGTGCTGAACCGGCTGACTGCGCCGGTTTTAAACGGAAGCGTCACCGGCAGGATCGAACAGGTTTCAGGAACAATTTGCGTGTAGCCGGTCAGTTGCCTGATGGTCATGGTGTCCGGCAGACAGTCCTGCACCTGTTTGCTGTATGCTTCGATCTGATCCGCAATATAGTCCCCGTCAACACCCGTGAACGACCCGTCCGGATTGTGCTGCATGTGCTGCTTCAGATACTCTGCCAGCCCTTCACCGTCAAAGGGCACCTCCGACGCGATATCCACTCCCGGCACCTCGCGCAGGCGCGTAAAGGCCGGTGCAAGCGGAACCCAGACACCGCTGCCGGTGCCGCGCCCGCCTCCGCGGTAGTTGCCGTAGGGAAGGTAGGCCTCAACCCAGATGTGGGTAAACCGCACCGCCCGTATTCTGCCGGTTTGTTCCTCAACAAGAGCGGTCACACCGGGAATGTCACCGCTTGCAAGCATCAGATCAACACAGGTGTCATCCTCAACGCCCAGCCACTCTTTAGCGCGCTCGATATCAACCGTCACCGGTGCGCGGCAGTACCGTGCCGGATAGCCGCTTGTGCGAAGGAGCGCGATCAGAAGACTCGCCTGATCAAGGTCATTGCCGCTTTTATCTGAAAGCACCCGCTGCGCACCTTTTAAGGCACCCCAGTAGGGCTGATACATAACCCTGTTTTTTACATATTCATACATCCTGACCGGATCGTTTTTAAGGGTTTCGGCCAGAGCCTTAATGTCACCGGAGAACACGACATCCAGGCCGTCTTCAGCAAGATCGTCGGCCGCGGGCGCTGCTGCTGCGCTTTTCTTCTGCGGCCCGAAAAACCGGTACCTGTCACCTGCTGCGGCAACCAGTATCGGGCGCATATGAGCGGGCAGATCAAGATCCCAGGATACCGCATCCGACACAGCAGGCTGTGATCCGGTACCGTCCCCGGTAAAGGTGACCAGCCTGAAACCGCCTTCCTGTTTCATAAGGCCGAACCGCTTACGGTTTTTTGAACGCTTTTTATCCACGGTCACCGGCTCACGCGGGGCCCGTTTCAAAGGCACACACGTTGCCCCGGGAAGCTGTCTGTTTGCACCGGCCCCGCTTGTTTTGTGCGCCCCTGTGTGCCGCAGACGCCTTACTCTGCTCAAATCACCCCAGGTATCAATAAGCCTGTCCGTATCCTGCTCTTCAAGGCGGTCAAGGAGCCTATGCACCTGCCGCTCAATGGCCCCCGTTTTCTCACGGTGGCGCTCTGCAAGATCTGCCCGTCCTGCCTGCTCAAGCTGGTCCCCGATCCGGTCAAGAAGCCCGATGAATTTTTCGTATCGGTCTTCAAAACCAGCTGTAGCGCGGCGAAGGGCCGTTCGTTCTTCATTGGCAGGAAGGTCCGCCTCGCGTTTTATCTTCATCCGGTACAAAATAGTGTCGATTTCCTGCCGCGCGGCGCCAACTTCGGATCCTGCCCGGTTAAACTCTTCAATGAGACCGGAAGAAACCGTTTCACCATCCGCACACCGCAAAGAACAGATTAATGACAGAGCAAGGATAACCGGAACCAGCCAGCACTTTTTCATTACAGACCTCCAGAGGGTTAAAACAAAAAAAGCCGTATCCATACACACACGACAGAAAAAGTCTGCCCCGTGCATGAATACCGGTCCCGTCCGGCAGAAAGAGTGGTGGCCGCCACATCTGCCGAACCTGTTCATTTTTACGCTGTTAATGAACCGAAATGGTTCATTAACACAAAAGATATTACTTTATGTTTAATTCGTGCGCAAGAAAAAGCTTTCGATTTAATTAATTTTTTCTTTTTAATTTAAGTCATGAACTATTAGCGCGCTATCTGTTTGTGCGCACCACTGTTCAGGATCAAAAATAGCGGGAGCCCGCACCTCGGCAGGAAAAGGAGGGGAACAATAAAGCCGGAAGGAAGCCCCTCACAAAAAATATGTTCGGGGATCAAGCTGTTTGAGTGTCTTGTGCGGTAGTGATTTCTTTTTTAAGCTGCCGTATTTCTTTTTTCAGTGATAGTATTTTTATGACATCAAGAAGGCTGCCGGCAATCACTCCGATAAAAAACGGCACCAGAATAACAGTCCACAGGGGCAGCTTCACACTGATATCAGTATAGTATGATATCTGCACCTGCTGCGTGTTTTTCATACAAAAGGTGACCAGGACAAAAAGAATTAATACAATGCCGCATGTGTTAAGAAACGTTCTCATATACCCTCTTCCGTGTTCGCATTACCGGTTGCGTTACACATGAGGTATATATTCATTCTTCGTCCGTGTCAAGCATCTGTTTGGAAATGATTTCAAGGATCTTGTCTTTTCTGAACCGCCATGAGTTTCCGACCCGGAACCCGGGAAGCTGGCCCTTTTTCACCAGTTTGTAAATGGTGATTTTCGATAATTTCAAAAATTCCGCCACTTCTTCAACCGTCATAATCTGTGAATCATCTGCACTTTGCTGCATCATGGCACTGTACCCCGTTTAATAAATTGTATTTTATTCGATTATAGTATAAGTACAATTTTCTTCTAGTCGAGAGCCTTTCACCAGTATATTTATTTATTATCTGCTGCCTTTACTGTTTAACACAAAAAAAATTTATTTCAATAAAAATTGTTTTTATTTTAGCAATAAAAAGCACCAAAATAATTGTGTTTATTTAAATCAATTCGAAACATGTTGATATTTCTTATATTTATTTTTTGAAGCAAATGGTACGGCTGGCCGCCAAAAATATAAAATCAGCATTTTTTTTACTTTTTGTTACAACACAGAGAAACCGCTGCCGTCTGAGCCTATATGATATCTGTGAACCGGTATACTTTGATTGCAAAACAACATAAAAACGTTATACTGTATAAAGCACTCATGGCTTTATCGTTTTAACCTGTTTCTTATATGATATATCTTATGCGGATGCCCGTGCGACCGTTTCTTGTTTGTGCCATCATGTCGTGTCTGCTCGCAGCCGGCGGCGGACTGCGTGCGTCCAGCCACGCCCCTCTCACCAGCAAAGAACAAAAAATACTGCTCGCCGTCGCTCGGGATACCCTTGACAGCAGCCTGTCGGGCAAGCCGCTCCCCCGGGTTCACTCATATCAGCTGAGCGATGCACTGAAAAAAAAGTGCGGCGTTTTTGTCACGCTTAAAACAAAAGGCACCGGAAAGCTCCGGGGCTGTATCGGCTATATTACCGGCAGACAGGCGCTAGCCGAAGCAGTAAGGAACTGCACCGTTATGGCGGCCACCCGCGACACCCGGTTTCCCCCGATGAAACATGGCGAGGCAGAGACCGTTTTCATAGAGATTTCCGTATTGACACCGCTTAAAAAAATTCATACGATTGCAGAGATAGAAGTCGGTTCTCATGGCCTGTTTATAGAAAACAGCGGCCGCAGCGGACTGCTGCTGCCCCAGGTGCCTGTTGACTGGGGTTGGAATAAGAAGCAGTTTCTTCAGGCTGTCTGCCGCAAGGCGGGGCTGCCGCACTCAGCGTGGCAGGAAGACGGCACACATCTGTATATATTCTCAGCGCAGGTATGGACCGAAACGGGCGTAACAGAAACCGGGCACTGACCGGTTGTGTTAAACTTTTAACAAAACGATTTCTCGGAGGAAAATCAATGAATAAAAAACTGTTTACACTGGCAGGGGCGTTTTGTGCCTTCTGTGTTTTGTGCTGCTGCCTCTCCGGCACAGCGCATGCGGCAATAACCTTCTCGGTTGAGTCGGGGCAGGACGGTTTCTTCATGCGCTATACCATACCATTCATCGGCATCGGACGGGTAACCCTTGATAACCCCGGCGACAGTGACACCATCCCTGTTTCTTTCGGGCTGATTAAACTCGCTGATGTCGAACTTGAGCTGAACAGCATCCAAACCAACGCCTGCAGCCTGCATTATGTTATCGTAAGCTCCTACATTCCCGAGCCGGCACCGGAGGGGGATATCTCCGTACCGTTCGGCAGCTTCGGGGCAGTTGCCAATCTTATGGGCAAACGGTTTATGCGAACCGGCGATAAGGATATCGACATTTCATTGCTGCTTACAAATAATCAGACTCGATACGAGGTCATCGCCGACATTCCCGGACTGGTTGATGACAGCTGGTCAGGCACTGCCGATCCATCAAACAGTATTATCGAGGAACAGGTAACCAACCCGGAAAGCGGTGCGACAATTGCCGATGTGGGGCTGACGCTTGATTATTCACTGCCGTTTTTCACCAATATCACCTATGATATTACATTTTATCTGTCGGCCCCGGGCTCGCAGGATGGTACGGATAATGCCACAGACACCCAGATCCCGCCGATACAGGGCGGGCCGGTCCCCGTCCCGAACGGCAGCTATCACTTCTGGGCTGATATCGATGAAACTGCCGTGCCCGAGTTCCCGAACGCTGAATGATGGGTTGCCTTTCGGCGCACAAAAAAACCTGTGTGGGCGCGCACGGGTTTTTTTGTGCACAAAATCCTTCAGGTAGCAATCCGGTAAAACGCGATGCTCTTCGACCAGAAACCATACACGCTTGACCGCATTTTCCGCTTAACCCTGTCTGTGATTATTTTTGCCTGTGCGATCTGGCTGATAAAATATCTTTCCGACGTGCTGATCCCGTTTGCCGTCGCGCTGCTGCTGGCCTATCTGCTGAACCCGCTTGTAAACGCTATTCAGCGCAAAATCCCGTCACGGCCCCTTGCGGTTTTTGCCGCCCTGATACTTGTGGTGAGCGGCCTGGTCGTGGTGTGCCTTATAGCCATACCGGCAATATCGCGGGAGCTTTCCCACATGGCAGAGCTTCTCAACCGGCTCGCCAAGGATTCAGAAATTGCGCAGCGCGCGCTTGCCTACCTGCCCCGTGATATCTGGAATGCGTTGCAGGAGGCAATAAGCGGCGAGCGTGTGCAGCAGATCGGCGCCCTGCTGAAAGAGGAAAAAGTCATGGCGCTGGCACAGGCCGCTCTGAAAAAAATGCTGCCCGGGGTGTGGAGCCTGATCCACGGGGTTGCCAGCTTTATGCTTGCAGTTCTTGGCCTTTCAATAATTGTGCTGTACCTGGTTTTTCTTCTTATCGACTATCAGCGGGTAAAAGAGGGCTGGAAGGAGTTTATTCCTGCTGCCTGGCGGCCGCACGTCGTGTCGTTTCTCAGCAATTTTAACGCGGCCATGAACCAGTATTTCCGGGCGCAGGCGCTGGTTGCCTCTATTGTAGGCGTGTTGTTTGCAGCCGGATTCTGGCTCATCGGGCTGCCTATGGCCATTGTGCTGGGGCTGTTTATCGGGCTTTTGAATATGGTTCCCTATCTGCAGATCATCGGCATAATTCCCGCAGTCTTTCTTGCCGTCATGCACTCGCTGGAAACGGGCATGAGTCTGTGGCTCGCCTGCGGGCTGACCGGGCTTGTTTTTGCGGTTGTACAGGCAATCCAGGACAGCCTGCTGGTGCCGAACATTATGGGTAAGACAACGGGTCTGTCTCCGGCGGTGATTCTGCTCTCTTTGTCGGTGTGGGGAAAGCTTTTGGGGGTGCTCGGCCTGCTGATCGCCATTCCGATGACCTGCCTTTTTATTGCTTACTATCGGCAGTTCCTGGACCAGCATCAAAAGCTGAGCAGCGCAAGCGGACAATAAGCAATGGAAAGCATATTTATCCGAAACCGCGATACGCGAAATGCACGCCGTGGATGGCGGCTGATAACAGGGCAAAATGCGCGGTGATGCCTGTCTTGCAAAAAAATCGTTCACATTGGTTTACGTGTCCAGCACCTCCCGCAGCTTTTTTGACAGCTCCGTGAGCGCAAACGGCTTTTGAATAAAGCCGTTGCAGCTTCTTTGTAAAATCTCTGCGGTCTTTCCCTCGATGCTGTATCCGCTTGAAAGCAGAATTTTTACATCCGGGCTTATGCCTCTGATGCTGTCGCAGAGCTCGCCGCCGTTCATGTGCGGCATGATCAGATCGACAATGATAATATCTATCTCGTCTTTGTGCTCCCGGTAGCGCTTCAGGGCTTCTTCGCCGCTTCGGGCGCTCAGAACCCGGTATCCCAGCTCCTGCAGAAGCTCGACTCCCACATCGATGATAACCTCCTCATCATCCACAAGAAAAACCGTTTCATCTCCCCGAATAACCGCTTCGTGCGCAGTCTGCTCCTGCTGTACCGCCTGATCGGTTGCCGGCAGAAACAGGGAAAAGGTTGTCCCCTGACCTTTGGTGCTTTCCACCGTTATTGTTCCGTCGTGGTTTTTCATTATATTGAAGGCTGATGCAAGCCCCAGGCCCGTGCCCTTCTCGTCACCTTTCGTGGTAAAAAACGGCTCAAAAACGCGCTGGCGAACAGCTTCATCCATGCCCACGCCGTTGTCGCGAACGCGTATGCACACATATCTTCCCGGCTCGATGCCGAGCTGATATGAAAGCGACTCGTGTATGGTTATGTTTTCAGTCTCAATAACGACGGTACCGCCCCCGGGCATCGCCTGCCATGCGTTAACATAAAGATTAAGCAGGACCTGCTCTATCTGCCCCTCGTCGGCCATGACCGTCCAGACCGGATCGGCAAAATCAAGCTCAAGGGCCATCTCTTTCTTGGTGCGGCCGAACATGCCCGCGGTTTTTTCGATAACCTGATGCATGTTCACCGGCTTTACTTCAAAGCTCCTGCCCCGTGCCACGCTCAGCAGCTGCTGAGTCAGATGGGCCCCGCTGCGCACATACTGCTCGATGCTGAGCAGCTTGGCGTGGACCGGATTGTCCGGTTCTGTTTTAGTAAGCACAAGAGAGGTGTAGCCCAGAATGCCCATAAGAATATTGTTGAAATCATGGGCGATCCCTCCGGCAAGCGAGCCGATGGCTTCCATCTTTTTTGCGTGCTGCAGCTGCTCTTCAAGCTGCCTGCGATAGGAAATATCGCGGGCCACTCCGTATACGCCGGAGCCGCTCAGATCTCCGTCCACATAGCTGAGATCGATAATGACATGGCTTATTTCAAATGTTTTAAACGTCCGCTCATCATCGCACCTGCGCAGCTTCATTTCCCTGCGGCGAAGCGGATCGTTCCGGGGCTGTGCGGATGAAAGCAGATAGGACACACGCTCCTGATCCTTTTCATGCACAATAGTGGAAAAGCTTCGCCCGTTAAGCTGTTCGGGGTCAAACCCCAGCAGCCGCTTTATTGCGACATTGGCAAACAGAAAGCGGCCTTCGCTGTCAAGCACATATATAATATCCGGTGAGTTCTGAACAAGATGCTGGTAGCGAAGCTCGGAGCGCTGAAGCTTTCCGTTTATGACTGTTTTCTCGTGCGACAGCCGCCGCTGCTCCACGGCGTTGCTGACCCTTTTTTGAAGCTCTTCGTATTCAAAAGGTTTTTTCAGGTAATCAAAGGCCCCCTTTCTCAGCGCGGTCACCGCTGATTCTATAGATGCATTGCCTGTTATGACAATAATGGCGACATCCAGATTGTGACGGTTTACGTAATCCATGATCTGGGAGCCGTTTATATCGGGGATGACCATATCAAGCAAAAGAAGATCAAAGCGGTTTCCGTCAAGGAGCTCCAGCGCCCGCCTCCCGCTGGTTGCGGTGAGAATGTTATAGCCCTGGCGCTTCAGCAGCACCCGGAGGCTTTCACACACATGGGGCTCATCATCAACAACAAGAATGCGGGGAATATATGACATGGCGGTCAGCGTTGTTTACTGCTGTCTATGCTGTCTGCGGCAGCGTAATTTCTCTGTGCCGGGATTGCTGTCACTCAGCGGTCCCGGCTTCCCGCGGGAGCCTGATCAAGAACGTGGTGCCCTTGTTTTTTTCCGTATCACAGGTTATGGTTCCCTGCAATTGCTTCACGGTATTATACACCACCGAAAGCCCCAGGCCCGCATGTCCCGATCCCTTGGTACTCGCATACGGGTCAAACACACGCTCGCGAATCACGTCCGGCAGCCCGGGGCCGTCATCTTTTACTGCAAGCGTTATAGTATCCACCGGGCTCTCGTAGGCGGTTTCAACATATATGTTTCCATTTTTTCCGATAGCTTCAGCGGCATTTTTAATAAGGTTCATGCATATCTGTTTGATGCAGTCTTTATTGGTGCGGCACGGAGGACAGGCTTCATCCGGAGCAAACTGCAGCCTGATATCGCGGTCTTCAAGATCCTGCCTGAACAGCGTACACATATCGGATATAACACCGTTTATATCGGTGTCCTCCAGGGGCGGGCGCTTCGGGCGGGAAAGATCTGAAAGCGACTCCACTATTGCGGCGACCCGGTCTATTTCATCGCGTATGACGCTTATTTCCTCTGCAGGCATATTCTGATCAGCCAGTTTCAGCTCCAGTATTTTTAAATAATTTTTTATGATGCTGAGCGGATTGTTTACCTCATGTGCGACCTTGCCGGCAATTGCCGTTGAGGCGGCAAGGCGCTCTGAAAGCGCTTTCTGAGCAAAGGCCTGTCTGGTTTTTTCCGCCATCAGGGCAAGCGCTGCGTTGTTGAAAAGCATTTTCAACAGCGCTGTCTGCTCCATGAGAGCCTGGCGGTTTCCGGAGTCAAGGCCGATAACCGCCGTTCCGATATGCTCGTGCCCCACGCGCAGGGGAATGCAGACAAAGCCCTCCGTACCCAGCAGCCGGACAACCTGCTCATCTATGATGGTCTTTGAGCATCCCTGCGGAACGGAAAAGGACTCCAGCACACGGTTTTCCAGAAGAGCGCTGACAATTAATCCTTTTCCCTCCTCAAAGGGAATCAGCAGGTCCCGGGTCACGTGCGGCTGAAAGCAGTGCGAGCCCGGGCACAAAAGCACATTTCGACTCTCCTCATAGACAAACAGAACCATCTGCCTGATATCAAACAGTATTTCCATCCCCTGATGCGCTGTTTGAATAATGGCCTTTTGATCGTGCGCATACAGAAACTGCTGCAGCGTTCCGTGCAGAAGCGAGATATCGCGAACCCGGTTTGTTAAATTCCGGCGAATGCTTTGTTCTTTTTCGGAAAAAGAGGCGTCTTCCTGCCGGGGCTGCTCAACATCTATATCAAGCGAGGCGGCGATTTGGGTTACCTGCGCTTCCGCCTGAGCTACCAGAGCATCGACATCTGCCCGGTCAATGCCGAGCTGCTGCTGCGCAACAGAATACAGATGCTCTCTTTCCGCGTCCCCGGCGCACAGCCGGTTTGCAATATAGATTATTTTTACCAGAAGCAGCGCATGCTCGATGCGCTCGGGCTTCTCGTGGTGATACAGAATTGCATCGGCGATAAACGGCTGGAGATGCCAGTGGTGAACAAGCCTGGCACCCATTTCGCTGTGGGTTTCACCCAGCTGCTGTTTTTCTGCATCATGGATATCCCGGACAGACTGCACCAGAGCAGGGTAGCGGTCAGGATACGCGGACAGCAGAACAAGCTTGCCGATATCGTGCAGAAGGCCGGAAAGGAACGCCTCCTCGGGTGAGGGGTATGCGCATTTTTGTGCAAGCATATTGGCAACCACCGCAGTCATAAGGGAGTGCCACCAGAAGCTTTTTAAATTAAAGCCGTCCTCTGCCTCAATGCCGTCAAACACCTGATACACAGACGCGCTCACGGCGATATTGCGTACCGTGTCCAGCCCCAGGAGAGTAAGGGCCTGGTGTACGGTATACACCTCCTGTGAAAAATAATAATACACTGAATTAACCATCCGCAGGATACGGGTGGAAAGGCCCGGATCCTTTTCCACCACTGCAGCGACCTCATCCATAGAAACGTCGTCCCGGCTGCAGGTTTCCATAAGCGTGAAAAGTATGTGGGGCAGCGTCGGCAGGCCGCGTGTCATCAAAACAGGTGCCCCGTGCTGCTTTGGCTTTGCAGGCGGCGCGCTCCTGCTCTGAACAGCCGGGCTGACTTCGGCTCCTTTTTGTGCTTCAGCCTGTTCAGGGGCCGGCTGTTCCTGCCGCACAGGCCCGGAGGCGTCGCTGCCGGTGTCCTGTGTCCGGCTTACGGGCAATGGTTCGTCTTCCTGCCCCTTTTCCGAAAACCGCAGCGGTCCGGACGCTATCTGCCTGAACCTGGTCCAGAACGTGCCGAACGACGGGACGGCAAAATCTGCCGCGGACTCGTTTTCCAGGATTCGGGCGGCGATCACCTGCAGGCATTTTGTCGCCGGCGCTTCGGGATACAGGACAACCAGCGGCTTCTGATTGTTCACCGCATCGATGAGCTTTTTATCCTGTACCACCATGCCGATCGGCTCAAGCGTCACGGACAGATATTTCTGCACAACATCTTTTAATTTGCCGAACGTCCGGCGCGCGGCAGCGGTATTTTCACACTGGTTAACCGCCACTTTTACCGAGCCCGTAAAGCGATTGAAATGCAGCACCTTCATCAGCGCGTAGGCATCGGTCAGGGATGTCGGCTCAGGGGTGATAACCATAAGGACATCCGTTGCCGCAAGACAGAAAGAAACAACGCTTCGTGAAATCCCTGCAGAGGAATCGACAATAATATAATCATAGGTGTCAAGGCGGGAAAACTCTTCAACGATCTGGCCGATATTCTGATCATCGAGGTTGGCTATTTTTTCTGTTCCGGAACTTCCCGGTATGATATCAATGCCCTGATAATCTGAAATGATAACCTCAGACAGTGTCTTCCTGCTCAGGATAACGTCTTCAAGATCATATTCGGGGTACAAGCCCAGCAGGACATTAACATTGGCCAGGCCCAGATCTGCATCAAAAAGACACACACGCCTGCCCTGCCGGGACAGGCACAAAGCGAGATTAAGGCTGATGTTGGTCTTGCCAACACCCCCTTTCCCTCCGCTGACAGTAATTATTCTTGACATATCGGCAGCAAAAATCTAATGTCTAATCTGGGTGCAGCGGTTTTTGTTTAAAAATACATAAAACAATGTTTTTTCACGCAGCATCATGATGTATGATAATTTATTAGTATCGGACAGCCGACATAAATCATGAGCTATTATATTAAAAGATTTTTATTGATATTTCCAACACTTTTAGGCATCACCTTCATAACGTTTCTACTGTTGCAGACACTGCCCGGCGATCCGGTTCAGGGGATGGTCGGCAACAGAGCCGACCCCCGTACGCTGGAGCGCATCCGGACGCGCCTGGAAACAGACAAAACGTTTTTTGTGCAATACATAGGCTATCTCCGCCTGCTCGCCCGCGGGGAGCTTGGGCGCTCCTATTACACAAACAGAAAAGTTGTCGAGGATATAGCTCAAAAGCTGCCCAATACGATGCTTCTGGCTGCAGCGGCAATGGTTTTTTCAATTCTTACGGGCCTTGTGTGCGGCATATTTATGGCGCTCAACCGCGGTACGCTCTGGGACCGCCTCGGCCTGATGCTTTCCACAAGCGGTATTTCCATTCCGGTCTTCTGGCTCGGGCTGCTGCTCATTTATGTGTTTTCATTTTGCTTTCACCTGCTGCCACCCTCGGGTATGGGCGGCGGCAGTATCATACATCTCATTTTGCCGGCTGCCACGCTGGGTATGCATTCCTCGGCGTATCTTGCGCGAATCACGCGCGCCAGTATGCTTGACGTCCTCTCTCAGCCATTTATCACCACTGCGCGCGCAAAAGGGCTCACGCGCAGCCGGATTATAGGAAAACATGCCCTGACAAACTGCCTTATCCCGGTCATTACGCTCGCAGGCCTTGATTTCGGCAGCTACCTGAACGGCTCGGTTCTGACAGAAACCATCTTCGGATGGGACGGCATCGGCCGGTATGCTGTTGAGGGAATTTTCAGCCGGGATTACCCGGTTATCATGGGGTGTGTGCTTGTGGGGGCTACACTGTTTGTGCTCGTAAACCTTGCTGTTGATATGCTCTACGGCATGATTGACCCCAGGATTCGTCATGGCGCACAATCCTAAATCTCCAGCCGGCTCCGCAACATCCGGCAGAGAAGCACCGCCTGGACAGAAAGAAACATGAGCAACGCAGTTTCCATTATAAAAAAAGCCGGAGAGATTCCGTGCTGGACAGAGCACAAATCGCTCGTTATAAGCGCCCTTGCGCTTATGCTCCTGGCCGCTGCCGCTGCCGCCGCACCGCTGCTGTCTCCCTTTGACCCCCTGGAGATACATCTGCATCAGGTACGCCAAAGCCCCGGAGCAGAGCATGTTTTCGGCACCGATGTGATCGGCAGGGATATATTCAGCCGGGTGCTGTACGGATGCCGCGCCTCTCTCATAATCGGGCTGTGCACCACTGTGATTTCTATGGGAATCGGTCTCGGGGCAGGGCTTGTCGCAGGATATTTCGGGGGTAAGGCCGACACCGCCATGACCGTCGTAATAGATTTGTTTCTGGCCTTTCCCAGCCTTCTTCTGGCAATTGGTATTTCTGTGCTCATGCCCCCGGGGCTTCTGTCCGTGATTGTTGCCTTATGTGCCGTCGGATGGGCCTCCTTTGCCCGCCTGTTTCGCGGAATCGTGTACAGCGTCAAGGAAGAGGACTTTGTAGATGCTGCCCGTGCCGTAGGCTGCACACCGGTGCGGATTATTTTTTTTCATATACTCCCGCACTGCCTTCCGGTAGCGCTGATAGCAGCAAGTTTAAAAGTGGGCAGCTTTATCCTTGCTGAATCCGCGCTGAGCTTTCTGGGCCTGGGCATACAGCCTCCCGAGCCGACTCTGGGAGCAATGGTCAGCCTGAACCGCAACTATCTGCCCTCAGCACCCTGGATGGTATTGTTTCCGGGCGGCACAATAGCGCTGATTGTTTTTCTGTGCAATATGGTCGGAGACAGCGTGCGGGATTTTCTTGACCCCACGCTGAGGGTGTAATGCTCACCGCGTGCAGCCCGGTCAGCCGACAGGGCAGGTGCACCTGCTCAGCCTCTGGCCGGAGAAGAGAACAACAGCGGTCCGGGGTAAACAGCTAATGGGGGGTCAGCGCATAGCTTTAGATATGCGGTAAGCAGCGGCTACTCGTTCTCCTTGTCAATCCACTGACGAACTTTCTTCAGTTTTGGTGACTTGAGCCACTGTTCTAGTTCAGCCTCATCGACGAGCTCCAGATCCTCTGCCTGGTCCAGATCTGAAGAATCCTTTTCCTCGAGCCATTCAATAATATCTTCCAGGGCTTCCATCTGCTCGATGAGTTCTTTGTCTTTCATCCCTATCTATACCTCCACGCGCCACAGGCAGCGTATTGCTTTCCTTTAGGCAGGGTCACTCTAACTATAGTATAACTACAAATCGGAAAAAAATAAGAAATATTTAGTAGATAAACAAATAAAAAACACTTTGCCAAAAAAAATAACGGCTCGAGGGGCTTTGTTTTTTGTTTTTTTTTGTGTTTTTATTTATAAAACAGCGTTCCTATTTTTGCGGATTTCAGTAAACACTTCAGGAGCGGATGGGCGCATGTTTTCCCGGACAGCGCCGGGGTTCCGGGCAAAAAAAGTGCGGGAATGCGTTGAAATCTGTTTTGAAAGGAGGGTGCAATCAGTTCAGAGTAATTCTGGAATACGAGGGGGCAAAAAGGTTCGCATTGCGTTCTACGCGCTCGATCAATTCCGGAGAAGCGGTAACCGCCCAGCACACCGGCACATCATGAAAATAGGTTTTAACGGCTTCAGCCACGGCCTCCGGTGTGGCGCGGCGGATTCGTTCCATCACATACAGATACTGACGGTAATCTCCGGTTTGAATCCATGAAGAGGCCATTTTCTGGGCAATTGACAGCGGTGTCTGCAGCCCGGAATAATACCGTGTTGAAAAGGTAGACTTATAATAGCGCAGCCCCTCTTCAAATGGCACGAACTCACGGGCGTCGGCGTTATCCGGGTGCGGGTTGGGACAGTTGCCCCCGGCTGCAATCTCAATCGCCTTTTCAATAAGCCCGATGAGCTTTACCGGATCGCTTGTGCGGTATGCGGAAATATTTGCATAGTTTGCCCGGTGATTGTAGGGATGTGCCCATACAGAATATACAAGCCCGTGCTTTGTGCGGATGATAGTGCTCATAATATCAGAGACAATGTCGGCGCCCAGGACAAGCGGCCAGTACTGCGGGCTTTCGGCCGAAACGCAGACAATATTTCCCCGCACATAGGCAACATCCTTTTTTAGCCCCTCATAGGCGTCCAGCATCAGCAGATCGGCTGCAGGGCCGGCAAGCGGCTCTACGGGCGGCAGCGATGCGGCGCCGCTCAGCTGCAGGGCGCCGAATGTGCTGTTTAATTTCTGCTCCAGCCTGCGCCGGTCAATGCTCCCGGCTGCACATATACGGATGTTTTGCCGCCGCATGCGTGTGCGGTAAAAAGAAACAACGTCCTTTCGCGTTATCGCATCTATGGAGTCAAGGCTGCACAGATAGCCGCGATACGGGTGCCGGGAAAAAAAAGCGCTGTTCACTGCATAGGAAACCCGCGCGTAGCCATCGGTAAAATCGGACCGGTGGCTGTTTTTCAGGTTTGTTATAACTTCATGAAATAATGTTTCAGGAAAGGTCGGATTCATCAAAAGATCGGCAAACAGCGCAAAGGTTTCATCAAAATATTCATCGATGGTTTTCAGATACAGCACCGCGCTGTCAAGGCCATCTGAAAAGCCGATACTGGCTGAGGTCTTTTTGAGCAGGGAGCGCCGCTGCAGGTCTGTGTAGGATGCAGACTCCATGGTCATTAATTGTAACGCAACCGTATCAAGGCCCGCCTTTTCGGGCGGTACAAGCGTTTTGCCTCCGGGGATAACAACAACTACAGCATTCGTCCGGCTGCCTTCTATTTTTTTGAGCACCACAGGTATGCCGTTTTCAAGCCGGAACTCCTCGAACGTCGACTCCTGCTGCTCGGCAAAATGTTTCGGGCCGCACGCGGGAAGCGCACACAGCCAGACAAAGACCAGCACCACGGCCGATCGCTTAATCGCACTCGCTTTTCTGATATGCAGCTGCATCATTGGCTAAGGCGTTTTTATGATCTGTTCAGGGTGTTTGGAGAGGCCTGTCTGCTCATTGTCCCGGCTGTTTATCCATATGGAAAACACGGCAGGCCGGCCCTTCAGATACGCTTTTACATAATCTCTTACATCTTTTTCTTCAACTGCCTGAATATGTTCCAGATAGCTCAGATAATATCCGGCCGATGTTGAGGCCCACCAGAAAGACAGGTTGCTTATCAGCTCTCCGGGGGTTTCGCGCGACAAAATATCCTGATTGTATATTTCGCGCTTTGCGCGGGCACGCTCGGCGCCGCTGAAATAACCTTCATCCGCCATGGCTGCGATTTCGCGGTGCACAGCGATCCACAGCGCTCTCAGCGTTTCGCGCAGGCCTTCATTACTCTGCACGGAAGCCCTGAACGAAAAGGCGCTTCTTCCGCCGTAGCGCTGTGTAAAATAGCCGGCGTGTATATAGCGCGTGCCGCCGAACAGCCCGGGGACAGCCTCGTGTATGTTTTTTTTAAACCGGCCGCCGGGGTCGTTGACCATCTGGGTCCAGACATCCGCCCCGTAGGTGGACTCAACATCTGTTGCCGTATCCGGACCCCGGAACAGCACTTCAACATGAGCTATGCCTCTTGACGGCGCGTTTGGAACCACCACAACGCGGTCGCGTTCCGGACCGCCGTGGGCGGGTATATCATCACAGCCGGGGCCCGGCTCCCAGCCGCCGAAGCTGTGCTCAGCAAGCTCGAACACGCGCGCCGGCTCCACATCTCCGCCGACAAAAAGCGCGGCGTTGTTCGGCACATAGTAATTGTTTTTTATAAACCGCATCTGCTCAACGGTTGCGTTGTCGATGACGGCAAGCTCACCGCCCACGTCTCTGCGATACCAGTACTGCGGATACAGCGCTTTGAGCTGTGCCTGTCTGAGCGCATAGCCCGGCTGGCTTTGCTTCCCCGCTATTTCGTTGTGTACAACTTTTTTTTCCCGGGAAAGCTCACCGGGTTCGAGAAGGGGCTCCCTGACCGCGCCGGCCCAGAACCCGAGGCCCCTGTCTAAATAATGCGACGGTATCGTTATGTAATAGGTCACATACTCTGTGCTTGTACCCCCGTTCCAGGATCCTGCCCCGAGGCGGTTAAGCGCGGCCATAAAGGCCTCCTGCGTCCGGTACTTCCGGTTGCCTTTGAACAGCATGTGCTCATATAAGTGACAAAGGCCATTAAGCTGCCGCGTTTCAACCAGCGCGCCGGCCCGGAAGGTAATGCGGACATGCACAAGCGGAACAAGATGGTTTTCTTCGCAGAAAACCTCAAGCCCGTTTTCCAGTATGCGGTGCTCTACCGCGCAGGCCGGCTGCTGGCGCAGCAGCACCGGCAGCGCAAGCAGGCAAACCAGCACCAGCCCGGTTTTCAGCCTGCTGTTGTTTTTGTTCGGATGTACAGGTGCGCTTTGAATCTTTTTCGAGCTCACGGTTACATTATCTGATGTGATTGGTAAATATATATCCGGTTGCTAGCGCGGACACGATTCCGGTCAGCGGCTTCGCTCTTGCGCTTCCTTACTTTTATTATACACCAGCTCAAGCTGATATGCCATGCCGCCCGCAAACAGTATTGCCTTGAGCGCGAATACCGCTGCCGGAAAGCGGTGCATAAAAGCCGGCCCGAACAGAGGCAGAGTGGTATCGATCAGCAGCGCGGCCCCCCACGCAGCGGTAGCGACAACAATAAAATAACGGTACGCTACAAGGCTGATGATACCGAAGGCAGCTATTACTGCCGCAACCCAGATGCTGTTGCCCAGCAGGGCGGTCCCGATAAGCGCGCCGGCCAGAATGCCGGCCAGAAAAAAACCGATGCGCACAAGTGCGCGCAGAAGGAAGCCCAGCGCAGCGCCGCCGATCAGGGCACACACAAGCGCCGGCACCGTATCAAGCATGCTTTTCCCGAGCCCGTAGCATAAAAGGCCCCCGGCCACAGCGGCAAACCAGAAAAGAGATGCGCTGAATATTTTTATACCGAAAAAGCACAGCAGAAGCCCCACGGCTATCGTCAGCCACAGGCTGTCGGTCAGCGCGGCGTGAGCGCGATAAAATGCTTCAAAAACATCCTGTAAAAAAAGCTCATAAAACGTCAGCAGCGGCGCATAGTCCATTTTTTCAGTGCTTTTTTACAATCCGGGGTGCAGTTTGTCTTGACGGCAGCAGGGCAAGCCCTACACAAAGACCGCTTTTTCCTGCTGATAGGTTTCATCGATGTTTTGTATGTGCTCGCCGATGCGCTCGGCGGGAATGTTGAGAAAAGAAACCGACGAAAGGCTCGCCGGATCGATCCCCTCATCCGGGGAGCGGTATCCGATGCCAAGAATTTTGCATACATTGTTTGCCAGATGTATGCAGGCCACCGCACGGGCGATGAAGGGATCTTCTATCAGCTCCGTGAATGCGGTTTCCGAATGGTGGGAGCGGAGCATTTCCCGAAACACCGCAGGAAACCCCCAGGATTCAACCACCGCGGCGCCGACCCCGGTATGTGCATATCCGAAAACACTTTTCTCCGCTTCCGTTGACTCACGGCCCTCATTATAAATTTCCTGCATGACAGCAAGATACGCATCCGGCTGCTCGTTGTTCATGATGACCTTGCCGAAGTCATGCATCAGCCCGCCTAAAAACGCAACCTCTTCGAGCTCTTTGCTCAGCGTGCCGGCAATATACCGGGCGGCGATAGCTGCACCAATGGAGTGCTCCCACATCATCTGTTCCGTTATGCCGAAGCGCTTATACTGAAGCTTTGTGGACACTGTTATAACAAGATCGCGGATCGCCTTGAGGCCAAGGACAACGATGGCGTGTCTGATTGAGGTTACTTCCTGGCGCAGGCCGTAGTAGGCGCTGTTGGCAATTTTAAGAACATTGGCCGAAATTGCCTGGTCCTTTTCTATGGTTCTGCAGAGCTCGGAAATTGAGGTTTCCTCATCGCCCACCAGGGACAGCACTTTCTTGGCAACAAAAGGTAAAACCTTTGGCCCGCTGGTACGCTGTATAAGCTCCTCTTTGGGAATAATCTCCACAGACAGACCCTGGTTCAACAGGTGCGCGTTCCGGGCGTATGCCCTTTCCCGCACGGACCTGAAACGGTGACGGCGGGAGTGCAGCAGTCGGTTGTGTGCTCACCTCTGATCACCGCCAATATACCACTTTCTGTTATTCAGTAAAATATAAAATTCTCCGTGCTCGCCCTCCCGGACATGTTCGGCAAGATGATAATATGCCGGGCGCAGGAAGCGGGCGGGAAACAGGTTGTTCTTTACCCGGCAATAGGGAATGTTGGTGTCTTTCTGAATATAAAATGTGTCGGTGTTCAAAGGCTCCGATGTCTTGTCGTTAAGCGTAATGAGGACGTGATCCCCGGCTGATTCGGTGCGCTGCAGCTCTGCTGCTGTCACCACATACGGCGTGTCCTCCACTTCCAGCGCCATTGTTTCATCGCCGATTTTCAGGCAGTATCCGCCGCTTTCCGCAGGGACAACATGGCGGTTGAAATACTGGTAAATAGTTTCGTTAACAATCGGCAGTCCGTTGTAAAACCAGTTTCCCTCTTTGTCTATAACAATAACGTCCTGCCCGTCTGTCGGCATTGCGGGAATCACCCCGTATTTGCTTTGCTAAATTGCAGAAAACAGCTTATTGTTTACCCAGGTCTCTTTTTCTTTTTTCAGCTCCTGAACAAACCGGCTGAACCGTTCCTGCTTTTTCCTTTGCAGTACCGTTTTGCGAAAGCTGTCTCTTTCTTTTTCAAAATCGATCCGTGAAGGTTCGGTTTTGCCGGTAACATACACTATGGTTATGCCGTGTTTTGTGTCAAAGGCTTTCTCGAGGATCCGCGGCGGCTCGCTGTCAAAGGCCGCCTCTTTAAGCTCGGTCACGCTGCCGAGCCCTTCTATATAATCGCCCATTCTCTTTGCGGAGGCTTTTCGGGCTTCCCGGCTGTATGACTCGGAGACCTCCTCCCAGCTCATGTTTCCGCTTCGTATGCTCTCAATAATGTCCACGGCTTTCCGGCGTGCGGCCTCAGATCTTTTTTGCTTTTTTAATTCGCTCACCACCGCTGTTTTTACCTGTTCAATCGGGGGGATCTCGGATGGGTTCCGCTGCTCCTGCTTCATGAGAATGTATTTTTGCCCGAGGGTAAATGCCGGGGCAAGCTCCCCCGCTGCCAGCGCAAAGGCCTCTTTTGAGAAGGTCTTATTCTGCGAGGTGTCTTCCGGGCCTTTGCCGTATGAAAAAAAGCCGGTACGAATCAGCTCGAGATCATTTTTTTCCGCATACTGCTCAAGCTCGCCGCTTTTAAACAAGCGGTTAAACGCTCTGCGCGCTTCACGGCGAACGCGGTCCCGGGCTTTTTCCTTCTTAATGCGGTCTGCTATTTCTTCTGTAACGTCGCTGAGGGGCTTTGTCCGGGCCGGATTAATCTCCTCTACTTTTATGAGATGGTATCCGTACGGTGTCCGGACCGGCTGGCTAACGGTGCCCGGCTCCTGTGAAAAAGCCACCTTCTCAAATGCGCCGACCATGTCCCCCCGCTTGAAAAAGCCAAGATCGCCGCCGTTTTCTGCGGTTGCGCTGTCTTCCGAATACTTCTTCGCCAGCTCCGAAAAGCTCTTTCCGTGCTGTGTTATTTCGTCCCGCAGCTCCAGCGCCTTTTCACGGACCTTTTTTTCCTTCTCATCAGTTGCATTTTCGTCCAGCTTCAGCAAAATATGCCGCGCCCTGACTTTTTTCGGCTCGTGAAACTCATATGACAGCGAGTCGTAATATTCTTTTATTTCCTCTTCGGTAACCTCGACCCTGCGCGCGAACTGCTCGGGGTCAAAAACAATATAGGAAACCTTCACCTGCTCCGGAACCCGGAAGGTTTCCTTGTTCTGTTCATAATATTGTGTTGTTTCCTGCTCGGTGACACTGCTTGTTTCGGCTGTCTCTTCCGGGTCAAAAGAAATGTATTCAAGCTCAACGGTCTGATTCTGCATGCGGTAGAGCTCAAACAGCTCACGGTCTGAAACCGTTACCGCACCCGTGATCATGCTGCGCAAAAGCGAAATAATGAGCTCGTTTTGTTTATCCCTCTCATAGTCCTGTGCGGTTATGCCGTAGTATTTCAGCAGCGTTTCATACCTTCTTTTGCTGAACGCCCCCTGTTCCTGAAACATGTCGGCGTTGATGATGGCTTTGCGCACGTCTTCCGGAGAAACCGTGATGTCGCGCTGCCGGGCCTCCATCAGCAAAAGCTCCCGCGTTATAAGCTGATCCAGCGCTTTTTGCTTCAGGCCCAGCTGTTCAAGCGTTTCATCGGTGAGCTGATCGCGATAAAGCGAGGAGTACATCTGAACCATGTTTTTATACGCAGTTCGATAGGCTTCCATCGTGATTTTATGATCGCCGACAGAAGCGACAATGGTGTGCTCCTTTTTCCTTACATCTGAAAACCCGTAAAAAAACACAAAGACGATAATAATGATGCCGAACAGCACTTTAATAATCCAAGAGCCTGCGTTTTTCCTCATATAAGAAAGCATCGGCTTTCCTCCTGAAACGGTTTGTATGCTTTTGCCATATGATTCAAAATTAGTAATACTAATAAAATATGGTGGCCTTATCAAGAGTTATTTATTTTGCTTGCACTTCTTGTGTTTGTCTGGTATTAGCCCTAACAGAAAACCAATCTATTTTACTGTATGGTGCGCGGTGACGCCCTCTCAGGAGAAAAAACATGTTTTTTGATAAATTTTGGGGATTGCTGTCAAACGATCTTGCCATCGACCTGGGAACAGCATCCACGCTGGTGTATGTGAAGGGAACCGGTATTGTTTCAAATGAGCCGTCCGTTGTCGCTATCAGAAAAGATGCCAGCGGCAAAAAAATCCTTGCCGTGGGAAATGAGGCAAAAAAAATGCTCGGCCGTACTCCATCCAATATTACGGCGATCCGACCCATGAAAGACGGCGTCATTGCGGATTTTGATATAACCGAGTCGATGCTTAAATACTTTATACAAACGGTTCATAAACGAAAAAGCTTTGTCAGGCCGCGGGTCATCATTTCCGTTCCGTCCGGCATAACGCCGGTTGAGAAAAGAGCGGTCATGGAGTCGGCTGAATCGGCAGGCGCACGGGAAACGTTTCTGATTGAAGAGCCCATGGCCGCCGCAATCGGCGCAGGCCTTCCGGTGAGCGAGCCCATCGGCAGCATGATCGTGGATATCGGGGGAGGGACAACAGAGGTCGCGGTTATTTCTCTTGCCGGCATTGTGTACAGCCAGTCGGTAAAAACGGCCGGCGACAAACTGGACGAAGCTATTGTCCAATATATAAAGAGGAAATATAATCTGCTCATAGGAGAGCGCACTGCTGAGCTTATAAAAATCACCATCGGTACCGCCTATCCCGAACAGGAGCTCAAAACAGTTGACGTCAAGGGGCGGGATATGGTGTCCGGCATTCCCAAAACGCTCGAAATAAGCGCCGAGGAAGTGATGGAATCTCTCAGCGAGCCGGTTAACACCATCGTTGAGGGTGTAAAAATAGCCCTGGAGAGGACTCCGCCGGAGCTCGCTTCCGACATAGTAGACCGCGGCATTGTCATAACCGGCGGCGGAGCGCTGCTGAAAAATCTCGATATCCTTTTGCGGGAAGAAACCGGCCTGCCGATAATCGTCGCAGAAAACCCCCTCACCTCTGTAGTGCTGGGGTGCGGCAAGGCCCTTGATGAAATAGATCTGCTTAAAGATGTGGTTTTTGAGTAATTAATCGGATGTCTGTGCCGGGGTTTTTAGCAAAAAGAAAAAGGTTTCTTTTTTTCATCATATTAATGGGTGTCTGTCTTGCACTTCTTGCCGGAAATATTGAAAAAAGAAAGCCGTATAACCCGCTTGACAAACTGATCCTTTCCCTTTTTTCCTTTCCTCTGAAGATCACCACGCAAAGCATTAACACCGCAAAGCAGGTATGGAATAAATATTTTTACCTGGTAGATCTTTCTGAAGAAAATCTGCTGCTCAAAAAGAAGATCGATCAGCTTTTGATAGAAAACCAGCTCCTGAAAGAAAAAGAAAGCGAAAACGAGCGGCTGCGCACGCTGCTTAATTTCAAAAAAAAATTCGACTACACTATTGTTCCCTCCGAGATTATAGGCCGTGATCCCACAAGCTGGTTTAAAACAATACTTATCAACAAGGGCGGTAAAGACGGCGTGCAGCGCGACTGCGGTGTTATCACTCCCGAAGGCGCCGTCGGCAAGGTTATACATGTATCCCGATCGACGTCCAAAATTATGCTCATTACCGATATAAACAGTGCGGTTGATTCTCTTGTAAATCGAACGCGAACCAGCGGGATTGTAGAGGGCTTCGGAAAAGACGTCTGCAGGCTCAATTATGTATCAAAAGAAGAACCGCTTCAAACAGGTGATTTGATTGTAACGTCCGGCCTTAACGGCATATTCCCAAAAGGGGTTTTGATTGGTACCGTTTCCGCCATAGAAAAAGACAAAAGCGGTTTCTTTCAGCATATCCAGGTAACCCCGTCTGTTGATTTTTCAAAACTGACAGAAGTTTTGGTTGTCCTTAACAAAAAACCCGACACATACGATGCCTCATAAATATGTACTGTTTTTCTTAATATGTCTTGTCTGCCTTCTGCTGCAGACCCATCCGTACCTTCCTTACGGTCACAGCGGTATCCGGCCGGACCTCCTGGCCCTGTGTGTGATTTATACCGGCATTTCATTTCCTCTGTGCCGCGGCGCGGCCGTTTGCTTTGTTTTGGGTTATGTTCTGGAACTGGTGTCGGGAGCCAACAGCGGTTTGTTTGTATCTTTATATATAATTCTTTTTCTAACTATAAAAATACTAAAAAGGTACATAATTACTAATTATTTTTATCAAATAGTTATTATGTATCTATTATATGAACTTATAAAATATTTGTTTTTTTATTTTTCTTTTAATTATGTTTTTGAAAATGCACAGCCTTTTTTAGAAGAAAAAATTATGAAAGAATTTATTTATACATTAATCTTTTCCCCTTTTTTGTTTTATTTATTAAACAAAACAGTTAAATTTAAGCAATAATATGGCTATTGGCTTCAATGAAAATCTGATTGAAAAAAGGCTCAACCAAAGACTTCGTTTGTTTGTTATCTTTATCGTTCTTGTTTTTTTGTTTGTTTTGTTTAGATTAACGTTTTTGCAAATTATAAAAGGTTCTAAATATAAAAAACTATCAATAAACAACAGAATCCGTGTCCAAAAAACAGAAGCTCCGCGGGGGAAAATTTTCACCAAAAACAATACGACTCTTGTTACCAATGTTCCATCCTTTGATCTGACCCTTGTACCCCAGGACACACCGGATATTGAAACAGTATTGAAAAATATTGACACCCTTCTTTCGCTTGACATGAAAATCCTCCGAAAAAAAGTGCAGGAAAGCAGGCAGCTTCCTCCGTTTGAGCCGATAACGCTGAAAAAGGAGCTCACCTGGAAAGAGATGAGCAGTGTTTTGTCAAAAAAGCGCCATCTTCGCGGCATTGATATTGCCGTGGTTCCCAAAAGAAAATACTGCTTCGACAGCATGGCTTCTCATGTTTTCGGGTTTCTTGGTGAAGTTGACAGACAAGCAATAAAAAAACACAGACACCGGGAATATATGCCCGGGGATCTTGTCGGAAAATACGGCCTGGAAAAGTGGGGGGAACAATATCTGCGGGGATACAAAGGCGGACAGCAGACAGAGGTTGATGTTTTTGGAAACAGGCAGAAAATTCTTGCCGAAATAGAGCCTGTTCCCGGTAATGACATTGTGGTTTCTCTTATTCCGCAGCTGCAGAAAAAAGCGGAATCCCTGCTTGAAGATAAAACAGGTGCGGTTGTTGCTATTGAACCTCACACAGGTGAAATTCTTGCGCTTGCAAGCTGTCCTTCGTTTAACTCAAATTTTTTTTCCCGCGGTATTGATAAAAAGGAATGGAACAAACTTATAGAAAATCCTCGCAATCCCTTGTTAAACCGGGCTATACAGTGTCAGCAGTCTCCCGGCTCCGTGTTTAAAATAGTGACCGCTATTGCAGCTCTTGAAGAAGATATTATAGATCCGGAAGAGACTTTTTTCTGTCCCGGTCATTTTAAGCTCGGCATCCGGAAATTTAAATGCTGGAAAGAACGCGGTCATGGATGGATGAATATGAGACAGGCTCTTGTCGAATCCTGTGACACCTATTTTTATAATCTTGCTATTCGGGTCGGTATAGAAAACATCGTCAAGTATGCGCTTCTTCTTGGATTCGGCGAAAGGACAGGCATTGAGCTGGAAGGGGAAAAAGCCGGGCTGGTCCCTACCCCGGAATGGAAAAAACAAAAATACGGAATATCCTGGCAAAAGGGGGAAACGCTTAATGTTGCAATCGGTCAGGGCTTTCTCCTGACAACACCTATACAGGTGGCGGTTTGTCTGTGCGGTATTTTAAACCATGGCCGTATCCCGCGGCCCCGTGTTGTGCTGGCAGTTAAAAATGACGATACATCCGTAAAAGAATATGACAAAGAGATAATAAAAACATACAGCCTGTCCGACAGCACCTTCTCTTTTATAAAAGATGCTCTTGTCGGTGTCGTAAACGATAATCACGGCACAGGGTATAGAGCCCGGCTTTCACATATCGCGGTAGGCGGAAAAACCGGAACCGTACAGGTGGCAAGCACCAATTTTTCCGAAGATGATGATGTTCCGTATCACCTTAGAAATCATGCGTGGTTCGCTTCTTTTGCCCCGGCTGAAGATCCCGAAATAGTGGTTGTTGTATATCTTGAGCACGGGGAAAGCGGCGGGAAATTTGCCGCTCCGATAGCCAGAGAAATCATTAAATCTTTTCTGCATTTGAAAAAAAAAGAACCGCTGTCCTCCGGACGTGATGGGCTTTAATGAGGATATTATTTTATTATGTTTGACAGACGCCTTGTTTTAAATTTCGACATTTTTCTTCTTATTGCTGTGCTTGTTGTCTGTTTGTGCGGTATTTTAAATTTAAAAAGTATTTGCACATCTGACAGCGGTGTCGTATCTGCTTTTTATTATAAACAGATTTACTGGGTTATTATTGGAACAACCATTTTGTTTGTTATTGTTAATATAAACTATATAAATATAATTAATTATGCCTATTATATACATTTTTTTGTTTTGTTTTTGCTTGTTATGGTTCTTTTTTATGGCACGACAAAATATGGTTCCCAACGATGGATCACTTTTGGTTTTTTATCGTTTCAACCATCAGAAGTATCCAAAATAACATTTGTTCTTTGCCTTTCAAAATTCTTTTCTGAAAACATATCTCAAAATGAATATACATTAAAAGATCTTTTTATTCCTTTCTTTTTACTCTTATGTACAATTATTCCAATATATATTCAACCGGACCTTGGCACTGCAGGAATAATTTTTATTATATTTATATCATTTATGTTTTTTATTAATATAAACAAAAAAACTGTTCTTTATGTTTTGCTCTTTTTGGCTTCTCTTCTGCCCTTTTTATGGTTCTTCTTAAAAGATTATCAAAAGAGAAGAATCATGGTCTTTATAAATCCGGAACTGGATCCGCTGAATGCGGGCTACCAGATTATTCAGTCAAAAATAGCTATAGGATCCGGTGGTCTTTTCGGAAAAGGCTTCGGCTTGGGAACCCAGAGCCAGCTGCGTTTTCTTCCGGAACAGCACACGGATTTTGTTTTTTCTGTATGGGCTGAAGAGTGGGGGTTTCTTGGCTGCTTGTTTGTTTTATTTATGTACTTTTTTATCATGTACAGGGGTGTAAGCATATCCTATTTTTGTAAAAATTTTTATGGAACATTTCTCGGCCTTGGTATCAGTATTTTTTTCTTCCTTCATTTCATTATCAATGTTTTTATGGCAACAGGATTGTTTCCTGTTGTGGGAGTTCCTCTTCCCTTTATGAGTTATGGGGGTTCCAGCCTTGTTACCTGCTTTGTCGGCACAGCCCTTCTTATTAACATCAACATGAGAAAATTTAAATAGACCCATTCCTAAAAAAGCTTGAAAATAAAGCATGTATTATATAGAGTATACGTTTGTTTTTCATGTGCCTGCTTCATCAAAACCGGGTGATTGTTGTGGAAGATTTCAAAAATGTTTTTTTAAATAAAATAGAGAAAAAATGCACTCCGCAGACATTTGAAACCTGGTTTAAACCTCTCCGGGTTATTTCTTCTACCTCAGAATCTGTTGTCTTTGCCGTACCAAAAAAATTCTTTTCAGACTGGATTATAGAAAATTATAAAGACCTCATAGAAGAAGTTGTTTTTGACATAACAAAGGCAACACCAAAAATTGAATTTGAAGTTCGTGAAGACCTCTACGATAAAGAAAAACAACATATCGAACTGTCTTCTGCCCGGGACTCATTATCGTCCGTACAGGAAAAAATCAACTCTCTTCCTGAAAATATAAATCCTGAGTACAGTTTTTCTAATTTCGTTATCGGCTCGAGCAATCAGTTCGCACATGCTGCCTGCAACGCTGTTGCCAACAATCCTGGATTAACCTATAATCCTCTTTTTATTTATGGTGGTACAGGTCTCGGAAAAACCCATCTTTTACATGCTATTGTTAACCTGTCAGCACACAAAATTAAAAATAGTAAAATTTTCTATATCAGTTCGGAAAAATTCACCAACGAGCTTATTAACTCAATCCGTTATGATAAAATGTTCTCTTTTAGAAACAAATACCGTAATATTGATATGCTTCTTATTGATGATATTCAATTTATTGCGGGAAAAGAAAGAACCCAGGAGGAATTTTTTCACACCTTTAATACTCTTTTTGAACTGAAAAAACAGATCGTTTTAACCAGTGATAAACCTCCCAGAGAAATAAACGACCTTGAAGAGCGGCTTCGCTCCCGGTTTGAATGGGGGCTCATCGCAGACATTCAACCGCCGGAAACAGAAACAAAAGTAGCTATTTTAAAGAAAAAAGCTCTTAGTCAAAAAGTGATGATACCGAATGACGTTGCTTTTTTGCTTGCAAATAGTGTAAAATCTAACATTCGAGAACTTGAAGGTCTTCTTACCAGGCTTATAGCATATTCATCTTTGTGGCGCTGTGATATTACGGCGGATTTTACGAAAGAGGTTCTCAGAGATATTGTAAAAATTGAAGAAAAAGAGCCTACTCCAGAGGACATAAAAAAAACAGTCTCATCCTATTTTAAAATAAAAGTTTCAGACCTAAAAAGTAAAAAGAAAAGCAAATCAATAGTTCTTCCCCGTCAGATATCCATGTACATTTTGAGAAAAAAAACAAAGCTTTCTTTTCCTGAAATAGGTGAATATTTCGGCGGAAGAGATCACGCAACTGTTATTTATTCAATCAATAAGATTGAAACAGCCATGAAGGAGGACAAAAAAATAAAAGATATTGTGGAAACCCTTTCTAAAAAAGTGTGATTTTTTTCAATACACCTGTAGAAACGTTTATTCACTTTCTCTTTTTTAAACATTGATCAACAGAAAAACCAACACGTCATTCAACAGAAAAAACAAAGTTTTTTCAATCCATTACTTTTTATTTACACATTTTTTCTCTTCACTATTATAACTTACTTACCCTTTAACTATTTATTTATAATATGCCTATGAAATTTTCTATCGACAAAAAAACACTCCTAATGTCATTATCCCGAATTCAGGGAATAGTTGACAAGGCAGGCATAAAGCCTATTACATCGAACGTATTAATAGAGGCTTCAAAAGATCATATAAGCTTTTCTGCCACCAATCTTCAACTTGGTATTGTTGCAACATATGCCTCGCAGGGAATTATAACGGAAGGACGGATTTCTGTGAATGCACGGAAACTGTATGATATAGTCAGAGAGCTTCCCGATACGGAAATTGTTTTTACGGAAAAAGATAATTATAAAATAGAAATTCACTGTGAGGATACAGTCCATTTTACTATTATAGGTCTTCCCCCTGAAGACTTTCCTCTTTTTACCAAACAGGAGGAAGAATCAAAACAAGTTGAGTGGAATACTGAAAAATTACTCTCCCTTATATCTCTTACGTCCTTTTCAATATCAAAAGATGATGAAATAAAACAGAATATACGCGGTGCTTTTATTGAAAATGTAGAAGCACAAAAAACCAGAATGGTTACTACGGATGGATACAGGCTCTCCATTAAAGATGATGCGCTGGGAGATAAGATTGAAAGTGAAAGAGGGATCATAATTCCCTATAAGGGAATTATGGAGCTGCAGAAAATACTTCTTGAAAAAAAGGATGAACAAACGGTCTGTATTTCTGTCAAGAAAAACAGTCTTTTTGCAGACATTGGAGAAATAAAACTTTTCATTCAGCTTGTTGAAAAAGCTTTTCCTGATTACAAAGTCATTATTCCTGGTGAAATACATAAGGGAGAGGAAATACATCTTAAAAAGGATGTTATAAAGCCGGCTCTTAAAAGAGTGTCCACGATATCGTATGAAAACAACAGCCCGGTTGTTTTTTCATGTGAAGATAACTACTTAACTATATTTACAGAAGACAGTGACTATGGAAACGCAAAAGAATCTATTGAGCTGGAAAAATCGTATGAAGCTCCTTTTTCTTTTTGTATCAATTGCTTATATCTTTTAGATGTTGTAAATGCAGTCAATAGTGATATAATTGTTGAATTTAATCATAAAGAGGAAAATATGCCGGTGATAGTACGTCCGGTTAATGATTATGAAAACAGCAAATATATAATAATGCCTATGGTAAGGGAGTAAAAGGAGTATGGAAAAAGTCACACTTTTTTTGTTTTTAATTATCGTTATATATCTGGCGTACAGCTTTATTAAGAGCAGAAAGAAATACACAGAGAAACAGGCTGAACAGATAGAACAAAGAAAAGATTCAGCTAACAAAGAATATGAGAATGAATATGATTATTATAAAAAGGCGGTGGCTGCAGCGGTAGCTGCTGTGATGAGCGGAAAAACATATAGAATAAACACTATATTTGAAGCACAGGTAGATGAAAAAAAGCCGTCAGCATGGAAAGTCGCCGGGAGACAGGAAAGCATGATTCAACGGTCATTTTTTAGAAAGCTGTAAAAGGAGGAAACCTTAATGGAGAAAAGAAAATTCAGAATAACGATCGATGGGAAAGTGTTTGAAGCAGAGGTGGAAGAGATAGGAGGCCCGGCTCAGGCGGCTCCCTCACAGCCGTCTGCAGCACCTTCACAGCCCGCTGCTCCTCAGCCTGCAGCGCCAGCCCAGGGAAATACAATTGTATCACCTATGCCCGGGAAAATTGTTTCCATAAAAGTTTCAAAAGGACAGCAGGTAAATCAGGGCGATGTTGTTCTTATTCTGGAAGCCATGAAGATGGAGCAGGAAATAAAATCAACAATTTCAGGAACTGTATCAGATATCGCTGTTTCAGAAGGTGAAACAGTAAGAAAAGAACAGCCGTTAATTGTTCTGTAGCAAGGAGTACTACTGATGGATTTATTTTTCAAGTCAATGAGATTTGTTATCAATATATACATTATAACCACGTTTATTACGCTTCTTGTTCTGGTTATGGTAAATTTAATAACAAAGATAACTGAACGAAAATAATGGTTCGAGGAAGAAGAGAAGAAAAATGCAGGAAATTCTAATTGAGTTTATAAATATATTTCCGGGAATTAAGTCCTTTGCCTTAATGGAACCTCAAATGGCTGTTGCGCGTGTTGGGCTTATTCTGCTTGGTTTTTTATTATGTTATCTTGGATATAAACATATTCTTGACCCGCTGTTAATGGTGCCCATGGGAACCGGAATTGCAATGGTTAACGCCGGTATTCTGCTTATGCCCAATACCGGCAATTTAGGAACGATGTTTTTAAATGCCCTTGTTGAAACGCCGGCGCAGCATATAGAGGCTTTTCAGATATATTTTCTCCAGCCAGTGTATGCGCTTACATTTTCCAATGGACTCATTGCCTGTCTGGTTTTTATTGGAATAGGATCTATTACAGAACTGGATTTCTTTATATCGAATCCAAAACTGAGTCTTCTGTTAGCAATACCGGCAGAAATTGGAAGTATTCTTACTTTTCCTGTTGCGATGATGATGGGATTTACACCGTCAGAATCTGCTGCGGTATCAATTATCGGCGGAGCGGACGGGCCTATGGTTCTCTTTGCCTCACTGCAGCTTGCCCGGCACCTGTTTGTCCCCATTACGATTGTTGCCTATATTTATTTAAGCATAATTTATGCTGGTTATCCTTTTATGATAAAGTATATGATACCCAAGCATATGCGCGGGGTAACAATGAATGATTTCAGTGTTAAAAGAGTTTCATCAGGAGAGAAAATGGCATTCAGTATTGTGACGGGAACCGTTCTTTGTCTTCTTTTTCCTGTTGCTTCCCCTCTTTTTGTAAGCTTTTTTCTGGGCGTTATTTTAAGAGAATCAAAAATATCTCGGTTTATAAAGGTTTCAGATGATGTTATTTTAAGCGGATCGACGCTTTTTTTAGGATTTACCCTCGGATGCCTTTTGAGTGCGGATATTGTGGTTGACCCTAAAATGTTCAAGCTCATTTTGCTCGGTTTTATAGCGTTGTTTCTTTCGGGTGTCGGCGGCATTTTCGGCGGGTATATCGCCTATAAAGTAACCGGCGGCAAAGTAAATCCGGTGCTCGGCGTGGCAGGTGTTTCCTGTATTCCCACCACGGCGAAAGTTGCACATAAAAGTGCACATGAGGCAAATCCTGAAGCCTTTATTATGCCGTTTGCAATGGGGCCCTCAATTGCAGGTGTTATTGTTTCAGCTATAGTCGCTGCATGTTATATAACTATGATACCCAAGTTTTCGTTTTGAAGACAGTATAGGTTTTAATGACAGCACACATATAAAAACAGCCCCTCTTGAATAAAGAGGGGCTGTTTTTATTGGAGAAAACCATGATAAATAAAAGGACAATATTCGGTGTTTTATTATGTATGGGAGGTATTGTTACTGCAAGAGCCCATGTTTTTTTTGATGTTTCGACCACATGGATATATATACTTCACAGCCTGGGAATATGTATAAGCTTTTCAGGTGTTGCTCTTTTTGCATCCGGTTTAAAGACCAGAGTAATAGAAAAAGTACGGCTGTGCCCGCACTGTTATTATAAAAATCCGGCGGGATCTTCACTGTGTATAAAATGCAAAAAAGAAATAAAAGCAAAAAGCGGAAAGGATCCTGATAATGAGTAATTGTCTGGCTGTAGATATAGGCGCGGGCACCATGGATATTTTGTATTATGACTTTGAGACCCGCGAGCACTACAAAGCGGTTGTAAAGTCGCCGGCAGTGAGCTTTGTCGAGAAAATACGGGAAATACAGGGACCGCTTGTTATTTCCGGGAAAGAAATGGGAGGGGGAAAAATAAAGCGCATATTAGCAGAAAAAGCGCGGCAGTATCCGGTTATAATGACAAAAAAAGCAGCGGCGACAATACATCATGATGAAAAAAAGGTTTCGGCTCTGGGAATAGATATTATAGAAGAAAAAGATGTTGAAAAATATATTTTATCTGACATGAATCATGTAAAAACAGAAGATATAGATGTTCATCTGCTCAAATCAATAACAGACTCCTTCGGCGTTCCTTTCTCTTTTGATATTGTGGGGATATGTGCGCAGGACCACGGATGGCCTCCAAAGGGTGAGTCTCATCTTGATTTCAGAAATCATATATTTTCAGAAGCGCTGCAGAAAACCAGCAAACCCGAACGTCTTTTATATAAGGAAGATGAGGTTCCTGTCAGCTTAAACAGGCTTTCGTCGATAGCAGAAACCGCACGCTGCGTGCCGGCTGAAGAGGTGTATGTGATGGACAGCGGCATGGCTGCAATTGCAGGTGGCTGCTGCGACAGTCATGTTCGGCAAAAGGAGGTTTTTACCGTTATCGATGTTGCTACGTCACATACACTTATAGCAGCTGTTGATAATGAAGAAATAGCAGCTTTTGTGGAATATCATACAAGAGATATAAGCGGGGAAATCATCACGGAAATGATCATACGAGTGGCGCAGGCAGAAGCACATCATGACCAGATACTCAAACAGGGGGGACATGGTGCGTATATACACAAAAAGGCGGGTATTTCTGCAATACAAACAGTCGTTGTTACCGGCCCTAAACGACATATGGTTCTTAAGGAAAAAAAGGCTTCTTTTATAGAAGGCGCTCCGATGGGTGATACCATGATGACCGGAACCACTGGGATTATAGATTCGATCATGAAAAGAAAATATAATAAAAGCATAAAAAAACATTTAAATGGAATCATTTAAACAGAGGATACATGATACACATAGACATCCCGGGCCGGAAGGCGCTGGACATTGAGCATGTTGTAATGGATTACAATGGAACGCTTGCATGTGACGGCGGGCTGATTAAAAAGACAGGACCTCTTTTTAATCAGCTGTCACCGCATGTCAGGCTTCACGTGATAACAGCGGACACATTCGGGATGGTTAAGGAGCATCTTTCTCCCTATGATATCCATCTGAACATAATAGAAAAAAGCAACCAGGATGAGCTCAAGCTCAGATACATACAGAATCTTGGTGCACAATCGTGCGTGGCGATAGGAAATGGTAAAAATGACCGGTTGATGGTTCGGGATGCCTGTCTGGGAATTGTTGTTATACAGCAGGAGGGTGCTGCGGTGGAAACCCTGCTGGCAGCGGATATAGTTATGAAGGATGTCTGTGAAGCGCTTGAGTGTTTAATGTCCCCGAAGCGGATTGCAGCAACGCTCCGGCTGTGAGTATTGATTTATCTGGTTTGTTTTGCTCGGGCGTACAAAGGTACGTGTGTACGCCGGGCGAGACAGCTATCGGAAAGCCATGCGACGGGCGGCATCATTTTTTTTCTGTATACTGTGCGGGAAGGTATATATAGAATGTTGTTCCCTTTCCAAACTCGGATTCGACAGTAACCAGACCACCGTGGTTTTTAATAATACTGTAGATAGTTGCAAGCCCGATACCGCTGCCCTTGCTTTTGCTTTTAAAATAGGGGTCAAAAATATGCTGAAGGTGTTCGTTTAGAATGCCGATGCTCTGGTCCTGAATAATTATTTTCACGTAGCGACCGTTTATAAGCGGAAGGTTGTCGCCGGGGCCAATGGTTTTGTTTTCAACCGCTACATTTATTTTTCCTCCCTCCGGCATAGCATGCTCAGCATTGATAAACAGATTTATAAAAACCTGCTTTATTTGTGAAACATCCATTTCTGTCAGCCACGGATCTTCCGGAAAGCTGAGGCAGCTTTCTACCGGCGCGCCTTTCAGCGCGATTCCTGCAGCCTCTTTAAGCACCGGCTCTATTGAATCCACTTTTTTTTCGCCGTGGCTGCCGGAGGAGAACGTCATCAGCTGATCGGTCAGGTCCTTGGCTCTCAGGGTTTCTCGCTCCGCAAGCAGAAGCGGCTCATGTATTTTTTCATCAGGCATTACATATTGCTGTGCAATAGAAATATTTCCCAGAACGGTGGAGAGTATGGTTTTAAAGTCCTGCGCAACGCCGCCGGCAAGCGCAGCAATTGATTGGAGCCGCTGAGCTTTAAAAAACTCTTCTTCGAAACGCTTTCGCTCGCTTATATCAACGATAATGCCCCGCAGCCCGACAGTCTTTTTGCCGTGCATTACGGGAGACGTATAAACGGAAACAGGAAAAATTGTGCCATCTTTTCTAAGAGCGCTGTATTCATGACCTCCGAGGTGCTCACCCTCGAGTACTTTTTTCAGATTATCCCGGATTAGCAGGCGCTGCTCCGGCACAAACAGCTGCTCTGCGTAAAAAGGATTTAAAAAGTCTTTTTCAGTATATCCGAAAAAGTGAAGGGCAGTGCGATTGAAAAACGTAATCATCCCGTCCGGAGTCGTTTCAAAAATTGTCTGCGGAAGAGAGTCTGTAAGATCTTTAAAACGGCGCTGGCTTTGCTTTAAAGCATCAACTGCCCGGTTCCGTTCGGTGACATCCCGTATAATGGCTATATAGTAAATACCGGATCGGGTTTGCCAGGCGCTTATTGAAATTTCATCAGCAAATTCTTTTCCATCTTTTCGGCGGCCGGTTGCTTCGATTTTTTTTGTTTTGAATTTTTTAAAATCTTCTTTTTTAAATGTTAAAAATCCCGTTGCATCTTTTTTCCGGAACCTCTCGGGAACAAGAACAGAGGCGTTTTTCCCCAAAATTTCTTTTTCGGTGTATCCGAAAATATTTTCAGCTCCCGCATTCCAGAAAATTATAGCGCCGTGAGAATCAACAGCGATAATCGCTTCAGGTGCGCTGGTGGCCAGGGCTCTGAATTTTTCTTCGCTTTCCCGCAGCTGTTCCTCTGCCTGCTTACTCTCGGTTATATCCCGGACAGCGGTAACCGTTCCGGTAATGTTTCCGTCCGCATCTTTTAATACTGATGCTCGCAAATCGACGGGGCAGGATGCGCCGTCTTTTTTTGCCCACACCGATTCAAAGGTATCTACCATTCCCATTTCAAAAAGGCGTTTCTGCATCTGTTTTACAGAAACGAGGTATGACGAGTTTTTTATAGAAACGGGAACCAGCTCTGACATATGCTTTCCCTTTAGCTCCTGCTCTGAAAAGCCGAGGATTTCTTCCACAGCGTTGTTTATTCTGATTATGAGTCCCCGGCTATCTGTTACAATAATGCCGTCGCCGATTGTTTTAAAAATGTTTTCAAGAAATTCTTTGGAAGACTGTATTTTTTTCTCATACAGCTTTCTGGTGGTTATGTCTCGCACAACGGCACAGAAAAACTGATTGTTACCGATCGTGCTTGATGAAATAGCAATTTCTGCAGGAAAGACGGTCCCGTTTTTGCGCAGGCCGTAGGATTCAATGGTCATTCCCGTATCGGTGTGCTTTTTGGAGTAATCATCATAGTGATTAAACAGATTTTTATGGTAATGCCGGTATTGTTCGGGAACGATTATTTCAAGAGACCTGCCGACTATTTCGTTTTCCGAATATCCATAAATTTCCTGTGCGCTGGTATTCCAGAAGACAATGGTGCCCATGCCGTCGACCAGAATGACGGCATCGGTAGCAGAAAGGGCCAGCACCCGGAAGCGCTCCTCGCTCTCCCGCAAGGCATCCTCGGCTTGTTTTTTCTCTGTTACGTCCCTGATAACGGCTGTTGCAAACGCAGCGCCATCCTGTTCCCACTTGGACAGAGACAGTTCTGCGAAAAACGGCGTCCTGTCTTTTTTAATACATGTGATTTCTATTGTGCTGTCGATGGCCTGTGATGTGTTGACGGCGAAAAGCTGTTCCATGGCTGTTTTATCTTTTTTTCGCTTTTCGGGAGGAAGCAGCTTTTGAACGGGGCTGCCGATCATGTCAGCCCTGTCGTAGCCGAACATTCTCAGCGAGGCATTGTTGCAGAAAATTATGTGCCCGCTGCTGTTGATTGAAATTATGGCATCGAAAACGCTTTCCGCCAGGGATTTATAGCGCTCCTCATTTTGCTTTCGCTCCTGCTCACGGATGCTTCGCTGTGTAATATCACGAACGATACCCACGGTACCGCTCTGGGTACCGCTGTAATCGTACAGCACGGAATACGTCGCCTCAACCGGAAGAACCGTCCCGTTTTTGTGAAGATAGTACAGCGTATACGTTATGGAATTTTTTTCAAAAAGCTCATTTGCTTTTTGAAGCTGAGTTTGAATATAGGCTTCGTCAATGATAATTTCATATCCCGTTGAAGAGCGGTAGGTGCCGGAAAGAGGTGTTAAGACAAAAAGATGTTTTCCTGTCAGCTCTTCCTGCGCATATCCGAGAATTTTCGCGAAAACGTCGTTCACCATCACGATATAGCCGTTTGCATTATGAATGATGATGCCGTCGCCGGAATTGTCGAGCAGTGTCTTGAGCGTGTGGGCCGCTTCATGGAGATGCCGGGATACGGTGGTGCTTTCTGAGCGCAGGTCTTCTGCAGCGCCGTGCGCTTCGGTAACGGTGCCGCGGGAGTTTTTTTCCAGGGATACTGTAATGCGGACAGGAATGCGCGTTCGCTGCTTATCATAAAGCTCCATGTCTACCGGAGCTTCTGTACACCTGCGCAGAAAGTGCATGGAGAGATCTGTTTTCAGCCCGAGAGCAGTTTTTTCTTTATGGAGAATGGATATGAACTGTTTGCCGAGCAGCTCGCCGTCTTTAAAGCCGAGAAGTTGATTAAACTGCGGCGATGTGTGCGTAAAGCACCCGTTGTCGTCGACAGTAAACTGTGCAGCAGGTATCCTGTCTCTGGGGTTGTCTTTTTGTTCGGTGTCGGATCTTTGCCGGTTCATTGAAAAAAACATGACGGGTTAAAATGCACTTTAGTGTTCTCTCATATTTTCCAGTATACCGCAACTGGTATTACAGGAAAAGAGCGCGCGGGACAGTTCGCTCTTTTTTCTTGATATATATAGCATTTATCGGTAATTTTTAAGATTTGTCCACATAATTATCAATACGGGAGAACAGGCCAATGATTCACAAAAATGTTGTTACCGAATTTTCACCGCACGCAGCATCACCTGATATCGACGAATCCGCCTTTGTGCATCCTCTTGCGGCAGTAATCGGACATGCCATAATCGGCAAACATGTCATGGTTTCTCCTTTTGCATCTGTGCGGGGGGATGAGGGCCAGCCGCTTTTTGTCGGCGAAGAATCAAACGTTCAGGACGGGGTAATTATTCATGCACTGGAAACCGAACATAAGGGACACAGCATCCCGGAGAATATAATTACTGTTGGAGGAAAAACATATGCGGTGTATGTCGGCAGCAGGGTTTCGCTAGCCCATCAGGTACAAATTCACGGACCGGCTTTTGTGGATGATGATACGTTTGTCGGAATGAAATCGCTTGTTTTTAAATCGCGCATCGGAAAGCACTGCGTCATCGAGCCCGGCTGTATCCTTATGGGTGTCCGGGTAAGCGATGGCTGTTATGTGCCGGCGGGAACTGTTGTGAAAGCTCAGCAGGATGCCGATACGCTGCCGCGCATCAGCGAAAGCTATCCGCTGAAAGATTTAAACCGGGGCGTCGTTTCAGTTAATACGGCACTGGCTGCAGGATACCTGAAAGAGACTTTGTCATAAAACAGAACAGTTGCAAAAAAGGCACTGTTTGATCGACAGTGCCTTTTTTGCGTTCATGTGTAGGATAAAATTATATTATGCTTTTCGCGGGGGCTTGGCAACAAGAGTGATCAAGGCCCCGACAAGGCAGACAACACCTGCTATGATAAAAGGGGTCATCCAGGCGCTCGGATCTGTTGCTCCCTGTGCATTTGTTTTGTAAAATCCGGCGATTTTCGGCCCGGCCAGACCTGCGACACCATAGGCAAGAAATACGATGCCGTAATTTTTCCCAACCGTTTTAGTGCCGAAAAAGTCAGCGGTAATTGAGGGGAAGAGCGCGAAGTTTCCGCCGAAATTAAACCCGATAATTGATGCGCCGATAATCAGCCCGGCAGGGGAGGCGCCCAGCTTGTAGAACACCAGCATGATTATTCCCTGAAACAGGCACATCAGGAAAATGGCCACCTTACGGCCGATTTTGTCTGAAACGGTTCCCCAGATTATTCTTCCGAGACCGTTCATAATGGCATACAGGGCCATTGCAGTGCCCGCGGTAGCGCTGGCGGTTTTCACCGCTGATTCAAAGCCGGCTGTCGAGGCATCCAGAGAACCCAGCTCAGTGTACGTTAACGCATCAATACCAAACAGCTTGATACAGTAAATAACCATAAGGCCGGCCAGTGCGGAGAACAGAAACACACAGAAAATCATATAGTACTGCGGCGTGCGCAGCATTTCGCCCGATTCGAAATCAACCGTTCCATTTGTTGCTGCCCCGCCGTTAGCAACTTCAGGAGGGGTATAGCCTTCGGGAAGCCAGCCCTCGGGCGGATCTTTCATTACAATGCTTCCGGCGATAACCAGAACAGCGAAAATAATACCATACAGCAGAAATACGCTTTTGACGCCGTCGAGGCCGGCAATGCTCAGATTATTCAACAGCCCGCCGCCCCAGCTGCCGGCCCACTTGACCCAGATCGTGGCGCCGAACCCGAAGCCGGCGACCGCCAGGCCGTTTACCATTCCCTTTTTATCCGGAAACCATTTCACGCCCACTGCGATCGGCACAACGTAGGCCATGCCTATTCCTGCGCCGCCGATAACACCGATGCATATAAGCTGTGCAATATAGGAGTTGCCCAGAAGGCCGCCCAGAACATAGCCGAGCCCCAGCGTAATTCCGCCGAAAATAGTGAGCTTTTGGGGTCCCATGGTATTGAGCTTCCGGCCGGAAACGACCATTACCACAGCAAAGACAAACAGGCCCACAGAGAAAATATTTGCAGCCTGGTTTGCGGTGAATTGATACACGCCTGACGGGTCGGTAAGCTTCGGAGTAAAAACCGACCAGGCATATATTGCGCCCAGACACAGCTGAATGACAACAGCCCCTACAACAACAAACCATCTGTTCATAACTTTTTCATCCGACATTCTTCACGAGCCTCCTTTTCGTTAATTACTGAGAGTTTCTGATTATTACAGCCTGAAATTAGAACCAAACCTTATACCATAAAAATGCAGAAAAATTCAATAAAAATTTAATAAGCCTTGATTTTTTTCGAAAAGAATACAGAGTCGGGCATGCATATGCTCAGGTACGGTCATGATGCACGTTTTTTAGTGGTTTTTCTTACAAGAGGCGGCTGCGCGGGGCAGATAATATCATTTATCCATTGACCGGGCCTGGTGAATGCTTATAATTAAAACAAAACACCCAAGAAAGAAGGCACGGCAGCAATGGCGCAGTCTCTTTTAAAAACAAAAAAGCCGTTTGAGCTTCTCCGGCACTGGGATGAGTATGTCTCAAGCATAACCAGTTACTTTTTTTCTGAAGAGCAGGATGAAGACGAATGGGAACCCTGTGTGGATATTTCCGAACAGGATAACAATTATTTGCTTAAGGCTGATTTGCCCGGTGTTCGGGAAGAAGATATACAGATAAACTATAACAACGGCTGCCTTACGATCGCCGGAAAGCGGCTTGTTGAAAAAACCTCTCCCAATGAGCGCAGCTGTGTTACTGAGCGATACCACGGAAGCTTTAAGCGGGTATTCAAGTTTCCCCGCACCATAGCTGCACATGAAATAACGGGAGAATATAAAGACGGTATTTTACATCTGGTGATACCGGTTAGCGATGCAGCGGAACAGAAATGAGAAAGCGGCCGTGCAGTAGATCCTGATTTTTCAGTATCATGTTAAAAATATATCACGTGAAAAAAAGGAAGGGGTGCGTACTAACAAGCGGCCCTTTCTTTTTTTGTTATCCCGGCACGGCTCTACAAACAAAAATCTTAACAAAGGAGCGCATGTATGGCGGATGAAAAAAGAGATCTCATGTCGTACGGAGTTACAGAAATTGCAGACACGACGGCAAACCCTGCACCCCTGGGCCTTATGGCCTTTGGTATGACAACCGTTTTGTTAAATCTTCATAATGCAGGTTTTTTTCAGCTTGGCGCCATGATTCTTGCTATGGGGATATTCTATGGAGGCTGCGCTCAGATTGTTGCAGGAATTATGGAGTGGAAAAAAAACAATACGTTTGGAACAACGGCGTTTGCTTCATACGGGTTTTTCTGGCTTACCCTTGTGGGCCTCCTTGTAATGCCCAAATTGAATATGGGAAGCGCTCCGGAAACAAAGGCAATGATCGCATATCTTATTATGTGGGGCTGTTTTACCAGCGGAATGTTTATAGCCACCCTCAGATTAAACAGAGCGCTGCAAGTAGTATTTGCAACACTTGCAATACTGTTTTTTCTGCTGGCATTAGGTGATATAACCGGAAGCGCAGCTATAAAAACCTTTACCGGGTATGAAGGAATTTTTTGCGGGCTTACGGCAATTTACGCTGCGTTCGCCCAGATACTGAATGAGGCCTATGGCAAAACGGTTTTACCCCTCGGGCCGGTGAAAAAGTGATTCGCTCCCGAACGAACACGCGGCAGCGCGATTCGGCACGGAGCCGCGTATAAATGTAGCCCCTTCCCGCGAGCTCAACAAAAAAACCCCGCTTGAACAGCGGGGTTTTTTTCAGGCACAAAAAAAAGCACTCACCGATCACGCCGCGTGCCTTAAAAACCGTGATGGGCCGCCGGGGACTCGAACCCCAAACCTACTGATTAAGAGTCAGTTGCTCTGCCAGTTGAGCTAGCGGCCCGTTTGATGGTGCAGGCAATTCAATATTCATATCATAGTGGCATTAAATAATCAATTTTTTTCAGTTGATCAAACAGATACTCATCGCAGCACGCAGCGGGGTGTCGCGGAGAACAGACGTGATTGTTAATTTTTTGCCGGACACCGTGCACTATTCAGGCGCTGTTTCAGCATAGCAGTACACGCATCTGTTTTTACACCGCAGGCTGTACCAGCCGATGTCAATGCTTTCCGTGCAGCCGCACAGCGTTCGCTGCCCTTTGGCTTTTTTTACCGAGCAGGCGCGTCCATCCGGGTGAAGCACGGAAAGAAGGGCGCCGTCAATGCATCGAGAGCGCTCAAAGCCCTCCACGGAACAGAATTGTACCCGCATATTATATTCAGCCGCTTTTTGTATGAGCCACTCCGCCTGCCGGTGCTGCTCCTGTTTGTTGGGCAATAACAATCGGACGCCTTTTTGCGCTGTTCGGCGAAGCACTTTGCGATAGGGGGTAACCCAGCTGGTGCGGACATCCCTGATACCGCAGGCTGCCATATGTCCGGCAATTTCGGGAAACATCTCTATGTTTGAAATGGTTTTTGCCTGAACGTGTGCCGTCACCAGCGGATCAAAGCGCCAGCATATCCGTTCAGGGCCTCCGGTGAGGTCAACAAGCGGCCCGGTCATGCCGCAGACTGTTTCCCAGGCGGGAATGCCCGGCTCAAGAGCCGAGGAGCCCAGGCCCGTTACGGTCAGGTGAATGTATAGCTGTGCATATGAGCGCAGACAATGCCGGAGGGCCTTGTTTTTAATAAGCGCCTCGGGGTTTTTGGTCCATATCACTATCGTATGGACCGCTTGGGGCGGGTATTCTGAGAGCTTTTCAATACAATAGTCGGGATAGCAGCTGACAAGGTCGGTTCTCCTGCTTGCAGAAATAACTACCGGAAGAGCATGTTTTGTATCAACGGGTTGATTTTGCATTGCAGGAGAGCCGAAGCCTTACGGCTGTGCGCCGGACGGAGCAGTTTTCTTAAAAGAGGCCCTGTACACCGGCCGCCCCTGCAGAAGATATTTGCGCTCGTAACTGGTGAGCGCACGCTCTGCGTCTACTTCCTCTGGATCTATGGTTTGGCGGGAACGTTCTCTAAGCCCGGGAGCGGTGCCGGTGACAGAAAGCATGTGCTCAAAATATTCTTTATAATCTGTTCCATAGTAAAGGAACCCCTCGGGCACCAGCGTTTCCGTTACAGCGGCCACAAATGATGCTGAAACAAGCCGCCGCTTGCGATGTCTTTTTTTCGGCCAGGGATCGGGAAAATATACATGATAGGCGTGTACCGATTCAGGGGGAACGTATTTTTCCATGAATGCAAGCGCATCCCACCGCAGCAGCCGAACATTGTTCAGCGCCGCTTTTTCAACCCGGTGCCGCAGCAGGCGGAAAAATTTCCCCGCACGCTCAATGCCGAAATAATTGATGTGCGGGTTCTGCTGTGCGGCAGCGATGATAAACCGGCCCTTTCCGCAGCCGATTTCTATTTCTACCGGCCCCGGGTTCTCAAACAGCGTGTGCCAGGAAATATTACTTTGAAGTGCGCCCAGGGGGATTTCAACCGAACGTGTGCGGTCGTCAATTTTCTCACAGCTACGACACGGCGATACCATTTTTGCCTGCTTCTTTTATTTTATACATTCGCTCATCAGCCGCATGAAGGATCTGGTTCTTTTCGCCCGCATCCTCCGGGAACGTGGCTATGCCGAAACTTGCGGTCAGGTGGACCGGCGGGCCCTCCTCTGCAAAAAACGCTTTGTCGGTAAGGCGGCGCTTGAGGCTTTCGCAAAACGCGAGCGCCGCTTTTTTATGGGTGTTTGATAAAATGACAACAAATTCATCACCACCGTATCGAGCGGCATAGGCCTGCTCGGTCAGCGTGTCTGCCACAAGCCTTCCCACCGCTTCCAGAAGCCTGCTTCCGATGATGTGACCATGCGTGTCATTGACCAGCTTGAAATTATCAAGATCAAAAAATATCACAGAAAAGCATCTGTTTTTTTCGTGATTGCACCGGTCTATCTCCTTTTGAATAAGCTCGTGGAGATGCCGGGAGTTATATAGACCGGAGATGTCATCAGTAATAGTCAACCTCCGCACCTGTTCATAGTTTCTGGCGTTTTCCAGCGCTATTGCAGCATACTCGGCTATTGTGTTGAGCATTTCAATGTCATAGGAATGAAGCGGGCTGATGTCGCTTTTGTTTATCAGCTCGATAACCCCAAGCACCCTGTTTCTTATTTTTAGCGGTATGCACACTATAGATTCAGTGGAAAACTGGGTCAGATTGTCAATTTTCCGTGAAAAGTGCGGCTCATGATCAACGCTGGGAACAATAAGGGGACGGCCGGTTTTTGCCACCCAGCCGGCAACTCCTTCCCCGATTTTCAACTTTACGTCTTTAAGCTTTTCTGCGTGCTTGAATTCGCCGACGACGATTTCAAAATACAGCTCCCGGCTTTCCTCATCAACCAGAAGCAGGGACCAGTTTTCAGGGCTGAACAGCTCGGCGACCTTGTGCAGTATTTTTTCAAGAACCTCACTTATCGTCAGAGAGGAGGTAAGCGTTTTTCCTATTTCATTAAATATGGTTATTTGTTTTTGCAGTCGTTCAAACTCTGAAAGGCTTTTTTCACTCATAAAATCCCTGGCCCGGTATGCTGGAGTATAGTGAACAAAGCTGTCGCAGCGCACCCGCTGGTATTCTCTCGATGATCCTGCGCATGCGCACATTACCTTATATCGCCAATTTTAAAGGAAAAATCAACCTTCTTTTGGAAATGGCCGAAAACAAAAAACACCACCGTGTTGCCGGTGGTGTTTTTTTGATGAAAGGGTGAGTGAAGGGATTTGAACCCTCGGCCTCCAGGGCCACAACCTGGCGCTCTAACCAGCTGAGCTACACCCACCATAGAATGCTGTTGTATTGTACCCCCGACGAGGGGTGAAATCAAATCTCTTTTGGTTAATTGTTTTTCAAAAAAGCCCGGGGAATGTATACATCGGCACGCGCCGTGGCGCGCCTGGAGGGATTCGAACCCCCGACCTACGGATTAGAAGTCCGTTGCTCTATCCAACTGAGCTACAGGCGCATCCGGAACCGCAAGCTCATTTTTATAGCACAAAAACACAATTTGTCAAATGCCGGATGCTTTTCGGCGGAACGCGCTGGACTGATACGGGAGGGCGCCGCTATGACTCTCCGAGCTGCTTTGCTCTTGTGACCGCAGCCTGAACCGCATCGATAAAGCTGCCGCGCACAGCGTTTTTTTCGAGCTCGTGAAGGGCACAGATAGTGGTTCCGGCGGGAGAGGTTACCTGGTCTTTTAAAACGCCGGGATGCTCCCCGGTGGAAAGCACCAGCTGCGCGGCGCCAAGGCAGGTTTGAGCCGCCAGCTCCTGGGCGGTCTGCCTTGTCAGCCCCGCCTTGACGCCGGCGTCGGCAAGCGCTTCGATCACCAGAAAAATATAGGCGGGCCCGCTGCCGCTGACGCCGGTAACCGCGTCCATGAGCTCCTCGTTTATTACAACCGTTTTGCCGATTGCTGCGAAGATTTTTTGCGCATGCGCAAGGTCTTCTGCTGTGGCTGCGGGACCTAAACATAAAGCGCTTGCGCTTTGCAGCACGCGGGCGGCAGTGTTTGGCATGATGCGGATAACGCGCCCCTTGCCGGAAAGCGCTTTAGCGATAGCGGCAGTGGTAACGCCGGCAGCGATCGAAAGAAAAAGTTTTGTATCATCTGCTACGCCGGCAATATCTTCGAGCAGGCCTTTCATGTTTTGCGGCTTAACCGCCAGTATAATCACATCGGCGCTGCCGATTGTTTTACGGTTGTCACGCGTTGCGGTAACGGAATATTTTTTTTGCAGAAGGGCGCACCGGTCTGTGTTAATATCCGATACGGTGATGCTTTCCGGAGGAATCAGACCGGCAGTAATAATTCCGCGCACGATGTTTTCTGCCATAATGCCCCCGCCGATTACGCCAAGGCGTGTTTTCTGTAAATCCATTGCATCCTCTCAAAAAAAGATTAAAAGATCGATATAGAATTTAACCGCAGTGTACTATAAATTATATATAATATAAACATTAAAAGAGCAAAACAACGAGGTTTTAGAAAGCTTTCAGATAATAAACGGCATGGAGCCGGGAAACATAACCCGGGCGCTGGAAGGACAAAACAGGGGTACGGTTATTTATCGTGAACAAGTAAATGTTAGGCCCGGTGTTTTTTTCACGATCTCAGAATTGTGCCGGTTTCTTCGGTATTATAGCCGCCGAGGCTTCTGATGGCCGCTTTGAATTTTTTTGATCTGATAATCGACAGAAGATCTTTTACCGGTTGGGCCGACAAGAGCTCCCGCGGAATGGCAAGGTCAAAGCGCTCTTTCGTGAGATGGACAAAGGAAAGCCCCAGCATTTTCGCTGCGGGCAGAATGCCGATGCCGACGTCGGCGGCACCGGAAAGAACAGCAATTGCCGTATCGGTATGAGTCGTGACCTCGTCTGAATATCCGGAGATGCCGGCAGGGTCGATGCCAAGATTATCGAGCATCATATCGCTATAGGCTCTGGTGCCCGACCCCTTCTGTCGATTGATAAAGCGCACGCCCGGTTTTGCGATATCATTAAAGCCGGTTATCCGGTGAGGGTTTTCCGAGCTCAGTATCAGTCCCAGATCGCGGTATGTAAGATTAAGCAGGACAATATCCCTGTGGGGTGCATACTGCTTCAGAAAAGGCTCGTTATACTGTCCGGTTTCAGGGTCCAGCAGATGACAGCTGGCAAGGTGTGCAATGCCGCGATCAAGCGCGATCAGACCGTTAACGCTGCCGATGTTTGAAATTGAGAGACTGAAGGAGGGATGTTTTCTTGTTAGTTCCCGGGAAAGCATTTCAAGTGAAAAGTCATTGCTTCCCATAACAATAATGTGGTTGTGGAGATCGCATTGCGGCGCTGCGGAGCCGGCGTGGTGTCTGGCGCTTTGAATAATCCATTCGTCGATGAGCTTTTTGGGAAACGTCCATTTACCCGTAACGCGGGTCGCCGGTATGCTTTTTTCTTTTATCAGCTTATATACCTGTTTTTCATTGATGTTTAAGTATTCTGCAACGTCCCGTGTGCTGAGCATTTCTTTGTTCATGAATTAAAAAAGGCCCCGCTTTTTTTTCTTATCGTCAGCGTCCGGCTGAGCCCCTCCCAGCTGAGCGCCCTCCGGCTGTGACATTTTAAGCTTATGCAGCTGCAGGCCCATTGTTTTGAGCTGGCTGTCCTTTTCGGCCATTTTTTGCGTAAGCTCTTTTATTTTTTGTTCCTGGGATTTTATGTATTCGTTTCTTTTTGCAACTTCCTGCTCAAGAAGCGCGGTTTGTTTTTTTATCTGTTCTTCGCGGGTGCGCGCGCTTTCGGAAAACTGCTTCATTTCGTTGTCGTACTTTTCCTTGAGCTCAAGATATTTTTTTATAATTGAAAAATCAGAATATGATTCCCTCATGACTTATCTCTCCTCTGTCCATAACATCACCTTCTTCATTTATGCCGAGCTTATCAAGCTGAAGCTTAAGCTCTCCGGGAAGCAGGGTGACGTTAAGCGCCTCTTTAAATGTTATCATTTTATTTGCGATAAGCGCAATCAGCGACTGCTCGAGGCTTTGCATTCTCTGTACCGACACCGAGCGCTCCATTTCCTCCCTGATTTCTCTGAGCTCGTTTTTCTCGATCAGGTCTTTAATGCGGGGGCTTTTTACCAGTATCTCAACTGCAGGTATTCTGCCGTTGAAGTCCTTGCGGGGAATAAGGCGCTGATAAATTGACGCAACGAGCACTTCGGAAAGCTGCTTGCGCACCAGGTGGCGCACATCTCCGGGGAAGGTGTCGACAATCCGTGACACTGCCTCATACGAGCTGTTCGCATGCACTGTTGTGAAAACCAGATGACCGGTTTCAGCCGCGCTGAGTGCGGTTTGCATTGTTTCCATGTTGCGCAGCTCGCCGATCAGTATAACATCGGGATCCTGGCGCAGCGCGTTTTTCAGAGCAATTTCATAGTTTGGGGTGTCGACGCCGACCTCCCGCTGCGTCATGAAGGATTTATCGTCACGGAAAAGATATTCAATTGGATCCTCAACGGTGACGATATGTACCGAGCGGCTTGTATTAATGTGCTGAAGCATAGCGGCAAGCGTTGAGGATTTACCCGATCCTGTGGGCCCGGTAACAACGATGAGGCCCTGCGGGCGCTCGCAGACTGATTTCAGCACCGTGGGCAGCCCAAGCGATTCGATTGTGGGTATCGAGGTGAAAATGTTTCTGAATGCCATGGATATGGTGCCGCGCTGATAAAACACATTGATGCGGAAGCGGGTGAAGCTTTCAACCGAATAGGAGGAATCAACCGCGAGCTCTTCATACAGCACTTTTTTTTGTTTGTCGGTAAGCACTTTTTCCTTGGTGTCGTTGAGCCAGTCCGGGGAGATGCGTGTGTCTCCGTAGGCCTCGAGAACACCATCCACCCGGAAAAGCGGCGGCGCACCAACCCGGAGATGAAGGTCGGACGCCTGTTTTTCAACCATTGTTTTCAGCAGTGCGTCAAGGTCCATTGCCGGTGTGTCCTGAAGGGAATCTCGTTTATGTACCATATGGAATTGTTTTATCAAATATCATTACAATCGGATAGTTAGAGAAAAAGTTTATTGATTGTTTTGTCTGGCGATATTGAAATAAATAAACACAAAAAAGCAATAAAAAATAAACATAAAGCAAAAAATAAACCATTCGTAAGAAAATAAGACTTGTTTTTGTTGCTCAAAGTCGTATACTAAAGGGCGATTATGTCATATATATACAAAACAAACGTATCCAAAATAAATGAAAGCATAGAGCAAAAGCCGGTTCGGGCATTATTGTCTCCCTCGGGGTTTAAAACCCTCGCCTTCCCCGATATACCGTCGGGATCTTCGATAGGCGAAGAATGATTATTGGCTCAGAACGTGCTGTTCGTATAGGGTGCTTACCCTCAGGAGAATTTTTGTAGTTATGTGTTTTTCCTTTAGTCCCGACACGTCGGGGAAACTGAATCCACCGGCTTGTAGCCGGTGGTAGTTCAATTTGGACACTGCTGATATAAATATATATCAGCTATATGCCGGAGCAGCCGAAATGGCCGCCGGGAAAGCTTATGCTGCTCCCGGAGGAAAGTCCGAGCTCCACAGGGCAGGGTGGTCGCTAACGGCGACCGGGGGCGACCCCGGGAAAGTGCCACAGAAAACATACCGCCCGTTAAGGGTAAGGGTGAAAAGGCGAGGTAAGAGCTCACCAGTATTCCGGGTGACCGGAATAGCTTGGTAAACCCCACCCGGAGCAATACCAAATAGGAGGGCGTGAAGGGCAGAATGCTCTTCGGCAGGCGGCCCGTCTGCGGCTCTCGGGTAGGTAGCTCGAGGCAGCCGGTAACGGCTGTCCCAGATGAATGGCCATTGTCTGATATCCCCCACGGGAGCATATCAGAAACAGAACTCGGCTTACCAGCTGCTCCGGCATATTTTTTGCAAAAAGATTGTGCATTATAGGAACGGGGGTACCTTTCAGCAATGCAACACACTATACATGGCGTTACCTTTAGCGTTCGATACGAAGATATTGTGCAGGTGCCGGATGATGTGATTGTCGTGCCGACCACGCCGGCGTTATCCATGACTGCAGGCATCGCCAGAAAAGTCAGAGACAATGGCGCTGCCGATGCAGAAAAACATGCGCTCAAGCACGCTCCCGCACAGCTCGGTGATATTGTCGTAACATCTGCGGGGCAGCTTTGTTCCCGCTTTATTTTTCACTGTGTTATGATCAATGAACACAACAATGGTGAACCGGACGCCCTTCGTACGGGTGTTAAAAAAATGATAGCAAAAGCGCAGGAGCTTGGTGTTACAACCTGTGCAATTCCCGCGCTCGGAGCATCCTTCCCGCCGCTGACCCCAAAAACGTCAACCCAGATCATTGTGGAAGAAACCATTGCCGCTGCCGCTGCCGGGACCGCGGTTTGCGGCTTTGATTATGTGGTCTGCGATCCGACGCCCTATGCGTTTTACAAACGGTCTCTGCAGCGCGCCATAAAAAAGATTGCACGGTCGTAATGGCGTCAAAAACACCCCCACTTGCCGAATACACTGTTGCACCATTTCTTGAATCCGCTGCACAGAAAATGGGCATTTCTCTATCGAGCGACCAAAAGGACCGCTTCTTGCTATATTATCGACTGCTCGTGGAGTGGAATGCGTCCATTAACCTCACACGAATAACCGAACCCGAAGACGTTGCAGTAAAACATTTTGTCGACTCATTAACCGTGAGTACCCTTTTTGATATTTATGGACGCATCGCGGATATAGGTACCGGCGGCGGTTTCCCCGGATTGCCGCTGGCGATAACAAACCCCGGAATACATGTGACACTGATGGAAAAAAATAGGAAGAAAATAAACTTTCTCAAATACGCTATAAAAAAAATCGGCATAGATAACGCAACACCATTGTATGGGCGTGCAGAGCAGTTCAATCCGAAAGGCTCTTTTGATTTTGCTGTAGCACGGGCTTTTTCAGACGCTGCACATTGTATAAAAACAGCGCTCCCGCTTGTTAAACATGGCGGGTATGTTGTTTTAATGAAGACAACCCGGGATTCCGCACTGTTACCGGCCGATTGTGAGAAAAAAAACAGGGTCTGTTTTGCGTGCATGTACTCCTTTCAACTTCCCGCAAAAAAGGGAATGCGAACGCTTGTCGGGCTGCAGAAATGTTTCACGTGAAACATACTCTTTTTGCCTTCAACCTCCAGTTTTTTCTTTAAAAACCACACGCAGTATGATATAAAAATTGAAATTATGCTGCCCGCACCACAGGTGTGTGTTTTCTTGCCTTGATTCTTTGTCTGCGGGAGACCGAGCGCTTTGTGCACGGAGGCAAAAGGAAACCCTCAATTCCCGTGGAGCTTTGCCTTTCGGCGTCTGGCCGAAATTCAAAGCCGGGCTCTTTGACCCCGGCTGTTTACTTCATGTTTGCAGCTTTATGATCAGTTTATGGCAAAAATAATCTGCATAGCAAACCAAAAAGGGGGGGTAGGTAAAACCTCCACGGCGATCAACCTGGGTGCCTCTATCGCCATCAACAAGAAAAGAACGCTCATAATCGATATGGATCCCCAGGGTAACGCCGGCAGCGGTATGGGGGTATCAATACAAAACGGTATGAGTGTCTACCATGCGCTTGTAGACAATCACCGTATAACCTCCCTGGTACAGGAAACCCCTGTTGAAAACCTTGAGTTTGTGGCCTCAAACATTGATCTTACCGGTGCGGAGATTGAACTGGTAAACATGCCGCACCGCGAATACCGGCTCAGAAAAAGCCTTGAGGAGGTGCATGAGCATTTTGACTACATCCTTGTTGACTGTCCCCCCTCACTGGGCCTGCTGACCGTTAATTCCCTTGTTGCTTCCGACAGTGTGCTGATTCCGCTTCAGTGCGAATATTATGCTCTAGAGGGGCTCAGCCAGCTGCTCAACACCGTAAAGCTGGTAAAAAACCGGTTGAATGAACAGTTGCGGCTTGAAGGCATACTGCTCACGATGTTTGATAAGCGCAACAACCTGTCGCACCAGGTAGCCCATGAAATCACCCGGCATTTTTCACAGTATGTGTTCAGTGTGGTCATCCCGCGGACCGTTCGCCTTGCCGAAGCCCCCAGCCATGGAAAGCCGATCTGTATGTATGATAATATGTCAATCGGCTCTCAGCGATACCAGGAGCTGGCAGAATGTATTTTACAAAGAGAAAGGACTGTCTCATGACAAAAAAGCGCGGTCTGGGCAAAGGCATCGGGGCGTTGATACCGGATGTTGATACGGGCTTCACGGATGACCGTGAAATGATCAGGCAGATAGCTGTTGAGAATATCCGGGCCAATCCGTATCAGCCGCGCAAGCAGATAGCGGAAGAAAAAATCCAGGAGCTGAGTGCATCGATTCAGGAAAAAGGAATACTGCAGCCGCTGCTGGTAAAAAAAGACGGGCCGGACTACATACTTATCGCCGGAGAGCGCCGTCTTGTGGCTGCTCGCCGGGCCGGTTTTGGCACGGTTCCGGCTGTTGTGCGAGAGGCGGACGAACAGCAGATGCAGGAACTGGCGCTCATCGAAAACATTCAGCGGGAGGATCTGAATGTTGTTGAAGAGGCGCAGGCCTATGAAAGCCTTATAGAGCGGTTCGGATACACTCAGGAGGATTTGTCGCGGCGTGTTGGCAAAAGCCGTACAGCGGTAACCAATTCGCTCCGGCTGCTGAAGCTTGCCGATACGATAAAGCAGGATCTGCTTGATGGAAAAATAACCATGGGCCATGCCCGTGCATACCTGGGGGTTGACGGGGCACATCAGCGGGAAGTCCACCGCACGGTGATAAAAAAAAGCCTGTCTGTCCGCCAGACTGAAAATCTTATTAAAAAATTAAAATCAGGCCAGAAGAGTCCGGAAAAACAGAACAGAAAAAGCGATGAATCTGTCCAGTTCAGATATATGCGGGAAGAGCTGCAGAAAAAATTCAGCACCCGGGTTGATATCAGGCAGCAGGGAAAAAAGGGAAAAATTGTAATTGAATATTATTCCCCGGAAGAATTTGAACGAATTTATGATTTGCTGAGGAGTTGACCATTATGAAAAAAGCTAACAATGGTGCCGATGCGGCCAAACAGTACGGCGCGGAAAGCATACGCGTGCTGGAAGGTCTGGAGGCGGTGCGCAAGCGCCCCGCCATGTACATCGGGAGCACTGATTCTCTGGGGCTGCATCATCTGGTGTACGAGGTCGTGGACAATTCAATCGATGAGGCCATGGCAGGGTATTGTGACAGCATACAGGTGGTGATTCACCTTGATGACAGCGTTTCGGTGTCTGATAACGGACGCGGCATACCGGTTGATATGCACCCAACAGAGAAAAAAGCCGCGGCGGAAGTGGTAATGACCATGCTGCACGCGGGCGGAAAATTTGACCACGCTGCCTACAAAGTCTCCGGCGGCCTCCACGGGGTGGGGGTTTCGGTGGTAAACGCGCTGTCAGAGCACCTGGATCTTGAAATCTGGCGTGATAAAAAAGTGTATTTCCAGGCCTATAAGCGCGGCGTTCCCCAGACCCCGCTCGAAGTGGTCGGCAATACGCGCAAGGCGGGAACAAAGGTGGTGTTCAAGCCGGATTCAGAAATCTTTGAAACAACCAATTTCAGCTTCGATATCCTGTCAAACCGGCTCAGAGAAATAGCGTTTCTGAACAGAGGGCTGTCCATAACCATCGAGGATGAGCGCAGCGAAAAAAAACATGAATTCTGTTATAAGGGCGGTATAAATTCGTTTGTCGAATATCTTAATAAAAATAAAAACACCCTGTATCCCAAACCGATTTTCATAAGCGGCGAGCGCGATGACATTGTTGTTGAAATATCGATGCAGCACAACGACGGCTATTCTGAAAACACTTTTTCGTTTGCCAATAATATTAACACCCGGGAAGGGGGAACGCACCTGGTTGGCTTTAAATCCGCGCTGACCAGGACAGTGAACAGCTATGCCGCCAATGCCCGCGTGGCAAAAAGTTTCAAGGGCACGCTTGACGGCGATGATATCCGCGAGGGGCTCTCCTGCGTTATCAGTGTGAAAATCCCGGATCCCCAGTTTGAGGGGCAGACCAAAACAAAGCTGGGAAACAGCGAGGTAAAAGGCATTGTCGAAAGCCTCATAAACGACAAGCTTGCCTCGTATCTTGAAGAGCATCCTGCGGTAGGCAATAAAATACTGGAAAAAGCAATCGATGCCTCACGGGCCCGCGATGCGGCACGCCGCGCAAAGGAGCTTACGCGGCGAAAAACCGCTCTTGATTCGGGCCTGCTTCCCGGCAAGCTTGCCGATTGCCAGGAAAAGGATCCTCAGTTTGCAGAGCTGTTTCTGGTGGAGGGCGACTCTGCCGGCGGATCGGCAAAAGCCGGGCGCGATCGCAAAAACCAGGCTATTTTGCCGCTCAAAGGGAAAATCCTCAATGTCGAAAAAGCCCGCTATGACAAAATGCTGCAAAACGAGGAAATAAAAACCGTCATAACCGCGCTGGGGACCAGTATCGGCAAGGATGATTTCGATGTTTCCAAGCTGCGCTACCATAAGGTGATCATAATGACGGATGCGGATGTGGACGGCTCTCATATCAGAACCCTGCTGCTGACGTTTTTTTTCAGACAAATGCCGGGCCTTATCGAGCGGGGACATCTCTACATAGCGCAGCCGCCGCTGTTCCGGGTAAAGCGCGGCAAACAAAAGGCCAGCTATATCAATGATGAGCCGGCGCTCGAGCATTATCTGCTTGAAAGCGGCATTGATCAGGTAAGGGTCGGCTCCAAAGGCAGCGACACCACGGTGAGCGGCCAGCGGCTGCTCCAGCTGACCAAGCGGGCCATCGTGTTTGAGAAAATACTGACGAAAATGAGCAGGAAAGATCTTGACAGAAACATTCTGAGCGCGCTTGCAATCGAAGGCTCTTTCGGTAAAGAAACGGTCTCGACAAAAGAGGGCATAAAGCAGCTGCTTTCGTCTTTGAAAAAACATGCAAGCTTCTTCTACGAATATATTACTCCTGCCCGGTTTGAGCTGATTGAGGATCCCGAGCACAACGGCTACTGCCTTAACTGTATGACCCAGACAAACGGCCGGGAAAAAATAATGCCCATCGATTTTGAACTGCTTATCTCCCCGGACATGATGGAGCTGAAAAAAATCGGGGCTCAGCTGCAGACAATAGGGGAGCCGCCGTTTGTTGTCGTTGAAAAGGGGGTTGAGCGGGAAGTGTCCACGTTGTCTGAGGTACTCTACTTTATTCTTGAACGGGGAAAGAAATCTCAGGAAATACAGCGCTATAAAGGCCTGGGAGAAATGAACCCCGATCAGCTGTGGGAGACCACCCTGGATCCGGCAAACCGCCGGCTGCTGCAGGTCACGATCGAGGATGCCGTGGAGGCAGACGAGGTGTTTACCATTCTCATGGGCGATCAGGTGGAGCCGCGCCGCGAATTTATTTATAACAATGCATTAAATGTTAGCAATCTTGATATTTGATATAATTTTATGGTAAAAAACATGGATTTAGATAATAACAAATTGCAGGTCAATATCGAGGACGAAATGCGCAAGTCCTATACGGACTATGCGATGAGCGTCATTATCGGCCGGGCGCTGCCTGATGCGCGCGACGGCCTCAAGCCGGTTCACCGAAGGATACTGTATGCCATGCATGACATGGGGCTGCAATATAACCGGGCATATAAAAAATCAGCCCGCGTTGTCGGTGATGTTATCGGTAAATACCACCCGCACGGGGATGCGGCGGTGTATGATTCCATTGTCAGAATGGCTCAGGACTTCTCGCTTCGCGTACCTCTGGTGGACGGGCAGGGCAATTTCGGGTCAATGGACGGGGACCCGCCGGCGGCAATGCGATATACCGAAGCGCGGATGGCGCGTATTTCATCCGAGCTGCTCGCGGATATCGATAAAGATACCGTTGACTTCATGCCCAACTATGATGAAACGCTGCAGGAGCCGTCCGTGCTGCCCGCAAAGGTGCCCAACCTGCTGCTGAACGGCGGGGCGGGAATTGCAGTGGGCATGGCAACCAATATTCCGCCCCACAACCTCTCCGAGCTTGTGGACGGGCTGATCGCGCTTATAAAAAATCCCGATACGGATGTTGCGACCCTGATGAAAATAATCCCCGGGCCTGATTTTCCCACAGGCGGATTTATAGAGGGCCGGGAGGGTATCGTCGAGGCCTACAAAACCGGCCGCGGCACGATCCGCATCCGCGCCCGCGCCTTTATTGAGAAAAAAGCAAAGGGCGACCGGGAGAGCATTATCGTTTCCGAGCTTCCCTATCAGGTCAACAAGGCACGGCTGCTGGAGAAAATTGCAGAGCTGGTGCAAAACAAGCGCATCGAGGGAATCGCTGACATCAGAGACGAGTCGGACCGCGAAGGCGTGCGCATGGTCATCGACCTGAAAAAGGACGAGGTTGCGAAAGTTATTCTGAACAAGCTGTACAAGCTTACCAACATGCAGGTGTCCTTCGGCATTAATTTTCTTTCCATAGTTGACGGCAGGCCGCAGGTGCTGAACCTGAAGCAGCAGCTTCAGTATTTTATCGCCTTCCGCAAAGACGTCATTATTCGCCGGACCGTATTTGAGCTGCGCAAGGCAGAGCACCGGCTGCATGTCCTGGAAGGTTTGAAGATCGCCCTGGACAACCTCGACGCCATAATCTCCCTTATTAAGCAATCCGCCTCACCTGCAGCAGCCAAAGAGGCGCTGATGAGCTCGTTTGACCTGACCGATATTCAGGCGCAGGCTATTCTTGATATGCGCCTGCAGCGCTTGACCGCTCTCGAGCAGGATAAAATACTGCAGGAATACCAGGAAACACAAAAGCTCATTGCTCAGCTCAAAGCCATACTGGCAAGCGACCAGAAGGTGCTCGATATTATTGTGGACGAGCTTACGGCAATCAGGGAAACATACGGGGATGCCCGACGGACCGAAATCATCGACAAGTCTGAGGAAATAAACATTGAAGATATGATTGTCGAAGAGCAGATGGTGGTTACGGTTTCCAAGCGGGGCTACATCAAGCGCAATCCGGTAAGCCTCTACCGGACCCAGCACCGCGGCGGCAAAGGGGTCGCCGGTATGGCCACAAAAGATGAAGACTTTGTCGAGCAGCTGTTTGTCGCCTCCACACACGATTATGTTCTGGTGTTCACCGATAAGGGAAAAGTATACTGGATAAAAACCTATGAAATCCCCCAGGCGAGCAGGACCGCGAGGGGCAAAGCAATTGTCAATCTGCTGCACCTGTCTTCGGGGGAGAACGTGGCGGCTGTGCTTCGCGTGAGCAAATTTGAAGAAGGCTATTTTGTTGTTATGGCAACCGAAAAAGGCATCATAAAGAAAACCGATCTGTCAGCCTACAGCCGGCCGCGCTCCAACGGTATTGCGGCCATTACCATAGATCCGGATGACCGCCTGATCTGGGTCGATATTACCGACGGGAATACGGAGATTTTTCTGGGAACCAGAAAAGGCATGGGCATACGCTTCCACGAGCGGGAGGCACGGCCCCTGGGGCGTACGGCACGAGGCGTGCGGGGCGTGTCGTTGGGCAAAGATGATGCTGTCGTCGGCATGGAGGTTATCCGCGGAGATGCCACCCTTTTAACGATCACGGAAAAAGGGTACGGCAAGCGCAGTAACATCTCTGAATACCGCCGCCAGTCCCGCGGCGGCAAAGGCATTATTACCATTAAAGCGGACGCACGAAACGGCAATGTTGTCAGCGTCAGGCAGGTAATGGACGAAGAATCCATAATGCTTATAACCAACAGAGGGAAAATCATCAGAATAGCCGCGCACAATATCTCGGTTATCGGAAGAAACACAAAGGGCGTTCGGCTTATCGGAATCGAAGGGGAAGAGCGGGTCGTCGGGGTTGCCAAGCTTGCGGATGCATGACGCAATCAAGGTCATGGCCCGGCGTCAGAATGGCTGTGCCGCAATGCGTTTTTGTAGCCGCGCGCTTCAGCTTGTGGTTGTTTAGATATTTCAAGATGGTGCGCAGGCTAAAGCCCGCGCACTGCCAGGTTATCCATGAAGTATGACACAGCCTCCAGGGCGGCGTATGACAAAAAGATATTTTCCAGATGGTTTGTGAACAGGTGCTTCGGGGTTTAACGGTAAAAGGATTACAGAAACATGTCTCCTCCCAATAACTACAGCGTGGGCGTTGTCGGTGCCGGCAGCTGGGGCTCGGCTATCGCGAACCTGCTTGCAGAAAAGGGCATACCGGTAGCGCTGTGGGTCTACGAGCAGGAGCTGTGCCGAACCCTTAAGGATACGCTGTGCAACACGATGTATCTGCCCGATATCATTCTGAGCCCGGACATTGTGTTTACCGGCGATCTCGCAGAGGCGGTGGCGGATAAGGATGTGGTGTTCTGGGTTACGCCGGTCGCGGTGTTCAGAGACGTGTTTTCCCGGGCCCAGCCGCAGTGCGGCAGCCGGGCCATCCATGTGAGTGCTTCAAAAGGCATTGAAAACGACACCCTGAAGACAGTGTCGGGTATTGCAGCCGATAGTGCCGGCACGGAGATGCTGGATCGCTTTGTGGTGCTGTCGGGGCCGAGCTTTGCAAAGGAAGTGAGCAAAAAAATGCCCACCGCGGCGGTGGTTGCCTCGGCAGACAGCGCCCATGCCGCCTGTGTTCAGGAGATTCTTGCCACCCCGTTTTTCAGAACATACACCAGCGCCGATGTCTGCGGCGTGGAGCTCGGCGGCTCGCTGAAAAACGTTATCGCGATAGCGGCCGGAGTGATCGAGGGGCTGGGCTTCGGTCACAATACCCGGGCCGCGCTCATTACCCGCGGGCTGGCGGAAATTATCCGGCTCGGAACCGCTTTGGGCGCCGACCCCATGACGTTTGCCGGGCTGTCCGGCATGGGGGATCTGGTTCTTACCTGCACCAGCACGCTGAGCCGCAACTATTCTGTCGGGGTCAAGCTCGGCAGGGGCGAAACGCTCGACAGGATCCTCGGGGCCATGACCATGGTGGCAGAAGGGGTGTTCACCGCCCGGTCCGCATATGCGCTGAGTGAAAAAAACGGTGTCGATATGCCCATAGTTCAGGAGATGTACCGCATCCTTTTTGAAAACAAGCCACCGCAGGAGGCGCTCAAAGACCTTATGGGCCGTGAGCTGCGGCACGAGACCGATTGACGTGATTCGCAGGAAGATACTGTTTACATATATTTTTACGGAACTGATGAGCCCCTTTTTCCTGGGGCTTTTCGTTTTTACGTTCATTTTGCTCATGAACAAGGTTCTGTATCTGATGGACCTTGTCGTGAACAAAGGCATCCCCTTCGGTGATGTGTGCTTTCTGGTGCTGTATTTGCTGCCCTCATTTCTTGTTCTCATCATACCCGTGTCGGTGCTGCTTGCCATATTAATCGCGCTGGGCAAATTTTCATCCGATGCCGAAGTGATCGCCATGAAGGCGTCCGGCATAAGCCTGATGCAGATGCTCCCGCCCTTTGCCGCTGTGTGCTGTATCGGATTTCTGCTTACCGGGCTGCTTACCCTGTATCTGCTTCCCAAGGGAAACCGCGCCTTCAAATACCATCTGATCGAGCTTGCACAGACCTATTCGGCAGCCAATCTTGAGCAGGGGGTCTTTAACGAGCCGTTCGAGGATATGACAATCTATGCGCAGGCCTATGACCCTCAGGAGCAGAAAATCGACGGCATTCTGATAGCCGATAAGCGCGATCCGAACCTGCATCTGCTGATAGCGGCAGACAAGGGCATTATCATTTCCGAGCCTGAAAACATGCTCCTGCGGTTCCGGCTGTTCGACGGGAGCCTGCACCGGTACAAAATAAAAGGCGGGTCGTATGAGTACGGGGTGTTTGACACCTACGAAATGAAGGTGTCCATGCGCGTGATGGAGGAGGAGCGAAGCGAGGTTGAATACCGGGAAATGTCTCTCGGGGCGCTGTTCCGTCTCGCCCGCGAGCGAAAGCAGCGGGGGGATTCGGCTGTCAGAATCGGGGTTGAAGTACACCAGCGCTTTGCCTTCCCGTTTGCCTGCCTGGTGTTCGGCATTCTGGGTGTGCCCCTTGGGGTATACTGGCGCCGCGGCGGACGGGCCTACGGGTTTGTGCTGAGTATTTTCATTGTATTTCTGTATTATCTGCTGCTCAGCACCGGCGAGAACCTGGCCAAAAGCGGGCTTCTGTTTCCGTGGATGGGCATCTGGCTCCCCAACGTGCTCCTGGGCGCTCTGGGCATATATGTTTTCCGGAAAGTATCGCGGGATCAGCCCATGCCGCTTGCATGGATTTTGTCCGGCTATGTGGAGCCGTTTTTTGAAAAAATACTGTCCCGCTTCATGAAAAAGAGAGCCGACAGCCATTGAATCCCTTGGGGTTGTATTCCCCGCCGCTTGCGGCGTAAAATGGGGAAATGAGCGAATACATACACAAGAGTCACAATGTAACAGTATTGATTGTATGAAGATCGCCAATTGTCTTTGTTTTAATACCCCGCTGCTTGCGGCGGGGTAGTTTATTGCCCTCGCGAGCTGAGCAAAGGAGTTTCACACGGTGCTTATACTGACCCGCTATGTTTCAAAAGAGCTTCTCAAAGTGCTTCTGCTGTGCATGGGGGCCTTTGTTGCGCTGTATCTGCTGGTCGATCTGTTTAACCGGCTTGATGATATTCTTGATCACCGCGTGCCGGTTTCTCTTGTGTTTCAGTATATTGTCTGCAGCATCCCGCTCATCGTGTATCAGCTGAGCCCGTTTGCCGTGCTTTTGAGCACGTTCATCACCATCGGCATTTTTGTCAAATATCAGGAAATAACCGCCCTGAAAGCGCACGGCATCAGCCTGTACCGGGTCATGAAAGTGTTTTTGCTGATTCCCGCCTGCATGTTTGTGTTTTCCCTGTGGATGCAGGAGTATTTAATTCCCTTTACCGGTAAGCGCGCAGAGGAGATAAAAGAGGTCAACATAAAGGACCGGAAGCTGTCGCGCTTTTACCGCCGCCATGACTTCTGGTATCGAAGCGGCGACAGCATTTACAATGTTGACTTCTACGATCCCGAGCAGCGCACGGTCGAGCGGATCACCATACTGTCACTCGGACCGCGATTTTCCCTCAAGAAACGAATAGATGCACAAAGCGGGGTCTGGGCAGAGGACGGGTGGCTGCTTCACAACGGGCTTGAGAGAGAATTTGACGCGCAGGGTACAATGCGGGCGACTCCCTTTTCAAGCAGACACATAACGCTTTCCATAACGCCTGAGGACTTTGACATGGCCCGGCTCGAGGGCGAGCACATGGGCATTTCTGAAATATGGCGCTTTATCCGTAAAATTAAAAAGGCGGGATACAACGCCGTTCCCTATGAAGTTGACATGCACGCAAAGATTTCCTATGCATTTATCAATATTATCATGGGTATTCTGGGGATCCCGTTCGCGCTGCGCATCGGAAGAAGCGGCAGCATGGCACAGGGAATCGCCCTGAGCATCGCCATCGGCTTTACCTACTGGCTTTTTAACGCCTTCTGCCTGTCGCTGGGCAAGGGCGGCGCGCTCCCCCCCCTGATGAGCGCCTGGATCGCCAACGCCACGTTCGGGCTGCTGGGCATGTATCTGTTTTTACACGTTCGGCAGTAACCGCACTCCTTTCACGTCACGTGCACTGCCGTGCCGTTTCACATTGGCATATACCTCAACGGAAACATGCCTGTGCGGGTTAAAAATCGCTGCGGTCATCATCCCCGGTTTGACTATATAATAAAGTTGTTTCAGGCGATTACACATCAAATATGCACGAGTGCGCAGATATAACACCGGCAATACACATAGGTATCTTTAGCAGGCGGGCCCGCTTCCGACAGCGGCAATGACAGCCGAAAACATTCGTGTACAAAAAATGTTTCTGCAACGGTATGCTATTTTGGTATTGACAGAAACCGGGAAGAGCATTATCGTATGTGTTATGGATATGGATCCACGGCCATATACGTTAACTGCTAAGGTTGCAATAAAACCGTACAGCAAAGTTGGTATAAAACCGTAC
>CAZUMW010000025.1:0-63760 GCA_964621615.1 uncultured Thermodesulfobacteriota bacterium
TTGCTGTACGGTTTTATACCAACTTTGCTGTACGGTTTTATTGCAACCTTAGCATCTATACTTTAACAGTCCCCGCATATATATTATTACCTATTTCCGAATCGAGCTGATTTGAATCAAACAGCGATTGTCGTTCTGAAACGTATTGTATTGCTCTGTTTCAGCGGCAGCCGGCTTCTTATCTGCATAGCAGGCCTGCTTCTGAACTTTGCGTCCCCCTTAAAAGCACAGGAGACCCCCCTGCCCGATAACGCATATGATGTAGATTACACGTCCTACAGCCTTACCGAGCTCATGAATCTTGATATCACCTCGGCTTCGCGGCATAAAAGACCGCTTCAGTCAACGGCTGCTGCTGTTTTTGTCATAACCGGTGAGGATATTCGTCGAAGCGGTGCCGTCACCCTGCCCGACCTTTTCAAAATGGTGCCCGGGATGCAGTCATTCAGATCCGATCCCGGTGATTTTGCCGTCAGCACCCGGGGATTTGTCGGTGAGTTTGCCAACAAGCTGCTGGTTCTCGTTGACGGCAGAAGCATATACACGCCGACATTTGCAGGTGTGGAGTGGATGCTTGACGAGGGGCTTCTGGAAAACATCGAGCGCATCGAAGTGATCAGGGGGCCGGGCGCAGCGATGTGGGGCTCAAACGCGGTAAACGGCATCATTAACATCATCACCAGACACAGCGACGATACTCAGGGGGCCCTTGCAACAGCAACAGCAGGGACAACAGAGGAGTGGTATGAAGCGTTCCGGTTCGGCGGAACCGCCGGCAAAAATCTCTCATACCGGGCATATATCAAGCAGATGCAGTACGGCACTGTCGACAATCCCAGGCAGGCCGAGCCTGAGCTGGTGCGCGGCGGCTTCAGGGTCGACTGGACGCCGTCTGAAGAAAACGTATTTCTGCTGACAGGTGCTTATTACAATTCACATGAAAAATCATGGACCAGGCGGCCGCTGCTAACTCCCCTGCCCCGCTATATAGATGTCAAGGGGCACGGCTATTACTCAGGGCTTCATATTATGGGCCGCTGGGAGCACAGTTTTTCCCCCGACTCCGATATGGCGCTGCAGATTTCCTACAGCAGGGACCATCACCGTGCAAACCGCTATGCCAAACAGAAATGCGCCCGCGGAAACCCAGACCTTGAAAAAGACAAATATATGCTCGAAATATGGGAAATCGATTTGCAGCATCGCTTCCCTCTGGGCCTTCGCCAGGATATCACCTGGGGCCTATTTATCAGACAGACCCGCGATTATAAAAGAGACACCAACATCTTTTTCACTCTTGATCCAGACAGCCGGTACACATATCTTTACAGCGGCTTTGTACAGGACCGTATAGATCTTGTCCGCAACCGGCTCACCCTGATAGTGGGGGTCCGGGGCGAATACAACAGCTATACTGATTTTGAAGTACAGCCGAACGCCCGCCTCCTGTGGACACCTCATCGGCGGCACACCCTGTGGGCCGCCGTATCCCGCGCGGTCAGAATCCCCTCACGCTATGAGCGGGACGGTGATATCCGCCTGAGCGTTCTGCCGCGCAGCGCGCTTCTGCCCTTCCTGCCCGGCGTGCTGATTGACGCCGTGGGAAATAACGGCTTTGATTCAGAAACGGTCCTGGCCTATGAGCTGGGCTACCGGACATACCTCTGGGACAGGGTGTCGCTTGACATCACTGCTTTTCTCAATGACTACAGCCGCTTAAAAACACTTGAGCCGTCCTCGATCCGACTGCTGCCCGGCTATATACGGTATCCTTTTAAATATGACAACAAAATGGACGGCACCACATACGGATTCGAAGCTGTTGCCAACTGGACCCTGTTTCCGTGGTGGCGGCTTCAGGCAACCTACAGCTTTCTTCACATGGACCTCGACCCGCGCTCAGACAGCAAGGCCGCGGATCCGACTGCCGATGACGATCTCAGCCCGCGCCATCAGTATACCCTCCGCTCAATGATTGACCTTGCCGCAGACCTGGAGCTTGATGTAAGCCTGTATTTTACTGACGACATACCCGGCTACGACATCAAGCGGTACACCAATCTCATCATCAGGCTGGGGTGGACTCCCATGCCGGGTTTGTCTCTCGACCTGATCGGCCACAACCTGCTTGACAACAGACATAATGAATTCTCAGACGAGGTGTATCGAAGAGCTGAAAATGAAATCCGCCGAACCCTTTACGCACGGATATCATTGCAATTTTGATGTATTTGATCTCTAACCGACCGGAGCGGAGCAGACAATACCGATAGCACATATGATATCCCCCGCACGATCAGCCATATCAGCACTCTGTATCGCTGCTGTTTTACTTGCTGCGGTCGATACGCTACGCGCATCCGCCGACCCCCTGCATCCTGATGCCCTAAGGGAATATAAAATAAAAGCCGGCTTTTTATACAACTTTGTCATTTTCGTACGCTGGCCTCCTGCTTCTTTCAGCGATATTCGCTCACCGATAAATCTATACATCGCCGGCGATGCTGCCATCATGCCCGCATTTGCCTCGCTGTCCGGAAAAAAAACAAAATCACGTTTGCTGCAGCTCATGCATCTTGAGCCGGGGGCTCCCGTTCCCGATGACTGTCACGCTCTTTTTATTGCGACACAGGAAAAGACACTAATAGATCAGATGCTGGAGCAGGTCCGCAATCGTCCCGTGCTGACAGTGGGGCAGACGGACGGCTTCCTTGCAAGCGGGGGCATTGTCAACCTGTTCACAAAAAAAAACAAAATCAGATTTGCTGTCAATGTCACAGCAGCTAAGCAGGCCGATCTCAAAATCAGCTCTCACATGCTGAAGGTTGCACGTCTTAAAAAATAATTTCACAACCTGAGCGATCCATGAAACCATTTGCCAGTCTCTCAATAAAAGCGAAGCTCAACCTTATAATAACCTGTGCAAGCACCATTATCCTGCTTCTGGCCTCTGCAGCATTCATCATAAAATATCGTGCTGATTTTTTGTCCTCCCTCGATCGGGAGACCGAAAGCCTTGCACGGGTAATTGGTATAAACTGCACCTCGGCCATCGTGTTTGACGATGCGCCTGCTGCCGAGCAGACGCTGCTTGGGCTGCGCGTGCGACCTGAGGTCGCCGCTGCATGCATTTATGACCGCAACGGGCGGCTGTTCGCGCGCTACCTGCACGCAGATTACACAAGCACGCCGCTTCCCCCGGCGGCACAAGACGGAACCGGAACATTTATTTCCGATGCGGGGCACCTGGCCCTTTTCCACCCCATAGTGCTGGACCGGGAAAACATAGGAACGCTTTATCTGAAAATCAATACGGGCGAAATGAAACAGAGAATGAAAGAATTCATGCTCATTGCGTTCTGTATTATGGCGGGCTCCTTTGTTTTTGCGATTCTGCTTTCCTCAGTGCTGCAGCGGGTTATATCAGCCCCGATACTGCGTTTAACCGGCACCATGGAAACTATTTCACGCAGCAGGAATTACACGATCAGAGCCGAAAAAACCACTGCTGATGAAATAGGGGTGCTCATTGACGGGTTTAACGAAATGGTTTCGGCGATAGAAACCCGCGACACCCATCTTGAAAACACGGTAGCGAGCCGCACCCGGGAGCTGCTTAAGGCCAACCGGGAGCTCAGCGCTGAAATCGCCGAGCGCCGAAATGAGGAAAAAGAGCGCGCGCGCCTTATTGCAGCGATAGATCAGCTGGCTGAAACCGTAATACTCATTGCCGCAGACGGAGCCATAGCATACATTAACCCCGCCATGAGCTCGCTTATCGGCAAAAAGGCTTCGGAAATAATCGGCAAAAACGCGTTTTATCAAAAAGATGCCGTGAAAGAAGAGGGCGTGCGGGAAAACATCTGGAAAACAATTACCGAAGGGCGGGTCTGGCAGGGTCATATCAGCCATAACCATCAAAATGGAATCACCTACACATTTGACACGACAATATCACCCGTTCGCTCTGCAGCAGGACACATCGACAGCTTTGTGGCCATCGGCCGCGATATCACGACCGAGCTGCGGCTTGAAAGAGAGTTGTTTCAGGCGCAAAAAATGGAGGCCATAGGTACGCTTGCCGGTGGAATTGCGCACGATTTCAACAATATACTTGCCGCAATAATCGGCTACACAGAGCTTGCGCTCAACAGCCTTCCTTCATTTATGACAGAGCGCGGCAATCTCGAACAGATCCTCCGGTCGGCAACACGCGCGCGCGACCTGATAAAGCAGATTCTGGCATTCAGCCGGCAAAGCAAACAGGAAAAAAAGCCGGTCGCCCTGGACGCTCTTGTCAAGGAGGCTATAGAAATGCTGCGGGCCTCTCTGCCGGCTACGGTTGAGATTAAGTCGGACCTCGAGCCGGAATGCTGCCTGCTTGCAGATCCTGTACAGATACATCAGCTGCTTATGAATCTGTGCACCAATGCAGCTCATGCCATGGAGCCGTCAGGGGGCGTGCTCAGCATAGGGCTGAACAAAGCAGCTGTTGATGAAAAAGAGGCGGCCGGATGCTACGGGCTGACCCCGGGCACCTATATCCAAATTACGGTAGCCGATACCGGCACGGGCATATCTCCTGATGTGATCGACAGGATATTTGACCCCTTTTTTACGACGAAGGAGGTTGGTGCCGGATCCGGGCTCGGGCTTTCGATGGCCCACGGGATAGTCAAAACCCATAACGGTATTATCACGGTGGACAGTACGCCGGGGAGCGGTACCTGTTTTTATATATATTTTCCGTATCAGCCCTGCGAAGTGCCCGGCGAAATCACAGCCGCATACCCACTGCCCGCCGGCACGGAGCGGATTCTGCTGGTTGATGATGAGCAATTCCTTACCGATGTCGGTCAGCATATACTGCACTCTCTGGGCTATCGCGTCACGCCATACAACGACAGCACCCAGGCCCTTGAATGCTTTCGCAAAAATCCCCGGCACTTTGACATCATCGTAACCGACCTCACTATGCCGCGCCTCACCGGCTTTGATCTGGCAGCACAGGCACATGCCATCCGCCCCGAAATCCCTATTATACTCTGCACCGGCTACAGCCAATCAATCACACCCGATGAGCTCCGCCGCCGGGGAATTTCAAAGCTGGTAATAAAGCCGTTCACCCTGAGCGTAATTGCATCGGCGCTGCGCTCAGTGCTCGATCAGAGTCGGTAAGCACAGCATACACGCCGCTGCCATCACGCGAACCGCAGCAGCGCTCCGACTCTATGCGCTTTAAAATCGTCCCGGGTGCAGAACAGATGCTCAACCTCGGCACTGCAAAAAAGCTGCTTGAGCAGGCTGAATCATCGCTTCGTGAAGGAAACTGGAAGGCATTCGGTGAAAAAATGAACAGGCTTAAACAGCAGCGTGCCCGGTGGCTCTGCACTCGCTGTCAGAGCCGCAGGCGAAGCTGACCCTGTGACTCAAGCGTATACTCGCTATCCTTCACGCCGACGCGAATAGGCTCCCGGCTGGTTCTCAGAGAATCCACGATAAGCTCCCCCCCGATAATCTGTATATTCAGCGTATGGCCGCGGTATCTGAGCTGCATCTCAAGGCTGGTAAGCTCCTCCGGTAGGCACGGGTTAAGCCACAGCACGTGATTGCGCGTCTCGATACCGGTGTAGCCGTTCTGGATGATGTTGACGCTTCCCGCCATGGCACCCAGATGTATCCCCTCAGGGGTCGTGCCTCCCTGTATGTCTGAAATATCGCTTTCGAGCGCCTCAGAAAACAGCTTCCAAGACCGGACGCGGTCAGAGCGCGCCAGCACCCATGAGTGAACTATACGGCTAAGCGTTGACCCGTGAGACGTGCGCTTGAGATAGTAGTCGATGTTTTTTGGAATCGTGTCGTAGTCAAAAGGGTACTCAAGCTGTTTAAACAGCCGCGAAAGCTCCTCTGAGGAAAACAGATAAAACAGCATGAGAACGTCTGCCTGCTTTGAAGCTTTATAGCGGTTCGGGGAATCGCTTTCAGCCTCAAGAATCCGGTCCAGCCGCTGAATATCCCCGTATTTTTCACGGTATCCATCCCAGTCAAACTCTTCCAGATCTTCATAGCCCTCAAACTGACTTATAATGCCGTCCCCGTGAAACACAATGCGCATCCTGCAGGTAATATCATTCCAGCGCTCGATCTCCTCTTCCTTCAGATCGATACTCTCACACAGCTCTGAGCGGCGATCCGCAGGAAGCATATCAAGCACCTTCAGCGCTTCACCGAGCACCCACACCACCATAATATTTGTGTAGGCATTGTTGTTCAGCCCCGGCTGGTCCGCCCCGGGATAGGACTCGTGATATTCATCCGGCCCCATAACGCCCCGTATCTCATAGCGGCCGAGCGGCTCATTGTAAACAGCCGCGCTTGCCCAGAAGCGCGCGATTTCAAAGAGCATCTCAGCTCCGTAAAAGCAAATAAATTCTATGTCACCGGTCGCCTGTACATACTGGCAGATATTGTAGGCAATGGCTGCGTTTACATGTCGCTGAAGGCGGGAGTTGTCCGGAATCCACCGGCCGGACTTCGGGTTGAGGTGCAGGCGCTGGCTCTCCTCTCTGCCGTTGCTGCCGCTTTGCCACGGATACATGGCCCCGCGGAATCCCTCCTGCGCGGCCGCCGCGCGTGCCTCGTTCAGCCGGCGGTAGCGATATATCAAAAGCGATCGGGTTATTTCCGGCATCCGAAGGTTCAAAAGCGGAAATATGTACAGCTCATCCCAGAAAATATGCCCGCGGTACGCCTCCCCGTGCCAGCCTCGCGACGGAACCCCGACATCGAGGTCCATAGTGTGCATAGATGTCGTCTGCAGCACATGAAAAATATACAGATGCAGTATCATCTTTGTCCGCGATTCCTCCTGCGCCGGACGCTGGTGTGCATCGATTACAAAGCGCCGCCAGAGGTGCTCCCAGGCAGTGAAATGATCTTTTGACAGCTCATCAAAACCCCCGGCGCGCTGCACCGCTTTTTTTGCCTCGAGCGCACATTCTGAAATCGCATTGTCCCGGGACGTATACATCGAGACCGTTTTTTCTACCCGTATCTGTTCACCTTGAGCAACAGTCACAGATATGCTGCCTGCTATATATCCGGGCTTCTCCGTGACAGCAGGCTCATACGCTATGGCGTCACTATCCTTGAAGATCCTGGTACGTGCTGCCTGGGAGATCCGGAGCTTTGACTGCGTTGTCTGGACGGTGAGAAAAACAGTATCTGCTGAAAAGTGTCCGGCTTCAAGCGGCTCCAGGTGCCGGTTATTCAGCCCCCGGTAGCGCGAGACGCCGTCATTGATCACTCTGCCGTCAAGAGCCGAAATAATCTCGAGCTCACCAGACCAGTTCTCAGGGGTTACTGCAATCTCCAGCGCGGCAAGGTGCGGCTGAGCCATATGAACCAGGCGCCGCTCTTTGACAGCCGTGACCCGCCCGGCTGCATCACGGAATCGAAGCGCCCGGTACAGCATTCCATGATACATATCAAGCTGCTGGCGATAAAACAGTATATCCACATCAGCGCATCGGAACCAGCATTCCCGGTTGATGCGCAGATAAACCGGAAGCCAGTTAGGCATATTGACCAGATCTTCATTTTCAATATCCCGCCCCTTTATGTACGTTTTAAGCCTGTTGTAACCCCCGGCCCGATATGTCCCCGGATAATGAACATCATCTGCAGGTGATTCAAAGCAGGCACCTCTGGTCGCAAAATACCCGTTTCCCAGCGTACACAGCGCCTCGCGAAGCTTTTCCTCACGCGGGTCAAAGCCCTCATACTCAAGAAGCCAGTCTCTCATTCACACGCCTTTTTAAAAAGCCATACAATATGATATTATGCCGGTCGTGTCCAAAATAATGTAACGCTTTAATTTATTTTGGACACGTTTGATATTACGCATATGTTTAAAGCATATCGGCTCACGCACGAGCCATAAGCAGCTCAAGAAAGCGGCGCACCTCGTCAGGGGTGCCAAGCCGGTAGCGGGCCATCGTCCTTTGCGGCGTATGGGCGACAAGAATGCCGACCCCGCCTTCCCGAAGCTCACGGAAGGCATCTTCATCCGTCACATCATCGCCGATATAAAGCGGCATCACCGCAGCCTCATCAAGTTCCAGTGCATCGAGAAGCCAGTGAAGCGCACGCCCCTTGTCCCATTCAATATCGGGCTGAACTTCATAGACTTTTTTGCCCTCACCGCGCCGCAGGCCGCGGTTCTGTTCAGCGACTTCCTTCACCGCTTTGTCAACAAGGCTGACCTGACTGCCGGCAACGCCGCGGTAGTGTACGGCTATGGAAAATTTCTTTCTTTCTATCAGGGCGCCGCCTATCCGGCGAAGACGCTCCCTGAGCTGCTGCTCAGCGCGATCAAGCACGGGCAGATATTCTAATCCCTGCTGCGCCTGAATCTGCTCTCCCTCAGGGCCTTCGATGTCAAACCCGTGACTGCCGGCATAATACATCGTGTCAACATTTACCAGCTGCTTCACATCAGCGCGGTCACGGCCGCTAATAATGGCTGTGGGAAATGTATCGGCAACGCGCGAAAGCGTATCGCGCATCTCATCGGAAAGCACGGCTAATTCGGGCCTGCTGACGATCGGGGTCAGCGTTCCGTCATAGTCAAGAAATACAGCCATGCGCTTGCCTTCACCTCTGCTCATTATATCCTGCACATGCTCGAGGGCAGACGGAAGCTGATCGCTGCCTGGGACAGGCGATGACATTTCGCTCACCGTCACCTCAGACAAGTCTTTGACCACAATATCGGCACCTTTTTGCTTGTAGGCACCGGAATGATTTGTCCGGTCAACGCCTATCACGCACCCGAAGCCGCCCCGCTCTCCTGCCAGAACACCTGCTATCGCATCTTCAACCACGATGCACCGTGCCGGTGAAACCTCAAGCCTGTGAGCTGCTTCGAGAAAAATATCCGGATCAGGCTTGCCGGAAAGGCCCAATTGCTCGGCATCAACGCCATCGACTCTCGAATCAAACAGATCGGCAAGCCCTGCGGTATCGACAATGGGTCCGCAATTTTTGCTTGAGGATACAACAGCTGTTTTAAAGCGGCTGTTTTTCAATGCCCGCAGCAGAGCGACTGTTGAATCGTACACCTCTATGCCCTCTTTGTGCATATAGTCAAGAAACAGCTCGTTTTTTTTATTTCCAAGACCGCACACGGTCTCTTTGCCGGGAGCATCGTCAGGTGACCCCTGCGGCAGCCTGATATCGCGGGAGGCCAGAAAGCTTTCAACCCCGTCATACCGGGGCATACCGTCTACATATTTTCTATAATCACGATCGGGGTCAAAGGGGCTGAAATCTGCTCCCTCGCGCTTAGCCCGCGCATCCAGATACTCATCAAACAGGGCCTTCCAGGCCCGTGCGTGCACCCGGGCAGTTTGTGTCACAACACCGTCAAGATCAAAAATAACGGCATCATAATCCCTTCTTGAAACAGTGAACAATGGCGATGATATATTCATCCTTCATCTCCGGTCATGGGTATCTCATACGCTTACTTAACGGTTTTTTCATCTTAGCAATCCGGACTACAGGAAACTCTGCAGATGGGTTCGTGTATTGTGTGTACTATAAACACACGAAAGTGTTTTTTCAAGGGCGGGAGGGGGCCTGATGAGAAAACAAAGACTTGTTGAAAAAAGGATTTCAGCGTTTCGGTCTATTATACCGTGATGCCACGAATAAATCGGGACATGACACAAGGCACTGCATTTATTGTCCGTTTAAAAGACTGTGACGCTCCGGATCGGTTGTCGTTTCGAACGAATATGAGAAATGTTGATGGCTCTGCAAAAAGTTTCGTCTGGTGTCTTTGCGAGCGAAGCAAAGCAATCTTTTGTGTTGTACGTAGTTGAAAAAACGAGATTGCTTCGTCGTTACACTCCTCGCAATGACGCGATTTTTGTTTTTTTTTGCAGAAACATCAAATGTTAACCCAATGAAAGAGAAATATGATTCACCGCTGCCAGGTCACATTGCGAAAGCCCTTTTGCAGGTTCAGATAGCGGATTTTTTCGGGCTTTATGGTGATAACATTAAAATTGATTTCATTGAAATTATCACTGATGCCCTGCTCCTCAATTGTATTCGCATGCGGATAATGAGCAAAAATGTCTGCTGCCCGCTGCGGGTCGTCATTTTTTTTAAACACCGATGCCATCCCCCATACCTGCAGCCCGACGGCTCCCATGATGCCCTGCTCGGGGTAATATGGCTCGGCGATGGAAAATGACACAGCCGGGTCGGCTTTGATATTTGCGATCTTGCCGCCGCCTTCTGAAAAAACATACACATTCAGATGATGAGAGAAGTATTCAAGCGGCGTTGACCGGATTTGTCTGTTGCCGTGCGTTGCCAGGTGCAGCACATTGTGCGATTTTAAGAAATCGCAGACAAGCGCCTCAAACTCATCCACCCCGATCGCGGTTATTAAGCTGATGCCCAGCTTTTCAAACAGCTGTTTTTCCCGCTCGCTTGCACCGGGAACGATAATTTTTGCCATAATGCAGCCTCCTGAGATTTGTTGTGTTGGCAGCAGAGCCACTGCCCGGGAGAGACATCAACTCCCGGCCTTAACCGCTTACCCCGGAAGGGGAATCGCTTTGCCGCCTTTATCGACACACACCATAATAACAAGGCCGTCAAACGTTTTATTCGCTTTCCCCGATTGCGCGTCATACACAATGGTTTCAACCTTTACCTTCACCGAGGTAACGCCGCGCGTTTCAATCCCGACGCTAAACTCCAGTATATCCCCGAGGCGCGCCTGTGCCGAGAAAGCGGCATTTTCGATCGCCCTGGTAACAAAATTGCTGCCCGGAAATGTTTTTGCACACACAATGAACGCAAGCTCATCAATCATGGAAAGCACCCGTCCGCCGAAAATGCTCCCGTACTGATTCAGGTGCTCCTGCCGAACAAGCATCTGGTGGTGCAGCATAATTGTACCGCACTCATCGTCTGACATGACAACGCGTCCTGATAATGCAGAGTTATTTTTTTTCTTTGGCCCTCTTCCCTCGTGATCCCCCGGGACGTATCGGCTCTCCAATGATTATCACAAAAAAAGAAAAGGGAAACAACCATACTGTTTCCCTTTTCCTGAACAACAGCTGTTCGGCAGCATATTTACCGCAGCAGCAGATATATCAGACGGGGCGTTGCCGCCTCGGGACCGTATGAGGCCGGCGTGCCGTTTGCATCAATATCCTCCAGCACATAGTAATATGTTGTTCCGTTGGCTACCAAATCATCGGTCAGCGTGTAGTCTGCACCGCCGGTCGGTGAGCCCCTGCCGGGGATAAGCGAAGCATTTATTTTCTCATAGGTTCCGCTCTCTGTTTCCGAACGATAAACATTGAAGCCGGCATTGTTTGTCTCTGAAGCCGTTGACCAGACCAGATTAACAACATTGCAGCCGGGTGATGCTTCAAAAGATTTCAGCTCCACGATTGTTTCATCCGTATTTTCATAGAAAAATATCGAGCTCGATGTATATGGATACGGGTGATCCACACTGGTATCGAATATGGCCGCCACAATGTCCATATCGCCGTCTTTATCAAGATCGGCTATCTCAGCCTCCCCCGGCATACACTGCAGATCATCATATAATGTTGCACGGTATAAACTCAGACAGCCTCCCGACGGCGAATCCGCTTCATAATAATACAGCCGGCCCTTTCCGTCACCGGGAACAACAACGTCTGAAAGCCCGTCACCGTTCACGTCACCTGCACGCACCATGCCCGGAGACCCCTGATCGTAAAAGCTGCCTCGGCGGTCAACCGCATAGGGGTCATCCCACACCGCCGGATCGAGATACGGCTTGGCAAACTGCGTAAATCCTGGGGAATACGCAAAGTCAGGATCTCCGGTTTCTATGGTTATCGGCAGCCAGTCGGCGGCCACTGTCGGGTCGCCGGCGTTGCCCCCGAGCCCGGGGATCTCAAGATAATATATTCCAGACGGCCATATTCTGTTACCGCTGCCGTCATAATTCTGATGATTGTGATTGCTCATGACCAGCTCATCGGTACCGTCATTATCGATGTCGGAAACAACAACCTCAAAGGCTTTTCCAACAGGATTGCCCGAAGTGTACCAGTTATCAATGGTGTAGCGGTTCCAGGGCAGGTCAGAATCTGCCGCAAGTGCTGTCTGCCCGGGATTTTCAAACCAGATGAGCGAATCCCCGGCCGGGTCAGAGCCGTCAGGGGCGCCGAGCGCCGCGCAGATGAAAAGGCTGCCTGTTATGGCAAACCGCGGTACGACCATATCTTCGTCCCCGTCCTGATCGAGATCATACAGCGCAAACAGGGAAACGCCGCCGGTGCCTATATCGTGATCCGACCATGTTCCATCCCCATTATTTTCAAGCCAGAAGGCGCGCCCCGCAAGCCAGTTTGTCGTGATAATATCAACATCCCCGTCACCATCAAGATCGATAAACTCAGCCCGGTGGTAGCTGTCCTCGGCACCTGCGGCATCCTCATAAATAGTCTGCTTTGACCAGTTTGAAGCATTTGTTATATCACCGCCGGCGTTTTCAAGAAAAAAAACGCCGCCCGGAAACGATGCCAGAATAAAATTATCCAATACCACGATATCAGCATCATCATCACCATCGATATCACGGACAATCGTTTCATTGGGGAAGGCAAACGTGCTGTTCAATACGGTCTTTGACCAGGAATCTTTATCAAAGCCGTCCCAGGTAAAAAGGGCAACAGAACCGTCAGCGGTACCCGGATCAGAGTCATTGCCCACGCCTGACGTAGCCACTATTTCGTTTACACCGTCGCCGTCAATATCAGCGACCGTCAGGTAGGATGCCCCGATAAAACCCTCGATATCGGGTCCTTCCGGCAGTGGCGTGGTTATACCCGTCACGGTATGACGGGTGAATTTGTTCGCTATTGTCTGGTCCTCGGTCACATTCACGCACTGGGCAAAAACAGAAGAATACAAAAACGACATAAAAATAATCAAAGTTACTGTTTTTATAATTTTCATACTTTTTACCTCATTATTAATTTACCGACTAACCGGTTTAGTTTTATAGTTATAGTACTTTATCAATTAAAACCGGTCAAGATAAATTTCAAAATATAAAATGAATTATTGCCCAAAAATTACGGACAGCTTCGGATGGCATTTTTATAAGATGGAAGGAATGTGTACCGGCGCTTATATCTTAAGTCCGTCAATGATGTTGTTAATATGTGTAACATGCTGATCGACCAGTGAAAAATCAGGATTGACAGTGAAATAGGTAAAAAAGACACCCATTGATAAAAAATACACAGCCCGGGCGATCTCTTTCGGATCCACCGGCTGAAAGCGTCCCGTTTCGATGCCTTCGTTTATAATACGGGTAAAATTATCAATGGAAAAGGTATAATAATCAGTCATAACCTTTCTGACTTCAGGGTCACGCGCACCGATAGACATGAACTCGAGAAAAAACCTCATAAAATCCTCATTTTTCGTAAGTATGCTGCTTGCCTTGCTCACAAATGTTTCAATGCGCTCCCTGGGGTCGGTAATCTCCTGAGTAAATGCCCTGACCTGTTCAAAATATTTATTGCACCGGTAATAAAACAGTTCGATAAACAGTTGATTTTTAGATTTAAAATGATAATACAGCCCCCCTTTGCTGATGCCTGCTTTCTGCGCGATCGTTTCCAGAGAGGTCCGGTAATACCCGGATTCATTAAAACAGTGCAGTGCTGTTTCTAGTATATATTCTTTTCGATTCGCTCTTCCTCGTGCCATATCGCTCATGTGTGCGTGATGCTTTTACGCGTATCAGCATTAACGGCATCACAAAAAAATGACATTCCAATTCCCGTTTGTGTATTTTACCACCGATAAAGAAAAACAATCAAGCAAAGTCTGGGTGCATGCAGCCGGTCGCCTCATGCCTATACAAAAAAGGGGCGTGCAAGCCTGACGGCCGACACACCCCTTAAAAAGAAGCAAGGATATTTAATGAGATGCTTCTGTGGCTGTCACATCTTGGTGTACTATTACTTGGTTCTGACGTTTACCGCCTGAAGGCCTTTATTGCCGTCCTGAACATCAAAGTCAACCTCATCCCCGTCATTCAGGCTGCGGAAACCGGAACCCTGTATAGCAGAGTAATGGACGAAGACGTCTCCATGTTCGGCCGATTCAATAAAACCATAGCCTTTTTTGTCATTAAACCATTTTACTCTTCCTTCAGCCATTTGTTACTCCTCCTTTAAATAAAAAAATAAGTGGTTGTACAGTGCCGCTCATGTCAACATCGGCATAAGCGGCAACGCTGACCCCGTGCGGTACATGCGGGGAATTTTTCTGTTCAGGTGCTTTTTTTGTACCCTCTGCGGTTTATAACTCAAAAAGCCCTTGGACTATAGAAAATCCAAGGGCTTACTAAACAAAAACTCACCGGAATTCTATTCCAACACAAAACTGCACAACTAAAATAAAAACTTTACGCTACATATAGAACGGTCTTGACTGCGTTTATAAAAAAACTTATATGCTTTATAGCTTTTACAATACCACAATGTCAAGTAAAATATTCATAAAAAAAACTTTTTATTAAAGCATGGATAAATCGGACATCACGTAGTATAGTCAAAAGCAATGAGCACATATCGATGAAACAGGGACGATAGCTATGAAAATTGCGGTATCAGCCGTTAGCGCGGCACTCCTTTTGGTTACCCTGGCCGGCTGCGGGGACATGCTGCAGCGCATATCTTCGCTGACCGCTCAAAAGCCCCTCACAGAATCAGACATATCCAGCGGCCTGAAGCAGGCCCTTATCGCCGGCGCTAAGCACGCAGCGCAGGAGCTCGGAAGCGCCGGGGGGTATTACAGCAATCCGGACATGCGCATAGCGCTGCCGCCCGAGGCCGCTGCTGTCACAAATAACATAAAAAAAATCCCCGGCATACAATCGCTTGTCGATGATGTCATTTTACGGATAAACCGCTCTGCAGAGCATGCAGCCGCCCGGTCGGCACCGGTGTTCAAGCACAGCATACGGCAAATGACCATCCGTGATGCTACAAATATACTGTACGGAGCAGACAACGCTGCCACACAGTACCTGCACAAGACGTGCTATAAACAGCTTTTTGAGCTCTACCGGCCGCATATTGAGTCGGCGTTAAACAGGAAACTTGCCGGGACCCTCACCGCCGCGGATGCGTGGGCCCGGCTTACCGACGAATGGAACCGGCTGGCGGAATCACCGGCGGGCAGCATGGCCGGCTTTTCACCTATTGAAACCGATCTTGAGGCATACCTGACGCGCGAGGCGCTGGACGCCCTGTTTTACCGCATACAGCAGGAGGAAATCCTCATCAGAAAAAACCCTGCTCAAAGGACAACCTATTTGCTGAAGCGCGTGTTCGGCAAGCTTGACAAAGACCGGTAGGGCTATGGGCGCACAGGGCTCAAGCACCTTTACAGATGAGCTGTATCGCACAATTAACAGCTTCTATACCGAAGTGGCGGTCACGTCATGCAGCGGGAAGTGCCCGTACGGTCACCGAGCCGGTGACACATTTACGCTAACCACCATGAATGCGGGCGGCATGTGCGGCTCGCTGTATCAATCAATATTTCCTGCCCTTATGACCGTGGAGTACGGCGGCAGCGTCCCCTGGCGCTCTGATACGGGTTTCACTGCGGCCTGTCCAGAGGGCGGACGCATATCCGTGACAGCGGTGCGCCGGAACAATCCCGATCCCTCACGCTGTGTACAAACACCGTCCTGTTTTACGGCAATGGACAGCCGGGGGTTTGACTACCTGAAGCGCTGCGCGGTCAGGTGTGAGATACTTGACATAGAAAACACCTGCATGTGGGGGCACTGTGCCGGAGACAGCTTCGAGGTCGACCCGTTCAATGTAAACGGAATGTGCGGCATGATGTACTGGGGCGCCTATGCATTCATCTGCATGCTGCTGCGGGGAGCAGTCCCCCCGTGGTCATCAAGCGACAGAGCGATCGTCGGTGTATGCCCTGATCCCTTCAATCAGCTCAGCTACCGGCTCGCGCTCGAGCAGCGATAAAAAAAAATAGTAATTGAGGGGAGCCTCCCGGCCAATAATCCATGTCTCACCGGGTAAGACAATCAGTCATGTTTTATTAATGCTATTGCTCTTTACAAAAAGTGCTTATTCAACCAGTATATCGTATAGTTTCTTGAAAGTCTGCCAGTCCTTTTGCGAAAACTGGTTTTTCAAATCATCCTCTCCCATGGCAGTGCTCATAAAATAATGCAAAAAAAACACGCGCGGATAAAGCCCCTTTTGCACCACCTCGTCAAAAAACCGGTGACCGAATGAGGTAAGATAATAATATTTTCGCTGGGGGCCGCGGGGGGATTTCTCCTTATAGCTCCCCAGAACGCCCTGTCGTTCCAGCTTTACAAGGTTGCTGTAGATAAGGTTTTTCTGAATGGTAAGTGAGCGCGTAAATATGGGATTTACCCGTGTGTTGTCTTCCAGAAAATCAGCCATTGCGTGTATATAGGTGACTATTTTTTCCCGTATTTCACGGGCGTAGTGAGGCCGTTTTTTCAGGAGAAATAAAACAGTATTCGGAAACACCGCTTTTCTCAGATCGATCTGAATCCTGCGGTTCTGCCTGCTGATAATTTCGTCCTGCTGACTCTCAGGTACTTTTTTCTCTGATTTTCGAGGAGTTTTCACCATTCAAACCTTCGTGAAAGCCGGTGCTGAATCGACATGTTTAAACACTATACCGCTTTCGGCCAACGTTTAAAAGAAAATATTGGCGCACGCAGCTGCTCGCCGACATCCCATGCCCTGTAAGTTCTTTATTGACAAAGAGGGTCTGCCTGATTAATATGTTTTTAAAAGGTAGTACCTTTATGTGGTACTACTCAAAAAAAGCTTCCAGCTGCCGAAGCAAACATTATCTCACGAAAGGAGCACAAAATGTCCATGGATTATGATGAGCTTTTCAGGAAAAAATTTGAGCGGTTCAACGAGCTGCGCAAAACCATGAGCGATGACGAGGCCTGGGAGAAGATGCTCGAGGGTTATCCCGAGCGACAGCGGGAATGGTTCAGCCCCTATATCGACAATAACAGCCTGGCAGAGGGCTTCAGAAAAGCAATCCCCGCGTACCGGTCCATGGGAATGGATATGGACGTCGTCGATATTTCGAACAAGGGCCTGGATGCGGTCATCGAAATACAGCGGACGTGCCCGTATTATGATATGGCAAAAGACTATGGTGTCGAGGATCCGTGCCATCTTTTGTGTGATATGGATATAGAGGCAACAACGCGTGCATATCCAGAGATGAATGCCAGGTATATCGCCCGGCAGTCGGAGGGTGACAGCGTATGTGCATATATCTATCAGCGCCCGAAAAAGTAGCTTCCGTGAGCATAAGCTGAAAAGCGTTGATTCTCCCGGCACGCATCGCCGGGAGAATCGGCGCATCGCTCACGCATACCCGAACACCCCGCCCGGGGGCCATTTCAGTGTTATTCTCGGCGCCTTCGCTTTTTCAAGCTCACGAATGCAGATATTCTGAATTATTTTTTTAAAAAAAGTGCCGATAGGTATACAGTAAACCGTCACACAGGTGAGCGCGCCGTCTGCATGAAATACAGTATATTCCTGTTCTGCCTTGTTTTTTTCTCCGCACTGTGCAGCTGTCGCTCCCACAGCTACCCCGATTGCATCAGAGGCCCTGAAACCGGACTCAGAAGCGGCGGCTGCGGCGATATTTTTGTCTATCAGATGCTTGACAACAAAACAGCGGTTCGTGTTGAAATTGACCGGGATATCGTGTCACTGTCTGAGCGGTGCACAGCTTTTTGCCTTGATGACAGCCCGCCCGGCGTAGAGGTAATTCTTGCTGTTGCCGGGGACGACCCTGATGCGGTATACTTTAACTACTGCAGCGACACCCTCCCGCCGGATGCAGAATACCTGATCCCGCAGCGCTGCCCTTGTGACAGCGGAACAGTCACCGTTTCGGTTTCAGGCGGCGGCGAAGCCTCATCCAACAGCACCTACAGGGCGTCGGTGCGGCTTGAGGGGGTACGGGCATGCTGCCCCGGCCAAACGCAGCGCATCATCGATACGGTGATTATGCGGGATGTTACGGTAGGATGGATACCCGGCTAGCGCAGCCGGGGACCCCTCTGAGCGTTTCCTGTATTACGCGTTGCTGTCACGCTGCGAGCCCCGCTAACAGCCATCGTTATTAATACTACTCGGGGGATTTTATTTGAGTTTACCAATGGCGGCTCACGAACCTATAAAAAAAATGACAGCAGCTATCTTCATGTGCTTAATTGCAGCGATGCTTCCCTGCACCGTGCAGGCTGCGCAGCACACCCCGTCCCCGTATGCCCTTTTTTCAGCCGATCCCGGCAAAAAGCTGTTCGATCCCGACGATCCTGTAGATGGTGCTGTTATACGGAACCGGCCCGTACAGGTTAACTTCGAGCTTCTCGATCGTGCGGCGGACGCGGATCTTCACATGCTGCAGTTCAACCTCTTCTACGATGAAACGCTGGCCGGCGCCGTCACAAAGCGCATCATTCGCTCCCCGCACAGCTACTCTCTTGCCGGATGCATATCCGGTGACAACGGCAGCTCATTTATGCTGAGCATTAACGGGGATATCGCGCTGGGCAATATCCGCCTTTCCGACGGTACGCACTATCAAATAGGCTATGCTCCAGGGGGAACGCACTACCTTCGTGAAATCGACGACAGCCTGTTTCCCGTCGACCATGAGCCGGTTCCTGTTATACCGGACAGCATGCTTCTGAGAGCACCGCCCGCTGCCTCCGCGCCGTTGGACAGCGGCGATATATTCGATGTGCTCGTGGTGTACACCGCTGCCGCAAAGGATGCCCAGGGCGGTGAGCTTGCCATCGAAACGCTGATAAATCTTGCAGTGGACGAAACCAACCAGGCATATGAAAACAGCGGGATTCAGCCTCGACTCAACCTGGTGCATCAGGAGGAAATTACATACACCGAGGTTGATTTCAGCACCGATTTAACCAGGCTCCGCGGAACCGATGACGGCCATATGGACAGCGTGCACAGCCTGCGCAACACCCACGGTGCCGATCTGGTGGTTCTTATAAGCGACACGGAAGGCGCCTGCGGCATAGGCTATCTTATGACGGCCCTGTCGGATGCGTTCGCGGCAAGCGCATTCAGCGTTACCCGGTACTCATGCGCAACAGGCAACTATACCTTCGGCCACGAGCTGGGACATAACATGGGATGCCACCATGCTGTCGGTGACGGCACGCCGGCAGCAGAGCAGGGCAACGGGCTGTATAATTTTTCACACGGCTGGCGCTTTACCGCAGCGGATGACGGCGGGCAGTACAGGACCATTATGGCATACAGCCCCGGCACCAGAATCCAGTACTTTTCAAATCCTCACGTCACCTACAAAGGCACGCCAACCGGCATCCCCCCTGACGAATCAGATGCTGCGCACAACGCCCGCAGCATAAATCAGGCAGCTCTGACGGTCGCAAACTGGCGGGATTCGGTTACCACGTCGACAACCACCTCGGTTCTTCCCGGAGAGGAAATACGTGACACCCCGTTTCTGCACGGTGCCGATCTCAACAGCGACGGCCGAACCGATCTTGTGTACATAGACTTCAAAGGCTATGTGCACTACACGACAAACCTTCGGGACTGGACGGCAATCGGCTTGAACCGGTTCAGCATCATAACAAGCGGGGACTTTCAAAAAGACGGCACAGACAATGACATTGCAGGCATTAATCTCCGGGGCTATTCCCTGTACAGCACCGACCTGACAACATGGAACAAAATCGGCTCAAACACGTTCACCGAACTGAAAAGCGCGGACTTCAGCGGCTCCGGCTCACACCGGGACCTGGCCGGCATAAGCCGGAACGGGTATATCCTGTACTCCGATGACCTGTCATCCTGGGAAAAAATCGGCGCAAATAAATTTACATCCATGATTACGGGTGATTTCAGCACAAGCGGCCGGGATAAAGATATCGCCGCCATCAATATGAACGGCTATATACTCTACACCACCGACCGTGAGCAGTGGGAAAAAATCGGCGCAAATAAATTTACCGCCCTCACGGCAGCCGACCTCGACGGTTCCGGCACAAAAGACGATCTGACCGCCGTTAACTTGAACCGCTACATCCTGTGCAGCAGCGACCGGCAGAACTGGAGCCGCATCGGGCTGAACAAATTCTCATCACTTACAGTCGGGGATTTTAACGGTGACGGCACTGAAGATGACATTGCCGCTATTAATTTAAATCAGTATATACTGTACTCAACGGACAGGACCTCATGGAATAAAATCGGCTCAAACCGCTTTACATCCATTATAAGCGGTGACTTCGATGCAGACGGCACTATCGATGACCTTGCCGCGGTCAACCTGGCCGGGCACGTTCTGTACTCAACCGATTTGAGCACCTGGACAAAAATAAGCAGGCCTTGAGACGCCGCAGATGAGCGTATAAGCAGAAGAAAAATTTTCCACCCCCCTTGAAAAGCCGGCACTTATCACTATATTTATAAGTAAGGAAGGAGGTGGGAAATTGCTCAAAGGAAATTGAGCACACCATCACTTCAGAAACACACAAGAATACATAATAAAAGTATTTTTTTGATACGAGAAATGGAGGGTCATGCGACAGCATACAATTTAATACGCTAAGCCCTCCTCCTTCCTTTTGTTATATACATTATTTCTGGGGTGTGCGATAAACCGTCATAGTGGGCAAAATCTAACACTACTCAACAAAAGCTCTTTGGCCGAAACGGTCCGTATGTAGAGCTAAGTCTTCCGAAGGCTATTGTATATAACGAGTTTTTTGCCAGGTGACGGAACGGCATCCCGGACCCAAAAAAGCCCCCGACATACAGATGATCGGGGGCTTTTTGTATGCTTAATTTTTATCAGACTATTAGAAACAATATGAAAGGCCCAGAAAAAAGTTGTTCACATTCAGTCCGCTGTTCTCATGATCGAGACCTGCATTCGACATATGAAAAACACGCCACTCCAGGCTTACGGCATTACGTTTGGTAAAAAAATACTGCAGCCCGCATGCAGCGCTGCTCACAAAATTCACATTCGAGCCGAAATTATCCATAACAAGATTCGTATGCACAACACCGAAGCCTGCCTGCACATAGGGCCGCCACACATCTGAATGTGTCAAAAAGTTATATCGCGCCAGGACGTTAACGCCGGCTGAATAGGTGCGCTGGTGTTTAAACACATAGCTGAACGAACCCTCTACAAGAGCCTCGAGGGTCCCCTGGTACCATCCCGCGCCCACAGGGTCGGTAAGCACCCACCCCATATACGGCTGAGCGCTGGCAAAGCGCAGGTCATTATTTGACTCAAAGGAATATCCATATCCGAAATTGATGCCGCATTGCCTGTCTCCTTTGTGAGAAAGCGGGGAGTGCTGCGCATCGGCTGTCGATACAAAACCAGCCAGAAACACTGCGATCATGATAGAGCCGAAGCAACAAAACAGGTGTTTTTTCTCTGCCCTCATGAGCTTGCCCTTTCTGTTTTCGATTATAGTATGACTCAGTAGTGTCCAAAATAATGGACGAAGCCGGTACGGGCGGGGCTCTGCAAAGCCCCCGCAACACGTTCAAAAGGTTATACAGCGGCATGTGCCGTTATATTTCAGTACACACACGGCCCGGCGGACGGTGCTGCCCGGGACAATCCCTGCACAATGCCTGCTGCGTAGTTACCCTTAGCAGCATCGGGCCGCCCATGGAGTGAGGTTTTATGTGGCGGCGGCTGCGCAGAGACACGCCCAAAGCGGCTTTTGCTCAATACTTTCATTTATTTTGGACAGGTTTTATTATGACTGCCAGAAAAATACTGTATAAATAATCAGGACACAATACGACGATTATATACCATTTTTTCTTTATTTTAGCAATATTTTCCACGCCCGGCGATCGGGCAAAACCGGTAGAGCGGGGTTGAAAAATCTTCCTTCAGGGTACCGCCATTCGCGTTTCAGGCTCTAGTATTACGGGCACATGGCCTGTTAATAATAATTTAACGAACAATTATCTCCATTTTAACCGCTGTTTAATTGCAGCTTATCTTTCCGCGCATATATTAGAACAGAACCCCTATGATACCATGCATGCTCCATAGCGGAAAAACCTGAGATTCGTATCCGGGCATATGGCATTACGCAAAGCTATGAGAATTAAACACGTAAAAAAAATAGTTCTGTGCTGTGCAGTAATGGAGCTTTCGTTTATCTTCGGCACAGAAGCCTGGGAGTACTGGAACGAAGACCTTGAGCGCCATCGCGTTAAAAGCGAGTTGCCGGAACTTCCGGAGAATCTTAACAGCAAGGCCGTCGAGAGCCTTCGCCTTCGCCTCGGCTGCAGCACCCGCTTCACCTTCATTGTTTGCGGCGATATCCACCAGAACTTTAACCGTTTTTCAACTATAATGAGGCATGCCCGCAAACACCGGCCAAATTTTCTGATACTTACCGGTGACATGACAAATAACGGCACACTGCATGAATACAAACGTGCAGTCGAGTATTTCCGCGCCCTTGAAATACCCGTAATAAATTGTGCGGGTAACCACGATTTGGAAAACTACGGCATCAGATGTTTTTCTCGTTTGTTCGGTCCGCTTAATTTCTTTTTCGATATCGGCGACATGCGTTTTATTGTTCTCAATACTGTCGAGCGCACCGTTCCCAAGGACATGATTCCGCTCCCGGACTTAGAATACCGCTTCAGCCTGTCACGGGGCGTCGACAGGCAGCTGCTTGTCTATCTTGAGCATCTTATTGCGCAAAAGGAAAATGTGATGCTGTTTATGCACATACCGCCCCCGGTCAAGCCTTTTGATTTTTACTGCTTTGAGCGAAACGGCCGGGAATTTATAGATCTGATAAGCGCCTGCACTGATAAAATTCACGGGGTATTTTTTGGTCATATTCACGGATACGGCCGGTCGAGCTTCAAGGGTATTTCCTACATTGAAGCAGGCGGCGCAGGAGATGTTGACCGTAAAATCAACAAAAACCGGCCGGGCTTGACAAACAGACACAACTATGTACTGGTCAACGTAAACGGCTCGCACGTAACGCAAACCGTACATTTCATCGATGAACCCAAAAATTAATATTTTCTTAACCGGAAACAAATAAATATGTACTACTATTTGTGGAATAAGGATAAAAAATGATTAATCATATATACAGCCTCGGTTCAGCTTTCTTCTTTATACTTATTATTTCACTGATTGTGCCTGTACAGGCGGCAGAGCAGGACATCATACTGCGCGGCGCTGGCGCCACATTCCCGCACCCCCTCTACAAAAAGCTCATCGAAGTATACACATCCCAAACAAAAACACGTATTATGTATGACGGTGTAGGCTCCGGTGAGGGCATAGAACAGCTGTCAAAAAAAAGAGTGGACTTCGGCGCCACCGACGCGTACCTCACTGACCGGGAGCTGCAGGACGCGCCCGCCGAAATACTCCATATCCCCACCTGCCTTGGGGCGGTTATCATAACCTATAACCTGCCGGGCAGCCCTAAACTGCAATTCACCCCTGAACTCATAGCAGATATCTTCCTTGGACGCATTACACGCTGGTCACACTCATACATCACCACGCTTAACTCTCAAGCCGCACAATATGATCATGATATTACTATTGTACATCGCTCAGACAGCAGCGGGACAACCTATATTTTCACCAATTACCTCTCAAAAGTCAGCCCGCAATGGGCAAAAAAAATCGGGGAGGGCAAAAAAGTTAGCTGGCCTGCAGGCATGGGAGTCGACGGGAATCCCGGCGTAGTACAAATGGTAAAAAAAATTCCCGGCAGTATCGGCTATGTTGAGCTCACCTATTCTGAAACACACAATCTGCCGGTGGCACACATAAAAAACCGATCGGGAAATTTTGTAAAGCCGACCCTTGATTCCGTTTCTGCGGCAGCAAAGGTTCCCCTTCCGCCAGATACGCGTCTAATGATAACCGACACAGCGGCTAAAAACGGGTACCCAATAAGCGCTTTCACCTATCTAATCCTCTATCGCGAACAGCACTATTACAACCGCTCGATTGATCGCGCCCGCTCGCTGGTCCGGTTTCTGTGGTGGATTATACATCAGGGACAGCGCTATAACATGCACCTGCTGTACGCTCCCTTGCCGCGAGAGGCTATCGGCAAAGCGGAAAATATCATCAGATCCATTACCTATGACGGCAGGCCCATTCCCCCGTAAACCATCGGCTCACCACCTCGCTATCCATACAAGGACCGGATCATGATTCCTATTCGCAACAGCTGTCTTTCGCTTTGTTTTTTTTCAGCTTTTATATGTTTTTTTTCATTTAGCCCGGCGGCATCTGCTGAAAAACTTGTCCGCGTGGGAGTGTATGACCTCCAGCCTCTGTGCAGCCTCACTCCCGGATCATCCGGCCGCACAGCAGACAACACCCTTTTCGGGAGTCTGATCCGTCACTTTGCCAAAAAAGAGGGATGGCGGATTCAATGGATTAGAGGAACCCTGGAGCAGGGCTTTGAGCGGCTAAGCACCCAGGAAATAGACCTGCTTGCTGCCGCGCCATACCTGCCGGAAACACAGGGGAGGTTCAGCTTCACCGCTGAGCCGGTCATTTCTACCTGGGCACAGGTGTTTACCCCGTCGGGGTCCTCCCTTCAGTCGATTCTTGATCTCAATGGAAAGGCCATCGGAATTTTAAAAAACGACCCGTACAACCACGAGCTGCGCTCGATCATGCGCCGGTTTGATATCAGCTGCAGCTTTGTGGAATTTAAATCCTACAGCGATATCCTTAACGCGCTTGAAAAAAAATGGGTGGATGCCGGCATCGTTGACCGCATCGCCGGATTTTACGCAGCCGAGCATCATTCTCTCAACAAAACATCGATAATTTTCTCCCCGGTGCAGCTGCGCTTTGCCGTGCCGAAAGGAAAGCACAAAAACCTTGTTCCTGCAATCGACTACCATCTGCAGAGGCAGAAAAAAATGCCCGGCTCGCTGTATCATGAGCTTATGGATGATATATTCTCCAATCCCCAGACATCACGGCTTTTCGCCGTTCTTAAATTGAGCCTGGCGGCCGCCTCTTTTCTGCTTATCGGCGTGCTCGCAATATCATTTACGCTTCGCCATCAGGTCCAGACGAAAACCGCTGAGCTGGTCCGCAAAAACCATGATCTTCAAAAAGAAGTAGCCATGCGCAGGGAGGCTGAGCAGGCGCTGATAAAACAGACGCGCTACCTGACAGCGCTGCATGAGACAAGCCTCGGGGTTGTGGGAAAGCTGAAGCTCGATGAGCTTTTTAAGACAATTGTTTCCTATGCGGCTGACCTTGCGGGCACAGTGAACGGATTCATTTTTTTATATGACGAGCACTCGAAAGAGCTCAGCATGCGTGTCGGCCTCGGCGCTTTTGAGAAAGTGGTCGGCTACACGATAAAACCCGGAGAGGGACTTGCCGGCTCGGTATGGAAACACGGCGAGCCTCTTTGTGTCGAGAACTATGCATCATGGCCGAAAAGAATCAGAAACCCTGTCTTTGAATCTTTTGCCTGCGCGGCGGCGCTGCCTCTCAAAATAAACGAGCGAGTTGCCGGCGTGTTCGGCCTTGCATACCAAAGAGCAGACAAAACATTCGGTACCGCTGAAATCGGCATTCTATCCCGCTTTGCCGAGCTGGCATCTATTGCCCTGTACAACGCGCAGCTGTATGAGCGCGTCGAGAAGGAGCTTAGGCATCGAAAGCAGGCAGAAGTAGCACGCCTGCTTCTTTCCACGGCAATCGAGCAGTCTGCTGAAAGTGTGCTTATTACCGATACTGAAGGTTTCGCTGTGTATGCAAACTCCGCACTGGAACAGGAAACAGGTTATACGCTGCCGGAGATTGCGGATAAGAAAGCATGTGATCTCATTTACAGCGGTCAAACAGCCAGTCAGTATCAGGATATTGAAGCAACTATCGCACGGGGAGGCACGTGGACCGGGCGCTTCACCAATATCAAAAAAGACGGCACCTCATATCAGGTGGAAGAGCGCATTTCGCCGGTTCGCAATGAAGAGGGGACAATCACAAACTACGTGAGCCTGAGGCGGGACATTACCGGCACCATGCAGCTTGAGCAGCAGCTCCGCCAGGCGCAGAAAATGGAAGCCATCGGCACGCTCGCCGGAGGCATAGCACACGATTTCAACAATATCCTCACCGGCATATTCGGGTATACAGAGCTTGCCCTGTTCAGCCTTTCTGCAACATGCGCGGCACGGGATCACCTTAAAGAAGCCCTTAAGGCGGCAATGCGCGCCAAAGAGCTGGTCCGCCAAATCCTCACATTCAGCCGCCAGCGCGAGGAGGAGCACAGCCCCCTTATTGTACAGCCCGTTGTCAAGGAAGCGCTTAAGCTCCTGCGGGCATCCCTTCCCTCTACAATCCAGCTTATCCAGCACATTGATCCCGAGGCCGGCCCGATACTGGCAGACCCCTCCCAGATCCACCAAGTCATCATGAACCTGTGTACAAATGCGTATCACGCCATAAGCTCAGGCAGGGGGGTTATTGAGGTTAGAGTGCGAAAAGCAACGATTTCCAACAACAGCAAAAAGAAATATAACAAAATGGCAGATGCCCCCTACCTGTGCATTTCCGTGGAGGATAACGGTTCAGGCATTGAGCCGGTTATTCTTGAGCGCATCTTCGATCCGTATTTTACCACTAAGCCGGCGGGACAGGGCTCCGGCATGGGGCTGGCGGTAGTGCATGGAATAGTAAAAAAATGCGGCGGCGAGATAAAGGTGAACAGCCGGCCAGGCCATGGAACGGCATTTCACCTGTACTTTCCTCTGCTCAAAGGGAAGAAAAAGAACAGTACACCCAGCCTGGATACCGTCCCCGCAGAACATCCGAAAGGAACGGAAACAATACTTGCGGTTGATGATGAAGAGCATGTTATTGATATCATAGATGATATACTTTCTGCTTTGGGGTACACCGTTGTCACGGCAGGCCGCAGCAGTGACGCGCTGAATATGTTCGCCTGCGCGCCTGAAAAATTCGACCTTGTGCTTACCGACCACACCATGCCTGAAATGACAGGCACTGAGCTTGCTGAAAAGCTGATTGCTATTCGCCCGGACCTTCCTGTAATTCTCTATACGGGCTTCAGTGACCGCACAATACAGAAAAAAGCATATGCAAGCGGCATACGAACCTATATGACAAAACCCGTAACGGCCAAAGAGCTTGCGGTCACCATTCGGAAAACGCTTCAGCACGATATGACTGACAGCAAAGATACGTTATCAAAGCAGTTATGCTGTAATTCTTGAATTAGTGATTTTTCTCTCTCTTCTCTTATTAATGAGTACCTTTCGGCACTTTCAGTTGCACGCCGGCAACCGCACAAAAATTTGTACACACAAAAAATCCTATCGTAAAATTTAATGATTCCTTCTTGATCTTTTCCGCTGCACTATGTATTATAATAATCTTTTTTGATCGGTACGTCCCACCATGCGGAGAATGCACCATGGGCCTTTTCACAGGACAATTAAGCTATCTGCGCTACCGCGTTCCCGGCGGTCTTCCGGATACCCTGAAGGATTTCATTGCACAGAAGCTGAAAACGTTTGCGTTCAGGGAAATCGACCCCGGAAGCATGATCGACAAATCCATCGGCTGGGTATCGGCAGAAAACATTGCATCAACGTTTTTTGACGATCTGCATTTTGCGCGCGATCCCTATATGGTATTTTCACTGCGGGTCGACGTCCGCCGAATCCCGCCGCTTGCCATGAAAGCCGCGCTGCTTAAAGAAGAATTAAAATATCGGGAGGCTTCAGGCAAGGAGCGCCTCACCAAAAAAGACAAAGACATGATTAAAGACGAAGTCTGGCAGCGGCTGATCAAAAAAGCCCTCCCCTGTCCTGCGGTTTATGACGTGTGCTGGAACACGTCAAGTGAAACCCTGCTGTTTTTTTCCACCAGCAAAAAAGCCAATGAGGATTTTGTCAATTTTTTTCATCGAAGCTTTGATGTAAAGCTCACCGCGCTGACCCCCGCAGTGCTCGCCGGGGTCGCAGCTGAGAAACACAACCCCTCTTTCGACATACGAAGCCTGGAGTCCGCGCTTATCAATGAATAACGACGACACACAAAAACACACAGAGCTTGGGCGTGATTTTCTGACCTATCTGTGCTACAAAAGCGACAGCCAGGCAGGCAAATTCACCAGGCAGGGAGCCGGCGGCGTGCCGTTTTCGCTGTGGCTCGACGGGAAAATAGTGCTTGAAAACGACAATGATGTACCGCCGAACGTTGCCTCGCACTCAGGTGATGACTTTTCAAGCGATGTTTTAAAATCAGCGCTTCGCTCCGGCAAAAAGGTGCGGGAGGCCCGCTTCAGGATAGAGCAGGCTGAAAACACCTGGATTTTCACCCTGCGGGGGGACCGCTTTGACATTTCCGGCTTAAAGTGCGATCTCCCCCCGGTCGATGACCGCGACCAGCAGTTCATTACGCGAATAATCAGCACGGAAGCGCTGAACGATCTTCTTGACTCTCTGTATGAGGCTTTTTTACAGGACATCCAGGGCCCTTCATGGAAACGCACCGGGTATTCCGCATTTCAGTCATGGCTTAACACCCCCTAGATAATATGTCATTGTTTACTGCATAAGGAACAGCGATCATGCTTGATATAAAATATGTTCGTGACCATATAGATCAGGTACAGGAAATGCTGAAGCGGCGCGGCAGCGACATTGACGCCGGCCTGTTTGAAAAAACTGATCAAAAGCGGCGTGACATCCTGCAGCAGCTTGAATCAATGCGCTCTGAACGCAACAGGCAGTCAGAGGAAATCGGAAAGCTTAAAAAAGCAAAGCAGGATGTTCCGGAAGATAGCTTCCGCACAATGAAAGAGCTCTCTCAAACAATTAAAGAGCTTGAGGCGCAGATGAAGGACGCTGAGGAACAGACCCGGGCCTTTCTGCTCAATGTACCGAACATGCCGCACGAATCGGTACCGGAAGGTGCAGGTGAGCAGGACAACGTTCCTGTCCGGACGTGGGGAGAAAAGCCCGCGTTTTCCTTTACCCCGAAGGAGCATTTCGAAATCGGGGAGAATCTCGGCATTATCGATTTTGACACAGCAGCAAAAATAACAGGCGCCAGATTCTGTCTTATGCGCGGCGCCGGAGCGCTCCTCGAGCGGGCCCTGATTAATTTCATGCTTGACATCCACACGCGCGAGCACACCTACACAGAAACGCTTCCCCCGTTCATGGTCAACCGTACCGCTATGACCGGAACCGGCCAGCTGCCCAAATTTGAGCAGGACCTTTTTAAAATCGAGGGGTCCGACTTTTTTCTGATCCCAACCGCAGAGGTGCCCGTAACAAACATCCACCGGGAGGAAACGCTCAGCGAGGAAGGCTTGCCGATACACTATACGGCGTACACCCCGTGCTTCAGAAGCGAAGCCGGCTCATATGGAAAGGACACGCGCGGCCTTATACGCCAGCACCAGTTCAACAAAGTCGAGCTGGTTAAATTCACTGCTCCGGAAACATCATACAGCGAGCTTGAAGGCCTGCTCTCCGATGCCGAAGAAATTCTAAGGCGGCTGGGCCTGCACTACCGGGTTGTCAATCTGTGCACCGGGGATCTGGGCTTTTCTGCAGCAAAAACCTATGACATCGAAGTGTGGCTGCCCGGACAGGGAGTGTATCGTGAAATTTCATCGTGCAGCAATTTTGAAAGCTTCCAGGCGCGGCGCGCCGGCATCCGCTTCCGCCGCAGGAATGCGAAAAAATCAGAGTTTGTCCACACGATTAACGGTTCCGGCCTTGCCGTCGGCAGAACGCTGGTAGCGGTGCTCGAAAATTACCAGCAGGCCGACGGATCTGTCATTATTCCCGAGGCGCTGCGCCCGTATACGCACGGCCTTGACAAAATCACTCTCTGAAGGCGTGCTCTCACATACGAATACAAAAACGTATACCCATGGGCATTGCCTGGCATGATTTATGCGCTTGACTCATACTCCAAATAATGATAATTTTATAAATTAACATAAAATTTTCGGAGGGATGGCCGAGTGGTTTAAGGCGGCGGTCTTGAAAACCGTTGTCCCGTTGGTAGCGGGACCGTGGGTTCGAATCCTACTCCCTCCGCCACATTGAAAAATTTTCCGGTGGAGAGATGGCCGAGTCGGCTGAAGGCGCTCGCCTGCTAAGCGAGTGTACACTCATAAGGTGTACCGAGGGTTCGAATCCCTCTCTCTCCGCCATTTTTTTACCCCCTCCGCAGATCAAACGTGTCCACAATAAATTAAAGCATTAAACAAAAGCCGGTTCGGGCAGGTCTCTGCGCAGCCGCCGCCATATAAAACCTCACTTCATGGACGGCCCGATAACTCTCAATGTACTCAGTAACAGGCATTTTGCAGGAATTATCCCAAACAGCAACTTCCTCCGGGCCGTGTATCTGCTGAAATGTAACGGCACATGCCGTTCCATAACCTTTTCACGTTTTGCGGGGGCTTTGCAGAGCCCCGCCTGAACCGGCTTCATTGCATTATTTTGGACACCAGTGTCCACAGCTATTTCCCTATTAACGGCTTTCCCGTTTGCATTCAAAAATGGCAGGACATCCCTTCGGCCATGGTGACTTATCCGTATGCAGCATTTCTTTGTACCGAAACAGCTCTCCCGGGGGGATAGATGCCGTCGGAACAGCCGTTTCGCCCCCCTTGCAATACACGAATTTATAATTCAAGATATTCGCATAATATACCGAAAAATTTATAATAAACTGTTGCTCTTTTTACGCTTCACAATAAACATCGGCCTCCTTATTGGTATGTCAAAAACAACCACCCAAACCGGCGCCCCTTCAGAAAAGACGGCTGTTCCGTCAGCAGATGCATCTCAAGCCGCCGGCAACAAAAAGATTGCCATCCTCTTCACCGACGTGAAAGGATCTTCTGCTTTTTACAAATCCCACGGCAATATAGCCGGACGGATCATGATACAAAAGCTCAACGACATGCTGTTTCCCATTGTCCGGGCCTATCACGGCAAAGTGGTCAAAACGATCGGCGATGCAATCATGGCGTACTTCGATTCGGCAACGGACGCTCTCTGGGCTGCAATCGGGATGCAGAAGCGGCTTTCCGCCCACAACCGCGAGCATGACCGCGACGACGAGCAGCTGCTCATCCGGGTCGCGGTTAACTACGGCTACGGGCTGGTGGAGGAAAAAGATGTATACGGCGATGTTGTAAACATTGCCGGAAAAGTAATAAACATCTGCGAAGCTCAGCAAATACTGGTAACCGAAGCGTTCTATGAGAAAACAAAAAGCATAAAATCCATCTCATTTTCCCCGGTTGACAAAGGCGCCGGCACGGAACATCTCCAGTCTGTGCCGCTCTATCAGATAAACTGGGAAAAAGCCGCTGACAAAGAGGATCAATCATTCCTGTTTGTGCTCGCACTGCTTATTGACAAAACGGATGGCGTGGCTGTTTCGCGAACCGACGCGCACACGTTTGCCCCCCTAATCGGCCAGCATGCAGACAATGTTCTGAGAGAGTACAACGAGCGGATAATCGCCGCATTCAGCAGCGCTGAGACCTGTCTGGACTGCACATATAAAATTATTAACACGTGCCTGAAAGCCGCCGGACAGGGAGATGCACTTCCCGCAGTCTCAAGAATAGCGGTTCACGCAATTAACAAGCAGGTGGTTCAGGAGCAGGATATTCTGGAGATTCAGGCCGAAGCGGACAGCGCCCTGCAATGCGCTGACCCCTATGACATCGTTATCACCCAAAAAGGATACCAGAGCCTTCCGGCGGAGCTCAGGCGCCAGTGCACAAAGATCAAAGCAGGCGCGGAAGGCGGCCTGTATGTTTTTCTCGGGGCTCCCGCACCGGATCGCCCGTGCATTCTTACGCCCATCTCAACTCAGGCAGCTGCAGCGCACAATGTGCCGCTGTGCTTTTATTGCGGCAGCACCGACCACCCTGCTCAGCGATGCCCGTCAAAACACATTCGAGGCCAGACAACGCACATCGATACGCTCTGCTATATGCCGGCCGCACAGATTAAGCGTATTTTTGCAGAGCACTGTGCCGATGTAACAAGCCCTCTCCAGAACGTTTCTGAAGAAAACCGCTTTGATGTCCTGTTTGACGAAAAGAAAAAAGATCCATACAGCCTGTGCTTTTTTTCTTTTTACGAGATAACCCAGCCGTTTCAGCTGCGCTCGCTCGATATGCTGTATGAAAACAAAACGCGGCGGGAGGCCATTCGCGCACGAAGGCAGGGCCCGATGCTTATGGGGGAGGACTGCCTCCGGGTCGGAAGGCTTTCAGAGGCAGGGACCTGGTTTGACAAAGCGCTCAAAGAGCAGCCGCAGGATCACACCATATACATCATGCTCGGCCTTGTGTGTATAGAAATGGAGGATCCGCAAAAAGGCATTTCCCTTTTTGAAAAGGCACTGTCTTTTTCACTTCCGAAGCTTTCCGAACAGTGCATACGGATGTGGGTCGCCCGCACGTACGAAATCTTCGGCGCACTGCCGCACGCCATCAAGGAGGTCGACAAAGTGCTCGCTCTCGCCCCTCAGTGGAGTGAGGCGATTTATTACAAGGGGATCCTGGAGGTCAAATCAGGAAACCTCAACAGGGCGCTCCCGATATTCAAAAAGCTGCTTCGCCAATCGCCGCGGTGGTACCTTATGCTCGCCCTTAATCCGCATCTGCATTCCGCCCGCGCACCGCTTGCTGCACTGCTGAACAAAGAGCTCTTTTCAATACGCAGCGGTGCAGAAAAAAGCATTACCAGCCTTTCAGCCGCCGTCGCAAAATACAGCGGCTGGTTCGGCAGTGCGGATGAGGATTTCAATCATGCCCGCGAGCTGCAGAAAAAAGCCATGGCTCTTCGCGAAACCGGCAGCATTGCCGGGCTTATGGACATACCGGCCTACGAGCTGAATGCGCAGCAGCTTATTAATCGGGCGCTCACAGCACGCACACTGAATCTGCAAAAAAAGATATCCGCATTCAAAAAGCATGTGCACATCTACAATGATTACCTTTCGCGCTTTCCATACCCCTCCTTTTTGTCAAAAAAAGATTTTCGGCTCAGGGACACCTTCAGCAAATCCCTTAAAAACGCGCAGCAGCACGCTGACAGGCAGCCTCCGCCCAGCCCGGAAGAAGCAAAAAAGCTCATTTCAGCCCTTGAGCATGAATCGGCGGTGCTGACCGCTAACCGGTACCGGCTGGACATGATAAAAAAGCTGCTGTTCGCCTGTGAGTGCACCGGAAAGTCATGTGTTGCTTTTCTTGTTAGCGCGCTGATAACCGCATCCTGCTTTTCAGGCATACTGCTTCTCTACCAGGGCTATGAGTATTCACTCAGCTCGATAACAGCTGAAAAGTTTTTTGACATTACACAGTTCGGGGCGGTTGCAGGCAGCTTTTTCGGTATAATCGGCGCCATTATGTGGCTTGCAAAAAGCTATAACACTATACATAACAAGCTGGAAATATGAATATCATGGATAACACAACCATTATGTGTATACTGTTTGTGCTTGGCAGTATTATCGGAAGCTTCCTGAATGTCTGCATAGTTCGCCTGCCTGAAAAGCAGTCTATCGTCTTCCCCGGGTCACACTGCCCCCGCTGCAAAACCCCGATCCCCTTTTACTGGAACATCCCGCTGGTCAGCTATATTCTTCTCGGCGCCCGGTGCCGGCATTGCGGAGAGCCCATCTCCTTCAGGTATTTTGTCGTTGAGCTGGCAAGCGCCCTGACAGCGGCGGGCCTGTTTTTACACTTCGGATTAACGCTCGCCTATGCGGCGGCGTTTGTGTTTACAGCAGCTTTGCTTGTAATAACATTCATTGATCTTACGCATCAGATTATACCCGACAGCATAAGCCTTCCGGGCATTCCGCTCTGTTTTGCCTGCTCTTTCATGGTGCCCTGGACCACACCGCTTATGTCCCTGCTTGGCATAGTGGTCGGCGGGGGGACGCTGTATGTTTTTGCCGCCGGATATAAGCTGCTGACCGGCATAGACGGTATGGGCGGGGGAGATATAAAGCTGCTTGCCATGGCTGGGGCCTTTCTCGGCTGGAAGGGCGCTCTTACCGCGCTGATTGTAGGCGCGCTGAGCGGCAGCATCGTCGGCGTAGCCGTGATGGCGGCCAAAGGGAAAAATATGAAATACGCTATCCCGTTCGGCCCTTTTCTGGCATTCGGATCATTTTGTGCTTTACTGTGGGGCGAGCGGCTGATCAGCTGGTACCTTGCCATTGGAAGCTGACCGTCATCGCAGCACATGCAATTTTACATATTGGCGCCCCGCAGATCAAGTCACTGAACAACACCGCTGCACTATGACACTTGGACTCAGGACTACGATCCTCATAAACATTGTTTTTCTTATACTGCTGGCTTCCGGGCTTATAAGCCTTGTGGTGCTGCGCGTCATGGAGCACGAGGTATATGACCTGAACCGCAAAGCAGGTGAAGACGTTCTTTTTGCAATTAAAGCGGGCATCAAACGGATCGCCGCATCCTGTTCCGCAGCAGGCAGGGGCCCAGCAGGAGACGCTGCGCTGGCTGACTTTTTTGACACTTTCATACAAACCGGCAGATGCCGCCAGATCAGCCTTGTTGACAGCAAACTGAACATTATCGCTGATGCCGGTACAAAAAAATCACCGATGCCCGGCAACGAGCAGACGGTACGCACAGCACTCGCAAATCGCCTGATTACCGCGCGCCGGATTGCCGGAGGCGACCCCCGCATGATCATTGCCGATCCGGTTTATTATCCCCCCGGCAATCTTGCAGTGATTCGTGCCGTTTTTTCTGTGCGCCCCCTCCAGCAGCGTATTTCCCGGGCGTTTAATATTATTCTGCTGTATATCGCCTGCGACGCCGCGGTGCTTATTGCGTTCGGCACCTTTTTGCTGTCGCGGTATGTTGTCACGCCCGTGCGCCGCCTTATTGCGCTCACTGAGCGCCTTGCAGAGGGGCGCCTTGACGGCCTTCCGCTTTTCATGTCGAAAAAAAATGAAATCGAAAAACTCTCGGTCGGGCTTACCACCATGGCCGATAAGCTCCGGCACGAGCGCGAAACCATACAGCAGCAGCTTGAGACGCTGGAGAACAAAAACCGGCAGCTGGAAACAGCGCACCGGGAAATACTTCAGTCCGAGAAGCTCGCCTCTATCGGCCGGCTTGCTTCAGGCATTGCACATGAAATCGGAAACCCTGCAGGCATTCTTCTCGGGTACATCCACATGCTGCGAAGCGGCGAGCTTGATTCCGGGAAAAGGGACGACTATTTGAAACGCATGCAGTCTGAAGCCGAGCGCTTAAACGGTGTTATTCGAGATCTGCTTGACTATGCACAACCCTCATCCCGGGATTCGGGTCCGGTCAACATCAACACTGCGATACAGGATTGCCTATCCCTTGTGGGCTGCCAGAAAGAATTCTCTTCCATAAAAATAGCCCTCAGCCTCGAGGAAGGCCTCCCCCCCGTATATGGCAACGAAAAGCTCATCAAGCAGATGCTTGTAAATCTTCTGCTCAATGCAAAAGACGCAATGCCGGCAGGCGGACGCCTTTCCGTATCGACCTCATTCGAAACTGCCGCCGGCGGCGATGCTGCATGCATCGCCATAGCGGATACCGGTGACGGCATCGCGCCGCAGGACCGTAAAAAAATTTTCGATCCCTTTTTCACCACAAAGGAGCAGGGCAAAGGGACCGGGCTTGGTTTGTCTAATGTCCATCGCATTGTCGAGCTGCTCGGAGGGACGATACATGTTGACAGCACGCCGGGCAGCGGCTCGTTATTTATGATACGCATTCCGGTCAGCGGAAACGGGCAGTAGCACCCCCTCCCCCGCTTCCGCACCGAATGAAGAGTTACCTATAATTATTCTTATAATTGAGGGGCATTTCATGTCACACAATAAAAAGCTGCTGATTGTCGACGACGAGGAAAACATGCGCCATTTTCTTTCGGTTATGCTTGGCAAAGAGGGATACGATACCGACACTGCAGCAGACGGCAGCGAAGCGCTGACAAAAATCGACGCTTCATGTTACGATACCATCCTGTGCGATCTGCGCATGCCCGGGATGGACGGCATCGAATTTTTGAAGCGGGCCTCTGAAAAAAATATTGCGTCAACCATAATCACCATGTCTGCCTACGGCACTATAGATCTTGCCATCGAAACCATGCAGCTTGGGGCGTATGACTATATCTCAAAGCCGTTCAAGCCGGCTGAAATTATTCTTGTCCTGAAAAAGGCTGAAGAGCGCGAGCGCCTGAAAAAAGAAAACCTGCTGCTCAGGCAGGAGGTCGAACAGCGGTACAGCTTCGGAAGCCTGATCGGGAAAAGCCCGAAAATGGCTGCTGTCTTTGATATAATACGCAAGGTGGCGGTGTTTAAAAGCTCGGTTCTCATTACCGGAGAAAGCGGGACAGGCAAAGAGCTTGTTGCAAAATCAATCCACTATAACAGCCCCCGGAAAGATAAAACATTCCTGGCGATAAATTGCGGCGCAATACCCGAAACATTGCTTGAAAGCGAGCTTTTCGGTCACCGCCGCGGCTCCTTTACCGGGGCAACGCACGATCGCAAGGGCTATTTCGAGGAAGCCCACGAAGGAACGCTGTTTCTCGATGAAATCGGCGATATACCGCAAAGCCTGCAGGTAAAGCTGCTTCGCGCCCTGCAGGAGGGGGAAATCAGAAGAATCGGCGATGACCGCTCAGTGTCAGTCGACGTGCGCCTTATTGCAGCAACAGCCAGAGACCTGGAAGAGGAAGTATCAAGCGGACGATTCCGGGAAGACCTGTATTACCGGCTCAATGTGCTCCCTGTTCACATACCTCCGCTGCGCGAGCGAATCGAAGACATCCCCCTGCTCGCCCGGCACTTTATAGAAAAATACAACTCCGAACACGGCATGTCCGTCAAAACCATAAGCCAGGAGGGGCTCAAAGCGCTTATGCGCTATCACTGGCCAGGCAATATCCGCGAGCTTGAAAACACAATTGAGCGGGCAATGGTGCTGTCTGAAAACGAGGTGCTGCACACAGCCGACATGCCCCACATTCTCGAAAGCAGCCCGCTCGAAAAAAAGCAGGCGGCCGCAACCCTGTCTATCAAGAAAAATGCCCGGCAAATGGAAACAGACCTCATCAGGCAGGCTCTCAGCCAAACGGGCGGCAATAAATCTCAGGCAGCAAAACTTCTTGAACTAAGCTACCCGTCACTGCTGAGCAAAATAGCCGAATACGGAATCGATACCAAAAGCGAATAAGGGGTTTTCGCAATGCATACCATTCTCATTATTTATCACTCTCAGGGAGGCACGAACAAGCGCATGGCGGAAGCGGTTGAAGCCGGCGTTCAGGCTGTTGACGGAGCCAGATCATCGATAAAGCAGGCTGCAGAGGCAGCCGGTGACGATTTGATTGCCTGCGACGGGCTTATTATCGGCTCCCCGGAATACTTCGGGTACATGGCCGGAGCGGTTAAGGATTTTTTTGACCGGACGTATGAAAGCACACATAACAGGCCCGACGTGTTTCGAAAGCCGTATGGAATATTCGTCAATGCCGGCAACGACGGAACCGGTGCGCTCAGCAGCATCGAGCGGATCTGCCTCGGCTACAAATTCAAAAAAGTGTTTGAGCCGATTGTGCATGCAGGAGCGCTCACGCCCGACGTGCTGGAGCGATGCGGGGAAATGGGGCAAACCATCGCCGCCGGATGCGTGGTGGGCATATATTAAGGGAAACAAAAAAAGTTCTTATGCTCACCCCAAAAGCCTCTTGCTGATGCGGCTTCTGCAAATTGTCTAAATATTTCCTAATTACAGGGTATACATCAAATGCCGCCGGATGGGTCAGATCACCTCGTCCCGACACCTGCCTGCTCAAGCGTTTCCTCAAAGACCTCCAGCGGCTGAGCCCCCACAACAGCATACCGGTCATCGATAATAAATGTCGGCGCGCTGCCGATTCCCATCCGGTGAGCTTCCGCCGTCACGCCCTCAAGCCGTAAGCGATATCGATCATCGGCGACAGCCCCGATCACGCCGTCGGCATCGAGGCCCGACTCGCATGCGATATCCCTGAGCACTTCATCCTGTCCGATATCCCGGCACTCCGTGAAATAAGCATGAAACACTCTTTCATTAAACGCATCGAAGTATCCCTGCTCACGTGCATATTCGCCTGCCTGCAGAGCCTTCCTGGAATTTGCCAGCAGGGTCACATCCCCGAACGATATGCCGTATGGCTCGCCCGAACGGCGCAATCGCTCGTATAAATCGTCCCAGTCTATATGGGGAAGGTGCTCGCTCAGGAGAGCACCTTCCGGCGGTGTTTCCGGATGAATCTCAAAGGGAAGCCATTGCTCCTCTATTGAATGCTTCTTTCTCAGCTCGTCGACAATGCCCTTGCCGATATAGCAGAACGGTCATATGTAGTCCGAAAAAATACGTATCGTGTGGGCCATGCTTTCTATCTCCTTTAATTGCGGTATCACTGGTGTCCAAATTGAACTACCACCGGCTACAAGCCGGTGGAGTCAGTTTTCCCGACGTGTCGGGACTAAAGGAAAAACACATTACTACAAAAATTCTCCTGAGGGTAAGCACCCTATACGAACAGCACGTTCTGAGTCAATAATCATTCTTCGCCTATCGAAGATCCCGCTCTGCGGGGAAGGCGAGGGTTTTAAACCCCGAAGGAGACAATAATGAAACGAAGCCGGTTCGGACGGCTGCGCAGAGCCCCGCCCGAACCGGCTTTTGTTTAATGCGTTAATTTATTGTGGACACGTTTGTTGCGGTATATTAATCCAACAGCCCCTGACAGAGGCCCTCTATGGCGAAACCGGCTTCCATACGCTTTCTTATGCTGTCCAGAACCTGCCCGAGCTCCGGGCCGGCATGCTCAAGCATCCGGCTGCACAGAGAAGCGGTGCGCGTGCGCAGCGCATTCGGCAGCAAAACAGTATCTCCGTCAAGCCTTGCCTCTAAAAGCGGGACGGCATCGGCAAGAAGTGCTGACACCTCCGTGCGCAGAGCCGCATTCCGCCTGAAAATCTGCACAAGCTCTGAAGCATACTCATAATACAGCCGTGTAAGGCAACGGCCGTCCGGTGTTTCTGCCATCACCTCGTCCCGGTACTGCCTGAGAAGCGAAAGGCCGCGCGGGCGGCTTCGCAGCAGATCAACAGCCGGGCAGGTGTGATTGAACACCGCCTTTACATATTTCGATTCATTCATCGTAGCTGTACAGGTCTCTGTGCCTGTGCATGCGCCAAACCAGCCGGCAAACTCGGAAAAGCTATACGGCTCAGCAGTCAGAGTCACCGTGGCATTATCAGCAAGCGCATGTTTACAGTCCCTGCCGCAGGCAATGCCCTCCGGCATGCTGGTAACGGTGCCGCGGCCCGTTCCCTCAACGGAAACCCTGAGCGTATGAACAGGTGTCACGCCATCCCTGTCTGTTGCATACCTGAGCACGCCGAAAAATGCGTCATAATAGCTGATGTGCATGGCGCCGTCATCATCAAAAGCAATGGAGGTATGCTGGCCGGTACGCCCCTGGGTATCTATCCGGCTGCGCGCCCAGGTTCCTGAGCTGTTCGTGGCATACATAAGGTCCCTGGTGAGATAATCATAATAGGTTATGTGTGCACTGTTTTCATTATCGACTGCAATATCGCAGAACATGCCCTCATCTCCTACGCCGTGCACTGTCTGAACGGACCATATCCCGGACGTATCGGAAGCATATTTCAGCACATAATTATGGTTATCATAATAGCTCATGTGGATGCTGCCGGCTCCGTCTACGTCCATGGATGCAAAAATTCCGACATCGCCCAGATAGTCTATCAGCTCCGTCTTCCACTGACCGGATACGTTCGTTGCATACATAAGGTCTCCATAGCTGCAATAGGCTATGTGAATTCCCCGCTGATCGACTGCAATATCGGTGTACCATCCGGGGTAGCCGTCGGCATCTATCACCGAAACCTGCCATGTGCCGGAAGCGTTTGTTGCATATCGCAGCTCTCCGAGCTCCTCTGCATGATAGCTTATATGAACGCTCCCGCCTTCATCGACAGCAATAGAGGAGCTCAGCCCCGTATACTCATCGTCATCGACGGTCTGCGTCTGCCACAGGCCCGATGCCTTTGATGCATATTTAAGACAATTATTGGTGCTGTCATAGTAGCAGATATGGACGATTCCTGCTGCATCGACCGCCAGCGCGCATTCCTCCCCGACATTACCTTCAGCATCAACGGTCTCTATATCCCACCGGCCGCCCTGCTGAGCCGCATATTTCAATGCCTCCTGCTGCGCATCATAATAGGCAATATGTACTGTCCCGTTGTCACCGGCAGCAATCGAGCTCGAGTATCCTGCATCAGTCTCAGCATCAACGCTCTGGGCTGTCCAGCCGGGCTGCACAACGGTAAGCCTTTCATCGCCGATATATATCGACCCTGTTCTGAAACCGCGCTTCGGCAGAGCCGCAACCGTATAGGAGACGGTACCGCTGCCGGCTCCCCGGTCGGCGCCGGAAATGCTGATCCAGCCCTGATCGGTTTCAGCCGTCCACGTACAGTTGTCGGATGCGCTGATTTCTATGATGCCGGTGCCTCCGCCGGAAGGGAACGGCTTCTGCACAGGATCGATCGTTAAAGCGGAACAGGCTGTATCTAATTCCGGAGTGCCGTAGGCAATGGTTCTATCTCCGAACTCAACAGGGCTTGCAATATCATTGTATGATATTTTGAAATAGCCGCTTTCGCCCCAATCAGTGCCCCAGCTGTTTTTAACGATAAAGGCCTGCAGGCCATCGTCCCATCCGACAAGCAACACCGCATGCCCGCCCATATAGTCGCCGGCGGCATAGGTGTACACTCCCGAGCTGTAGTAGTAGAAATCTTCATATACAAGAAACCCGGTCGCAAGCGGCCCGTATGCATACAGGGCGCTTTTAAGCCCTTCAACGGTTACCTCAAGATCGGGAAACACAAAGCCCCAGTCTGCAAGCCTGACAGCCTCAGGGGCCGCACCTTCGCATGGCTCGCACTGCCCTGCTGCAGCGCGATACGGAAAGCAGGTCTCAGGCACGGCGCCGACGCGTGAAAAGAAATTGGCCGGATCATTCATATATCCCCCTTCGCACCCGTCAAACCCCCCACACGATACCAGATACTGCTCTGAAAGGTCGAGGGCAACACCGGGAGTATCGCGGTCGATCAGCATCGCTGACTCAAGAGCGCCGATTGATGCAAACGCCCAGCAGCTCCCGCAGTATTGCTGGTTCTTTACCGGTGTTACATAGTTTTTCCCGCCGACGTTCCGCCAGTCAAACGCAGCAGGAAGCTCGCTGCTGTCATAGGCGGGGAGAGTCATTGTCCTGAAGGCTCTTTCGGCGTAACCATTTTCTCTGAACTTGAGGCCGTTTACGGCACGCCGCTCCTGCGTGGACAGCGAGCTCATGGAATTTTCAGCAGCGCTCCAGCCGGCGCCGGTTTTCCTGATTGCGGTTTTTACGTCGCTCAGGGTGAGCGCGTATCCCCGCTGTCCGCACATGCAAATCACCGCAGCTGAAATAATCGCTGCCGTGACAATCATCTTTGTGTGTTTAGCCGGTTCTCTGCTCATAAAATCTCCTTTTTTGACCATTACTGTTTTGCCACGTCGGTGCTGCACAGCGACAGTATTCTGTCAACCCTGAACACCCGGATATCATTACGCATCTGACAGTGCCCCCTCATGCCCAGGTAGCTTTGCCCGCGATATTCAAGCTCGCCGACATAGTCCGGCAGCACTGTTCGACAGGATTTACTGTTATTGGGCTTCAGATAGGTAATATCAAGTGCGCTGCGCTTTTCAATTGCATCACGGATAATGCGGAGCTTTTCTTCAAAACCGCATATCCGGGAAGCGCCCTCATACTGATAGGAGGTGAGAAAATCGACAATCCGGTAATCCATGCGTATGTGGCCCCGCTTGAACGGGGCTGTGAGCTCAACGCCCTCGAGGCTGCGGCAGCGGCTCAGCGCCACGTATGCCTGGCCGTGGGCGAACAGCCCCTGCGTTAGGTCTATAACCGCCCGGTCGAACGTTTTCCCCTGGCTTTTGTGGATGGTTATCGCCCAGGCAAGACGGAGCGGAAGCTGGCTGAACGATCCAACCTGTTCTTTTTCAAGCGTCCGCGCTTCTTTGTTGTAGACATATCGGAACATCTTCCATGTGCAGGGCTCGACGTCCACCAGCAGGCCGCTTTGCGTGCGCACCAGGGCAGATTCTTCCGACAGCTCCTCAACGGTGCCGATTGTCCCGTTTACCCAGCGGCCGTGTGCATCGTTGGTGAGCAGCATAACCCGTGCACCTTCCTTGAGCGTCAGATCAATGTCCGCCGGCGCCGAATCGGGAGGAAACTCCCCCCGCATGGATGCACAAAAAATGCGGCTCTCTGATGAGATGCGCGCAAGCTGCTGCTTATTGATCTTATCGGCGCGCCTGTTGGTAGCCGTAAGATATATATGAGCGCCCCGGGAAGGCCGCCCGCGCAGCACACGGCTGTTAAGCGCCTGCAGATGCCTGTCGGAAACAGCATTGGTGCGGATAGCATTCAGCAGCCCGATAAACTCATGGTCCTTCTGCCGGTATATCCGTTCAAACTCGATATAGCGGGGGCGAAACCCGCCGCGCGTCATGACGCGGGAGGAAAAAAAATACGGGCTGGCGTAGGCGGAATCAAAATGCTCTTTTTCCTCAGACGCAACAACCGGCTGCAGCTGATACAGATCGCCGATAAATACCATCTGCCTGCCGCCGAACGGCCGGGTATCGCCGAGCGCCGCTCTGAGAAAAACATCGATACAATCAAGCAAATCGGCCCGGACCATTGATATTTCATCGATAATAAGGGGCGATGCAGCTTTATAAAGATCTGCGTCGGCGCGGCGGGCGGCTTTTTCGGCTTCCGCACACGTAACGCCCGGCTTGAACCCGAAAAATGAATGGATGGTAACTCCCTGCACATTGAGGGCAGCAACCCCAGTCGGCGCAAGAACAACAGGTGTTTTCCCTGTGGTGCTTCTAAAATAATCCAGAAATGTCGACTTGCCGGTTCCTGCCCGGCCGGTAATGAAAAGGCTCTCACCATCATACTCAATGCGGTCGAAGGCGTATGAAAATTGTGGGGTTATATCGATATGGATCATGAATATCGCGTTATACGCCTGTAGAAACTGCGGGTGGCGATCCGCAGCATCAGAAGCAATGTTGTGCAGTTACCCGGAGGAACATACAGCCGTTGACCGGTACCCGTATGGTGATTACTGTATAAAACAAAAAAGATGCATACATGAATATGTATAACAAAACTGTGCGCAAAAATCAATTTCAGCAATCGGCTGCTCGTATATCTTAACGCGCCCAAATGTCAAAAAGGGTACATTCCATGTCACCACTCGCACCTTTATTATCCGAGCGCTTTGTGGTATGAAACGGGCATCAGATCATACTATGCAAAGGAGGCACCCATGAACCTGCAGCGCTCCGGCGGTATGTTACTGCACATCACCAGCCTTCCCGGCTCCTACGGAGTCGGCACCCTCGGCCAGGAAGCCTTCGATTTTACTGATGCGCTAAAAAAAGCCGGGCAGCGCTACTGGCAGATACTGCCGATCGGGCCGGTTCTGTCTATCGCTGACTACTGCCCGTATGCATCACCGTCAACATTTGCCGGAAATCCCCTGATGATAAGCCTTGAAAAGCTCAGCAGCAAGGGCTGGTTCACCGAAGACGCCGGCCCGGCATGGAACCCCGAAGCTGACTTTGTGGATTTCCAGCAGGTTGAGCAGCATAAGATACCGCTACTCAAATCTGCTGAGCGATCTTTTTTTCAACAGGCCTCTGACAAGCAGATCCGATCCTTTGAACAGTTTTGCGAATCCTCTTCCTACTGGCTTGATGACTATGCGCTGTTTGCCGCATGCGCAGAGCACTTCAAAACCAACAACTGGCGCACCTGGGACCGGGACATAGCCCGCCGCAGGCCGAAAGCCGTAAGCGGGTACAGGAAAAAGCTTGCAGACGGTGTGCGTTTTCAAAAATTCCTCCAGTATATTTTCTTCGCTCAGTGGCGGGATTTCAAGGGCTACTGCAACAGGCAGGGGATACACATTATCGGCGACATTCCGGTGTATGTAACCCTTGACAGTGCCGATGCGTGGTCCCACCCCGACATTTTTCAGCTTGATCCCGACAGCGGTAAGCCGAAAGCGGTTGCGGGTGTTCCGCCGGATTATTTCAGCAAAACCGGCCAGCGATGGGGCAACCCCCTGTATCGCTGGAAAACAGGCAGCGGTGGACTGAACCGTGATACCGTTTCCTGGTGGGTAAAGCGGATCGGGCACCTGCGCCATTTTATGGACATTATCCGCATCGATCATTTTAGAGGCTTTGAATCCTACTGGTCTATTCCCGCCCGGTATAAAACCGCCGTAAAAGGCAAATGGGTAAAGGGGCCGGGCCAGCAGTTTTTCCGCATGCTGCGCAGCGAGCTTGGCGATCTGCCGCTGATAGCTGAGGACCTCGGCGATATAACAGATGCGGTGCTGCAGCTGCGAGACGCGCTTGGCCTTCCCGGAATGAAAGTGCTGCAGTTCGCTTTTGACGGCGACCCCCGCAACACACACCTTCCGCATATGTACACCGATCCGAACTGCCTCGTGTATACTGGAACCCACGACAACAACACAAGCAACGGGTGGTTTTACGGATCGGAGATAGACGATGCGACCAGAAAATACGTCATGGACTATCTCGGGACAGATAACTTCAGCGATATGCACTGGAATCTGATACGGCTCGCATATCAGTCGGTTTCTCTCCTGGCAATAATCCCCGTGCAGGATATGCTCGGGTTCGGAGAGCAGTTCCGCATGAACTCCCCAGGGACGACAAAAAACAACTGGCGCTGGAAGCTTAAAAAAAATCATATATCAGAGGAAGCCCTCACAAAGCTTTATACGCTGTGCCGGCTGTATGGGCGTTTTCAAGAATAAACAGGCTCACGTGCTTTTATAACTCCTGGGGTGCTGCTGTCCGGAAGATTTTTCTACCGAGTTTCGGATCTCAATGATGCTTACCGACCTTACATTAACCGGCAGCGTGATTGTTTCGGCGATAGCTGCCCTGCTGATCGGGCTTTTCGGAACACGGCTCAGCACAAAGGCCGATGTGCTCGCAGACAGAACCGGAATCGGTGAAGCCCTTGTCGGAGCTGTGCTGCTGGGCGCCTGCACATCGCTGCCGGGAATAACCGCTTCTGTAACCGCAGCCTATCACGGCTATGCTCAGCTTGCATTGTCCAATGCCTACGGGGGCATAGCGGCTCAGACGGCTTTTCTGGCCATTGCCGACATGGTCTATAAAAAAGCGAATCTCGAGCATGCATCTGCATCCCTTTCCAATATACTGTTTGGCGTGCTCCTTGTTGTGCTGCTTTCCCTTTCACTGCTGGCAATGGTCGGGCCTGAGGCCTCTCTGTGGGGGGTTCATCCGGTTACACCTGCGCTTTTTGTTGTATATATTTGTGGAATGCGCGTTGTTGCGCGTTCAGGAAAATCACCGATGTGGCGTCCCCGGCTGACAGCCGCTACCAAAATTGACACACCTGAAAAACACCCCGGAGATGAAGCGTCGACCAAGCTGTTACTGCTTGATTTTCTTATCAGCGCCTGCATCATTATTTCTGCAGGCTGACTGCTTACCAATGCCGCAGAATCAATAGCAGCTGAAACAAGTATATCGGAGACTATGATCGGGGCACTGCTCCTGGCTATCACCACATCGCTTCCCGAACTGGTAACCTCAATTGCGGCTGTAAAGCGCGGAGCATTGACCCTTGCTGTCGGCGGCATCCTTGGCGGCAATACCTTCGACACGCTTTTTGCCGCTATTGCAGATCTGTTCTACCGCCCCGGCTCCATATACCACGGCGCATCCCAAAGAGAGCTGTTTCTTATAACAACAACCATTCTTATGACAGCAGTTCTGCTGCTGGGTCTGCTCATTCGGGAAAAAAGAGGGGTTGCAAACATAGGTTTTGAAAGCATGATAATATGTGTTATATATCTCGGCGGGATAATATTTTTAAATTTAGCGTGATCGCTCGCAGAACGTCATCCGCCTGGCAGCAGGCAACAAAAACGATCCTGCCCCGCGCACAGCGCGGGGCAGGCCGACAAGTAAGGCGGGGATGTCAATTTGTGCCGGTGCATCCCCTCCGGCACGGCGTTAATGAACGGCACGTCCAGCACATACAGGATGGATACCATACAAACCCTTACCCCGCTGCTTGAAGGACTTGGAAAATACAAAGGCAGGCCTGCGCTTCAAGCCTACCATGCACAGGGCAGCACGCAATGGACCTACGCCGAGCTGTCCCGGCGCGCATTGGGCCTTGGAGGAGATCTTCAGAGGCGCGGCATTAAAAAAGGGGATCGCGCAGCCATCCTTGCCGAAGCCGGCTTTGAATCAATTGCCGTCAGCCTCGGCATTCTTGCATCCGGCGCGGCTGTCATGCCGCTTGATGTGCAGCTGGGCACGGAAGCCCTGCTCCCCATACTCACCGACAGCAGACCGCGGTACCTGTTTACCACGCCCGGGCATCGGCAAAAGCTTAAAAATGCAGATTTATCCGGATGCACGGTCATCAATATTAACAGCACTGAAGGGAGCATCGCCGATTCTGCGGATTGTGAAGAGCTGTGCAGGGAAAACAGGGGTATTTCCCCTGCGGAGACGGATCCTGAGGACACAGCCGTCATTTTTTATACGTCAGGCACAACGGGCCGCCCCAAAGGAGTCCCACTCACCCATCGCAATATAGCATTTCAAATCGCCACCGTAAGCGGCGCCGGCATTGTTTCCCCTGACGAACGCATTTTACTGCCGCTTCCGCTTCACCATGTATATCCTTTTGTCATCGGGGTGTTGCTGCCCCTGAGCCTTGGCACACTGCTTGTCATACCGCAGTCCTTAACCGGGCCTCAGATTGTACGCGCGATAAAGGGTAGCGGTGTAACTGCAGCAATAGGCGTTCCGCGCCTGTATCGGTCGATATACAAAGGAATTACCGAACGCTTTGAAGAAAAAACATCTATCGCGGCTGCCTTGTTCAAAACCATCATGCGCGCTTGTATCTTCCTGCGGCGGAAAATAGGTTTGCGGGCGGGCAGATATTTGTTGTTTCCACTTCACAGAGAATTCGGCCCCCGGCTGCGAATGCTCGCATCAGGGGGAGCGGCGATCGATCCCGAACTCGTGCTTGCGCTGGAAGCGATGGGCTGGCAGGTCGTCATTGGGTACGGGCTTACCGAAACCGCACCGCTTCTCACCTTAAACCCGCCGGGGTCCCGGCGCACAACAAGCGTCGGGCGGCCGGTTAAGGGGGTCAGAATTACTCTGGATACCGGCACTTCATCCTACGGCGACAAACCTTCTCAAAGCGGAGAGATCCTCACGCAGGGCCCCGGTGTTTTTCCCGGCTATCTCAACGCGCCCGAAGCAACCAGAGAATCATTCACATCCGATGGATGGTTTCGAACAGGGGATATGGGATTCATTGACAAAAAAGGCTACATATATATAACCGGCCGCATATCGACGATGATCGTTGCCGAAAACGGTGAAAACATAAACCCGGAGGATGTGGAAGCGGTGTATGATCAGCACCCCTACATTAAAGAAACAGGGGTGCTGCAGAATCAAAACAGGATTACCGCCGTCATCGTTCCGGACAGGCAACGCATGCCGGAAAAAGCCCGCGGCGATATAAAAAAAGCTGTCCGGACTGCCGTCTCGCAGCAATCTTCAAAGCTTGCAACCTACCGGCGTATTGCAGATTATGTGATTTCGGACACGCCGCTTGCCCGAACAAGAATCGGGAAAATACAGCGCCACATTCTTGTGAAGCACTACAAAGAAGCAGCTGAGTCGGAAACGCCCGCTTCTGATTCTGGGCCGGCATCCGTAGACAATATGCCGCCTGAAGACCGTGAGCTTCTTGAAAACAGCACCGCCGGGCAGCTGTGGGACTGGCTGGCACAAAGATATTCCAATTTCCCGCTGTCTCCCGATACCGATTTTGAGCTTGATCTGGGAACAGACTCCCTTGAGTGGTTTAACATAACCATGCAAGCAAACCGGACCCTGGGCGTTAATCTCAGCGATGAAGTCATTCAGCGTGTCCGGACGGTGCGCGACCTTTTGCGGGAAGTTACTTATGCCGGGCTGCCGGATGAAGCCGTCAAGAGCTCAGCGCACCCGTTTGATGAAGTATCCGAGGAGACATTGCCGCCCGCTCAAAAAGCGCTCCTTGAGCCGCCGGGCCCTGTTATACCGATTTTCGAACGAAGCCTGTTTGTGCTGAACCGCTTACTCACCGCCGGCATATTCAGGCTTCGGGCAAGAGGGCTTGATAACGTTCCTGATCATAAGCAGTTCATTTTCACGCCCAATCATGTCAGCTATCTGGACCCCTTCATGATTGCAGGTGCGTTCAGCTTTAATCGGATGCGCAGCACATACTGGGCCGGGCTGACTGAGGCCGCCTTTGCAAATGTCATTACGCGCGCTATCAGCAGGCTTGCCAAAACAATTGCCATATCTCCCGAGAAGGGTGCGGTTTCGGGAATGGTGCTTGCCGGCGCGGTAATCAGGCGCGGTTACAGCCTGGTATGGTTTCCGGAAGGCGGCCGATCACCTGACGGCCGGCTCCAGTATTTCAAACCCGGGCTCGGCATCCTGCTTGATTATTTCAATATTCCCGTTGTGCCGGTTCACATTACCGGCACGTACCGGGCCATGCCGGTCGGCCGCGCAATGATCAAGCCTGTTACGGTAACCGTTATTTTCGGCAAGCCGCTCACAAGGGATGCGCTTCGGCAAAAAGGGCGCGGCAATGACGCCCCTCAGCAGATTACGCAGGGGCTTTACGAGCATATGCGGCAGCAGGCCTCCAGCCAATGAACGAATCAGACTCCTCTCACCGCCAGCACAAAAATCATCTCTCAGGCAGCGCAACGCAGGGTCAGCTGCTCAGCTGGTCTTTTTATGATTTTGCAAACACCGCTTTTGCCACCGTAATCCAGACATTCATTTTTGCAGCATATTTCACACGCCGGGTTGCACCTGATGAAACAGCCGGCGCCGCCTTGTGGGGGCTTGCTATCGGTGGGGCAGGGATCCTCATCGCACTGGGGGGGCCGCTGATCGGGGCGGCAGCTGACCAGGGAGGACGGCGCAAGCCATGGCTTCTGCTGTTCACCGTTTTGTGTACGTTCTGTATAGCGCTGATGTGGTTCGTCACGCCTTCAGCGGATTCCGTATGGCGTGCGCTTATTCTCATTGCCGCAGCAACCGTATGTGCCGAATATGCCATGATTTTTTATAATGCCATGCTGCCTTCGCTGGTGGGGCCCCAGCGTATGGGCCGATGGTCGGGATGGGGATGGAGCCTCGGCTATGTCGGCGGGCTTCTGTGCCTGATTCTGGCGCTGCTCTTCGTTGTTTCAGCCGATTACATAGCCTGGCTCGATAAAAAATCATTTCAGCATATTCGCATAACCTTTGTAATTGCTGCAGGATGGTACATGCTTTTTGGCCTGCCGCTTTTTTTGTTCACCCCGGATGCCGGTGCTACCGGCAAGCCGTTTCTGAGGTGCCTGCGCGATGGTGCGCTTCAGCTCAAACAAACGCTCGCTTCCCTTTTCAGGCACAGGCGGATCCTCTATTTTCTGATTGCCCGCATGATCTATATAGACGGCCTGGCAACCATTTTCGCCTACGGCGGTGTATACGCTGCGGGCACGTTCGATATGAGCGAGCAGCAGGTGCTTTTGTTCGGCATCTGCTTAAATGTGACCGCAGGCGCCGGAGCGGCGGTTTTCGGAATGCTTGACGACAGAATCGGCTCCAAGCGCATTATCCTTATAGCCATCAGCGGGATAATCATATCCGGCACATGCATACTTACCGTTCAGCAGCAGATACTCTTCTGGATATTCGGTTCGATACTGGGCATATTTGTGGGGCCCCTGCAGGCATCCAGCAGAACCTACCTTGCGCGGGTCGCATCGCCTGCTATACACAATCAGATGTTCGGCCTGTATGCGCTGTCAGGAAAAGCGACCTCCTTTGCGGGACCGCTGCTTGTTGGCCTGCTGACTTCGCTGACGGGCAGCCAGCGGGCGGGCATGAGCGTTATAATAGCCCTTTTGCTGGCAGGGGGAGCACTCATGTGTAAGGTACCGCGGGATTAATGATGGGCCTTCGCGCCTCACATGGCACCCCACCGGGCTTGATGCCTTCACGGTAGGACCGGCTTCCGATCGGGATACTATAACGTTTTCCTGCGATCCTGGCAGATTCACTCAATGCCAACCGTTTTTTTCATTTCCGCAAGCAGGCGATAGGGCACACGCAGCGATCCGCGCCCGGTTCCGAGATCAACATCGTTCAGTGCCGGACCGTGAAAATCGCTTCCACCGGTAAGGAGCAGCCCGTGTCGCCGGGCGATCCGTGCATACAGCTGCTCACGATCGGTCGAGTGCTCCGGATAGTACACCTCTATACCCTGCAGGCCCTGTCCGGCCAGCTCACAGACAAACGCATCCAGATCGAGCTCGGTTTTGCAGCTCAGCGTAAAAGGGTGTGCAAGAACGGCAATGCCGCCGGCGCTGCAGATAAGGGACAGCGCCTCGGCAGGCGGGATTCTGAACTTGGGCTCATATGCTGCTGCGCCTTTTTGCAGATATTTACAGAATGCCTGTCGCGCATCTTTTACATATCCTTTTTTTACCAGAACCTGTGCCACATGGGGGCGGCCGATCTGCCCGCCTGCGGCCGTCAGAGCAACCTCCTCGAGAGTGATGTCAATGCCCAGTTTCTGCAGATTCTCAATAAGCCGGGGATTGCGGCTCCTGCGCGCCTCCTGCACGACTTCCAGGCCTTTCAGAAGGCGCGAAGACCGAACGTCAATATAATATCCAAGGATATGCAGGGTGCCCCCCTCATGCTGAGCGCTGATTTCCACTCCCGGGACAACCTCGACCTGCTCCCGGGCGCCTGCATCAGCGGCTTCCGCCACCCCCTCAACCGTATCATGATCAGTAACAGCTACCGCCTCAAGGTCCTTCCGGGAGGCATAGGCCACAAGCTCGGACGGCGTAAGCGAGCCGTCAGAGGCAGTTGTGTGTACATGCAGATCAATCACCCTGAAATCACCGTGCCTTCCATATCTTCGGGAACCGGAACCTGCGACAGCGCGCACAGTGTCGGTGCAATATCGACAATGGACATGCCGGCTACAGAGCCTGAGCCGGCAGCAACGATCCGCTGAGGGTCACTGATAATGCAGATGCCGTCCTCGGAGTGGTTTGCATCATCAGGTCCTGTATCATTTTCGCTGACAATCAGCGTGCCGGTGCCGACGCTGCCGATCGACCGCCAGGACAGGTTTTTAAAATAAGCCATCAAATCGGGCGCTATACCTTTCATACGGTCATAGACGTCTTCCGGCCGGTAGACCGCACTGCAGATCGGCTCTTCCTGCTCATCGTTCGTAGCCAGCAACCTGCTGACAATGCCGCTGCGCACCTGCTCATAGTCTGCTGAATCTATGATGCCCTCCGGCTCACGACCTTTGACGTTGAGAAAAATGCGGGCAAAATAGCCGCCCTCAGCCCACGCGGCTGTGTGCTTCCAGTCAATCTGATCGAGCCGAAGCGGAACCTGCTCCGAAGGAACCTCAGCAAGCCTGAGATATCCGTTCTGCATAAGCCATTCGTTAATACAAAAGCCTCCCGTCATTGCCCGCGCGCCATGATCTGAGACCACCACAACAGCAGTGCGGTCATCCGCATAGCGAAGCACCTCTCCGATTTTTGTATCTACAAACCGGTAGTATTGAGCAATAGCATCCTCAAAAGGATTGCCGGGCTCATAGCGCGGGTGCTCAGGATCCATAAACCGCCAGAACCCGTGATGAATGCGATCTATACCCATATCGACCATCATTGCACAATCCCATGGCTTGTGCTCCAGCAGGTAGGTGAACACCGAAAAGCGGTTTTCGGTCAAAGAATAAATCTGCTTAAGCAGGCCGTGCTTGTCCTCTGTTCTGAAATCGTCAACATCGATAATATACCCGCCGCAAGCGCTGCTGATCTCCCCGGCCAGCGCATCCGGATACGTGTAGCGGCAGGAAACATCAGGGGTAAGAAATCCGGACACCATGCAGCCGCGAACCGGCGTCGGCGGATAGGTCTGGGGAACGCCGACAACAATCACATTTTTTCCGTTCCGGGACAGTATATCCCACACGCGATCTTCAGCGATGGCGCGCGATGTGGCAAAAGACAGCTTGCTGTATGAATAATCGCTCCGGTTCCTGAAGCCGTAGCAGCCGAGCGTTCCGGGATGCTTGCCGCTCATCATGCATGACCAGGCAGGAACGGTAACGGGCGGAACGCAGCTTCGGAGCGGGCCGTGCAGGCCGCGCTCAATAAGGCCCGACACATTGGGCAGCTTCTCTCGCCAGCGCTCAAACACCAGCTGCGGGGCAGCGCAGTCCAGCCCGATTACAATCGTTTTTGCAGAGGTCATAACACTGGCCCGGAAATCAGATTTTCCACACAAAGGGGATAACCGCAACCGCGGTAATCCACAGCAGGATGTTCAGCGGTATGCCAACCCTGAGATAATCGCTGAAGCGGTACCCGCCCGGTCCGTACACGATCATATTTGTCTGGTAGGCGATCGGCGTAGCGAACGAAGCCGATGCGGCAATAGCAACAAGAATGGCAAAGGCCCGCGGCTCGGCTCCGATATGGCCGGCTGCGGCATAGGCTATGGGAAACATGAGAACCGCCGTCGCATTGTTCGTAATAACCGCGCTGAATCCGATGGTGAGCAGATACAGGCCGGCAAGCACCCCGACCTTTCCCCCGTAGCTGCACAGCGAAATAATCCCGTCTGCAATGAACCCGGCAAGGCCGGTTTTTTCAAGCGCCGTTCCGATTCCGAATGCACAGGCAATCAGCAGCAGCACATTGAGCTCAACCGCGTTGCGCGCTTCCTTTGGCGAAATGCATCGCGTTACAATCATCAGGGCTGCAGCTCCCAGCGCACACATAAACATGCTGATGGGGCGCCCACCCACCTCCGGCAGATAGGGGCCTGCTGTTGCAACAGCGATCATAAGAGTCAGAATCCCCAGGGCAACCGGCTTCTGCCTGGTAGCGGTCGGGCCTTTCTCCGGCACCTCGGAAACCAGGTAAAAATCCTTTGAGTGAAGCCAGGTGCGGTCAAATGCCGGCGAGGTAAGCAGCAGGAGCGTGTCTCCGGGACGCAGTACGATATCGCCTATTTTGGAGTCAATACGCTCGCCGTTGCGATGCACCGCAAGTATCGAGGCGCGATATCGGGTTCTGAAATTCGAGTCGCGAATGCTTGTTCCGATAAGCGGAGACGAGGGCGAAACCACCGCTTCGGCCAGCTTGTCGATGCTGGAAAGATCTCTTTCCTCATCGGGGCCGGTTATGGGCACGATGCCCTTGAGGTTTTTAAGCTCGCGAATGGTTGACACCTTGCCGGTAAAAATCAGCTTATCGCCGCCCTGAAGCCGCATCAGGGGCGCAACAGCGGTTATTGTTTCCTTCCCGCGGATAATTTTGACAAGATACAGCCCGCGCAGATGCCGCAAGCCCGCCTCCTCGATGTTTTTGCCGATAAGGGGGCTGTCTTGCTGCACCCGCATCTCAACCAGATAATCACGGCCTGCCCGGCTGATATGCTCGATCAGGTCCTTGCGGTCGGGAAGCAGCTTTACGCCGACAAATTTCAGATACACCAGCCCGACGACGAGGCACGCCGCTCCCACTTTTGAAATCTCAAACATCACCATCGGCTCCATGCCGTGCTCGATCATAAGGCCGTTTACAATGAGCGTGGTCGAGGTGCCGATCAGGGTGCACATGCCTCCCAGGATTGCACCGTATGACAGGGGGATCATATACTTGGACGGGGAGAGCTTATGCTCCATAGCCCATTGCCTGATAAGCGGGGCAAACATAACAACTATGGGCGTATTGTTCAGAAAAGCCGAAAGCAGGGAGACCGGCATAATAATGCGCAGAAACGATTTTGAGCCTGCGCGCTGGCTGCGCATAAACCGGAAAAAAAAGCCGTAGAACGCTCCGGTATTCTGAATGGCGGCAGCAACGACAAAAAGCAGGGCGACGGTCAGCATGCCTTTGTTGGAAAAGCCGATGACCGCCTCGCTCGGGGTCAGCACGCCTGCGCATACCAGCGTTGAAAGGGCTATGAAGGCAATAATATCGGGGCCGAGCATCTCCCGCACAAGGGCGATAATCATAGCCGTCAGCACTATGAGGGTAAACCATCCCTGCCATTCCATCTATGTATCACGCCCCCGTGCACACAGCCTGCCCGGCGCCCGCCGGGGATATACGATGTGTGTGCAAAAAAAACTGTCCGGCGCCGGGTCGGCGCGGCTTAATTTTTCTTCTGCTTATAGCTCTCTATGAGAATCTTTGACACTTCAGGCCTGATCACCCGGGGATCGGGGACCTGCTCGTTCATGAACATTTCTCTAAGCACCCTGCCTGAAATAGTAACCGGTGTCCACCCTTTATCCTTATGCACATCCACCAGCCCCACGTGACCAAGCTCCTCATAATAAGCTGCAAAACCGATATTGACGTTTTCGATAAGAAGCTCTCCATTGAGGTGCTCGAATTTACGCTGCGCCTCGAGCGGGTCCCATATGTCGGACCCGTCGTCGAATGGTGCGTCCGCATGCTTGCGCCCGATAATGATATTGGTGAAGCCGAAATTCTGCCGGTATATGGCGTGCATAACCGCCTCTTTCGGGCCGGCGTAGAACATCTTTATATCAAGCCCCAGCAGAATAAACTGATCGTTGATGTCATACCCCCTCTCCTGCCACAGCTGCTGGTCCTTGTCGCCGCCATCGCCAAGCAGCCGGTTGTCCACAAGGCATTTATAGCATTCCATGCGCGTTTTTGCCGGCACATCATCTGATTTTGTTTCACCCACCAGCGGGTTAAGCACAACACCGGTAAAACAACCCTGCCGTGTGACGGCTTCAGCTCCCGCCACCATTGCATACTCGTGTGCGCGATGCAGGGGGTTTCTGGTCTGAAAGGCAACTATTTTTTCCCATCCACGATCTTTGAAAAGCTGACGGGTTTTCGCCGGACTCAGTATGTATTCGCCAAAATCGGGATTCGGCTCCTGCGGCAGCACCTGCACCTCGCCGCCGAGCAGCCAGCCGCGCGGGTCATCGTTTACGATGCGGGCTCCGGGATGATCGGTACGTGCTGTTCCGTAAACCCTTTCGTTATACATATCCTTGTCAAACGGGAAAATGTCGCTCACGGTGAGCACGCCTACTGTTTGCCCGTCTTCAGTTATTATAGCGACTTGCTCTCCCTCGGCAAGCCGGTCTGCTTCATCCTTCATAACCGGAAATGACAGCGGGATCGTCCATGCATATTTTTTGCCGTTCCGGACGATCACCTCCTCTTCCAGAACCTGATTGAACTCTTCGCGCCCCATAGGGCCGGTCAGCGGTGACAGACCCCCGTCGCCTATGCGGTTAAGGGTAGACAGGTCGGCCGGGCTGATGGTGTATTTTTTTAAAGATGCCGCTTTTTTCCTGATATCTGCTGCCTGATCCGCAGGGACCATACGGTCAACCGGTTCCTGCAGTCCGCCATGAACTGGATAACTTCCCATAACGCATTCCTCTCTTTAGTATATATGCTGTTTCATTGCAGGATTGTGCCTGCTGCATGGTGCGCAATCCCGGGATATTACACTAATTAGCGGGGCGGTCCGCCTTCTCCGCCGGTAGCATCAAATAGCCGTTGTGCTGCAAAAAACCGATCACCGCATCCGCACACTGATCGACATTCATTGCGCCGGAATCGATAGTGATCTCTGCGTTAAGCGGCTCTTCATACGGCGCGGAAATACCGGTAAACTCGGCAATCTCCCCTGCCCGCGCTTTTTTGTACAGCCCCTTGGGATCGCGCTGCTCGCAGGTATCCAGATCGCACTGCACGAAGATCTCCACCATGTCGCCGTCCTCCACGATGCTTCTGACCTGATCGCGGTCCTTGCGGTACGGAGAAATAAAGGCGGTGGACACAATGATGCCGGCATCGACAAACAGCTTTGCCACTTCCCCGATCCGCCGGATATTTTCCGTTCGGTCCTCGGGCGAAAACCCGAGATTTTTATTCAACCCGAAGCGGATATTGTCGCCATCAAGCACATAGGTATGATGGCCCATGTCAAACAGCTTTTTTTCGACCGCGTTGGCGATTGTCGACTTTCCGCACCCCGACAGTCCTGTATACCACAGAATCACACCGCGGTTTTTATTGCGCTGCTCGCGCTCCTGCTTGCTCACCAGGCCGTGATGCCAGGTAATGTTTTTGCTTTTCGGTTCGCTCATTGTCCTCCTCCATATAAATGCTGTACTGTTAATCCGGTTCACCCCCATCGCAGTGACAACAACGTACCGCCCGGTGCCGGAGCCCTTAATGTTTTGCTAAAATAGCTTTTGTCTTTGCAATATCTTTTTGGATCTGCACAGCAAGCTGTTCAGGCCCGTCAAATTTGCGCTCATCGCGAATGCGCTTCACAAAATACAGAGTTACTTCTTTTCCGTACAGGTCGCCCGCAAAGTCAAACAGGTGAGCCTCAATCGTGCGCTTTTTTCCCTCAAAGGTCGGATTAACACCGATATTGACCACACCGTCGTATGTTCCATAGGGCGTTTTCGCCCAGATTGCGTATATACCGTTTGCAGGCACCAGATCCTTAATGTGGCTTAAGTTGGCGGTTGGGAAACCGATCCTTCGGCGCTGACCGTACACGACTGTTCCTGATATAGCGTAATCGCTGCCCAGCAGCTTTGCGGCGAGCGATACACGCCCCTCAGTGATAAACCGGCGAATGGTGGTGCTGCGGACCGGGATGTTCTTGATGGTGATATCCCGCACCACATGAACCCGGTAGCCATAATTTTTTCCCATGTGCTCCAGCAGAGTCACATTACCTTTTCGGCCTTTGCCGAAGGCGTAATCGCTGCCGATAATGATTTCGCACGGATTAATCCGCTCGCAGATAACGGTGCGGACAAATTCCTCCGGTTCTCTATCAGCGAATTCGCGGGAAAAGCGCTCACATATAAGATAATCGATACCGACTTTTTCTATAAGATCGGCCTTTTCTTCAAATGTGGTAATTTTAAGCGGCTCAGCCTCAGGCCGGAGCACATTCAGCGGGTGCGGATAAAATGTATAGACGATGGAAACGCCATGAAGGGCGCGTGCGCGCTCAATCGCCTTGTTCAGTATTTTCTGATGCCCAAGATGAACTCCATCGAAATTTCCCAGGGTAACAACAGGATTCGGCAAATCATATGAACGGCAGTTTCTGCTTCCTGTGATAATCTGCATTATATGCTTTATTCTTTGGCAATGTGCTCTTGCGAGCTAAATTAACCCGGTTTCAACCGCCGGCGGCGTTGACCATTTTGGCGCTGCCCTCAGCTACCAGTGAACCGCTGCCGGAAAGTATCCGGGCAGAGGCATAAATAATATTTTTCTTAACCGTATCAATCTTTCCTGTGCATCGCAGGGGCTCCCCCACCTTGGCCTGTGCCCTGAAGCGTGCGCTAATTTCGCCGGTCAGAACAGTAAGCCCGCGGTGCACAGCCGCCTTTGCCATTATTTCGTCAAGCAGCGTGACAATGATTCCGCCGTGCACAATTCCTGCCCACCCCTGAAACTGCTCCCCGGGCACAAAAGTCGTCTCAACCGTCTGCCCGTCATCGCTGCAGGAAAAAGAGAGCTGCATCCCCCCGGCATTTTTGCTGCCGCAGGCAAAGCAGTTATCATTATCAGTGAGCATGACCGGAAGCTTTCAGGTGATTTTTAGAGTTGAATAAGCCGCACAAAAAAACACGGAACTTCTTGACAAAAATAAATCTTTATTATAAGTATAAAAAATTAAAATTGCAAACACTTAAACGTGCGCCGAAGTGGTGGAATTGGTAGACACGCAAGGTTCAGGACCTTGTGAGGGTTAACCTCGTGCCGGTTCGAGTCCGGCCTTCGGCACCAAATCTCGCTAACAGCCCGAAATCGCTTTGGTTTCGGGCTTTGTTTTTGCGCAGGGTGCAGATAGGGTGCAGGCAGGTGCACTGTCGAGCCGGTCGACAATGCCGCTGTTGGCGGTGTTTCTGATCCAGGAGCCGTACACGTCAACGGTCATCTGGATGCTTGAATGGCCCAGCTGATCCTTGACATACATCGGGCTCACCCCCGATGACAACAGTAAACTGGCATAGGTGTGGCGGATATCATGCAGCCTTATGTGTCGAAGCCCGGCCGCTTTCAACACCCGGTTGAATGTATACCGGACCATGTTCTGGTCCCGCCGCTTACCGTTTCGGCAAAACACCGGCTCGGTAAAAATATCCCGGCCGGACATAAGCACCTGCCGCTTGGCCTCGGTGTAGTGCTGCCGCAGACACCGTATGAGCTGCGCCGACATGTCCACCCGGCGGGATTTTCCCGTTTTGGTCCGCCCGAGGCTGCCGCGCCGAAAAGAGCGCTTGACCGTCACAAAGGCGCCCTGCCAGTCGATGTCTCCCCAGCACAGCCCGAGCAGTTCCCCCAGTCGCATTCCGGTGCGAAACGCACACAGAAAAAACGGATGCCAGGCAGGGTACCGCTGCCGGCACACCTGTAAAAAAAATGCCACCTCATCCTGGGTGAACGGTTCACAGTGAATGGTTTTGTCCCGTTTTATTTCCATTCGCTTCAAAAGCCCCGCAGTCGGGTTAGTGCTGATAAGCTCATCGTCAATGGCATAATTAAACGGACCGCTTATCACGTCTTTCACCAGTGCGATGGTGCTTCGAGAGTAGCCCTTCTCATACAGGCCAAACAAAAAAGATCGCAGCTCCGAGCGCCGAATCTGATCGAGGGCCTTTTTGCCGATTACCGGACAGACTTTCGTGTGCAAAATATCTTTGTACCGGCAATAGGTGGTCTCACGTCGCAGCGGCCGTATGTAATGTTCCAGCCACTGCTGTGCATACTGCTCAAAAAGCGGTATCTGCCGGGTGTCATCGATCCAGCCGACATCTTCTGCGGCAAGTTTCTGCCGGGCTTTTTGTGCAAATGCACGTGCCGCCTTTTTGTCCCCGATCCGCTTTGAACGGCGCTTGCCGTCATGGGCAATAAAGACCCAGTAGGTACCGGAGCCTTTGGGTTTTTCGCGCACGGTTACTCCCATATATCCCTCCTTTCTAACGTGCGCAGAAAACACCCTATATGGCACCAGTCATTGTGCCACAGAAAAAACCGGGGCTGCAATATAATTATTTCACGGTCAGGCGATACCATCGAGAAGCTCATCCACCATGCGGTCAAGTTTTGTGTTATCGAGCCGGTACCCCTCCATCCACCGGTCAAACTCCCCTACCCTCACAAGAATCTTTCGTTGCAGCCGAAACGCCGGGATCGGATTGTCCACATCGGAGAGGTATTCTCGCAGCGTGCGCACCGGAATCGATGAATATTCAGACAGACCTTTCAAATCAAGATACTGCTCACCATTCGGTTTTTTATGATTCATATTAACGGCCTTTTCTAAAGGTCCTTTTTTTTGCTGTACATACAGCGTCCTGTCTAATACCAGCCCCGGGCATGCGGACAGGCAACCACCTCCCGTTTAGGGGTTTTTCTGCCGCGATGCATATAAAAAAAGCCCAGCACATATCGCAGGGCATTCAAGGCGTAGAAGTTTTTCTCGGTGTCAGCGCCGATGTCTTCGAGCCGGAACGTGCTCATCTGGGTGTGAAGGATGCTGGGAGCCGGGATGTCAAGCCGTTTTGCTTTGCCCATATCCCGTGCCAGATACAGCCCGAACTCAACATTGCCGGCAAACGGGGCAACCACCAGGCGGACACGGTGTATGGCCTGCCTGCGCACATAGGTTGCAAAGCCCTGGTGAAAGGCGCCGGTTTGGTCGTTTTGCTCGGCCGTGGCAAGGTAGTCGCAATTTAAGAGCCGTGCCGTTTCGGTCACCCGCGAACACAGATCATCCAGGAACCCGGTTTGCTGTTCTGCAAGCAGCCGCAGCGAGTGGTCCTGTCCGGGGGCGTGCGCCCGGGACGGATCCCGCTGGACACCGCATATGCAAAAGTAGCCCGGGAACCGTCCAGCAGGCCATGACAGCCCGCCGATCATGCTGTCAAAGGAGCAGATCGTGTCACCGCCATCCGGTGCGCGCACAAACACCTCGATACCCAATTCGGTCTTCCGTGAAAAAAGAATCTGCTGCATCATTGTTCTCCTTGTCAGAAACACCCGTCAAAAAACCCGCGGGCATAAAAGGTCAAACACAGGGCATCAGCCCGGTCCGGGGATCGTTTCAACAACTCGCGCATGGTCTGTTTTTTCATGACCCGGATTTTGCCGTTATAGATCTCATAGGTGGGACAGGCAAGCTCCTCGGCAAGCTGTTCATCAGGGGGCAGCATGGCCCCCGGGTCGGTCCTGAGCCACTCCCGGCACAACCACCACAGCTGATCGCGCAGCAAGGAAAACTCCCCCAGGTCCCCGCCGGTCAGGGTCGGTGCCGCGGCAACCTTGACCGGAACCGCGCTGCACCCCAGCCGCTGCATATGGGGCGCAACACCGGCGCCGAGTCCGGTTGCATCCACATTGCAGGTCGAAACCGTGTGCTTTCGGTAAATGTCTGCCGCACGGTCCCCGGTCACGCAGGTATCCACACCGCCCCAGGCAACAAGAGGCGAAACGAATCCGCCGTAGCGCAGGCAGACCACATTGGCGTCACTGCCGAACTCCCCGACATCGAGGCCCATCGTGGGCAGTACGTTTTCCGGTGGCCGCTGACCATGGGCGGCAACGGAGGCGTCCCAGCGCTGCCGTGCCTGTGCGATCCACTGCCGGCTGATCAGCTGGCTGGTGCTTTGTGCCGGATACCGGCCAAGCACCATGTAGGAAAACGCCGGCTCAACAATTTTGTACCGGCCGGGAGCAAGGGGCGGGTAGGTGCTGCCGCTTTGGGTTTGTGCGGTTTGCCCGATAAGGTAGTCGGGCAACAAAAAGCAATCACCCTCCTCCTGCTCCCCCTCAGCAAGCGGCCGGCACCATTCATGAATACGCCGGATTGTTGTTTCTCTGGTCACCGCCCCGGCAATAATGGTGCCGGCGGATGCAACGTTTGGATGAGCCAAGGCCGACAGCGGTACCACATGCGCCCGGCCGTCGCGCTCCATGCGGGCAACCTCGCCCACTTCACTTCGAGGGTTAAACATCACCAGCATCCGGGCATGGCCGCCAGACATGCAGGACTCGATCGCCCGGAACACTTCATCGGGAATCGCATCGGCCTCATCCAGCACGAACAACAGGTGCGGGGCATGTTTGCCGGCAAAGCGGGATTCCCGCTGTGTTTCGGTGCCGCTTGAGGGAATCGTCACCCCGGTGATAAAGGACTGTGCAGAGCGCGCTATGTGCAAAGTGGTCACCGTGTCGTTTTCAAACAAGTCGGGATGCTGCTCAACGATGCCGCCGATTTCCCCCCAAAGAAGCTTCTTAAGATTTGCCTCCGGCGGGGCGGCGGCGGTGTAGACCTGCGCCTGGGAAAAACACTTGTACCACCACAGGGCAATACGGGCAGCGGCATGGGTTTTGCCCACCGCATTTGCCGAGCGGGCGATGGTCACCGGGTGCTCACAGACGGCCCGCATCAGGGTTTTTACATCCAGGGTGTATTCTTCACCCAGGATGTTTTCTCCAAAGGCCACCGGGTCGTGTTGATATTGGTTGAAGTCGTGGCTGTCTTTTACCGTGAGCCCCTCAAGAGACTGCAATAGTTGATCGAACAGCTTTCCTCTCCTTGAGCTTCGATATGATTCTGTCCCGGACATCGGGTGCTACCTCCCCTATGGTTTCAAGGACTGTTTTTTGAAATTCTGCTGCTGCCTGCATATCAAAAAGTGTCTGATAGATCGTAAGCTGCAAATTAAGCTGGCTTCTGATTTCTGCCATGGTTCGAAGCGCCAGCTCACGGGATGACTTGTTGCCGGCGTCATGTACAACCTCTGCGCGCAGGGTATCGAGCAGCTCGTTGGCATCCGCATTAATTCTTCGCAGCTGGGCAAGGGTGTCGATCTCTTCTGCCACCACCTTGTGGGCCGACTCCATCGTCATGTTTTTAACCACCGCGACGTTTAGTTCCTTTTTTGCCTGGCTGATTGCCCCGGGCGTTACATTGAAATATTTAGCAACGTCGGTAACGGATTTTCCAGAGCGAAGTAATTGGTTTAACTTTAGTTTGTCAATTTTTGGTTTTGGCATTTCTAAATGTTTCCTTAACAGTACGTAAAATTTACGCTTCATTTTCGGAAAGCGCTGCGTGTTCGTTTTTCGAACTGCGCCGGTGTATTTCTGTCATCAAGTCCTCAAATTCAAGTGTTTGATCACTCAACGGCAGTGCATTTATATTTTTCGAATTGCCGACGAGTACCGGTTTATCGGCAGGAAAGCCGTTGCGAACATTTTTCTGTTCCGACCTGCCAGGCAAGTATGCTGGATGGGAACAGCTGGTTTTTTTCAGGGCCTTGTATTCAGCTATGAAGCGTTTTTCTAAAAAGGGCAGGTCCGTCTCCTTGGTCTCACCGGCGCGGGACCAAGAGCCGAACAAAGTCTTGATGACCGTATGGATGACAGGATCAGCGAACACGACACTTTTGTGCGTGCCGACATGGCGAAGTGCGTGTAAGAAATCATTCCATGCATACAATGCACGATCATCAGGTGTTCCTGAGATCATTTCGCGTATCTCGCAAATTTTCGGGAAAAACTTGCACTGCGTAATGATCCAGTTGAAAATTTTTTCTAAATTCTCGTCTTGATATTTCTTAAATTCCTGGAGATAGAAATATTGCTGCGCCTCTGATAATTCGACGCGATGCGCTTCGGCAGCGAGAATCAAGTGTTTGAGAATTTTTTCGTCACACATTGTTTTTGTCTCCTGTAAGCCGTTTCAGCAAATTGTCGGCGTTTTGGATGTTCAAAACCGTTTTTTCCGACACTGTTTTCAACGGTGCGTCGGGCTGGTTCAAATACGACTCGAATTTTGAGCCGTATAAGGTGACCGGTCGAAGATATTTTCTAAATTCCGGGCTATGCAGCCAATCGGCCACTTTTACCTGATGGACCGTTTTGAAATTTTCAAGTGTGAACCCTTCTTTAAATCGTGCCTCGATCAGTGCCCGGGTCTTTCGATTTTTTGTAAGCGATCCATAAACCCCATCTTCACAAGATAGTCCCGCCATGGCATAGTGAT